>CAYULB010000042.1:0-18489 GCA_964445575.1 uncultured Eubacteriales bacterium
TCATTTAATTCCATAGATTTTATGCAGTTGGAGTGAGACTTTAATGTTTTTCATTCCTTTCCTTAAGGCTTTCTTAAGCAGCTTCATTCCTTTATCCCTGCTCCGTTTTTGATTGGATTCCGGCTGTAAGATAATGGGAATTCTCTCGGGAAACTCATTTCTTAGCTTCTGAATCACTTGGATAATTAGCTCTTTGGTCACCACCAGCTTCACTTCTTTGGCTAACTCTTTGTATTCAGGCTGAAAGAAATAATCAGGGGGCTTTGGAGATAGGGTATACCAGTCCACATTGAGTTTTTGATATTGGGTGGCATTGGTTTCAATCTGGATTTTCATCCCCAATATTTTGATGGCCTCTGTTAATGGCTTTAAGTCTTGGATAAGAGGTTCTCCCCCGGTCAAACACACCCACGGGGCAGGAAATTCCTGTTTTTCAGTCTTTATTCTTTTTATAATTTCCTCCACACGGAGCCGCTCTCCCCCTTCCCAGGCGTATTTGGTGTCGCAGAAATCACACCTGAGATTGCATCCGGTCAGTCTTATGAACAGAGTGGGTTCTCCCTGACGCAGGCCTTCACCCTGAATGGATGAAAAGATCTCAGTTGTCTTCAGAATATGTGGCTGAGGCATCTTCAGATTCCCATACCGTGATGGATTTGACCGGAAACTTCTTTTTTAGTTCATTGAAAAAATGCCGGGACAGATTCTCTGCGGACGGATTGAAGTCATAGACTTCATTTAAGAGACTATGGTCTGGCATTAATTCAGATAAAGCCTGTTTGATCAGCTTAAAATCAATCCCGATCCCGGTTTTTTCCAGGCTTTTTGCTCGCACCCGAACTTCAACATAAAAGGTATGGCCGTGTATTTTTTCGCACTTGCCTTCATATCCTTTTAAGAAATGGGCTGCCTGAAATTTGTCTTTGACTTTGAGTATCCAGCTCATAATTTCCCCTCTTTTTCAAGTCTTTGGATAAGATGGTCTTTCGCTCCTGCCTCTTTCCATGCTTTTTGCCGCATCCGGCAGGCAGGACATTTGAAACAAGGGATTTCCTCTCCTTTATAACAGGATATGGAATAGGAATAATCTGCTCCCAGAGAAAGTCCCAGTTGGATGATTTCTGATTTTTTCTTCTGGGTAAAAGGAGCTGTGATTTGGAATTTTTGGTCTTTTTTGCTTGCTGAAGTCCCAATGTTGAGGCATTGTTCCATAGCGTCCACAAATTCTTTCCGAGTGTCCGGATAATCAGGAGAGTCGATCACATTAAATCCGCTTATAATCTCATATATTTCATGGGCTTCTCCCCAGGCAGCCGCTAAGGAAAGAAAGATTCCATTCCTAAAGGGCACATAGGAGGAAGGGAGTTTTTGGGAGTTTTTTTTGTTTGGGTCATAATCCGGGACAGGGATGTTTTTGTCGGTAAGAGAGGAGCCCCCGATTTGAGTCAGATCCAGGGTCAAAACAGTTTGGGAGATTCCGATTTTATTTATTAGGTGCTGAGAGAGCTTGATTTCGATTTTGTGCCTTTGGCCGTAGTCAAAGGTCAGGGAGTGGACCTTATCATATTTTTCCTTTGCCCAGAATAGAGCGGTGGTGGAGTCAATGCCCCCGGAAAAAAGCACCATACATTTTTTCATTTTTTAAAATCCCTTTTTCGATAATAGAATAAGGCTTATCTTTTTTCAAGAAGCTTTACTTGAACAAACCAATTTGTCATAATGGATATCCATAAAATTAAAAACTTACGGATATATGAAATGGAAGAAGAGAAACAAAAAAAAGAACTGAAAGACACCAGCCCCGATGTTTTGACTGAAGGCTTCGAACTGCTGGATGCAGCAGCCAAAGGCCGGAATATCACAGTTCGAGATGACCAGTATGACTATTACTGGATTGCTGATGCTGCTGAGATGTGTCGAAAAAAGGGATTCCGTTTCCGTCTTATGGATACAGGCCGGTTTGAAAAGATTGATTTGATGTGGCTTATTGAATCTGGCATTGATTTGTACACAGATGATCAGACAAGAAAAGATTTTACAGAGCTGGAAGAGTTGGCTAGGAAGTGCAAAAAGGAAAATTCTCTTTTTACCTATCTGCATACTGGGACATTTGAGAAAGAAGAGGAATCAGAATCTTCTGTTTTTTCTGGGCTTTTAACCCTTGCCAGAAGCAGAGCTCTTATTTATGTGAGCAGCAGGGAAGTCAGCAGAGAGCTGGCTCAGATAAAAGAACTTGCTCTCGGATGTCAGGAAGGGGGTACACAGCTGGTTTATTATCACCACGGCCCTTTAGACCCTCTGTTTATAGATATTGGAAGCAAAGAGGCCTGGATACACATTTGTGAAAAATCTATAGACAAAGAACAACGGCTTTTACTGTTAGATATCTGCCAGAGTGCGAGCCTTAGTGGAGGAGGGTTGATCATTCATCTTGAGAATCCGGTGGAATATGACCTGGTGGAAGATTTGCTGAATAAAGGGGCTTATGTTCTGTTTCTTTATGCTCATTTTGATTACAAATCTCCATTTAGAGAATTAGAGAGAATAGCAAGACAGAGAAAATGCGACCCCAAGGCCTATTATCTTCAGCATGACTTTTTCCTTTGATAGGGAGGTTGCCTCTTTTTTCTAACAGAAAATCTTTTCAATTGATTCATGTTGCTTTATAATCCTATAAAACAAACCATGCAAAATGTGAAATGCGCAGATTGAGATAAACAAGAAGTGAAAGGAAAGGAAAAAGAAATGGAAAAGAGAGGCAGTTCTTCCATAGAAGCTTTAGAAGACATAAAAAAAGCTGAGGAACAGCTCCATAAAAGAATACAGGCTGCGCGTGAGGAGACTTCTCAGAAAATCATTCAGGAAGCCCAGCAAAAGGCCCAAGAGATAAAAAAAAGAATTTTGGAAGATGCCAAAAAAAAGGCTAAAAAAAACCGGGAAGCTCTCCTTGAAAAGGCAAAAAAGCAAGCAGAGAAGATAAAAAAAGAAGCCGAGAAAGAAGTTTCTGATTTGAATAAAAAGGCTGAAAAGCAAAAAAAAGGCGCTGTAAAAAAAGTGGTTGAGCAGATCAGAAATTATTTGGAAAGCGGAGAGATTTGATAAATGGCTGTTGCTGATATAAAAAAAGTCCAGATCATAGGTCATTCCGAAGTAAAAATGGATTTTCTTTCCTCCCTTCAAGAACAGGGCCTTATTCAGATAGAAAAGACTGATTATGATAAATTGGGGCTGAGTGTATCCCCTCAAGAAGAGTCACAGCTTGACCATGGTTTGTTTCAACTTTCTCACACCATAGATTTTCTCTCTAAATGGGAAGAGAAAGGGCTGGCAGAAAAAATTTTATTGGAAAAACCAAAACTGGCTGTGTCACAGAGAAAAGAAGTGTTGAAGTTCGACTATGTTTCGGTCATAGAAAAAGCAGAGAAACTGGAAAAAACCAAAAAAGATATTTTATCCAGAAATAAGTATTTAGAAAGAGAAAAATCAATATTAAAATCCTTTCTGGATTTAGACATTCCCATAAAAAATGTCCGCCCCACTGAATTAACAGAAATGCAGCTGGGAACCCTACCTTTGTCCCAACTAGAAAACCTAAAAAAAATCCGGGAGGAACAGGAATTATGGTTCAGTCTGATCCATAAAGGAAAAAGAGAAGTCATAATTTTAGTGATATACTGGGGCGAAAAAAAAGAGGAATTCGAAGAATCGCTCAAGGAGATCTCTTTCAATCCCTTTTATTTCACCGAGCCTGTTTTAAAAAGAGCGGCAGAGTCTGACCTGGTTGGGGATGTGATAAAAAAATTGAAACAGGAAATAAAAAAGGGACAGGAGGAAGCTGCTAAAATTGATCAACAGTCCAAAGAGCTCAGCTTGAAATACCGGGAAAAATTAATGCAGGTTTATGATGTTTTGTTAAACGAGCGGAATAAAAATAAATTTTCAGGTTTTATGGGCGAAACAAAGGCTGCGTTTTTTCTGGAAGGTTGGATTCAGGATAAAGATATTGAAAGATTCAAGAAGAAAATGAAGCCGTATTCAGAATCTGTTGAATATTTCTTCAGGATACCCCTTCCAGATGAGATTCCTCCTGTGGTGCTGGATAATCCAGCCGTGGGAAAGCCTTTTGAGATTGTCACCAAGCTGTATGGTCTTCCCAGCAAAGGATCTCTGGACCCCACCATGTATTTAGCTCCCTTCTTTTTTGTGTTTTTGGGATTGACTGTGAGTGAAGCAGGTTACGGACTGCTGGTCACTGTTCTCAGCCTGCTTTACATCAGATTTGCCAAACCAAAAGGGGGCTTGAAGCTTTTTTTAAAGCTTCTGGCTATAGTGGGCGTGGCCAATGTGTTTCTAGGAAGTATGGTGGGAGGATGGTTCGGATTTCCAGTTGATAAATTGATGGTCATAGATCCCCTCAATGAACCTCTGTCTTTTCTGATTCTTTCTTTAGCCCTGGGATTTATACAGGTTTGGTTTGGCACCTTATTAAAAATGGTTTCAAACATCAAACAAAAGAAGTATTTGAATGCTTTTTTTGTTCAGGGAGGATGGCTGGTTTTGCTTCCCAGTCTGGTCCTGTATCTGTTAACCAAAGTCCCTGTATGGGGATTTATCTCTATCGGAGGGGCTCTGGGAATTGTGTTTTTTGCTTCGCCGAACCGGAATCCCATATTGAGATTTTTCGGGGGTCTTTACAGTTTGTATGATATATCCCGCTATCTTTCAGATGTGCTTTCTTACTCCCGTCTTTTGGCTCTGGGGATGGCGACAACGGTTATCGCCATGGTGGTCAACACTCTCTGCCAGAGTGCTCTGGGCATTCCCTGGATAGGATGGCTGTTTGCGGCTTTGATCTTTATCATCGGGCATCTTTTTAATCTGGGGATAAGCTTTCTCGGCGGGTTTGTTCATTCCATGCGCTTGCAGTTTGTGGAATTTTTCAGCAAGTTTTTTGATTCAGGCGGACAGCCGTTTCAACCTTTTCAATTGGAAAACGAGTATACAGAGTTTACATAAATGAATTTTATTTATTGAATACATTTGCTTGAATAAAGGAGGTCAAGATGGAGTTAGGTCTGACATTAGCTATACTGGGCGGAGCCTTGGCTATCATTTTTGGAGGGATTGGATCGGCAATCGGAATCGGCTTGGCAGGGCAGGCATCCAGCGGAGTGCTGAGTGAAGACCCAGAAAAGTTCGGAAGTCTTCTCCTGCTGGTAGCCCTTCCCGGGACTCAGGGGATATACGGTTTTCTCAGTGCCTTTTTGGTGATTTTAAAAGTGGGATTAGCAGGGGGCTCAGTGGTGATGCCCACAGTTTATCAGGGATGGCAGATACTCATTGCTTGTTTGCCGATTGCGTTCACTGGCCTGCTGTCTGGAATTCACCAAGGGAAAGTATGCACTTCCGGGGTTTATATGGTAGCAAAACAGCCCAAAGATATGATGAAGCCAGTGATTTTTGCAGCATTGGTTGAGACCTATGCTGTTTTAGGACTGCTCATCACCATCATACTGCTGAACGGGATCCAGTTATAGTTTTTAGAGCCATAAAATGGGTTTGGAAGAGATTTTAAAAAAAATAAATGCTCAAGGTGAAGCCGAAGCTCACCAGATTATTGAAGAAAGCAAGAAAAGAGCAGAGAAGATCAAAGAAAAAGCAGAGCAGCAAGCATCTGAGGAAGCCAAAGATTATAGCGCAGAGGAAAAGCACCGGGCAGAAATGGAAGCAACCCGGATCATGACCCAAGCCCGGTTAGAAAAAAGGATGAAGATTCTTTTCTGCAAAAAAAAGATAATCGATGACATTCTGGAAGAAGCTTTTAACCAGGCTTTAAAGGGAAGAGAATCCCTGAAAAAAACTGTGATCACCAAAGACGGTCAAGAACAGGGGACTCTGGATAAGGAGAAATTGAAGGAGGAACTCCGGTCTTTGCTGGAAGGACAGATTGCTGAGGAATTAAAGTTATGAAAGTTTCCCGGCTGGATTATGCATTTGCCGTAGGAAGAGTCCGTGCTTTAGAGAATAAACTTATTTCAAGAGATGTATTTCTGGAAAGTGCGGAAGAAGAAGATTTCTCTTCGGCTTTGAAGCTCATCTTTGATGCGGGCTCATTTTTGGAGGAGACAGATAAGATAAACGATACAGAAGAGCTGGATGCTTTTCTTAGCAGAGAACAAGAAGGACTGCTCTTTTCTCTATCTGGCCTCTTCCTGGAGGGAAAAGTAAGGAAAGTGATTGATTATGAATACGCTCCTGAAGAAGCTCTGGCCAGGGCCGAAGAAACCGGATATTTTTTTATTACGGAATATGTGCGCCATCGAATAGACCTTGGGAATCTTAAAATGCTGGCCAGAATCAAATACTTGGGGCTGGGTCCGGAAAAGCTGGGGTCCATTTTAATGGAGGGGGGATTTATCCCCACGGAAAGAATAAAGGAATTTTTGGACCTTTCTTTTGCCGATATCAGTGAAGCTCTAAAGAACAGCCCTTATTTTGAGGTCTGGAGTAATGGAGCTGATGCCCTTGAAGTGGAGGAGTCTTTTGTGGAGATGGAAAGAGGGTTTGAAGATTTTCTCATGGAGTACTTGAGGAAATCCAGGTATGTGGTGTTTGGCCCTGAACCTGTTTTCTCTTATTTTCTTTCCAAAAAGAAAGAACTTGATTTGTTTCGGCTGGTGGGTGTGGGAAAGATGAATCATATTCCAGCCGAGATATTAAAGAAAAGGATCAGCCTCACCTATGTTTGATAAGATAGCGATAATGGGAGAAGCGGATTTGGTTATGCCCTTGAGGGCCTTGGGGATCAAAGTGTATACTCCAGAAAATAGAGAGGAAGCCAAAAACATTTTAAAAGAATTAAAGGACAAAGAGATCGCTCTTTGCCTGGTTCAGGATCGATTTTTGGAACCCTTAAAAATTGAGATTGATAAACTGGAGAAAAAATTTTGTCCGGTCATTGCAGGATTTTCTGATTACAGAGAAGCATCTGATATTCTTAAAAGGGAGATGAAAGACCTTTCTGTTAAGGCCGTAGGGTCTGATTCTCTCATTAAAGGGAAAGACAAACCATGAAAAAAGGAAGGATAATTAGAACCGCAGGGCCTCTGGTAGTGGCCTCAGAATGTCTGGGAGCCAAGATGTATGATATGGTCAGAGTGGGCGACATGGGGCTTATCGGAGAGATCATTGAGCTGAGAGAGGATAAAGCTTTCATTCAGGTTTATGAAGACACCACAGGCATCGGTCCTGGGGAGCCGGTGCTTTTAACCGGTGAGCCGTTGAGTGTGGAGCTGGGACCGGGTTTGCTCGGTTCGGTGTTTGATGGAATCCAGCGTCCTCTGGATGTGATAAGGGAAAAAGAAGGAGATTTTGTGACAAGAGGAATCGAAGTCCCTCATTTGGACAGAGAAAAGAAATGGGAATTCAAGCCTTCTGTTAAAAAGGGTCAGGAGGTTGAAGAGGGGGATTTTCTGGGGGAAGTCGAAGAGACTCCTCTTATAAAACACAAAATCATGGTGCCTCCAGGATTGAAGGGTGAAGTACAGGATATAAAAAAGGGCAAAATGACCATCAAAGAGGAGGCAGCGGTCATTAAAAATAAAGGGGGTCAGCATAAAATCCGTCTGTTTCAAGTTTGGTCTATCCGGAAAAACCGGAGAGTCAAACAAAGAATGATGCCGATGACTCCCCTGATAACCGGGCAGAGAGTGTTGGACACCCTTTTTCCTGTGGCAAAAGGCGGGACCGCTTGTGTCCCCGGGCCTTTTGGGAGCGGCAAGACCGTGGTCCAGCATCAGTTAGCCAAATGGTCTGATGCTCAGGTCATTGTGTTTGTGGCCTGCGGGGAACGGGGGAATGAAGTCGCTGACCTTCTGCTGAGCTTCCCCGAGCTCAAAGACCCTTCCACAGACCGGCCATTGATGGAGCGGACTATCATCATAGCCAACACCTCAAACATGCCAGTGGCTGCCAGGGAAGCTTCCATTTACACAGGCATGACCATTGCAGAGTATTTTCGAGACATGGGTTATTCAGTAGCTCTGATGGCGGATTCTTCCAGCCGGTGGGCAGAAGCTCTGAGAGAAATATCCGGTAGGATGGAAGAGATGCCCGGTGATGAAGGTTATCCTGCTTATCTTGCCTCCAGACTGGCTGAGTTTTATGAAAGAGCCGGGAAGGTGGTGTGTCTGGGTTCTGATGGCAGGGAGGGAGCGCTGAGTGTTATCGGAGCTGTTTCTCCGCCAGGAGGAGATTTATCCGACCCGGTTGTACAGTCCACGCTCAAAGTGGTCAAAGTTTTTTGGGCGCTTGATGACAAATTAGCTAACGAAAGGCATTTTCCCGCTATAAATTGGCAGAATTCCTATTCTTTATATGTGGATAATATAAAAGACTACTGGCGGGAAGAAGCGGCTGAAGATTTAAGTGAAATCAGGCAGGAAGCCATGAGGCTTCTGGAAGAAGAATCCGAGCTTCTGGAAATAGCAAGACTGGTGGGAGTGGAGTCCCTTTCAGAAAGGGACCGCCTGGTCCTTGAATCAGCAAAGTCGATAAGGGAAGACTTTCTCCATCAAAATGCATTTCATCCCCAGGATACTTACACCACTTTAAGAAAACAGTATTTGATGCTGAGAGTGATCATTCATTTTCATCATCAGGGCCTGGAAGCTCTTGATCAGGGAATTGAATTAGAAGAAATCATAAAATTGAAGGTCAGAGAAAAGATTTCAAAGATGAAGTTTCTCCCAGAAGAAGGAGAAGAGGAAGAAGAATCTGTCCATGATGTATTTATTGAAGTGGATGAGGCGTTTAAAGAACTGATAAAGAAAAAAGGATGATTGAAAAATGCATAAGGAATATTTAACTGTATCCAATATTGTGGGGCCCCTGGTGATTGTGGAGAAGATTGAGGAAGTCAAATACGGAGAACTGGTGGAGATAGAAGCCCCGGATGGTCAGCTTCGCAGGGGCGAAGTCCTGGATATTTCCACTGAAAGAGCAGTGGTGCAGGTTTTTGAAGGGACCACCGGGCTGAATATCAATAAATCCAAGGTGAGATTTTTAGGGCACTCCCAGAAACTGGGGGTATCGGAAGAAATCGTAGGAAGAATCTTTGACGGTTCCGGCTACCCCAAAGACGGAGGCCCTGAGATCATTGCCAGAGAAAAGCTTGATATAAACGGAAGGCCCATCAATCCTCAGGCCAGGGATTATCCTTCGGAGTTTATTCAGACTGGAATATCGTCCATTGATGGCATGAATCCTCTGGTCAGAGGTCAGAAACTCCCTATTTTTTCAGGGAGCGGCCTCCCCCATTCCCGAATAGCAGCTCAAATTGCCAGACAATCTGAAGTATTGGGAAAAAAAGAAAAATTTGCCGTGGTGTTTGGAGGAATGGGCATTACTTTTGAAGAAGCGAATTTTTTTATTGAAGACTTCAGGGATACCGGTGCTCTGGAGAGGTCTGTGGTGTTTTTAAATCTTGCCAATGAACCTCCCATAGAGCGGATCGCTACCCCCAGGCTGGCCTTGACTTGTGCCGAGTACCTTGCCTTTGATTTGGACATGCATGTCCTGGTTATCATGGTGGATTATACTTTTTATGCTGAAGCCCTGAGAGAGATTTCCGCGGCCCGCAAGGAAATACCAGGACGGCGGGGCTATCCAGGCTATCTCTATACGGATTTAGCTTCAATGTATGAGAGAGCCGGCCGCATCAAAGGGAAAAAAGGATCCATCACCTACATTCCCATACTCACCATGCCAGAGGATGACAAGACTCATCCCATTGCTGACTTGACTGGATACATCACTGAAGGACAAATTATGCTGAGCAGAGAGATACACCGTAAAGGAATCTATCCTCCCGTGGATGTTCTTCCCAGTCTTTCCCGGCTTAAGGATAAGGGAATCGGGAAGGGGAAAACCAGAGAGGACCATGCTGATGTTTTAAACCAGCTTTTTGCCTGTTATGCAAGAGGGAAGGAAGCCAGAGAGCTGGCCCTTATTTTAGGAGAAGCAGCTCTTTCAGATATGGATAAAGTTTATCTGGAGTTTGCTGACAGGTATGAAGATGAGTTTGTTCGTCAGGGTGATACTCAGGACCGGACCATTGAAGAGACCCTGGACCTTGGCTGGAAGCTTTTGCACATGGTTCCCAGAGCCGAACTAAAGAGAATCAGTCCTGAATATTTGGAAAAATATTATCCAGAAGAAAAATGAGATTGAACATCAATCCCAACCGGATGGAGCTCCTGCGTCTCCGAAAACGCATTAAACTAGCAGAACGGGGGCACAAGCTGCTCAAAGACAAATTAGAAGAGATCATGAGGCGATTTCTTGAGCTGATGAAAAGGCTGAATGAGCTCCAGCAGGAAGTCACTGAAAAACTCAACAAAATCTTTATTTCTTTTGCTTTAGCCCGGACCAAGGATTCCAGAGAGCAGTTAGAAAAGTTCATCCCGGATGGTGACTTGAGTTTAGAGGTAGGGACTGAAAGGATTTTCAATCTCTCCATACCCAGATTCAAGCTTAAAGAACTAGCGATTTCTGATTATGATTTTTTCAATACCGAAAGCGAGATGGATATCGGATTGAAAAAAATGCAGGAGCTGCTGGAGGATTTGATGGAGATCGCCCGCCTGTGGAAAGCTGTCCGGATACTTGCCAGAGAGATAGATTCAACCCGACGCCGGGTCAACGCATTGGAGCACATCTTGATCCCCAATCTAAAGGAGACTATAAATTATATATCAGGACGCCTCGAAGAAATGGAAAGGTCCTACCAGGTCCAGCTTATGCGGGTCAAAGAGATTATCATGGAAGAGTAAAGAAAAGAACAGTAAATAGCAAATAGTACATTTTACCATTCACCATTCACCACTCACAATTCACAACTCACCATTCACCATTCCCCATTCACAGTATCTTCAATGTCGCTTCAGCCACACCTGAATTTTATGGAGGGGCTAAGGCATGTGGCTTGTGTTCCCTTCAGGTCAGTAAAGGAGATAGGGTTTTCTTTGCTGGCGGAAGCTTTGTTCATCTTTTTCAATGAGCTCTTTCAGTTTTTCGTAGGAAAGCCGGTCTTCGATGTACCACCGCAGCCATTCATTTCCAAAAAGACTGTCAAATCTTTCTGTTATGACTCTGATTCTGTCCGGGTAATGGTCCTTTAATTTTTTAATGAGGAATAAAGTGAAGTCGACAGAATGGAATGCCCTCTTCTCTTCAATGGAGACGACAATCCCTTTGCAGAGCCTGTCTTTATAAGGGGGGTAAGCGGTTTTCCCGGGAATGGAACGGGGAGTGTACTCGAGAAGAGAAAGTTTTATCCCGGGGAAGGCTTTTATGTCGGGATTTTCAGTGAAGATTTCTGGCTCAAGCCAGGGGGCTCCGAACTGGAGGAAAGGATTTTGAGTTCCTATACCGTGATTGAGTCCGATTCCTCCCATCAGGCTTATTCCCGGGTAAGCCAGAGCCGTGTCTGGTTTAGGGATATTAGGCGAGGGAGGAATCCAGGGAAGTCCGGTGTCTTCCCAGAAAAATTCTCTTTTCCACCCTTTCATTTCAATCACCCGGATGTCCGTTTGCGAAGGGACCCAGTTTTCTCCTTTCATCATCAGTGCCAGTTCCCCGCAGGTCATACCGTAGCGAATGGGAATTGGACAGGACGCTGTGAAAGACTCCAGCTTCATGTCCAGAAGAGGACCTTCAATGATTTGGCCTCCTGTGGGATTGGGGCGGTCTAGGATATAAACAGGAATTCCTTCTTGATGAGCTGCCTCCAGCATGTATTTCATGGTGGTGATGTAGGTGTAAAACCGGGATCCCACATCCTGGATATCATAAACCAGGACATCCAGGTTTTTGATCTGCTCAGGGGAGGGCCTTTTAAAGGCTCCATGAAGACTGTAAATATCGATTCCTTTGTATCTGCTGTCCTCTATAATTTGGCCTGCTTCTTGGTCTCCGAGAAATCCATGTTCTGTGGAAAAGAGGGAGGTGACATTCATTCTGTTTTCCAGAAGTGAGTCCACCAGATGGGTCCCGTCAGCAAGTCTGGAAGTATGGTTTACCACCAGACCCAGACTTTTCCCCTGTAGTTCTGAAAGATATTGAGAAACCAGCCTTTCGTTCCCCAGAATCACTCTTTGTTCTCTGAGTTTTGGCTTGATGAAGAGAAAGACGAGACAGGTGAACATGATGAGGCAAAAAAGAGCCACAAAGATTTTTTTTGCAGAGCGGCTTTTATTGATTCGGAGACTTAGCATCGGAAAGATATTGAAGCAGGCCCTTTTCCTGGACTATTTTAAAGGCTTCTTCCTGAGATATTCCTTGTTTCTGGCGTATAGATTCGAGGATGCGGATTATGGAAAGCGCTACTTCAGCGGTTTGCCCCGGCTTTACTCTACCCCCTTTTAAGAAATTTATGGATTCAAAAAGAACAGCGTTTGCTTCTCCGTAGGAAATGGATTTGAATATTCCGTTTTTTTCAACCCATTCCGGACTTCTGAGCACATCATTCAAATGAGATTGGATGAGGTAGGTGGCCCTTCCGATCAGCTTCAGGTTGCTGGGGCTGACATTGGTCATGGTGTTGCCCACTACTTTTCCTAGAAGTGCCATGACTGCTGTGGAATGAGCGTTGAGGGTTATTTTCAGTGCGGTGTGCTGGTTAAGGTTGAAAGGATCGTTTTTATTTTCTGTGTAAATGGTCACTTTCACGTCTTCAGATTCAGGCTCAAAATCAGGGATTTTTTGGATGACCCGGTCGATTTTTTTCTGAGTCCTGTTTGAAACACACAGAACAGCCACATTTGATTTCTGTTTCTTAAAAAGATCGATGAATCTGAGGAAGCTGGATTCTTTTTTCTCAAAAAGCTCTTCTTCGGGTGATACAGACACCAGAACTCCTAAGTCTCCGGGCTGAGGGCCTCTCTTTTCAATATTGGAAGCGGAAAAGGAAAAGTCGTAGAGGTATTTCTGGTCATTTCCTGCGTTTTTCAAGCTTTCCAGCGCTGCTTTTTTAAGGAAGGGGTCTTGTATCTGGGTTTGGAAAGGCTCCTTATAGAAGTCATAAGAAAGTCCCTTGAAGGGTCTTTTGAGAAAGGCAGTCCAGGCTTTCTCCAGGTCCTGAGCATCGGTCCAAACCTGGATCCATGACCTGCGTTCTTTCTGGTCAACTGTATCCAGGGGATAAAGACGAAAGGTTGGGCTTCTCTCTGTGCTGTCTATAAAAACCGTAATCAATCCATCGGAGGCAAAATAAGTGGAAAAACGTCCGGATTCATATGTTTTAGCCTCAAGCCGGGTGAGTTCTGATATTTCTTCCACAGCTCTTTTGACCTGCTTTAATAGGGTTTCAAATTCCTTTAGCCTGTTTTTAAGCTCTGTGTTTTCTTCGAATCCAAGTTTTGCCATTTCTTTTTTGGATAAAAATTCTCGTAGGGTCTGCTCAATCGCCGTTTGGATAATATGGCCCACTACATAGGTCTCAATTGTGGTGGCCTGCATCCGGGTGGAGCCAGTAATCGCTTGGGGGCCTGTGGTGAGGTTTATTTTTGTTATTCCTTTTTCTGTGAGCACTTTTCTGCTCCGGGTGAAAGGCATCAGGTTTTCGTCAGGATTGTTGTAAATGAAAAATAATTTTTTGCTGCTTTTCTCAGGAGTATAATCAGGGGAATTTTTCCACTGCTCCAGAGCAAATAATATGGTTCCGATGACAGAGGAAGTCTCCCCCCCTTCGGTCACACAGAGGACCACGTCTCCCCTTTTGATATGATGTTCTTTTAACTGGAGTTCTCCGATCAGTTGAAGGTCTTCGAATCCTTCCAGAGAACTTATAAGGGCTCTGTCTCCTCCGGTCATTTCTCCTATGAGCCTGTCTTCACTGTTTTCTCCTAAGGTGTTCTTTAACTTTTCCCATATTCTGTTCTGGCTTTTTAATTTTCTCCAGAAAGGTCTCCAGAATGTGCTTTCCATCTGTTTTGCCAGCCGGCCTGTGGCTCCGCATCCGTATAAATATATTTTATTTCCGGAAAGGAGGGCGGATTTCACGGCTTCAACAGCTGTCTCCAGGTTTTCTGTGTTTTGAGAAAGCTGGTTGAGCTTATCAACAATATCCTGGTCCACTTTCAGCAGCATTTCCAGTCCGGCAGTACAGTCTTTTCGGATCACCTCGCTCAGGTTCCAGGTAGCCGGATGTCTTTGTTCAGTGAGAAGGGTGTGCAGTTGAAATTGGGTCTTGTTTTGGACATAATCTATGGATTCATCACAAGGGCTGATTTTGAGAAGATTTAATAGGGAGGCAGGCTGTTTCTTTTCAGGTTCTTTTTTTTCTTTTTCCTGAGAGTAACCTGGGCCAAGCAGAGCCATCGCTATCAATAAAATTACAAAAGTAAAGAGTTTAGAATTTTTATGCCTCATTCCTTTTCTCCATTCACCATTCACAATTTACTTTTTCCCATACTGATTTTCTGTGTCAATGATATCTTTTTCTCTCCATTCTTTGGCCCAGTCATCGACCTTAAAGATTTTCATCCCCCCGTCTTGTGTGGAGCATATGACTCTATTGAGTCCTGAATTCAGGATCATTTTCTTACAAATGAAGCAGGGAAAGGCATTGATGGGCTCTCCAGTCTTATATTTGCTTCCGTAGATGTACATATCTCCACCCAGAAGACTCACCCCGGCCCTGGCAGCGTTGATAATGGCGTTTTGCTCTGCATGAACACTCCGGCAGAGTTCATAGCGTTCGCCGTGGGGGATTTTCAGTTTGTCCCGAAGGCAGCTTCCGTGCTCAAAGCTGTCTTTAGTTTTTCTGGGAGCGCCCACGTATCCTGTGGATATGATCTGGTCGTCATTTATGATAATAGCGCCGATAGACCTTCTAAAGCAGGTGCTTCTTCGCGAAACTTCCCTTGCAATATTCAGGTAATACTGATTTTTTGATACTCTTTTTCGGGTCATAAGAACACTTCCAGTTTTTTATGAAACTCTTTGAGAGTTCCTTGATTGATGATTCTGAAGTCAGCATTTTCCATACATTTTTTTAACTGCTGGCCTTTGACCTTATCCGTCATTTCTTTTTTTTCTTTTTTGATGAATTCTTTGAAATTCTTTACTGATTCCTGCCGCCCTCTTTTTTTGGCCCTCTGGAATCTTATTTCTGGAGGAGCGTCAATGGAAAGAAGCAGAAAATCAGTGTTTGCTCTTAGGTATTCTATTTCTTTGAGATTCCGGATGCTGTCTACCACGGTTTTTCCAGTCATTTTTTTAACAGCCATTTGAGCGAGTATATCAGGACCATGCTTTTCTCTCATTTTATTGCCCATGGATATCAGATTGTCCCGGGTTATTTTCATTCTTTTTTTTTGAAGTTCCTCTCTTAAAAAATCGGACAGAGACAGGTAGTCGTATCCATGTTTTATAAAAATTTTAGCCGCTTCTCCCTTTCCCGAAGCATTGGTTCCGGTCAGTCCTATGGTTTTCAACAGAGTCATTTATCCGGCAAGGTCCTCGTCTGATTCTTTTTTCTTTTTCTTTCTTTTTTTGCCTACAAGAAGGGCTATCAAAATGCTGAAGCCGTAAAGCCCCAGCATGGGAACAGCCACAATACTCTGGGTTATGGGGTCTGGAGTGGGGGTAATGATCGCGGCAATGATAAAAACAATGAGCACTGCGTATTTAAAGTATTTTATCATCATCCTTGCGGTGATGATGCCAAAGTTGGACAGGAAAAAAACCAGGGTGGGGAGTTCGAAAACCAGAGCGATACCTAAAATAACTCTGAGAGCGAGGGTGAAATACTGATCCACTGTGATCACAGGATCGAATCCTTCACCCATAGACAGGAAAAATCGGACGGCAAAAGGGAATACAATGAAATAAGCAAAAACAGCTCCGGAAATAAAAAACAAGGAGGTAAAAAAAACAAAAGGGACCACAGCTTTTCTTTCTTTTTTGTACAGTCCCGGCGAGATAAAATACCAGAGCTGAATAAACACAAACGGGGAGGAAGCGATGATGGCTGCCAGGAAAGACACCTTGATGTAAAGCATGAACGGGGCGGCCAGAGAAGTAAAAGCCAGAGACTTTCCTTCGGGGAGGTACTGTGTTACAGGCACAGCAAGAATATCAAAGATCTGTTTATGGAAAAACCAGGCAGGGATAACAGATATAACCACTGCAAGGAAAGAGTAGAATATTCTTTTCCTGAGGTCTTCAAGATGTTCAAGGAAGGTCATGCCGTCAGGGCTTTTTTTTGCCTTCCTCATGAGACTTGGTTTCCTGTTTGTGGTTTTTGTTTAAAGGGTCGTTTTCCCCGGGTTTTTTATCTTTGGGAGAGGCTTTTTCTTCAGGTTCGGGGGCTGTTTCCCGGTAAGGGTCACTGCTGAAATCTGACTTTCCTATATTATCGATATCCTTCTGGATCTCTTTAAATTCTTCAGCCTGGATTTCATCCTCGATTTTTCCTTTGATTTCATCTGAGGTCTTTCTGAATTCTCGCAAGGCTCTTCCTATGGACCGGCCGACTTCGGGTAGTTTTTTGGGGCCAAAAATAAGCAGAGCAATTGCCAGGATGACTAAGAGTTCCGGAACGCCGATGCTTCCAAACATTTGGGCCTTTTTTGTTCAGTTTTTGCTATGGAAATATAACTGGTCTCTGGATATAAGTCAAATCAAAGTTTTGTTTACAGTGCGGGGCTGGCTTTACAACTTGAAATCCCTTTGGTAATATTCAAACAGGAAAAAAACATGAAGAAAAAGATATTTGCTGCTTCACTCCTGCTTTTCCTTTTGATCAATGTTTGGCTCTGGAACAGAGACCAGTGGTCTGAAGGAATAGAAAAAGCTGCTGAAATTGCCTCTGTGATTAAGGACAGCTACTACAAACAAGTCAACACAAAAGAACTGATTTATGAATCCATCAAAGGTATGCTCCCTACTCTGGATCCTCATTCCTATTTTCTCGGCCCTGAAAGGCTCAGCAATTTAAAAGAAGACTACAAGGGGAAATACTACGGGTTAGGGATCATGATACAAAAGCATGGAGACCGGCTGATGGTCATATCTCCTCTAGAGGGAACCCCTGCTTACAGGCTGGGGATTCAGCCCGGGGATATCATTTCCCATATTGAAGGAGAGAGCACCAAACCCATTACCAGCTATGAAGCCATGCTGAAACTGAGGGGCGAAAAGGGCACTATAGTCAACATCACCATTATTCGGGAGGGGCTTGACGAGCCTCTTGAGTTCACCATCACCAGAGAAGAGATCCCCCTGCACAGTGTCCCCTATGCTTTCATGCTCAACCATGAAACCGGTTACATTTACATCAGGAATTTTTCTTCCACCACCACCCAGGAATTCGAAGAAAAAGTCAGAACGCTGAAGGAAAAGGGGATGAAAAACCTGGTGCTTGATTTTAGAGATAATTCAGGTGGGACATTTGTGCAGTGTTTGGAAATTACAGATGAGTTTTTACCTGAGGGAGCCACCATTGTTTCCATAAAAGGGAGAAAAAAGCAGTACAACAAAATGTTCATCGCCACCAAGGGGGACCAGTATGAGGACCTGCCCGTGGTGGTATTGATAAACAGGGGAAGTGCCAGCGCTCCTGAAATTGTGAGCGGAGCCCTGCAGGATAATGACCGGGCAGTGATTGTGGGGGAAACCTCTTTTGGGAAGGGCCTTGTCCAGACTGTATTTCCTGTGTCCCATGAAGCGGCCCTGGCCCTGACAACAGCCATGTACTATACTCCCTCAGGCAGATCTATCCAGAGGGATTACAGCAATCTAGAAGACTGGATTTTGAGAAGAGAGGCCATGCCAGAGGAGAGAGAAGTGTCCTATACCAACCAGGGAAGAGAGGTTTTGGGTCAGGGGGGCATCTCTCCCGATTATGAAGTCACCTTCACATACCAAAGGCTGACTTACCTCCTTTTATCCAGAGGCACCTTTTTTTCTTATGCCCGGAAATTTGTGGAGAAAGAGACTGAACTGTCTAAAAAATGTCTCTTCCCTTCTGACCAGGAGTCAGGGAGTTCTGAGGTGCAGGGCCGGATCAAAATCAAAAAGGATTTAGAGGTCACTTCAGAATTTATAGAGGACTTTAAAAAGTATCTGGAGGATATTGGCTTTACTTATGATGAGCAGGATTTTGCAGAAGCTGAATCTGAGATAAAAAGAGAGATCAAGAGAGAGCTGGTCTCTTCAGTGTGGAGCATTGAAGAAGCAATGAAGGTTTTCCGGATGGAAGACCCGGTGGTACAAAAAGCACTCCAGCTGATGGATAAAGCCAAACAAATGATCTCCTGATTATTCATAAAACATGTATGCATTTCCATGCAAATTATTATGAATCATTCCCTTTAACACATCTAATAAGCAAGATCATGATTTTTACATTTATTCTTGTTATGACTTTTATTTTATGCATACATATTTTACCTTTCAGGCGAGCCGATCTCACTGCATCTGCTT
>CAYULB010000043.1:0-17997 GCA_964445575.1 uncultured Eubacteriales bacterium
AATAAATGACCATAAAATGGTTGAATAAAGCTTTTAAAGGGCCTTCTTCTTTATCCTTTTGGGAACCCCCGAAAAAACCTGCCGTTTATTCCATAATGCTGAGACCCGATCCAAAAAAAAGTCCCACTTCTTACCGGATACTGTATTTTGGAAAATCTCCCCGGCTAGATAACATGAAGTTCTATCAAAAGCACAGAAAATTCAAATGCTGGATGAACTACTCTCAGTCTCTTTCCAATCTCTACATTGCTTTTTTTGAGATGCCTCAATCGACCAATGAGGAAAGAGCAAAGCTTCTCACTAAACTTATTGAAAAGTATAAGCCGGTCTGCAATTTCTGAAAAAAGCCGACACCCTATTTTTTTAGGTAATCTTGAATGATTTTTCTATACTCGGGCCGTTTCTGTGCCAGTTCAAGGGTAGCCTGAATGAATCCGGTCTTATCACCGGCATCATATCTTCTGCCCTCAAATAGATATCCGTATACAGGTTCTCTATCCAAAAGTATTTTAATGGCATCTGTGATTTGAATCTCTCCTCTGTGGTCAGGCTTAGTCTTTTTTATGGCATCAAAAATATGAGGAGAGAAAACATACCGTCCTATGATTCCAAGGTCGGAAAACGCCTTCTCTGGCCCTGGTTTTTCAATCATATCTGTGAGTTTAAAAATCCTTGGTTTGACCTTTTCAGGCTTAATGACTCCATACTTTTTGGTCTCTTCTTGATTGATGCGTTTCAGGATGATCACAGAGGAACTATATTCCTCATAGACATCCATAAGCTGTTTTATGGCCGGGACTCGGCAGTCGAATATGTCATCGGGGAGAAGCACTGCAAAAGGTTCCTTGCCAATAAATTCCTCTGCCATTAATATGGCATGGCCCAATCCCAGTGCCTGTTTCTGTCTTATGTAACAAAATTCCGCCAGATTAGAGATGCTTTGAACTTCTTTGAGGAAATCCTTTTTTCCTTTTTTTTCTAAAAAAGCCTCCAGCTCAGGGCTCTTATCAAAATGATCCTCAATAGAGGATTTGCCTCTGCTTATAATGACACAGATGTTTTCTATACCTGAGCTGACCGCCTCTTCCACACTGTACTGAATCAAAGGTTTATCAATGAGATTGAGCATTTCTTTGGGCTGGGCTTTGGTAGCAGGCAGAAACCGGGTTCCAAATCCTGCGGCTGGAATCACAGCTTTTCGTATTTTCATTCTTCCTCCTGTTCTATTCAATACTGGGCTCTTCATAAAAAACTACATCATTTTTTCGATCATATCAAGATTTCAATGAAAAGCAGAGAAAGACACAGCATCTAAAATCCTGTGATAATAAGATAAGCTCTTTTCTAGGATGAACTTCTAACTAACCTGACCTATTCAGGATATTTACCATCTATAAGAGATAGAAATACCCGGAGCAATGATGCTCATGTTGTAAATCCCGGGCTGTTCATTCTCCGCAATTGCTTCTATATCTCTTTCTTTAGCCATCAAATATTCCAGCATGGCATCTACATGAAGTCCATTCAGCCGGTATCCGATCCCAAAGGTAAAGGCATTAAAAGTGTAGCTGGGGATCAAAACATTCATGGTCTCATCCGGAGCCGGAGCCGGGTCATAATAATATCCGGCTCTAAACGCAATCTTATTCAGTACATATTCAGCCCCAAACCTTACCTGAACGCAGTCCTCCCATTTGAGCTCCATCACATCTGCTGCTGTATTTGCCATGACCACCTGCCATAGGGAATCAGTGAATTCGGTTTCCAGCTCATCCAGTTTGGCCCAGTTGGTGTACTGGGCATCCAGAGTAAAGGTCAAATTTTCAATGGGATGAAAAGCCACTCCCCCGGCAATCCACATGGGGTAAGTCACTTCTCTGTCAAATTCGGATTCATCTGGAAGTCCTAAAGCACTAAAATTTGAGATCGAAGCTTCCCCGGACATACTCACTTTAGTGGGGGTTCTTAAGGTAAGCCCTAAACTGAACATATCGCTGGGAGTAACCAAAACACCAAATGTTCCTCCAATGCCCCAGCCGGTGGAACTTTCTTCATACTGACCAAAATCAATAAGATAAGGAGGAACAGGTATTACTGTGCCTCCTGCCCAACGGCTCAAATTAAAAAAGCCATAGTTGATGTTGAGCGAAGCTCCCACAGAAACCGCCTCACTTATCTGGTAAGCAATCATAGGAGCAATGGTTACCACCCCTAAAAAACTCTCTGTTTTATAAGGCTGGCTTTGGATAGGATTCAGGAGGGGGACATAAAAATCCGAGCCCTCCCATTCAGCTCCCAGTCCTGAAGGGGTGTAAATCCCGATTCCTGCCACTAATTTATCTGATAGAGGATGATAATAGGCTGCAATTCCTGAAGGATAGGCGTTTGCTTTTGCCTGGGCATCAATGAATGTATACCCTCCCATGGTCAGTTCATAGGTCCCAGTAGGCATAATCAAGTCACCATGTATTCCCAGAGTTTTATTCTTAAACTTAGCTGCTCCAGCCGGATTCCAGAAAACCGCACTGTAGTCATCTGCCAGTCCTACAAACGCTCCTCCCATGGAAATGGCTCTGGCACCCAAACCATTCAGGTTGAGTCCGTTAGCCATCACCAAAGGGGATGAGAATAAAAGCAGGACACTAGAGCCTAACACAATCGCTTTTTTCATTTAAACCTCCTTCTGTTTCTAACTTGTTTACTCTATTTATTCTCTTTTGTCAATCCATTTTTAAGCTTTTTTTAAACTTTAAATTTCCCTTTTCATCCACACTGATATCTCCTATATCTCCGCTTTTGTATTCACCTTCTAATATCTTCAAAGCCAAAGGATTTTCAATCTCCTTTTGAAGGGTTCTTTTTAAAGGCCTGGCTCCATAAACTGGGTCAAATCCTCTTTCTGCAAGGAGTTTCTTTGCTTTCTCGCTCACTTTAATGTCGATCTTTTTTTGCTTGAGCCGTTTCTTCAGTTGGTTTATCTGGATATCCAGGATTTTTAATATCACTTCCTGGGACAAAGCTTTAAAAATAATCACCTCATCCACTCTGTTCAGGAATTCTGGCCTGAAGTGATTATCCAGAATTTCCTTTACTCTCTGCTCCATTTTTTCATAATCCGGACTCAATTCCTTGATCACCTGACTTCCCAGGTTGGATGTCATGATGATGATGGTGTTTCTAAAATCAATGGTCCTTCCTTTCCCGTCTGTGAGTCTGCCGTCATCCAGGATTTGGAGCAAAATATTGAAAACATCATTGTGCGCTTTTTCAATCTCATCCAAAAGAATGATGGAATAAGGTCTTCTTTTGATAGCCTCTGTGAGCTGTCCTCCTTCTTCATGGCCTACATATCCTGGAGGGGCACCGATCAACCGGGAGACCGTGTGCCTTTCCATGTACTCAGACATATCCAGTCTCACCATGGCTTTATCATCGTCAAAAAGAAATTCTGCCAGGGCCCGGGCCAGCTCTGTTTTTCCCACTCCGGTGGGTCCCAGAAAAATAAACGACCCCAAAGGCCGAGTCTCGTCCTGAATGCCGGCTCTGGCCCTTCTTATGGTGTGGGAAACAGTGCTCAGAGCCTGATCCTGGCCTACCACTCTTTTCTTCAGCCTCTCTTCCATTTTGATCAGTTTTTCGACTTCTCCCTGCAGCATTTTGGAAACCGGTATTCCAGTCCATTTTGACACAATCTGGGCTACATCCTCTTCATCCACTTCTTCTTTGAGCATCTTTTCTTTTTTCTGAATCTCCTGAAGCTGTTTTGTCTTTTCCTCTATTTCCTTCTGTACCTGAATCAGCTTACCGTATCTTATTTCAGCAACTTTCCCCAAATCACCTCTTCTTTCTGCATTCTGCTCCTCGATTTTAAGGGAATCCATTTGTTCTTTCAGCTTATTAATCGATTCTATCAATTCCTTTTCCTTGTGCCATCTCAGCTTGACTGCCCTGCTTTTCTCCTGAAGTGCAGAAAGCTCTTTTTCTAATCTTTTCAGCTTCTCCTTAGCGCTTTTCTCTTTTTCCTTTTTAAGGGCTTCCCTCTCTATCTCAAGTTGAACAATCTTCCGGTCCAGTTCATCTATCTCCTCCGGTTTGCTGTCTATTTCGATCCGAATACGAGAAGCGGCTTCATCAATGAGGTCTATGGCTTTGTCCGGAAGATAACGATCCGTGATATAGCGTTCAGAAAGAGTGGCAGCTGCCACCAGAGCTGAATCCTTTATCTCCACTCCATGATGGACTTCATATTTTTCCTTTAATCCTCTTAATATGGATACTGTCTCTTCCACTGTAGGTTCTTTCACGTAAGTCTGCTGGAACCTTCTTTCCAAAGCCGCATCTTTTTCAATGTATTTTTTGTATTCATTCAGAGTAGTAGCTCCCACACACCGGAGTTCTCCTCTGGCTAGAGGGGGCTTTAGCATATTGGATGCATCCACAGCTCCCTCAGCAGCTCCAGCTCCAATAATGGTATGAAGCTCGTCTATGAACAGGACAATCTCTCCTTTTGACTCTTTGATTTCCTTCAATACAGCTTTCAGTCTGTCTTCGAATTCCCCCCGGTATTTAGCGCCTGCAATGAGGGCTCCCATATCCAGAGCAATAAGTCTTTTGTTCTTAAGCGACTGGGGAACATCTCCATTTGCGATTCGCTGTGCTAATCCTTCTACAATGGCAGTCTTTCCTACTCCTGCCTCTCCGATCAACACAGGATTATTCTTGGTCCTTCGAGATAAAATCTGAATGACCCTCCTTATCTCATCTTCACGACCGATAACCGGATCTAATTTCCCCTCTCTGGCAATTTCTGTGATATCCCGGGTGTAGTGCTCCAAGGCTTGATATTTTCCCTCAGGTTCAGGATCCGTGACCCTCTGGGAACCCCTTATAGACCTCAATGCCTTTAATACTAAATCTTCATCAACCCCATTCTTCTCAAAAATCCTTTGAACATCCCCGGCTCCTTGCTTGATCATCCCTAGGAAAAGATGCTCTGTGGAGATGTATTCATCTTTAAGTACAGAGGCTTGTTTTTTCGCTTCGTTTATAACCTTCCTCAATCGAGAAGAAAGATAGATTTCTGAAGCCCCTTCGACCTGGGGGATTTTTTTAAGGGCTTCTTCTGTTTCAGCTTTGATTGACCCTGTGTTGATGCCTATTTTCCCGAGCAAAGCATTGACAATGTTTTCTTTTTGATTGAGAAACACCCATAAAAGATGCTCGGGAAGGATTTCCTGATGGTCCATCTGTTCAGCTTTGGAATGAGCTTCCTGTAAAGATTTTTGAGACATAACCGTAAATTTATTCATATCCATCTCCGCACCTCACAATTCTTTTTTTATGAAAACAACTGGGGTAAACCCCATTCAAGACTTACCCTTTTCTGCTCTCTCTTATCTTTTTCTTAAGCTGATCGATCATATTCAATGCCTCAAGAGGAGTCATCTCTGACACATCACATTCATCGATCCTATCTTTCAAATCCTTTAAAAGTTCGTAATTTCTATCTCCCTCGAACAGAAACATCTGAGAGTCGTCATCTCTCTTATTCTGATGATAAGAAATCTTAGGAGTTCCCTCACTATCCAGCTCCTTTTGTTCCAGATTAAACAAAAGCTCTTTAGCTCTCTCTAGGACTGTTTTAGGAATCCCAGCCAGCTTTGCCACATGGATTCCATAGCTCTGATCCGAAGGCCCGGGGACTATTTTCCTTAAAAAGATTATCTCATCCTTCCATTCTTTCACAGAAACATGGTAGTTTTTTATCCGGTCCATGGTCATTGCCAGTTCTGTCAATTCGTGATAATGAGTGGCAAACAGGGTTTTAGCTCTGGTGGTGTCATTTTCGTGAAGATATTCCACCACAGCCCATGCAAGACTCAAACCATCAAAAGTTGAAGTGCCCCTCCCCACCTCGTCAAGAAGAATAAGGCTTTTTTCTGTTGAGTTGTTCAATATCCCTGCTGTTTCCAGCATCTCTACCATAAAGGTAGACTGTCCCAAACTTAAGAAATCCATAGCCCCGATTCGAGTAAATATTCTGTCTGCCAATCCGATCTCAGCTTCATCTGCAGGCACAAAAGATCCCATCTGCGCAAGAATGCAGATGAGAGCCACTTGCCTCAAATAAGTGGACTTCCCCCCCATATTAGGCCCTGTTATGATCAATATTTGGTCATCATTCCTGTCCAGATAAGTATCATTGGGCACAAAAGGCTCCTCTTCTGTGACCTCGATAACCGGATGCCTCCCCCCTTTGATGCTGATGGCATCACCTGAATTGACTTGAGGCCTCTGATAAGAACGCTGGGAAGCCAATTCAGCTAGAGAAGTCAATACATCCAGAAGAGCTATACGCGACGCTATCTTTTTAAGACGGGCCGTTTCTTCAGAAACCTGATCCCTTACTTCCTGGAACAATTTATACTCCAGCTCGTTGATGCGTTCTTCTGCATGAAGAATCTTTTGTTCATGTTCTTTGAGTTCCGGAGTTATGAACCTCTCTGAATTGACCAGAGTTTGTTTCCGGATGTAATGGTCAGGTACTCGCGAGAGGTTGGATTTGGTAACCTGAATGTAATACCCAAATACCTTGTTGTAGCGGACCTTTAAGGTAGGGATTTTGGTCTTTTCCCTTTCTTCTTTTTCCAGTCGGGTTATAAAGGTCTTTCCAGACCGGCTGACCTCTCTCAACTCATCAAGCTCCTGATTAAATCCGTTTTTAATAATTCCTCCTTCAGTCAGTAAAAACAAAGGCTCATCTTTGATCGCATTATGGATGAGTTGAACCAGGTCATCTGCATTGTCCCATTCATCTTTCACTCTTTTTACTATGTCTGACTTAAACGGACTAAGAAGTTTTTTTAAGTCAGGGAGAGACTGCAAAGAAACCTTTAAAGAAACCAAATCTTTAGCATTGGCAGCTGATAATGAAATCCTGCTGCTGAGCCTCTCTAAATCAGATATCTGTTTGAGGGTCTCTCTGATTTCATGTCTCTCAATGGTATGGGAAAGAAAATCCTGGACTCCCTCCTGTCTCTCTTGAATGGTTTTCAAAGACAGAGAAGGATAAAGAAGCCAGAATCGCAGTGATCGGCTCCCCATTGAATTTACAGTATAATCAATAATGTCCAGAAGAGAACCGGCCCGCCGGTTATCCCTTAAATTTTTCACTAACTCTAAATTCTTCACAGCTGATGCATCCAGGATCATATACTGACTGGAATGCAGGTAGGAAATATTTTGAACCAGATCCAGCGAATCTTTCCTCAGGTTTTTTAAATAATAAAGAAGAGCTCCTGCTGCAGAAACAGCAAGCTTCTTATCTGCGATTCCAAAACCCTCCAGGGAGCTGACTTTGAAATGCTCTTTGATATAATCTGATGCTTGAGCTGTATCAAATATCCAATCCTCCTGGGCGCTCTTTAAAATTCCTTTTATTCCGTTTTTGGAAAGCAGCTCTCTTATTCTCTGCTCACAGCTTTGGGGATACACAATCTCCCGGGGCGAATATTTGTACATTTCGTCCTTAAGGTCCTTCCGGTCTCCATCCACACTCTGGGCTGTATTCATCTGTCCTGAAGCCAAGTCAATAAGAGCCATTCCCCAATCTTTCTCCTCCATGAAAAGACTCATAACATAAGTGTTCTCTTTCAAATCATCTGATTCGATCTCAACAGCAGTACCCGGGGTCAACACTTTGACCACATCCCGCTTCACCACACCTTTTGACTTTTTGGGGTCTTCAACCTGTTCACAAACAGCAACCTTATATCCCTGTTTAAGGAGTTTTGAAAGATAGGAATCAGCAGAATGATAGGGAACTCCACACATAGGGACTTTTTGCCTTGAGGTCAGGGCAATGTCGAGAATAGAAGCGGCTTTCTTTGCATCTTCATAGAAAAGTTCATAAAAGTCGCCCAGCCTGAAAAACAAAAAAGCATCTTTATGTTTCTTTTTAAGCTTTAAATACTGCTCCATCATGGGAGTAATCAAGTTGTTTTGTGCCATGACCTTGTTTATTAATATTATTTAAAAATGGTTTTATTGGCAAGACCTTCACCGGCACTATTCATTAAAAGATAAAATATTCTCGTTTTTAATGAATTGTTTCGGTCAGGGTTGAAATAAGAGCATTGAAAAAAAATCCTTAGAGATATAGAATATCTAACACTTAAAAAAACAAATTTATCAGATGAACATTAAGAGCCAATTTCAAATTGAAAAAGAAATCAAAAACAATAAAACCGGTTTTATCATACTCCAGTCTATCACTTTGCTGAGAATTCCTTTATCTATAATCTTTGCTGTCATTTTATTGACATTGGACCATGGACAGACACGTTTCCTGATCTCGCTTATCATTCTCTTGCTTATCGAAGCCACAGACCTACTCGACGGCCCTATTGCCAGGCATTTCAATTTGAGTTCAGAATACGGGGCTGCCCTTGACCCCTATGCTGACAGTATATCAAGGCTCATCGTTTATTTCTCTATGGCTTTATCAGGATTGGTGCTTCTTCTCCTCCCTCTGTGCATGGCACTGAGAGACATAACCGTGGCTTATTCCCGCATAATTCTGGCCAAAAAAGGCCTTTCTGTGTCTGCAAAAAAAAGCGGAAAAATCAAAGCCTCTTTCCAAGCAATAGGAGGGATAGCCGCTCTTTTTGGCCCCTATTATTGGGCCGCAGTCGGGAAATGGAGCTTTTATTTTCTATCTTGGATTCTCATTGCCGTCACCCTATTATCAGCGGTGGAATATGTATTGTCAGCTGTGAAATCCTTTAGTAAAAAATGAAAAATCCCTTAAAAGACAAAAAAATCGTATTTTTGGACCTTGACGGCACCATATACCTTGGGAACCAAATAATCTCAGGCGCCAAGAAATTTCTTGATTATTTGGATTCCTCAGGAATTTACTATTATTTTCTTTCCAATAATTCCTCTCGTTCAAAACAGGATTATGTACAAAAGCTTTCCCGTTTAGGGATTTCTACTTCTGAGGATCGAATCATACTTTCTACCGACGGGGTTATTGATTTTTTAGTCAGGAATCAAATAAGAGAAACCTATACAGTCGGTACTGGTTCCATGATGGATATGCTTGAAAAAGCCGGCATAAAGACCCGATCCTCCTCCCCTGAATATGTGGTTCTGGGATTCGATACAGAGCTGGTCTATGAAAAATTAAAAAGAGCGGCTCTTTTCTTACTCCAAGATATCCCCCTTTTAGCCACTCACCCTGACCTAGTCTGCCCTACTGCTGAAGGGCCCATCCCAGATATTGGAGCTATGCTGTCTCTCTTTGAAAAAGCCACTGGGAAAAAAGCCTTTAAAATATTCGGAAAGCCAAATACAGAAATGGTCCAGCACATAATGGACAAACACCGGGCTGCTCCCAAAGAAGTGGTGATGGTTGGAGATAGGATCTACACTGATATGGAACTGGCATCAAGACTGGGTTGTGATTTTTTTCTAGTGCTGAGCGGAGAGACCACTGCAGAGCAGGCATCTCAGTTAAAAAAGAAACCCGCAGTGGTGGCTGAAAACATTGGAAAAATCCTCACCTTCACTTAACCTGACCTATTCATAAAAAAATAGCGATGTTTCTCTTATTAATTTCATTACAGCGATATGCAAGATTTTTTCAAGAACATTAACTTGAATATTTTTCCTTTTTGCATTTTTTATTTTAATCGCCATTTTTTACCTTTCAGGCAAGCCGAGATGAAATTCAGGTATGGCTGAAGCGACATTGAAGATTTAGCCTTCTGAGTGCTGTGTTTGAGGGAACTCAGCAAAGCTGAGCTGCGAGCATGTCTGACCCACGGACCGGCGGGAGTTGCGCAGCAGCCGAAAACACAGGGCGAAGAATGGCGTTAAAAATCTGAAGGGAGCACATGCCATACCTGAATTTCATCAGGTTCACGTCTTTCGCTGTCTTTTTACCTGTCTCGCTCCCCTCGCTCATGTTAGTGTACAATCAAGTTCGCATGTATGAAGCGCTGCGTCAATACCCTCCTTTAAAAAATGGTTATCTTCACTCTAGGATTTGTTGGGCTTTCTGCAGACCCTGATTGTCCTCCACATTGATAATAGAGGGTCTTTTTTCCCAACGTCGGGAAATCCTTTTCATGAGTCCACTTAAGACCTTTCCTGACCCCAACTCTACGACTATCTCAATATCCTTTTTTTCCAAAAGCATCATGGAACGATACCATTGAACCGTGCTGCTGACCTGTCTTTTCAAAGCATCCCGGGCAGAATCTCCATCTGTTATTATTTGAGCATCTACATTGGAAATGATGGGAAATTTAGGATCCCTGAATTCAACCTGATCTAAATCATAAGATAATTTCTCTTGCGCGCTCATCATGAGTTGACAATGAAAGGGTGCACTGACAGGAAGCATGACTGATTTCGGTGCATCCACTAATTTGACTGCTTCTTGAACAGCTTTTTTGTCCCCTGAAATAACAATCTGATCCCGGCTGTTCCAATTCGCAATCTCCACCACTCCTGTTTCAACTTTTTTGAGTGCATTCTTGACATTCTCATAAGAAGCCCCGAGCACAGCAGCCATAGCTCCTGTGCCGACAGGCACTGCTTTCTGCATGTATTTTCCTCTTTTATGAACCAGCATCACCGCATCTTCGTACCTTAATGAATCTGCTGCCACCAGAGAAGAATATTCTCCCAGACTGTGTCCCGCCGCTATGGAAGGACTTATACCTAAAAGTCTGAATGCAATAGTGCTCACTACCAGAAGAGCTGGTTGAGTG
Source organism: uncultured Eubacteriales bacterium (assembly GCA_964445575.1). Classification (GTDB taxonomy): domain Bacteria; phylum Acidobacteriota; class Aminicenantia; order Aminicenantales; family Aminicenantaceae; genus WJMT01. Next base: position 10,782 of record CAYULB010000043.1, read on the forward strand.
TTCTCAGTAAGAGTCAGTTCCTTCTCTGGTCCTTTAAAACACAACTCAGATATTTTATACCCAAGGATTTCATCTGCTTTTGAAAAAAATTCTCTGGCAAGAGAAGAAGTCTCATAAAATTCCTTGCCCATGCCCACTTTCTGAGACGCCTGTCCTGGAAACAAAAAGACTGTTTTTTTCATATCTTTATTCTCCTCTTTCTGTTCATGACCTTGATTTCAGGGATTTAAGCGAAATTGAAGATTCAACTTTGCTAAATTTTTTCCCGCTTCTCACTCTCTATTTCTTCAAGAAAATCCATATATCTTTCAAGCCTTATCTGGATGTCCGCTTTATTCCTCAAATTGTTCAGCCATTCCTTAATTTGGACTCTGGTGCTTTTTTCTTTAACAGCCTCTTCTATTTTAGGAAGAATATCCACCATTGGTTCGACCGGTTCTCCTTTAGCCCTTTGTTCCGGAACATAGACTTGATTATAATAATCCTCGATCTCCTTAATGCTGATCACTACGGAACGGCTGAATCTATCTGATAGGATTTTTTTGTACAAAAGGTATTCAACACAGTAATCTCTCAAAATTGTTGAATCAATTCCAAATTCATTCAACTTCTGCTTCATTCCTGAATCTCCAATCCTGTCTCGTAAATCCGCTAAAAAACTATCGATCTCTTTATTATCAATACTTAAATCTTCACTGATGTACAGCTTTACAAGCTTTTGGCTGAACATATTTTCTAACACCGAGGAGTATAAGGATTCCTTTTCCAAAACATAATTTAAATCATACAATCCAAATGTTTTAACAATCCTTAAATCCGTGACTGTGATCACTTCCTTATTCACTAAAGCAGCAATACCATCAATTTTTCTTAAGAAGCTGAATGAAAAAGATATCAGAAAAAAAAATGATGCAAGGGATATAAGTACTAGAGAAGGGACGGACTTTTTTATTTTTCTGCTCATTTTAAAACACATGCCCAATAGCAATAATAACCAACGGCTGTTTCTTTTCAGCGGGGGCATCAAAGTTCCAGCCCAATTCAAAACGAACAGGTCCTAATGGAGTGGTGTATCTGAGACCCACACCAACAGCATCCTGGAGTGCTCCAATGTCAAACTGGCTTCTTTTATAAAATAGGTTTCCTTTATCATAAAACACTGCTCCATGAAGGTCCTTTAAATAGGACACGATCGGAAACAAAAGTTCAAAATTCACTAATACCAATGCTTTTCCGCCAACAGGTTCTTGTGAGACAGGATCTTTAGGTCCTAACTCATCAAATGAAGTGCCCCGAAATGAATTGCTCCCACCTGCGAAAAATCTTTCATGAATGGGCATTCTTCCCATTCCCAATCCCAATCTGGAGGTCATACTGAATGTGACTTGAGGCATGAGCTGAAAGAACTGTTGATATTTGGTAAAAACCTTCAAGTAATCAGATTCTGCATGAAACAGTGGGTAAGCCCATTCCACCACAGCAGAGGCAAAATATCCCTTCCTAGGATTAAAGGAATCATCTCTTTGGTCCCAAATAAGACTTCCTGAAATTGAAGTTGCTGAGAAGGGAAAGAACTGCCGATCCACTTCGGATTCAGAAACTTTTAACTCAAACAAAGAAGTCCTGGCAAATCTTAGTGTGACCATTAAGATCTCATTCTCATCCCCCCTTAATGGTCTAATAGCAGACAGGCTGATTCCCCTTCGGTCAAAACTGTAACTTTTTCTGCTTTCTCTCTCCAACCAAGCATTGAGATAAGTGTCCAGAGGAATCCCGAATAAATAGGGCTGCTCCCAAGAGATCACTCCTCTTTTCTCTCTAAGACTCACCTGTCCTACAGCACTCAGTTGAGCCCCAGTGCCCAATATATTTCCCCGAATGAGCTCCACGGTCCCCCTGGGTATTAAGATACTGTCCCAGTTTTGAAAAGATCGAGGCTCTTCCTTGGTTTCCAGACCTACTCCCAAACTCACATAGTTTCGCTCGCCTTCTCTGACATTGATCAGCAGATTTTCCCAACCAGGGCCAAGGGATATTTCCTCAATAACCACTTTGGTGAAAATACCAAGGTTTTCCAGCCTTCTTTTAGTGGTTCTTATTTCATCATAGCGGGCATAATCACCCGGCATAAGCTGAACTTCACGAAGAATGGTGCTTTTTCGGGTGATTTTGTCTCCTGTGATAATGATATTCCTGATTTTGACTTTTTCTCCTTCTTCAATCTCAAACAATACTTCAAATGAGTTTTCTCCAGTTTTCCTGGTGCTTGATCGGACTTTACTTCCTCTATATCCCTGGTTTAAATAAAAATTTTCTAAATTCTCCACATCCCTTTGCACCCTAGGCTGATAAAAAGGTCCTCCTTCAAATGTTTCTATAGCTTTCAGCAGCTGGTCTGGACTGACTTTTTCCGCCCCTTTAATAGATATTCGCTCAACCTTATTCTGTTTTCCTTCTTCAATAAAATAAATAGCATCTACTTTTTTCCCCTCTTCTCGAAAATTCAGAGCTATTCTGGTATCGGGAAAACCCTGTGTTTCATAAAGAGATTCAATCTCTGTAGGCAAATCAAACAATCTATCCCCGGTTATGCTGCTTAAAAGAGGTACATTTTCTCTTAAAGCAATGTTTGATTTCAGTTCTTCTGGAGTAAAATATTCCAATTTACTAAAAATAGTATCATTGATTTTGTATTTTTCACCTGGATACACAGAATATACGATTCTTATCTTGTTTTCTTCTCTTATTACTGAGCTGCGTACATTGGCAAAAAGATATCCTTTTTTTTGCATGTGTCTTATTATTTTCGCCTTTCCCTGCTCCACTCCCCAGTCTATGAAAATATTGGCTTCCCAGATGGGCTGCAGCAGACTCAGAGGAACTTCAGCTCCCTGAACATCGATTTCTATTTTTTCGTGAGCCTTTATGTCCAAAGTTAAAGACAGCTGATTATTTTCTGGGTAGAAATCCTCCTTTATATCTACCTCCACCCGCTGATAGCCTCTGGAGCTGTAAAGCTCCTTTATACCATCTATGTCGTTTTCCAAAGTCGATCTGATATAGAGATCTCCTTCTTTAATCTTTATATTTTTTTTCAGCTTTGCCTCTGGCTCAATCAGATCTCCTCTAATGAATATTTCCTTTATTCTATATTCCTTTACTTTTTCAATGTTAAAAAAGGCATCCACCAGCGAGGGTTGACTTGTGGATTCAATATAGGCCTCTACGATTGGACTGTACTTCCCCCGTTGCCTTAATATTTCTTTAAGCTCCTCAACCGCTTTTTCCAATCTTCCTTCATAATAGGGAGTACCCTCTTTCACCACAGTCATCATTTGTTTGATCTTAGCTGGAGAAATCCGGCCACTCCCTAAAAAGGATATACTCCGAACATAAGGCTGGCTTTTTAAAACAAGCTTTAAGTCAATCTGTTCATTTCCTTCTTTTTCCACTTGAATATCAGAAAAAAGGCCTGTTTTGTAGAGCTGTTTAATAACCTGGTTAATTCGAAATAATGATAACATTTCACCGGATTTTATGGTTACTAAATCCACGATATCTGATTCAGCAGGCTCTCCGTCAAGTTCTACCTGAAAGCTTCGGACCTGCCATTCATTTTCTGTTGACTGAAGGGAATAAGAAAGGGCACTGAAAAGAGAAGTCAGCATTACCGAGGCAAGAAATGCTGATAGAAAAGAACTTCTGCTCACTCTAAAACCGTCTGTGAATCTTGACATCAAAACTGATCCTTCCTGTTTCATCCCGTGTCCCAACAATCGAAAAATCGTTAGACAGCTCCCATTCAAAACGGGTGATATCCTCCCTTTGAACAGCAAGATTGGTTGAATAAAGAATGAAAAAATTTCTGGACAGCTTCTTACCAAGAGTCAACCTTGCTGTCATTTCTGCTGAAGAGCCCATGATAAAGGGATCGATTCTAAATCTATCTATACTGAAAAGCTGTTCCGCTCTTTTTTTGGCTTCTTCTGATAGTTGAAAGGAAAGAAGGGATGCTGTGCTCTGGCCAATGCTTCGGTCATAATGATAAGTCCGTCTGAAAGCCTGGCCTAAAGCCAGAAGAGCCAGAACATCTTCAGGCGGAAGAGGGGGAGAAGAGCTGAATTCAGGTCTCAGATTGCTCAAAGGGCCCTCTAAAGAAAACATTACATGGTAATTCTTGACATAAGTCTCCCCTTTAAAGTTGATATAAGGATCAATACTTGCGGGATTGAAAAAACTAACTCTGCCCTGAAGAAGATTAAACTCTCTATCTTGAAAATAAACCGTTCCGTTTAAGGCTTCTATTTCGCCCTGAAGCACTGGACTGTAAACACTGCCTTTTACTGTTAAATCAAAACCTGCCTGTATGCTTCCCAATGAATTATCCACCCATGCGTCTCTCTCAGCTCTCAGGTGGATATTCAAATTCAAGTCATCAAAAAAACTCGGTTCCTGTGAATAAGAAGGATAGGCTTCTGAGAAGAAAGAAATTTTCTCATCCAGTTCCCTTCTCCACAGGAGTTTTTCTATAAAAAAATCGCCGTTGAGAACAAACCCTAACTCATCTTTTATAAGACTTATTTCTCCATTTGTCAGCGCCCGGGTCCTCTCTAGAATCGAAAGCATCATCTGGTTCCCATTTGCCTCAATATCTATTCGTTCCACCCCGGATTTTCCCAAACCCACAGTGCCAAAGGCTTCCACAGAACCTCCCCCAATTTTGCCTTTAACAGAACGCAGGGAAAGCTCACTGCTGTCTACAAAAATAAGTCCTGAGAAATTTTCCAAAGCATGGGCAAATTTTGGAAAAGGAAGCTGGGAACCCTGAAAATCCACCACGCCTTTGATCTCAGGTTTTCCAGAAGGAACCCTTAAATTTAACAGATAATTAACGTTTCCTTTAGCTCCCTTCCAAGGAAGAAGAAGGTCAAGGTTGTTGAAGGAGCCTTCCACTTCACCTGATACCTCTCCCTCATTTAAAGGAATATCCATTTCCCAAGAAAATTCATTTTCTCCAGGAGTGAAATTTCCATCGATTTTCATATGGATCTGATCTTCCTCATAACCAATTTTAATCTCTCCCTGAGTTCCCGTTTCACCAAAAGAGGAAAAATTCAAATTCTTCACCTCGTAAGAACCCAAAATAGAATCTTCTCCTAATTTTCCTTCCCCCTTTATCTCAAATAATAACAATCCTTTTAAACTCTCGGTTATTGAAGAAAATTCAATTTCTTCTCCCTTAAAATCGATTTCATACCTTTCCTGCGAGGTATTCAGCATCAAATCTCCTGCTACCTTTCCTCCCAGTAAAATAAAGTTTAAATCAGAGATTCTCACAGACTCATCCTCTCCATTGATTCTTCCCGTCACATTAGATAAGGACTGTCCTGCAAAAATGATGTTTTCTCCTGAGAATACTCCATTAAATTCGGTTTCACCGTTTTTATCTCTGTACTCAAACCAGCCGGAACCTTCTCCTTTTATGGGAAGGAAAATATCTAAACCAGGCAGAATCACATCTGTCTCTCCTCTGTCACAGCGTATTTCCGCTCTCGTTTCACTGGGATTGGTAAACAATCCTATCATTCCTTTAAAGGAGGGGTCCTCAATATCAAATCTTCCAAAAAAATCATCTTTTATAAGTTCTATGGTTCCTGTTACAAAATTGGCATCAAACTTATCAAAGCCACTCTGATTCAGGGAGAAATTGGATTTTACTTGAGGAGTCTCATAATCACCAAAAATATTTATTTCAGCTTCGCCGCTTCCTCTTATTTCTGGGAATTCAAATTTCTGATTCAAAATAAGCCCTGTAAACTCTCTTGCCTGTTTGAGGTCTTTGATTTCTCCATTGATAGTGATATCCATACTGTGGTCAATTTCCAATTCGCCTCTTACCTCTAAATCCCCAAAACTAGACTCTATGTCAGAAGAAGAAAACGTCACATTTTTTTCCCCGTCCCATTCAACTCTGAAAGGACCGTTTAAAGGAAACTTAGGGGAGCTAATCCGCTCTGTGGAGTCCCTAAAATTGGCATTAACACTGAGTTTTCTTTTCACTAGAGAAAATTCCCCCCAAGCCTTAGAATAAACAGGCCAAGGGATAGAGATTTCATGAGCTATGGGCAGAAGAGACCCCTGCTGGACTCTTCCCCAAATCCCGTTTTTATCAAATTCAAGGCTTATTTGACTCTGTTCTCCTGAAGGCCCTTTGAGAGAAAGCTGGATGTTCCCTCCTTCTTTATCACTGTACTTTACTCGGCCGTTTACTTTTCCCATACTCACATTGTTCAGTGCGATAGAAGAGCTTGAAACTTCACTCCGGTACAGAACCTGTTCTTGTCTTCTTATAAGAGTGCCTTTTTCTCTAATATCACCCTCCCAATTAAAAGGCAGTTCTAAAAGAAAAGCCATTAAAGAAGAATGAACAGAACTGGATGTGCTTAATTCCATTTCTGGCTGAAAAATATCATCTATGTTTCCTTTTGCTTTTACAATTCCATCAGGACCTTTTATGTAAAACCTCCTTAAATCAATCTTTTTTCCTCTTCCAGTGAGAAACAAGGATAACTCGCCTTTGATGTTTCTCTCCATCTCATAAACAAGCAGATCGTTTTCTTCTATTTGAGAATAAAGAAAGAAATTGTTTTGGTTCTGAGTAAAGACAGCATCGATTCCCTCTGACTGAAGCTGAATTCCTTTGGTTTCATAAAAAACCCTTCCTCCATTAATAATCAATTTTTCCAGAAAAACCGGGATTGTAAAATCCGCTCCTCTTTTTCCAAGGGGCTTTTCCTCGCTTTCTAACTGCGATATTCTTAATTCAGGATCTTCCATAACAATCCTCAAAGGCTTTCCTCTGGAAATAACAGATTTCAAGGAAAGTCTTACCGAAATTTTCCTGGCTGAAAAATAAGGATTAGAGGAATAAGACTCCACATCTTCAATTACCAGGGAGGGAGGCAAAGAAGAAAGAAATATCTGGCTGTAATTTAAACTGTTATGGATTCTCTGTTTTATCTGAATTAAAATAATGTTTCTTAATAAAACCAAGAATGAAAATATTAAAATCAGCGTTATGCCTAAGAATATCAATCCTTTAAGCTTTTTTCTCTCGAGCATTTTTCACTCTTTATTTATCATTACACAACTATATCATTTTTCATGAAAAATACAAATCCACCCCCAATAAACAGTACCGTGATACCTGTTCACC
>CAYULB010000044.1:0-17421 GCA_964445575.1 uncultured Eubacteriales bacterium
ATTTCAATTTTAATCGCCATTTTTTTATGAATAATCCAGGTTAGAATGTCTAGTTCCCAAAAACATCCGCATAAAACAATATAATAACTTTATATATTTCAGTCAATGGATGATTTTATACCCCTCATTCCAGCAACTTTCTGGTGGGCGGTACTGGATTCGAACCAGTGACACCCGGCTTGTAAGGCCGGTACTCTTCCGCTGAGCTAACCGCCCTGATTTTTTAAAACAATCATTAAAGTAGAAAATAGTTGGAATTTTGTCAAGAGAAACGAGGTGGGCATGCTGTTGAACTATTGACATAATAACTGTCATATGTTAATTTTACTAAACTCTCCGTTGAGAAAAAATTTTAAATAAAGGTAAGGAAGTAATGATGTTTGCTGTGATTAAAACTGGTGGAAAACAGTACAGAGCTCAGGAAGGTGACGTGCTTCACATTGAAAAATTGAACAAAGAAAAAGGCCAGAAAGTCACTTTTGACGAGGTTCTTCTGATTGAACATAATGGGAAGGCTGTGATAGGAACTCCTTTAATTAAAGATGCTGTGGTTAAAGCAGTGGTTCTGGATAATATAAAGGATAAGAAGATAATTGTTTTTAAGAAAAAAAGAAGAAAACGTTATAAGAAAAAAATGGGACACAGGCAGAAGTTGACAAAAGTTAAAGTTGAAGAAATAGTCTACGGAAAGACAAGTTCTAAAGAAAAGTCTCCAAAGCCGGAACAGAAGAAAAAGACGAAACCAAAATCTGAGAAGAAAAGTGCTGCTGAGAAGACCCAGAAAAAAACTCCCCAGGTGAAATCAGCAAAAACAACACAAAAAGAGAAAAAGGGACCTGCCTCCCAGAAGCAAAGTTCAGATAAAAAGAAAACCAAAACAACAGCTTCAAAAAAGAGGGGAGCACAGAAAAAAAGTGAGTCCAAGGATTCTAAAGAGAATCGTTCTAAGCCCGGAAAAAAGTCAAAGTCTTCTGTTAGTAAAACCAAGAAGACATCCTCAGTGAAGAAGGAGTAAACAATGGCACATAAAAAATCAGGCGGATCTGCAAAAAATGGACGCGACAGTATATCCAAACGGCTGGGTGTGAAAAGGTCAGCGGGCCAATACGTCAAAGCAGGTTCCATACTAATCCGTCAGCGTGGAACTCCATTCAAACCAGGTGAGAATGTGGGAAGAGGAAAAGACGATACTCTTTTTGCTAAAGTCTCTGGAAACGTTAGTTTTCAAACAAGAGCCAACCGTAAAATAGTCTCAGTGCACCCGTCCTAGGAGAGTGTGTCTTCTGTAATATGTTTGCAGATCAGGCCAAAGTTACTTTGTTAGCAGGCAAAGGGGGTAACGGCTGCGTAAGCTTCCGAAGGGAGAGTTTTGTACCAAAAGGAGGGCCAGACGGAGGAAAAGGGGGAGAGGGAGGAAGTATATATTTTGTTTCAGATCCCAGAGTTAAGTCATTGAGTTATTTTCGTTCCCACTCAATCATCAAAGCAGAGAGAGGACGTCATGGCCAGGGGTCTAACCGCAGTGGGAAAAAAGGTGAGGACCTTTACCTCAAGGTACCGGTGGGCACAGTTGTAAAAGAAGAAACACAGGTTTTGTATGATTTTGTAAGAGCCGGACAGAAGTATCTTGCTGCAGAGGGAGGAAAAGGCGGGAGAGGAAATGCTTCTTTTGTCTCTTCCACAAACCAGGCTCCCCGAACATATGAAGAAGGTAAAGAGGGAGAAGAAGTTGAAGTTACCCTAGAGCTAAAGCTTATAGCAGATGTTGGTTTGGTTGGATTTCCCAATGTTGGGAAATCGACCTTGATTTCAAAAATATCTGCTGCAAAGCCGGTCATAGCAGATTACCCTTTTACAACAGTGGCTCCCAATTTAGGAGTGGTTGATATAGATGAATTCAACAGCTTTGTGGTAGCGGACATTCCGGGATTAATCAAAGGAGCTCACCAGGGACATGGATTAGGGATAAGATTTTTAAAGCATGTAGAGAGGACCCGGCTTATTATTCACATTGTTGATGTATCTCCATACAGTCAAAGAAATCCCCTTGATGATTATTTTACGGTCAGAAACGAATTAAAAGAGTTTAACAAAAGCTTGTTAAAGCGTCCTCAAATTCTGGTGGCAAATAAAATCGACCTGTTAGGGAAAAACAAACACAGATTAGATACCCTGAAGAATTTTGCTGCTGAAGAAAAAATCCCGTTTTTTGCTATTTCAGCCTTAAAAAACAAAGGGCTGAAAGAATTGGTTTCTAAAGCAGCTTCCATTTTTAGGGATTCAAAGGATAATTACAACAAGTCTTATGTGTCGTAAAAGAATAGGAATATTAGGGGGGACTTTTAATCCAATTCATACTGGGCATCTCAAAGCTGCTGAAATCGTCATAAAAAGATTTGATCTAGATAAAATTTTGTTTATTCCTTCCTATATCCCTCCTCATAAAAAGAATACCCATGTTATCTCCCCTTTACATAGGTGGAATATGGTTAGAATAGCTTTAGATGGATATTCAGGTTTTGAACCCTCTCCCATTGAAATTGAAGCCAAAGAAAAGTCTTATTCCATTATTACTTTAAATAAAATTAAAAATTCTTATCCAGAAAGCCAGATACTTTTTATTCTTGGAATCGATGCTTTTTTAGAAATAGACATCTGGAAAGATTATAAAGAATTACTTGAAAGCTGTTCATTTATTGTAATGAGCAGGCCTGGGTTTAAACTTGAACAAGCTAAGAATATTATTGGAGGTAGATACAGAAAAAGGATGATTGAAGTCAAGTCAAATGTTAAAGAGGAAGAAATAAAGGGCTATGACTTTTTTCTTTTGCATATGAACTCTCTTGACATTGCCTCTTCAGAAATCAGAAGAAAAATAAAAAAGGGGGAGTCAATCCAAGGGATGGTACCAGATGAAGTTGAAAAATACATAAAGGAGAACAAACTTTATTCATGAGGAAAGGAAAGAAAAACAGGAAAAAAATGACCAAACAGACCCTGCCAAAAGAGATTAAGATTTCTATAAAAGCCGGAAAAGAAAAAAAGGGAGAAGACATCGTTGTTATTGGACTAAAGGAAATTTCCTCCTTCACCGATTATTTTATTATCATGAACGGAAATTCAATCAGACAGAACACTGCTATTTATGAAAACATTGAAAAAGAATTGAAGAAAGAAAACATTTTTCCTCTTCATGTGGAAGGAAAAGAAAATGCCGAGTGGATATTGATGGATTACGGGAGCTTTATTCTTCATATATTTTCTAAAGAACTTAGAGAATACTATTCACTTGAAAAGCTGTGGGGGGATGGGCCGAAACTTTTTTATTAAATGTGTTGACATTTAGCCAATATCCCATTATTTTTGTATTCAACTTTTTTTGGGAACTGTGAAAAAAACAGCATGAAATTAAAGGTTTTATGGCCAGGCAGAACCCGGGTCAAAGAAATAAAGAGCTTACAAGAATCTTACATAGAGAAAATCAAAAGACTGTCGAAATTCAAGTTGATCGAGACAAGAGCAGCCAGAGGAATCGATGAAAGAAATAAGGAAAAGATATTTGAAATTGAAACCCAAGGTCTTGAAAAACATCTAGACAGGGACTATATTATCTGTCTGTCAAATGAGGGAAAAGATATTGATTCGAGAGAAATGGCTGAGATGCTCAAGAAACAATCGCTGAATTATCCCTATCCTATCACGTTTGTTGTTGGCGGCTTCCTTGGGTTGAGCAGCAGAATATTAAATAGAGCTGATTTTATTCTTTCTCTTTCAAAGATGACTTTTTCTCATGAGCTGGCAAGGATTTTCCTCTTAGAACAGATATACAGGTCATTGACAATAATAAGTGGAAAAAATTATGCAAAGTAAAGGGGGAAGGATTGAATAGAAAAGAAAAAGAAAAGATTAAAAAAAAGCTTATTCGAGAGAAAGAAGAGATTTTGAAAAAAATAAGCGAGTTCAGAAGTGAAGGGAAGGAGATTGAACCTGAAATAGCTCAAGATGTGGTGGATAAGGCAGAAAGTTCTTATGTTAAGGAGTTTTTATTTGAGCTTTCAGACACAGAAAGAAAGTTATTGATCCAAATAGAAAATGCTCTAAAAAAGATTGAAAGGGATGACTTTGGAATATGTGAGATGTGCGGAAAAGAAATATCCAGTAAAAGATTAAATGCTCTTCCCTGGACCCCTTACTGTATTAAATGTCAAGAAAAGCAGGAAGAAAAGTCTTATTGAATTCAGAAAGAGGAGACCTTTTTGCTTCTGTTTTAAAGATTTTTGAGCTTATATTTTTCCCTTCTTTCTGCAAACTGTGCCAGAGACTGCTTGATTCTCCCCACGAAAATGTAGTGTGCCGGTTTTGCCTTGGTGAGTTGAAATTTAGGAGGTCATCCTACTGCCTCTGCTGCGGAAATTTTTTTGAGACTTATGGAGATCCCCATCTTTGTTACAAATGCCTTGAGAAAAAGCCTGAATTTTCACTGCATAGGTCGTGCAATCTGTATAGGGGAAAGTTGAAAGATTTCATCCTGCTTTTTAAATATCAAAAATACAGGGTTCTCGGAAAAGAGCTCGCCGAATATATGGTTAGAAGCCTCTCCAATGATGAGGCTCTGTGGTGGGATCTGGATGCAGTGATTCCAGTTCCCTTGCACAAAAAAAGAGAAAAGCAGAGAGGATTCAATCAATCCTATGAACTAGCCAAACATATTTCAGAAAAGAAAGGAGTCCAGGTTTTAGATAAAGTCTTGATAAAAAAAGTCAATATCCCTCCCCAGACTTCTCTCCCTGCAGAGCAAAGAAAGATTAATAATAAAGGGGCTTATAAAATTGAAAATGCCCAAAAAATAGAGGGAAAGACCATTCTTCTTCTTGATGATGTTTATACCACCGGCGCCACTATTCAGGAATGTACGGAGGTGTTGATGAGAGCTGGTGCCAAAGAGGTCCGGGCTGCAACTCTTGCCCAGGTCTGTTAATTTTTTTGATTTAAATGGAAAAGCCCAGCCTTTCTCAGACTGGGCTTTTGATTGTCTCTGTTAAAAGGTATTCAGTTATTTCTTAGGTTTAGACTTTTTAACGGAAAGTTTTTTCTTTTCCGGCTTTAAAATTTTAACACTTTTTGGTTTCAACTCAGGCTTTTTCGGCATATGAATTCTCAGAACTCCGTTATCATGTTCAGCTTTGATATTTTCCTGGTCTATGTAGTGAGGAAGCGAAAAAGACCTGTAAAAAGAACCGTATGAACGTTCGATCCTGTGATAATTTTCTTCTCTACTCTCTTTCTCTAATTTTCTTTCGCCGCTGAGGGTAAGAGAGTTGTCTTCAATTTTAACTTCGATATCATCTTCGTCGATTCCAGGAATTTCTGCATTAAGCACTAATTCACTTTCCGTTTCATAAATGTCAACTGAGGGTGACCATGTGCCGCCAAAAAGATCTCTTTCTTCGCCTTTGAAAGTGTCGTCAAAAAGCCTGTTCATTTTGTCTCTTAGAGTCATCATATCTCTAAAAGGATCCCATCTGATTAAAGCCATTTTTTAACCTCCTTGTCAATAATTTGAGTTCATCATTAATATAATATATGAGTACGTTTTTGTCAAGTATGATAAAAAAATTTTAATTATTGTATTTAGGGCTTAAAAAGCTGAATGTTAACTACGGCCTTCTATCAAAAAGGTGGTTTCCCCTTTTAAAGTGAAAGAATCAATCTTTTCTAATATTTCCTCACTACTCCCTCTGATAAATTCTTCATAAATTTTTGTCATTTCTCTGGCGATGACAATTTTCCTGGGTCCTAGGGTTTCATTGATAATCCTTAAAAAAGTGGGGATTTTCCTGGCGGGTAAATAAAAAATCAACGTTGAAGGTTCTTCTCTGAGAGAAGCTAATAGTTTTTTGGAGGCTGTTTTTTTGACAGGGGGAAATCCTAAGAAAAGAAATCGGTGAGTCGGGAGGCCGGAAACAGGAAGAGCGGCTGTCAAAGCAGAAGGACCGGGGATTGGTACAATTTTTATTTTTTTATTAAGGGCTTCTTTTATTAAAGGGTATCCCGGGTCGGAGAGCCCAGGGGTTCCTGCCTCTGAAACAAGAGCAATGTTATCCCTTTTTTCCAATAAGTCTATGATTAGAGGCACTTTTTGCTTTTCTTTGGGATGATAGTAGCTGATAAGTTTTTTTTTGATTTGATAGTGATTAAGGAGTTTTAAAGTCTTTCTGGTGTCTTCGCAGGCAACAGCATCTACTTTTTTTAGAATGTCCAGTGCTCTTAGGGTAAGGTCTTTTAAATTGCCGATAGGAGTCGCGACCACATAAAGTGTGCCTCTTTGTTTTGGATTCATTATGAAGATTGGCTATTTGCCCCAGTCATAGGGCAAGAGAAAGTCATGACCTACGGTCCGCTCAGAAATTTTCAAAATAGGAGGAAGCTTTCTTTTGAATTCAGAGTTTTTTATCATCACTATTATTTTGTTCACTGTTTGTTCAGAAAAACCCATGGATAAGAGTTCTTTTTTTTGTTTTCTAAGGTCTACCATTTGATACAGAATCTTGTCTATTGTTTCATAGTCAATCCCTATCTCTTTTTCATCTGTTTGTCCAGGCCAGAATCCTGCAGAAGGTGATTTGGATAGGATTTCTTCAGGTACCTTCAAATGTTTTCCGAGTTCCCTTACTTGAGTTTTATACAGGTCTCCTATGGGATTAATCCCGCTGGCCATGTCTCCGTGTATGGTTCCGTAACCTAAAATCAGCTCTGTCTTGTTGCTTGTTCCAATGACCATTGCTTTTTCTCTCAAGGAGAAGTCGTAGAGAATGGACATCCGTTCGCGGGCCATTTTATTTCCTTTTAGGATTTTGTTTTTAGTGGGATATTTTGAGTAGTAAATATCCACCATGGGTTTGATATTGATATTTTTGGATTTTATTCCGAGTATTTTAATGACCTTTTGTGCATCGGTGACATCTTTTTCAAAGCTGTCTCCATAAGGAAGGACAATTGCCAGCACATTTTGTGCTCCCACAGCCTTTGCACAAAGAAATGCGGTTACTGAGGAATCCAAGCCGCCGGAAAGGCCTAACACAGCTTTTTTAAAGTCAAATTTTGCCAGTTCGTCCCTTATAAACTTTGTGAGTAATTTTTCTACAAAAACCGGATTAATCTTCATTTTCTTCAACAGCCTTGTTTAAACCTTTTAAGATGACTTCAGGCTTGTTATCTCTTTTATAAAAAAGTTTTCTCCGCGCATTCCTGAGCAGGTTCAGGTCAAGCTCTTCAATAAGAAAATCTTCATCCACAGATGAAGCTCTAGCCAGCAGCTTTCCTTCCGGGCTGAAGATAAAAGAGCCCCCAGCAAAGGATTTGCCATCCTCAAACCCGACTCTGTTGCAGTAAATCAGGAAAGCTGTTGAGAAGCGGGATACAGATTCCCCCATCAATTCCCACATATGCGAGGAGGCGTATTTCTTTTTTTCTTCCATTCCCCTCCCCGGAGCTGCGCTCAATACGATGATTATATCCGCTCCTTGAGAAAAAAGGACATAGTTTGCTCCATAGTTTAGAAAATCATAGCAAATCAGAACCCCGGTTTTTCCAAAGGGCGTTTGAAAAGCAGAGAAATTTTTTCCCTGAGAAAAAAATTTAGCTTCTTCAAACATACCATAATTGGGAAGAAAAACTTTCCTGTGGATATGGAGAATTTTTCCGTTAAAGAGATAAGCTGCGGAATTAAAAAAATTTCCCTTTCCTTTTTCTTCTACAAAGCCAAGTACAATCGATATGTCTTTGCTTATCTGTTTTAATGTATCAAAAACCTTATCTTTATTCGGATCTAAAGCGGTTTCTGGAACAAGGTCTTTTAGGGTGTACCCTGTGAGACTTAATTCAGGAAAGACAACCAGGTCTGCCCCTTTGTTTTTTGCTTTTTCTATGAGTTCTAAGTGAATGTTTAAATTTTTTTTTACATCTCGGAGGACGGGAGATATCTGAGCTAACGCAGCTTTCATATAAAAAATCTATCATATATTGAAAGGGTTTTCAATTTATGAGTATTTTTTTGTCGTGGAAGTGGTGTAGAATAATAAGGGAAGTTGCTTTGTTCGTTTTTTTTATTTATAAATAAATAAGTGAAAGCAAAGCGGAAAAATGGAACATATAGGGTATTTCTTAAAAAAAATATATTTTGAAGATACAGACGGGCAGTTAAGTTTCCGGAGAGGAAGCATCCAGAAGTACCTTTTTTTCAAGAATAAACAGCTTATCTATGCCAAGACAAATCAATCCCAGGAATTATTAGGCGAAGTATTATTCAGATTGGGAAAGCTTTCAAAAGAGGATTATCTCAAAATAGATCGATATATTGAACCGAAAAAATCCATAGGAGAAACATTGATATCTAATAACCTCATATCAAAGCAAGACCTTATCAAAGGATTGAAATATCAGATGAGGGAGATCGCTCTCAATCTTTTTCCAATATTTGATGGAAACTTTGATTTTAAAGAAAAGAAAGAATACAGTGTGGATGAATTCGAGGTTCAAATTGATATACCTGATTTGATTGAAGATGGAATAAGGCGCATGAAATATGATGAGAAGTTGAGAAATTTGATGAAGGAAAAGGTTTTTAAACGCAAATCAAAAGAATTTTTTCTCCGGCTGACTGAAGAAGAAAAAGATGTTTGGGGGGCTGTAGACGGGACTAAGACCAGCAGCGATATTCTTGAATCTTCGGATTTTGATCCTTCTTCTTTCTGGAAAGATATTTATCTTCTTTATTGTTTGGGACTGATAGAAACAGGAGATGAGAAGGAAGAGAAACCCGTGAGTACTAAAGAGGAAGAAGAAACTGAAAAAGGGGAAGCCCCAGAAAAAAAAGTTAAGGATGTTCTCAACCTCTATGCAAAGATTGAATCAATGGATTACTATCATATTTTGGGGGTTTCTAAAGAAGCATCAGTAAAAGAGATAAAAAAGGCCTATTTTGATGCAGCCAGGAAATATCATCCTGACCTTTTCAACAGAGATCTTCCCAGGGAGGTCAGGGGGAAAATCGACGATGTTTTTGATAGAGTGACCAAATGCTACCATACATTGATTGATCCAGAGAAGAGGAGAAGGTATGATGAAGAAGAGGGGGAGAAAGATAAAAAAGAGGAAGAGCATAAACCGGCAAAAGAGGCGGACAAAAGATTCCGTCAGGGTAAGAAACTTTATGATCAAGGTCAGTACCAGAAAGCTATCGCTTATCTTCAGGCTGCCATAAGGCTTCAAAAAGACAAAGCTGATTATTTTTTGCTTTTGGCTCTTGCCCAATCAAAAATCAATGCTTTCCAGAGAGAAGCAGAAGAAAATTTCAAGAAAGTTATCAGGCTGGAACCTTGGAATCCTGAAGGATATGTTGGGTTAGGGATGCTGTATAAAAAAGCGTCTTTGAAAGTAAAAGCAGCCGGCCAGTTTAAAAAGGCTTTAGAAGTGGACTCTGACAACCAAGCTGCCCGGAAGGCATTGATTGAAATAGAAGGCAGAAAAGACAGAAAAGGCATTCAAAGCCTCTTGGATTTTTTTAAAAAGAAAATTTAGAGAGTTTGGGACTGTCTTTTAATCAATCCCGAGTTTATTCTTAATCCGTTCAATCAATGCATTGAATTTATCAAGTTCTTTTTTCTGTTCATCCTGGAGTTGATTGATAGTTTCTTGAAGAGACTTGATTTCTTTTCTCATCTCTTCAACTTCTTTCTTTTCTTCTTCCGTCAGATCTTCTTCGTTTTTTTCTCCGAATCTCTCATTAAATGTGGCGGTTAATTTCTCAAGTTCCTCGACTTTGGCAGCCAGTTCTTTGACTGTTTCGTTATAAGAAGATTTGGTGCTGAAATAAAGACCCTCTGCGAGTTTCATTGCTTTTTCAGAGTTTGCTTGAGAAAGAAAACCAGCATAAAGAAGATATTCCACAGCCTCATCCACTACGCTGGGGTCATTTTCTGCTTTTGCTGCCAGCAGTATTCCCGTGTTATAGGCCACTTCGCCGCTTTTTTGTTTTAAGAAAGCTTGTTTGTAATGTTTTAAAGCTTCTTCTCTTTTGCCGCTTCTATGAAGAGCCTTAGCATAAAAGGAAGTGGTTGCAAAAGTGTTTAACACTTCGTTTGCAGTTTTGAGAGCTTTGGCTGCATCTGAATACTGTTTTTTCTCATAAAGTTCTTTTCCGAGAACGGCAAGCTCCGATATGATCTGTTTGTTTTTTAATATATTATAAGAGGTAATGTAGTTTTCTATTGCCCCTTTATGATTTCCTGCTTTTTTCATGGCTTGAGCTTGAGTGTAGTAGCCAGCCCCTATCATACGATTCCAGGCATCTGCGCTTTTGGAGTCCTGGGAGCTGCTTTTGGCTGATTTGGCAGTTTGAACGACCTGAGATCCATAAGAAACAGCTTTGTCCAGGTTTTGTCCCTGATTGGTAAGGGTAGAGGCGAGATTGATCAACACCTGGCATTTGGTATTGACATCCAGTCCTCCGAGTTCTAAAGCTCTTTCTCCATAGTTGATGACCTCGGCTGCGGTTTTTCCTTCATAAGGGAGCAGGCAAAGAGTGGCATTAGCGAAATTTTCATTTTCCATGCCTTTCCCCCCGTATTTAGAAAGCCAGTCTTTGAGAAGAGAAGCTCTTTGATTGACATCAGATGCTGTCATGGCTTTAATGTATTCTTCTTTGGCGGTTGATTCTTGGGCTGGGAGCAAACTGCAAAAAAACAAACCCAGTACCATAGAAGTGAGAACTATCTTTTTCATTTTCCTTTTCTCCTTGAAATTTTTTGAATCATAGCCCTTCTAAAAATAAAAGTCAACTTTTATTCAATCCGCAAGTTGGCACCAATCCAAAGATATAATAGCAGATATTTTTGTATATGAAAAGTTTGGGAGCCCTTCATAAATTTTATTTTTGCTGCTTTCTGGTGCGTCAGGATTGTTCAGATTTGAGGGTTTGTTGGGTGAATAGAGCACTTCTTGTTATGTTCTTTGATAAAGCAAGATTCCGTTTCCTCTTGAGCTTGTTTAGACTTTTTTATAGGGATAAGATAAAATAATTTTATGGGAAGCGAACAGAGAGACTTTGAAGTCCTTTTTGAAAATAAAGTGGGGAAAAGACTGAGAAAATCAGTCCCTTTGAGTCAGTATTCACACTTTAGAATAGGGGGGAAGGCAGATTACTTTTTTTCTGCCTCTTCTCTTACAGAACTCACTGAAGCTGTTGAACTGGCCAAAAAGAATGAGGTTTTTTACCGAATTATTGGCGGTGGATTCAATGTATTGTTTGATGATGATGGATTTAGAGGGCTGATTATAAAAAACAATGCCAAAGGCATAAAAAAGCTATCTTCTACTGAAATACAAGTGTTATCTGGGACTGACCTTAATGATTCGATTCGCTTTTGTTTGGATAATGAACTGGGAGGGATTGAGTTTTTGGCTGGAATACCTGGGACCGTAGGAGGAGCAGCATGTGGAAATGCAGGGGCTTTTGGGCATTGTATTGAAGAGATCATAACAAAAGCGGTTGTTTTAAAACAGAACGGAGAGAAGACTGAATTGAAAAATAATCAGATGGGTTTCAAGTATAGAGGGAGTATTCTTAAGGAAAAACCTTATATTTTATTAAAAGCAGTGATTAAGCTTTCACCGGATAGTCGGGTATCCATAAAAAAAAATATCGAGTCAAACATAAAGAAAAGAGAAAAAAAACATCCCCCCTGGTCAGCTGCCTGTGCGGGAAGTTATTTTAAAAATCCGGTTTCAGAAAAAGGGGAGAAGATAGCAGCAGGTTATCTTTTAGACAAAGTAGGAGCGAGAAGTCTGAGAAAAGGCGATGCAGGTGTTTTTAAGGGGCATTCTAATTTTCTCATCAACACGGGAAAAGCAAGTTCTCAAGATATCAGAGACTTGGCTTCAGAACTCAAACAGCGGGTGAAAAAAAGATTCGGCATTACCCTGGAAGAGGAAGTGGTGTTTATTCCAGCAGAGCCTTGATCTTCTTTATTTTATTTTGAGACAAACGGTTTTCTTTTTTGGCAATTTTGAGGGCCTGTTTAGCAAAATCTTGGTATGTCTTGAAAACAGAGGGGTAAGGACGTAAGCTTATAAGATGTGATTTCAGGGTTTCCAGGTCTCCTCTGGAAACAGGTCCGGTTAAAGATTGTGAAATGCCGGTTTTTTCTGCATTGCGGAGAGTTTCTTTGATAAGAGAAAGAATTATTTCATCCCTGAGTTCTTGTTTTATATCAGCTTTTTCTAACACACTCCTGGCAAGTTCTATGAGAACAATCAAATAATTGGATGCAATGGTGCAGGCTGCATGATAGAGCGGTTTGTCCTTTGGTTTTAATATAAAGCTTAGACCTCCCAGTTTCCTCACAATCATTTGGGAGAGCTCCTGTTCTTTTTTAGCTCCCTCTATGCTGAAATAAACGTTTTTAAAAAGCCGAAACTCACGGCTTTTTTTTGGAAAGCTCCGGACAGGATGGATGGAAGCTGTTTGGGCCCCTGATTCCTTAAGTGGCCCGAGAATCTGACTTGATAGAATCCCGCTGCAGTGAAAAATAAATTTTTTATTCAGGTCCAGACCCGAGAGTTCTTTCACTACATCCTTTATCTTATCGTCTGGAACTGAAATGATGACCATTTCAGCATTTTCAACTGCCTTTTTATTATCTGTCATAGGGGTTCCTTCCCCTATTATTTCAGCACTTTCTTTTGCTGAGGAGAGGGTCCTGCATGTGAGAGCAAGGATGGAAAAGCCTTGTTTTGCTAAAGAATAACCTATGGTCGTTCCCAGCTTTCCCGAACCGATTATGGCTGTTTTTTTCATTTTTTTCTTTCAAAAATTTTTGCCCAGAACTTAACTTCAAGAGGAGAAGGAGGTTCCACATTCTTTTCCAATTCCTTCATTTTTTTATACTTTTTGTGGGTCTTTTTTAGCAGCTTATTGAATTCTTCGCAGTTTATACTTCTGGCCCCTTTTGATTTTGCGAAGCGTTTGATTTCTCTATCTGAACTCACTACGGATAACTGTCTTAAATCGGTTTCTTTGGATATAATCTTTTTTATGATTTCATCAGCATCCTGATTAAAGTCCGGGTAAAACACGTAAAAAGGCGGTCCTTTAAAATCTTCTTGTGTGGTATCTGAAGCAGGAGGGCCGTCAAATACCACCATGACTCTTGTTTTCTTGACCTTTTGGAAAACGATGAGTCTGCCTATAAGTGCATGCCTGCTTTCCGGAGACCTAATTTCAAGGGAGGGAAGGTGTCCCATAAGGTTGTTGCCGTCGATCAAATAGGGCATGGATGAGCTGTTTAATCTTTTTTCTGCTTTTTATTCGAGGTTGTAGCTGCTGCCTGGCTTGAGGACAATGACTTCAGCTTTGTTCCCTACTTGTTTTTCAAATTCTTGCGGGTCGGCATCAACAAGGGGGAAAGTGTTGTAGTGAATGGGTATGACTTTTTTTGTTTCGGTAAATTCAACGGCTTTGGCTGCAGAGTTAACACCCATGGTGTATCGGTCTCCTATGGGGAGAAAGCTTAAATCTGGCTTAAAGAACTCAGCTATCAGCTTCATGTCATAGGTAAGGGCTGTGTCCCCCGAATGATAAAGAGTTTTGCCGTCCATTTCTACAACCACACCTGCAGGGTCTCCTTTATCACAGGAGTGGAGTGCATGGACCATATGGATTTTAACTCCTTTGACTTCCACCGTGCCTCCGATATTCATGCCTTCTGCCGTGATTCCTTCTGATTCTGCCATGACCGCTATTTCATGTATTCCCACGAGGGTTGCCCCTGTTTTTTTGCAGATGGGGAAGGCATCTCCCAAGTGGTCTGAATGGTCGTGTGTGACAATGACGATGTCAGCTTCTGTGACTTCTTCGGGTGAGATAGATGCTGATGGGTTTTCCGATAAAAAGGGGTCAATATAGACTGTTTTTGTCCCCTTTATTTTTACCGCTGAATGTCCTAACCATGTGATTTGCATTTGATTCCTCCTTTATTGAAAGTCAATAATGTCCTTTATTATTATAAAGGTTATGAAGATATGAATGCAAAAAAGCAAAAGATTTGCTTTAAGTAGATTTGAGGACAACTTTTTATCCGGGGGGCCAAGTCATTCTTCGGCCGCCCAGCAGGTGAAAGTGAATATGAGACACTTCCTGGCCCGAGTCTTTTCCGGTGTTGAGGACGATTCGATACCCTTTTTTATCTATTTTCTTTTTAGAAGCGATTTTTCTTGCGGTTAAAAGAATCTCTCCGATGATATCTTTGTTATCTTCCGGGATTTCATTTAAAGATGCGAAATGCTGCTTAGGAATGAGAAGAATATGCACAGGAGCTTTTGGGTTGATGTCTTCAAAAGCAAGGATACGTTCATCTTCATAGATTTTTTCTGCGGGGATCTCATTACTGATGATTTTACAAAATATGCAGTCTTTCATTTATCCTCCTTTTGGCATTCCTATTCTCTTATTCTCTCTATGTCCGCTCCAAGAGAATTGAGTTTTTTTTCCAGATTTTCATATCCTCTGTCCAGATGATGAGCTTCAGTGATGGTAGTTTCCCCACCAGCTATCAATCCTGCCAGCACCAGGGATGCGGATGCTCTGAGGTCAGTAGCGGTTGTTTCTGCTCCAGAGAGTGGAGTTTTTCCTTTGACAATGGCTTTGTCTCCAGAGACTTCGATATTGGCTCCCAGCCGAAGAAGCTCGTTGACATGAGAGAATCTTCGGTCAAAAATCGTTTCAGTTATGATGGATGTTCCTTCTGCCTGAGTCATCAAGACCGTGAACTGAGCCTGCATGTCTGTGGGGAATCCTGGATAGGGAGAAGTGGTGATATCCTGTGTTTTTAGCTTTTTTTGTTTTGAGACTTTAAGGGAATGGGAATTGATTTCTTCTATTTGTACTCCTGAATATCTCATCTTTTCAATAACGGTTTGCAGGTGATCTGGGCGGACGTGAGTTAAAGTTATGGAATCTCCAGCCAGGGCTCCGGCTATGAGAAAAGTCCCTGCTTCAATTCTATCTGGAATGATGTTATGAGAAGCCCCGCCCAATTCATAGGTACCTTTGACTCTTATGGTTTCTTCTCCCACACCGTCAATTTTTGCTCCCATCTTGATTAAAAGTCTGCATAAATCCTCGATTTCCGGCTCTTTAGCACAGTTTTTCAGGATTGTTTCTCCCTTTGCCAGACAGGAAGCCATGAGCAGATTTTCAGTGCCTCCCACTGTTTTTCTTTCAAACTCAATTTTGGTCCCTTGGAGGCGGTTGCTCTCTGCTTTGATATAACCGTGTTCCAGATTTATGGAAGCTCCAAGTTTTTCAAATCCATGAATATGGAGATCAGTAGGCCGGGACCCGATGGCGCATCCTCCGGGGAGGGCGACCACTGCTTTTCCGTATCTTGCCAGCAGAGGACCTAAAACCAGGATAGAGGCGCGCATGGCTTGGACAAGTTTGTAGGAAGCTTCGTATGAGTTTATATTTTTGACCTGAACACAGAGGGAGTTTTTGCTGATGTTGTGCTCAGCTCCTAAATCTTTCATCAAAGTCAATATTGTGAATACATCCTTGACCTGAGGGACATTTTTTAAATGGATTTTTTCCTCGGTTAGAAGAGAAGCAGCAATAGCAGGAAGAACAGCGTTTTTGGCACCGCTTATTTTGACTTTTCCTTTTAAACTCAGGTCATGGTCGCCGCGGATTTTAATTTTTTCCATTTGACCTTATTCTAAAATAACGAAACGCAAAATACAAAGAAAAAAGAGGTTAGTGCCGGCAAAAAAAAAGGAGCGGGAGAATCTCCCGCTCCTATAATCTGCAGTCAATCTTTGTTTACTTGACCTGCTCTTCAATCCAGTCAGTGGTCACGGTTTTCGGTCTTTCAATGGGAAGACCCAGCGCCCGATCCCATACCAGTGAAGCGAGTACACCAAGAGCGCGCGAAACACCAAAGAAAACAGTGTAGAAGTCATATTCTTTGATGCCGTAATGGAGAAGCAGGCACCCGGAATGGGCGTCTACGTTTGGCCATGGATTCTTGGCTTTACCGTGTTCTTTGAGGATATCCGGAGCCACTTCATAGATGGCGCTTACGACTTTAAATATCTCGTCGTCTGGGAGATGTTTGAGGGCGAAATCTCTCTGGGCCATGTATCTTGGGTCTGTTTGTCTGAGAACGGCATGTCCGTAACCAGGAATGACTTTTCCTGCATTGAGAGTGTCCCACAGGTATTTTATGAGCTGTTCTTTGTTGGGAACTCCTCCTAGGTCATCCATCACTTCCATGATCCAGCGGAGAACTTCTTGGTTGGCCAGACCATGGAGAGGACCGGCTAATCCATCCATTCCCGCAGAAAGCGAATAGTAAGCATCTGATAAAGCTGAGCCGACCAGGTGTGTGGTGTGAGCAGAGACATTGCCCCCTTCATGGTCGCTGTGAATGACCAAATAGAGGCGCATCAGTTCTTTGAATTTATCGTCATCAGAACCAACCATATGAGCCAGGTTGCCGCCCCAGTCAAGATTAGGATCTGAAGGGATCTGCTCATTGTTTTTGTAGGCCCTTCTGTAGATATGAGCGGCTATTTTGGGGAGTTTAGCCAGAAGATTCATGACGTCTTCATACATAGGATCCCAGTACTCCATTTTGCTGATACCTTCTCTGTATTTCTTAGCGAATACTGAGTCTTTTTGAAGAGCCAGAATAGCCTGTGAGAACTGGGTCATAGGATGGGTGTCTGTGGGAACTGAATCCATGATTTTAATGAGATAATCAGGGAGTTCTCCTCGTTTTTTCCATTCTTCCGTCAGTTCTTTGACGTCTTGTTCTGTAGGAAGGTCACCAGTCAGGAGAAGATAAAAAATACCTTCGGGAAGGGGTTCTTCTCCTCCGGGAGCCTTGGGCAGTTTCTTCCTTAGCTCAGGAATGTTGTAGCCTCGGAATCGGATCCCTTCGTAGGGGTCAAGAGCAGAAGTTTCAGTAACAATGCATTTGACTCCTCGCATGCCTCCATAGGCTTGCTTGATAGTCACCTCGGAGATTTTTTTATCACCATGCTCTTTTATCAGGTTTTTCACCCTATTTTGCATAGGACCGATTTTGGATTTGAGTGTGTCTTTTAATGCCATTAAAGACCTCCTTTTATTATTATAATTCTTTGAACCCGACTTTAGTGATATTTGAATATATCACTGTCATATTATTCTGTCAATTTTTTTTGCTGTTTTGGAGATATTATTTTCAGTTAAAGACACACATGGAACAGGTTTTTAAGCAAAAAGTATTGCAAGGTTGGCTTTTTCTCATTATAATTATGTGACCCTTGCGGGGTCGTAGTTCAGTTGGTTAGAACGCCGGCCTGTCACGCCGGAGGTCGCGA
>CAYULB010000045.1:0-17223 GCA_964445575.1 uncultured Eubacteriales bacterium
TTATGAAAAATCCAGGCTAGTCAGTCCTCAGAACAGCCACTCCTATGGTACCAGGACCCGAATGAGCTCCCAGAACTGGTGACGCATTCATGACCATAACAGGCTTATTTCCCAGTCTTTTTTTGATTTCTTTCTCTATTCTTCTTCCAGAATCTGGGGCATTGACATGGACGACTGCTGAGAGAAAAGTTCCTTTTTTTTGTTCCTTTCCCTTTTCTATTTTTTGAAACACAAGAGATAAAATTTTCTTTTCAAGCTTATTCCTCCCTCTTGCCTTCCCGATTGACTTAAGAGCTCCCTTGGAGTCCAGAGAAAGGATAGGATTTATATGAAATATTTTTGCCAGCGAACCCTTTGTTTTGGTCACCCTTCCTCCTTTGATAAGATACTTTAAAGTGGGGATTCCAATAAATATTTCTGTGTTCCTAATGCCCTGTTTAACCTTCTCCAATACTTCTTCAAAACCTTTTCCCGTTTTTAATGATTTCACCCCCTCCATTACGATCAATCCAAGCCCTACCGAGAGGTTCTTGCTGTTCAAAACTTTTATTTTTTGGGGAGCTGTATTTTTTGCAGCCTGAAGAGCTGTTTGGTATGTCCCGCTGAGTTCTCCCGACAAATTAACCGACAGAATGGATCGATAGTGCAAAAGCAGATTGCTGTAGAGCCTCATAAAATCCTGAATCGAAGGCTTAGATGTTTTGGGAATTTGAGGAGAAGATTCCATTATCTTGTAGAACTCTTCTGGGATAATATCCACTTTGTCAGTATACACTTGATCCTCAGCATGAAATTTGACGGGAACAAAGTAGAGGTCATGATTTTCCACATATTCCTCAGGAATATCACAAGTCGTATCGCTCACAACAGCAAAAGGTTTCTTTTTTTCTGGAACAATCTCTTTGGAGCAGTCCCAGATTTTTTTCGAGGAAATGTTTCCAAATCGAGAGACCCGATCAAATACTCTTTCGGGATTTTGTGTTCGAATATGAATCTTGGCAAAATTGACCGAGCTATAAAAAATCAAATCTTTCCCCTCCTTATTCAGCTCTTTTATAAGATTCAGCCGGTCGAGTTTTGGATTTCTGACACAACATTCCACACAGAAGTTTGCTGGTCTTCCCCTCTCTTCTGCCTCATGCTCCCCTTTGTCATCCTTTGGTTTTTTAGATACAGAGGTCAAGACTCCCTTTTCAATGAACTCCACGATTCCCTTTAAAAAATAGACAAACGCTTTTCCCCCGGCATCCACAACTCTGTTCTTTTTTAAAACAGCTAATTGGTCAGGAGTCTTTTTCAAAGCAGAAACAGCTTTTTGGAAAGATTTTTCCAAAAGGACATAAAAATCCTCTGTCATTGAAACAGAGTCTTTTATGCACTCTGACCAAGCCTTAATCACAGAGAGAACAGTCCCCTCCACTGGTTTCTCAAATGATTTGTACACTCTATTTTGAGCTTTCTCTGCAGCATAAGAAAAGTCCTTAATAAACATTCTTTTAAGGCCTTTGACTCCGTCAGCAAATCCTGAAAAAAAACCCGCGAAAACCGTCCCGGAATATCCCAGCGAAGAGGACTCCACAATCTCAGCTATATGGCGGCTGCTTTGACTCAGAGATGATTCCCGGAATGATATTTTCGAGCTAAGGTCTTGAAATGACCTTTTTAGATTCAAACCGGTATCGTTATCAGGAATGGGAAATACATTTATCTGGTTGAGCTCTTTTTCATGAGAAATCACTTCTTGGCAACCCGCAAAAACAGCACGGCTGTAGCGGATGCCGTCAACATACCGGATTTTAATGGAAGAGGAGTCTCTCACTTCAGAATTATCATATCATGACTGAATTGAAAATCACACAGAAAATAGATCATTCACTCTTTTTTTCATCCATGCTTCCGGTTCTGTATCCTTTTAAATCTAAAGTGACGTAAGTATAACCCAACTGGTTTAATTTATGGATAATCTTTTCCCGAGTTTGCTTTTTTATCAAGGTTTCCATATCCTCAGGCAAAACCTCTATTCTTGCTGTGTCTTCATAATGCCGGACCCTCAACTGCCTTACTCCGAATTTTCTTATAAAATCCTCAGATTGTTCGATCATATAAAGGGCCTGTGGGGTAATCAAAGTGTGATAGGGAATTCGAGTCGCAAGACAGGACATAGAGGGATAGTCCCACGTGCTGAGGTTTCTCTGCTTTGATAGCTCTCTGATATCCTTTTTGGTCAGTCCTGCTTCTAGAAGTGGAGTCAACACTCCCAGCTCTTTACACGCTTTCATCCCAGGCCTATAAAAATTTTTGTCATCTGCATTCTCACCGCATGCCACATGATTATAGCCCATTTCTTTAGCAATTTTCTTTATCAATGAAAACACAGCTCTTTTGCAAAAATAACATCTCTGAGGTGAATTCTTTATAAAATCTTTGTTATCAAGTAATTTCGTTTTGATTATTTTATGCTTGATACCTATCTCTTGGGCTACCCTCTGGGCCTTCTTTACCTCAAACCGAGGAACGACTTCGGAAGAAAAGGTCACTCCAAGAGACCTGTCTCCCAGAACTTCATGAGCAATGCTGGCTAGAAAACTGCTGTCAACCCCTCCAGAAAATCCAATAACCAGATCCCCCAAGGAACTTAATTCTTGTTTGAGTTTGTCAAGTTTGAAGCAGGACTTCATGTCATTCTTCTTTTTTCTTAGATAAAAGCTTTTCTCAAAAAAATTAAAAGAGACCTCTCCCTAACGTAGATAGATAAATTAATAATGTGTTCCTGGCGTTATGCTTCTTACTCGTAACTGATATCTTCAACCAAAATTACTGGTCTGAGAATATAGAGACCCGACTGGCCTGCCTTCACCACCAGAATCGATTTTTCTGCGTCAAAATCAAGGGTTATTGAAACCTCACCGTCTTCGGTCACCTCAAATTCAACATTAATGAAGATTTCCTTGCTGGGAACTGTTAGTGCATATTCCTCCCCGTCTATTACGATCCTTGCGGACTCCACCACAAATCTGATCCCAGTGTAATGACCCGCTTCAAGATAAGTCTCCACAATGGGCTGAGGATTCTCAGCAAGAGAAAGAAGCTCAAATTCTTCTTCTTCATCCAGAACTACAATGTAATTATCAGTGTCAGCCTTTCTCACTCCAATTTCACTCACAGTGACAAACACTGCTTCCAAACCACTCAAGTCCAAGGGGGCATCTGTAAGTATCAGACGGAAAAAACCTTGTTCTTCAGGCGATTTGTTTGAGAATGGTGACTGGCAGTTATGAGTCACTAAAACAGAGACGAATAAGATCAAACAAAGCAAAATCTTTAATTTTTTCATTTTCCCACTTCCTATGTCTTCTATTCCTTTAGTCGTAATTTATATAAAAATACGGAAAAAGTCAAATTTTTGTCCTATTAAGCATACATTTTAAGCATACATTTCTATTTCCGCCCTAACAAATATCCGATGATAAATCCAATGAAAAGCAATCCCAGAACCATGATGATCCTAGAAGCACTGACAGTCCAGAAAAGAAGATGAATGGTTACCACTTTAGAGTTCTGAAATATAAATATTAGAGCAAGGATGCTCAGAATCAGTATGACAATCGCTTTTGGTTTCATATGACTCACCCTCCTGTTCTTTTATCTTACCTGTTCTTTTATCTTAAAGGAAATACAATAAAAATCAAGATATCCCAAACGGTATGACTCACCGCAGCCAGCACCACTGACTTCTTCCACAAAAATAAACCACCCCAGAAAAGACCGCACACCCCTGCAGCCAACACCAGTATCATGTTGCCGCTTCCCAAATGCACAAGACTGTACAAAATGACACATAATAAAAATCCTCCTGCTTTCCCTATCCTTTTTCCCCAATTTCTCTGGAGAAACCCTCTCCAAAAAAACTCTTCTCCAGGGCCTATCACAAAAACCATGAGAAGCCCTATCTTTAATCCCGAACTGCCCTGTTTTAAGCTGTAAATCCTGTTTATTTGATTTCCAGCAAAAGGGAAAATAATATCCGAGAATTCTTTACCTAAATAAAAAATTCCATATAAAAAAAGCGCGGACAAAATCCCCAAAACAATTTTTATGTTCAACCCAGTTTGCAAATCCCTTTTCAAAAATTCTTTGTAGAAAGGGTCAGATAAAAAACAGAAAGTGACCAGGACAAAAAGATTCAAGCTCATTCCCCACCAAAAATCCAGGTATATTAAATTCTCATAAACAAACAGAGGAATAAACAGCAGATAGGCCAGCCCCGAAAAAGCAATTAAGACAAAAAAATGCGGTTTTTCTTTTGAAATTTTCAAATTTGTTTGATTAGATAATGCAGCCACACCGCTGCGGTACAAAGAAGGCCAAAAACAAGATTGTGTTTAGAGGTAGCTCCATCCAGCACCACAAAATCCATAGGGTGCTTTGGTTCATGCCGATAAATGGCTCTTTTCAAGAGCGCTGCCGCATTTGGAATAGAGAAAAAAACAATTAAAAAAGCCAGGGGCATGGCTCTAATCCCAATCTTTATGACCCGGGGCAGAATAATCAAGAGCAGCACTACCGCAAACGGTCCCATTAGCAGAAAGTAATAATAATAAAGAGAGCCTTTATCTCCCAGAATAGAGGCAACCGTCCTCACTTTTTTCTGAGTGTCAGAATTTATATCACGCCAGTTGTTGGCGTGCAGGATAGCACTGACCAGCATAGCCATGGGAACAGTCCAAATCACTGGAATCCATGAAAATTCCCTTGTCTGTACCACCCAAGCTCCCAAAGAACCCAGGATCCCAAAGTCCAAAAAGACAGCCAGGTCGCCTAAGGCATTGTATTTTAAAAAGGTGTACACAACCCCAATCACCACTCCAATAATTCCTATCACCAGTAATATTGGGCCCGTCATAAACACCAGCACCACTCCGAGGCCTGATCCCATAATAAACAGGACAGCCGAGCCTAATACCACTTTCCTTGCACTCAGCCACCCCCTGACAACAGCCCCGCTTACAGGAGTGATATTTCTGTCAAGACCGCGCCTGAAGTCAAAAAAATCACTCAGCATATTGGCTGCAGAATGAAGAGTCACCATGGCAAATAGAGCCAGGAGGAACCGGAAAAAATAAAAAGAAGCTCCTCCCATCACCACGGCAAGGGAAGTTCCAAATATCACGGGCATAGTGGACGCAGGCAGAGCCCATGGTCTCACCGCGATAAGCCATTTTTTAAAAAAAGGAACCTGTTGGGTATTGAATTTATTCATAAGCAGAATTATACCTAACTTTTAAATCATTTTTCAAGCTTTGTGGATTTGCTGTTCATTTTTATAAAAGTTATAATAATATTATAGAAAAAAGGGAAAAACTCCAGCAGACCATAGAGGTTGCTAAAACACTTTAGTATAATTAATATATAAATATATACACAGATGTCTGATAAAAACAATCATCCCAGTCCAACTATTGACGACAGCAACAGAGAATTAAAGAAGTTCTTATGGGGAGTCAACAACAGCAAAAGGAAAATATTGAAACTCGCTGATATAACTCTCGAAACTTTAAATAAAGCAGTAGAAACCCTCAACAAAGAAGAAAAGAATGACTATACAAAAAGAAAAAAGTCATATATCGAAAATGAAATAGAGAACATAGAGCAAATAAAAAAAATAATTAAAGAGCAAAGCCTGTCCTGGCCTGAGGCAGAAAAACACACCATAAAAACACAAGAGGAACAGAGAAAGAAGAAGACAGAAACATCCCCAAAAAAAGCTGGCTGCATTTTGCTAATAGACGATGATGCCATCATCTTAAAATCAATAAGTTATTTCCTTATACAAAATGATTTCCAGGTCAGTCTTGCTTTAGATGCAGAAGATGGATTAAATAAAATATTAACTGAAAATCCTGATTTGATTCTCCTAGATATCATGATGCCTGGTATGGATGGATATCAATTTCTAAAGCAGATAAAAAACAGGGAAGACACATCCGATATCCCCGTGATTATATTGAGCTCCCTCTCCCGGGAGTCTGATATGCTCAAGGGTCTTGAAAACGGTGCGGCTGACTATATAACCAAACCATTCTCTCCGCAAGTGCTCATTTCAAAAATAAAAAAGATCCTGAGCCCTCATAATTATAAATGAATCTTCAGCTTATCATCCTAACTGCCGGACTTATATTTATGGGTGCCTTTGCTGTCTCAATTTTTTTATTTATAGTGATAAGACGGATTGTTCTCCAGAAAAAACAAGTTAAAACAAAAAAAATAAAGGATGCAATCGAAAAAAATGTTTTAAAATCTTTTACCTCTGGCACAGAAGAAGCCGCCAAACAGATCGCTTCCAGATACAGCTCCTATCCCAATATCTTGGCCACAGTTCTGGTTGATTTTATTGAAACCCTAACAGGCGAACAAAGAAAACAGCTGAAAATTATTTTCAACCATGCTTTAAGAGAGAAAACTCTCAAGGACATCAATTCCTGCTGGATAAGAAAACGACTGCGCGCCACACGCATATTTATCATGTTCTCCAGTTCTTATGACTCGCCCCAAATCATAAAGCTTCTAAAAGACAAACCAGCCGTGAGACTTGCTGCCATAGACTCTCTAGCAAGAGTGCCTAATGAAGAAGCTTTTTCTCAAATATTTGACTCTTTTGCAAAAGATCCCGATCCAAATATTCAGGAGTACATGAACGTCATGTTCAGCCTGGGGCAAAAGTCTGAAAACCTAATCAAAAAATATTTAAAAAAACCGCTTTCTCTGAAAAAAAAAGACCTTCTTATTGAAATAATAGGGGCAATCCCCCTCCCCAATCTCTTTCCAGAATTATTGATGTTTTCAAATCATCCTGAAATGGAAATCAGAGCAAGCACTGCCAGAGCTTTAGGGAATCTAAATACCCCTCTCCCCGAAATTATACAAACTTTAATGAATCTCGCTCAAGATGAATCATGGGAAGTGAAAGCTCAAGCACTGAAAGGCCTGGGAAAGCTGCAAAGTCAGTCAGCGTTGGATGTTTTAACAGAATCGCTTTATTCTTCTAACTGGTACTGCCGGCTTAATGCAGGCTTTGCTCTTTTACAACTTGGGAAAAGGGGGATTGAAAGGCTGAAACAAATTTCTTCCCAAAAAAAAGACAAATATGCCGCACAAATGGCTCAGATGGTCCTGGAGGAAAGTATTATTGCATAATAAAACCTTAGAATAAAATGCTGATAACCGTTTTAAATCTAGCTTCTTCGTTGATACTCATATACTTCTTTGCAATTAATTCCATCTATTTTCTTCTTATCCTGCTTTCTCTTTTCGGAATCTACAGATATGCTAATCTCACATCATATGTAAATTTCAAAGAACTGTTCCATCTTCCTTTTATAAAACCAATATCCATATTAGCCCCGGCACACAATGAGGAAAACATAATCGTTGAGAGTGTAAACTCATTGCTTTCAATTAAATACCCTCGGTTTGAGATAATCGTTATAAATGACGGCTCAACTGACTCAACACTTGAAAAATTGAATTCTGCCTTTGATTTGGTAGAGAGCCATAAAGTGTTCCGAAAATCTATTGACACAATGCCTATAAAGAAAATCTATATATCAAAAGTAAACTCTAAAATTACAGTCATAGACAAAGAACAAGGGAAAAAGGCCGATGCTTTAAACGCGGGTCTTAATATCGCCCGATACCCGCTCTTCTGCGCTATTGACAGTGACTCTCTCCTTGAACAAGAATCTCTCCTAAAACTAGTTAAACCCTTTATGGAAGAACCTGAGAAGGTTATCGCTGCAGGAGGGATAGTGAGGCTCAGCAATGGATGCGACGTCAAAGCCGGTCAAATAAAAAACATTCGGATCCCAAAAAATTGGATAGCCCGTTTCCAGATAATAGAATATCTCAGAGCTTTCTTAGGTGGACGGCTGGGACTCAATATGATAAAAAGCCTTCTTATCATCTCTGGTGCTTTCGGTCTGTTTAGAAAAGATGTCGTTTTAGAATGCGGAGGATATAGAACCAATACCGTAGGAGAGGATATGGATCTGATTGTAAGGATAAAAAAACATCTTAATGAGAAGAAAAAACCACATAAAATAAGTTTCATTCCTGACCCTGTATGCTGGACTGAGGTTCCCGAAACAATTAAAGGATTATCCAACCAGCGCAACCGGTGGCACAGGGGTCTTGTCGAATCACTCACTTATAATCTAACCATGTTTTTGAATCCTCGCTATGGAATAACCGGGATGCTGGCGGTCCCGTTCTATGTTATTTTTGAAATGATCGGCCCACTGATAGAGTTTTCCGGATATGTTCTCTTTGCTGTTTTTGTGCTGTCAGGAAAAGTCAACTACCCTTTTGCTCTGCTTTTTTTTATTGCTGCAGTCATTTTAGGTATAATCCTTTCTATGATGACTTTACTGTTAGAAGAATTTTCCCGACAGCGTTATCCAAAATTAAAAGACATTTTTATAATCACATTTGCCAGCATCGCGGAAAATTTCATTTACAGACAATTTTTATCTCTGGTCAGAACTAAAGCCTTTTTTGATTTTGTCAAAAGGAAAACAAGTTGGGGAGACATCAAGAAGAAAGGCTTTAACAGGAAGAGTTAATGCGGAAAAAACTACTTTTTGCCTCTTTAATATTTTATCTTTTGGGATTTCTGCTTCAAACACAGCTTTCCGCTCAAGTGGAAAAAAAGGAAGAAGCTCTTCAAGCGTTAGAAGCCGAAAATTTTTCAAGAGCCATCAAAATATGTCTTATCGAACTTGAAAAAAATCCAGATGACTATGAATTTCAATTCATCCTTGCCCGAGCTTATGCTTTTTCCGGCCAATGGCACGAAGCAGACCAAATAATAAAAGAAATCCTCAAATGTCATCCAGAAAATATCGATGTTCTTTTGCTCAAAGCAAGGCTTCATGCCTGGCAGGGATTCTATTCTGAAGCAAAAAAAGGCTTTAAACACATATTGTCACAGGACCCAAAAAATAAGGAAGCCCTAATGGGCCTGGCTGATACGGCTCATTGGCAAGGGAACCTCAAAGAAGCAGAAAATATCTATCTTAAATTACTGGACGAATCATCAGAAAGAGCAGACCTGTACCATCAATTAGGAATTTTATACAGAAACATGGGAAATTATGCCAAAGCAAAAAAATACCTGACAAAAGCCGCTGCTATTTCTCCCGACGATGAAGATTACCTCCAAACTCTGAGAAACATCCATCCCAAATTCAAAGATAGATTTGAATTCAGATATCATCATAATATCCAGAGCTTCAATGACAGCAGAAAAGATTATATCGGAAATCAATTCACACTCTATTTGAATATTCAAAAAATTCAAACATCTATGCTGTTATGGATAGACCAAACAAAAAGATTTGACACTGAAGACCATCAATACAAATTTGAACTCTATCCCAGACTTTGGAAAAACTCCTACGGCCATTTTTATTACTCTTTTTCCCCAAAAGCTGTCCACTATCCTTCGTCTTCTTATTTCGTTGAAATATATCAGGTTTTTCTCTCTTCTGCTGAAGTTTCACTTGGCTATAGAAGAATGAACTTTAAAAAGAATCCCGTGTCTGTTTATACCGGTTCTCTCGGATACTATTGGAATCAGTATTACTCATGGTTAAGGATGTATTACACCCCTGAAGAAAAGGAAAATTCTTTGTCATGGATTTTAAATATAAGACGTTATTTCTCAATGGATAATTATGTATTCTTAGGATACGGAATAGGCTCGCGCCCATTCGAAATCATGACTCTCGACGACCTATGGTCCACTCAGACACAACTGTTTCTCGCTGGTTTTAACTTCTTTGTTATCAAAAATATAAGAATCCAATTTTTCTATACCTATCAAGGCGAAAAACAAGGTTTGAAAAGGAACTCGTTTTTATTGATCAGTGGAGTTAGATTCTAATAAAGGAGAACACATGAACATAAAAAGAATTTTGACTCTCTATTTTCTTATTTTATCAATGGCTTGGCCTGCTTTTGCTCAAAGAGATCTTTTCAATCAAGACCTCTTGTCAGTATTTAAGTACAGATCTTTAGGTCCCGCCAGACAGGGAGGCCGGATCCTCAGGATCCTTGCCCACCCCCAACAAGAATTCACTTTTTTTATTGTTACAGCCAGCGGAGGAATCTGGAAAACCACAAACCACGGCACTACTTTTGAACCTGTTTTTGACCACCAAAACACCATAGCTACAGGGGATATGGCTGTGTCGCTATCTCATCCGGATATTCTTTGGGTAGGAACGGGCACCCCAGCTTCGGGAAGAATCTCCCTGTTGGGAGACGGAGTGTATAAATCTGAGGACGGAGGCATAACATGGGAACATATGGGATTAAAAAATACCGGTCACATCGGAAGGATAGCTGTTCATCCTCAAAATCCACAGACGGTATATGCAGCAGCCGTAGGTTATCACTTCTCTTCTAATCCAGAAAGGGGCCTCTATAAAACTACAGATGGAGGCATAGCATGGGAAAAATCCCTTTTTATCAGTGACAAAGTGGGAGTAGTGGATGTAGTCCTGGATCCGAAAGACCCGGATATTGTTTATGCAGCTACCTATGACAAAAGCAGAATTCCTTGGAATTTTGATGAAAGCGGTCCTCTCAGCAGCATCTATAAAAGCACAGACGGGGGTGAAAACTGGAAAAAACTTGAAAAAGGCCTTCCTTCTGGAGAAATTGGCCGCATCGGCATTGCTGTTTATCCTCAAAATCCCAACATTCTGTACGCTTCCATAGAAAACAACAATCTCCGGGCTCCCACCAAAGAAGAGGCAGAGAAAGATATAAAACAGGGACGAGAGCCTGAAAAACGCAAAATCGGACGTGAGGTCTACCGCTCTGAGGATGGAGGAGAAACCTGGGAAAAAATGAGTCCGGATGACCTGACTCTTTGGGGAGGAAAATGGTATGGAGTCATCTACATAGACCCCAATGATGACCAGGTCGTTTACCTCCCCAGTACTCCTCTGCTCCGCTCTGAGGATGGAGGCAAAACCTGGGGAAAAGAGGGAATAAAGAATCTGGCCGAAAATGTCCACGTTGACCACCATGCTATGTGGATTAATCCTGACAATTCTCATCACATATGGCTGGGAAACGA
This sequence comes from uncultured Eubacteriales bacterium, assembly GCA_964445575.1. GTDB lineage: Bacteria > Acidobacteriota > Aminicenantia > Aminicenantales > Aminicenantaceae > WJMT01. Next base: position 11,144 of record CAYULB010000045.1, read on the forward strand.
TGGAGGCCTGGCTGTATCTTTTGACCGGGGAAAAACCTGGGATGTTTTTGAGAATCTTCCTCTCGCTCAGTATTATGCCGCGGGAGTAGATAGGGAGCAGCCCTATAACATATACGGTGGTACGCAGGATAACGGATCTCTAAAAATCCCTAGTCAGAGCATTTATGGAGAGATCAACAGAGATGATTGGCAGTCGGTTGGGGGAGGAGATGGAATGTACAACCAAGTTGACCCTGAAAACACCCGCTGGCTTTACAATGAATATCAGCTGGGTTCTGCCCAGCGTGTGGACCAGAAATCGGGCCAAAGAGTCCGGATCAAACCCCAGGCTGAACCAGGAAAACCTGAATACAGATTTCACTGGACTACTCCCATCCACATTTCTCCTCACAATCCCCGCATCATCTACATGGGAGCTCAAATGCTCCTAAGGTCACTGGATAGAGGTGACACCTGGCAGGAAATCAGTCCTGATTTGACCACCCATGACCCTGTTAAGCTCCAGGGAAATATTGAATTCTGTACCCTCACCACCCTCTCAGAATCTCCTGAGCAGACCGGTGTTATCTGGGTGGGGACTGATGACGGAAAAGTTCAGGTCACTAAAAATCACGGGGGCCATTGGAGTGATGTGACTCCCCAACTTGCTGAGGCAGGAGCTCCTGAAGAGTACTATGTGAGCCGGGTCTTTGCTTCCCATTTTGATCCTGGATGCGCTTATGTGGTCAAGACAGGTTTTCAAAGGGATGACTTCAAACCCTTTGTATTCCGGACCAATGACTTCGGAAAAACCTGGACTTCTATAAATGGAAACCTCCCCGAAGGAATCATCTATGTGATTGTGGAAGACCACAGAAACCCTAACCTTTTATTTGTGGGAAAAGATTTTGCTGTTTATGTCACCATAGACGGAGGAAAAAACTGGACCTGTATGAAAAACAACATGCCTACCAATTCTATGCATGACCTGGTCATACACCCGAGGGAAAACGAGCTGGTTGTTGCCACTCACGGACGCGGAATATACGTCACTGATATCTCCCCTCTCCAGGAAATGAGCCCTGAACTTTTAAAAAAGGATGTTCATCTTTTTCAAGTCCAAGATGAAATCCAATGGAATTATATTTCACGGGGGAAGATCTACGGGCAAAAGCAGTTCACAGCCCCAAATGAACCACTGGGAGTAAAAATTTATTATTATCTTAGAAAGGCTGTTCAGGAAGAAGCTGTTATTAGGGTATCAGACACTTACGGGAATAAAATCAGGGAACTTAAGGGGAAGGCTGACAGGGGTATTAATAAGGTGATATGGGACATGAGAGCAGAGCCCACAGAAAATGAAGCTAAAGGCATTCCTTCCTCCCAAAGCTCTCTAGTAGAGCCAGGAGAATATGTGATTACCCTCCATATTGGGGGAAAAGTACTTTCCACTAAATCCCTAATAAAACCTATGCCCCAGTATGATTTATTGAAATGATATACAGCCATCAAATCAATAAAAAAGAAGCAGATGTTTCCCTTATAAAGGCCAGGAGTTATCAACCAGAAATAATTCGCAGAGGATTGAGAAAAGCCCTGGACCTTTTGGGGGGACTGGAAAGCATTATCAGTCCCCAAAGCCGAGTCTTTGTTAAGATAAACCATCTCTCACCTCCTTCCCCACCCGAAAAAGCCATTGTCACCCACCCGGCTTTTACCCGGGAAATTTTAAAAATGCTGAAGTCTCTCAACTGCCGCATAACCATTGGAGATGACATTCAGTACAAAGATAAAGATGGATTTTATACATCAGGATACAGAAAAATCTGTGATGAACTGGAAGTCAGATTGATCAATCTCAAAGAAATGGGATTCCAAAAAATCAAATGCCATGGAAAAAGGCTTAAAAGTGTCTATATCTCTCCACCTGTCCTGGAATCAGATTATGTGATCAACCTACCCAAACTTAAGACTCATTCTTTCACCATATTCACTGGGGCTCTAAAAAATATGTATGGAGTCATTCCCTATGGGCTCAGGCTCAAATACCATAAGCAATTTTCACTCCCCAGCGAGTTCAGCGAAATGCTGGCGGACATTTATTCCTGCAGACCTCCTGACCTCAACATTATGGATGGAATCATTTCTATGGAAGGGGAAGGACCCTCCGCAGGAAACCCAAGGAAAACCAATGTCATCATTGCAAGCACAGACGGAATCGCTCTGGATGCAGTGGCCTCAAAAATTATTGGAATTAATCCCTTTGATGTTTACACAACTTACTTTGCTGACCAAATAGGATTAGGGGTGGGAAATCTCAGTAAAATAAAAATCTTGGGAGAAAAAATCTCTGAAGTCAAGATGGATGATTTCAAACACTCAGCTGTAGCGGTCGGGCTTATCCAAAGGAGGATTCCCCAAATTCTTCACTCCTATTTTCAAAATCAATTGACCTACATCCCTGAAGTCATCCCAAAAAACTGTACAGGATGCATGGAATGCGTTGATATCTGCCCTGCGGGCGCTGCTCGAAAAGATGATGAAAAAGCTTGGATTGAAAAAAACAGATGCATTCACTGCATGTGCTGTCATGAAGTGTGCCGGTTCAATGCCATAAAATTAAAGAATCAGCCCCTGGGTTTGCTCATACGTAAAGTCAATTCCTGGTACCAAAAAATCAGCTGGCTCTTCAAATCCAGCACAGATTAAAATCCCAAAAGGAAAAACCAATTTATTTTAAACCAGAAAATCAAGATTTCGCAGAATAAAACAGGAAGGGTCAATTTAAAATCAGAATTGTTTTTCCCAAACACTATCCTGCATTCCAGCATTTCACTTTGGATGAGAAAGGATGGTTTTTTATTGACAGCCATAGTGGGGTGTGGTAATTATCCCTTAACATTAATGTTTAAATCCATTTTAAGGGGATAAGGAAAACATGAAAATCTCACTATTACAAAAATCCCCTGTGTTCTTAAATATCTTTTTGTTTCTTCTAATTCTATCTTATTTCTCCTTATTGCAAACACCGGAAACATCTGCCCAGACTGAACAAAAAATGCTGTTGAGCTTCCGCTCAGCCATTTCCTATCAAGGAACCGGAGCCTACGGCACTGCAGGAGTCGAGATAAAATCTGAAGGATACGCTTACTTAACCCCGAAAAAAGATGGTACCTTTTCAGGAACTGGGGAAATAAATGTCACCATAACCTTCACTTACCCTCCCAATCCAGCTGTTTCCATAAGCCCTCTTAAAGGGCAGGGTAACTTTATGGTTAAGGGAAAGAAAAAAGGTCAGTATCTGAATTTTTGGTTTGAGCACGGACAGATTCCCTGTAAAGGAATCATGACCATCCATTATCCTCCTCCGATGGGCACAGAAAAAAAAGATCACGTGCAGGATTTTGACCCTAATACTCTGGCACCCGGAAGCTTTGAAATCGAACTTAAAGACGGAGCTGAAAAAGTGATCGATTACGGGGCTATGCCGGTAAATCCATCCCCCCAGGCATTCACCGGGAAAACAACATTTTATTTAGATGGAATCGAAAGCTGGCGGATCGCGGTGGAGGGAGAAGAAATCGATAACTTACAGCCTTATATTGATAATCCACACCTCAAAGCCACAAGAGGAGAACTCCCTATTTCCACAAGATTTACTTATAATCTTATCGCAGAGTTTTCAACTTTGGGGAAAGGGGCTTCCCGCAGCTATTATGATGGATTTGTCTTCTCCTCAATCTTAAACGACTCTCTTGTTTTCGAACATGATGACCTCTACAGATGCAGCGAAAGAGACTGTGAAGGAAGTCAATACATTGATTTTGCTGGTGAGAAAATTGATGGAAACGTCTCAGGAAACACTGTTCAGCTCAAATGGCCCCAGCATGTGCCTACAAAATGCGTCACCTGTGTGCCCCGCAGTTTAGGAAAGCTGGGAGAAACTGTGTATGAAAGGACCTTCAGATCCTCAGAATTTTTCTCCAGCCTTTCTTCAGAAAAAATTCCTCTTGAAGACGGAAAAGTCATCAATCGAAATAAAGGAGACTGGCTCAAATACAAAGTTGCTATCAAAAAAATCAAATAGAAGGAAATCATCATGAAGATGAACCATGAAGGTCATCACGCTCATATGCTCCGGGACTTCAAGAAAAGATTCATCATTTCAATCCTTCTCACTCTTCCTATCCTGGCCTTATCGCCCCTCATTCAAGACTTTCTGGGCTTCTCTCTGGAATTCACTGGATCCAACTATGTTCTCTTCCTTGTTTCCACGGCTGTCTACTTTTACGGAGGCTATCCCTTTCTCAAAGGATTCCTCAATGAACTCAAAACAAAACCCGGGATGATGACTTTAATATCGGTAGCCATAACCGTGGCTTATGGATATAGTTCATCGGTAGTGTTTGGTCTTAAGGGAAAATTCTTTTTCTGGGAACTGGCTACTCTTATCGATATCATGCTTCTGGGACACTGGATTGAAATGCGCTCAATCATGGGAGCTTCCAAAGCTCTTGAAAAGCTGATTAAAATAATGCCTTCTGATGCTCATCTGGTCAAGGATTCAAATATCTGGGATGTTAAAGTCAAAGAGCTCTCAGTGGGTGATGTTGTTTTGGTCAAACCCGGTGAAAAAATCCCTGTAGATGGAGTGGTTTTAGAAGGCGAAACCAGCATCAACCAGTCCATGCTGACCGGTGAATCCAAACCCGTTTTAAAAAAAGAAAAAGATGAAGTCATTGGGGGCTCTATAAATGGAGAGGGTTCCATCAAAGTCAAGGTAAGCAAGACCGGGAAAAAAAGCTATCTCAGCCAGGTCATCGAATTGGTGAGAAAATCTCAAAAGAGCAAATCAAAAACCCAGAATCTTGCAGATAAAGCTGCCTTTATCCTTACTGTGATCGCTCTGAGTGCAGGAGGGATTACCTTAGGTGCCTGGCTTTATTATGGAAAAGATTTTGTTTTTTCATTAGAGCGTTCTGTTACCGTTATGGTGATCACCTGTCCCCATGCATTAGGGCTGGCCATCCCCTTGGTAGTGGCGGTCTCAGCGTCTTTAGGAGCCAAATCCGGACTGCTTATTCGTAAAAGGCAGGCTTTTGAAAAAGCCAGAAAACTACAGGCAGTGGTTTTTGATAAAACGGGAACTTTGACCAAAGGAAAGTTTGGAGTCACTGATATCATTCCCCTTTCTGATATAAAGGAAAATGAAATCCTAATAACAGCAGCCTCTCTTGAATCAAACTCAGAACATCCTATAGCCAGGGGAATTGTAACAAGCAGCAGAGAAAAAGGTCTTGACCTCAATCAAGTTGAAAGCTTTAAATCCATAACCGGTAAAGGGGTTGAGGGTACTGTTAAAGGGAAACAATTTAAAATTGTCGGTAAAGCCTATTTGGGTGAGAAAAAAATAAAGATAAAAAACGACCAGGTCCAAGAAATTCAAAAACAAGGGAAAACCATTGTTTTTCTTTTGGAGGGAGAAACCTTACTGGGAGCATTAGCCCTTGCAGATCTCATCAGAGACGAATCCAAAGAAGCTGTGAGCCGTCTCAAGGAGATGGGGATCAGATGCCTCATGATGACCGGAGACAATCAGTATGTAGCCCGATGGGTTTCTGAAGAATTGGGCTTGGATGACTATTTCGCTGAAATCCTTCCTCATGAAAAAGCAGAAAAAATCAAACAGGTTCAAAAACAAGATATTGTGGCCATGGTGGGCGATGGAGTTAATGATGCTCCGGCTCTTGTTCAGGCTGATGTGGGAGTGGCCATAGGAGCCGGGACTGATGTGGCTATAGAATCTGCAGATATTGTCCTGGTTAAAAACGACCCTAGAAATGTAGCGGATATCATCGCCCTTTCAAAAAAAACCTATTCCAAAATGTATCAAAACCTGCTCTGGGCAACAGGATACAATGCTGTATCTATTCCGCTGGCAGCAGGAGTCCTGTTTCCCTTGGGCATTCTGCTTTCTCCGGCCGTAGGAGCTGTTCTCATGAGTCTAAGCACTGTGATAGTGGCAGTAAACGCCCAGCTCCTTAAAATGTAACTCACAGAGACAACCCTTTTTTTCCATCTGTTTAAAAAGATCCGATTTA
>CAYULB010000046.1:0-16874 GCA_964445575.1 uncultured Eubacteriales bacterium
ATAATAAGGAAATATTTGACAGAACTCCCCTTAAAGTGTAAATTTATTTGTGCGGTTTGTCATCACAAACATGCATTAATATTAAAAAATTATTTAAGATCAGAGGATTTATCAATAAGGAGGCAACATGAATAAAAAAAGATTTTTTATTGTTTTGAGCATGATTCTTCTTTTAGCTCCCTTATTTATTATTTCTCAGCAAACTGAAGAGGATAAAGAAGAACAAGCCTTAAAGATCTTCAATAAATACAAAGAAAGTGTTATTGCTCTCAAATCAATCGGAGAAGATGACAGAGTCCTTTATAACGGAACAGGATTTGCTGTAGGAGAAAAGGTTATTGCTACTAATTATCATCTGGTAAGCCAAGCTAGCTCTGTTGAAGGCACGGCCATTGATGGCAAAAACATTAAAATTAAAGGAATTATTGATTATGATAAGGAAGCTAACATCGCTCTATTGGAAATTAATAAAAAACCTCCTGTTCTGTCCCTCGGAGACTTTAATTCAGTTGAATTTGGAGAGAGGGTCTTTTTAATAGGAGCCAATCAGCTGGGTCAGATCAGAGCCTATCCTGGAGAGATAATCAACATTGCTGAATCCATAACCAATATAAAAGTGGCAGACGTAAGCATTTCCGCTGAAGATGAGGCCAGCGGAGGGCCTGTGTTTGATGAAAACGGCAAAGTCATAGGATTAATCTTTTATCCGGAAAGTTCTTCCGTCAAAGTCATTGTCCCCATCTCTGTTTTAGACAGAGTGAACATGAACTCTTCTTCAGAAAAAATAAAAAAAGTAGAACCTAAAGACTATTTTTCAACCCTGGAAGGAGCTTATTTTACAGGACATTCCTTTGCCGCTGTCAATAATATGTACATAGCTGAAAACAACCTAAAAAAAGTGGTGGAAAAAGATCCGGACGATGTTGAGACAAAGATAGTTCTGGCTGAAGTTTTCACCAAGGGAAGAGCTTACTCTTCAGCTATCTCTACCTATGAAGACATTCTCAAGATAAATCCTGAATCAGCGGACATTTATCTCAAAATGGGAACTGTTTATATTGACATGAGAAAATGGAAAGAAGCCATTCCAGCTCTAGAAAAAGCCATTGAAATGAATCCCGAGAATGCAGATGCTTATTACAATATCGGACGCGCCTATGAAGAATTGGAAAATTATGAGAAAGCAGCTGAAAACTATAAAAAATTCATAGATTCCAATCCCCAGGATTTAAAGGATACTTACCTGCGCTTAGGCATTTCCCAGTTAGAATCTGAACAATATGAAGGAGCTGCTGAATCTTTGGAACAAGCCGTGAAAAACAATCCAGAGAATAACAACTTAAAATACAGACTTGCGGACACCTACAAGAAAATCGGAGGATACGACGATGCCGCCTCAATATACACCAATCTTGCTGAAAACAACCCCAAAGATGCTAATCTTTACTTCAATATGATGATCAAGATGTATGATGAGGCAAACATGCCCAATAAAGCTATTGAATCTGCAGAAAAATTGATCGAACTCGAACCTGAGAGTGCAGATGCTCATTATAATGTCGGTTATATGTATATGAGACAAGATCAATACAGTGAGGCCATTCCTATTTTCAAAAAAGCCATTGAACTCAATCCGGATATGGAATATGCCTACATGAACCTTGCCGTCTGCTATTCTCAAATAAATCAATACTCAAATTCAATTGAAGTGTTAAGAAAGCTGGTGGACAAACAGCCCAACAATGCAGATGCCTGGCTTTCTATCGCAGTGAACTATCTGAAAATGAAAAGATGGAGGTCAGCCATTGAACCCCTCAGAAAAACAATAGAACTGGAACCCAAAAACGCCCAAGCTTATTACAACCTGGGAATAGCCTATTTAAACCTGCGAGATAATGCCAACGCAAGAGAAGTCTACCTGCAGCTGAAAGAAATCAACCCTGAAATGGCAAAAAGACTCTTAAAATTCTTTAGATAACTGGAGTTTGAGTCTAAAATTCAGCTTTTTTGATTGTTTAACTTTAAATTGATGTGAACAATCTACGCTTGAATAGTAGAGTTAAAAGGAAAAGCGGCCAAATTGACAAAAACAAATTTCTATGGTAAAAAACAGTATCAAATTCAATCAACCAAACAGTATTTTATCCTCTTTGATACCTTAAGTTAAAGAAAATTAACAGGTAACAGGGCAGGTGGCGAAATTGGCATACGCGCTAGGCTTAGGACCTAGTTCCTGATAAAGGAGTGCGGGTTCGAGTCCCGCTCTGCCCATTTGCTCAACAACAGAAAAGTCAATTCAAATAAGCAGAGAACTTAAAAAATGAAAAAATTAAATGACTGCAAAAGAGAAATGGAAGTGACCACTTCAGCTGAAAAAGTAAACCAAGAATACAAAAAGGCTTTGGACCGTTTTGCGGGCCAGGCTAAAATCAAAGGATTTCGCAGAGGAAAAGCTCCTATGAAACTGGTTAAACAAATGTATGAAGGTGAAATAAAAAATGCCATCATAAACAATCTAGCTCCTGCTGCCATAAAAGATGCTCTTTCAGAAAACAATCTATCTCCCATATCAACCCCTGTTATTACAGACATTGACTATCAAGAAGGGAAACCTTTGAGTTTGAAATTTCAGTTTGAAGTATGGCCGGAATTTTCCCTTCCCAAGTACAAAAATATCAAAGTTAAAAAAGAAAAAACCGATGTCATGCCAAAAGACGTGGATAAATCTCTGGAAGACCTGCGGGAAAAATCGGCAAAATTCAACCCAGTAAAAGGAAGGGGAGCGGCTAAAGACGATTATGTTTACGCTGAGATTAAAGGCATGGATGTGAATTCAAAAAAAATGCTTCCCACTGAAAAAACAATTGTCCTGGTAGGTCATCCCGAAAATGAAAAATCATTGAATGAAGCTTTGATTGGGATGAAACAAGGTGAACAAAAAGATTTCAAGGTCAGCTATAAAAAAGACCATAAAAACAAAAGGCTGGCTGGAAAAAATATTAAATATACTCTAAAAGTTCTCTCAATCAAAGAAAAGTCCTTACCAGAATTAAACGATGAATTCGCTAAAGATTTCGGAGAATTCAAAGACCTCAACTCTCTAAAAAAAGAAATAGAAAAAGAACTGCTTTCAGCAAAAAAGAATTTCTCCAAAAAGAGTGTTACAGAAAAAATCATGAAAAAAATATCCGATAACGTTGACTTTGACCTTCCTGAAACCATAGTCCAGCAGGAAGCAAGATCCTATATTCAAAGAATCCTGTCTTCCCGACCCCAGGGCCAGCAAAATCTGAGCCAAGAAGAAATGGAAAAAATAAATAAAGAAGCTCAGGAAAAAGCAAGAAACACGATAAAAAACCACTTGATTCTGAACAAAATAGCAGAAAAAGAAAATATAAAAGTCTCTGATGAAGAAATGGAAGAAGAGTACAAATCACTGGCTGAATCCAATAATATTCCTTTGGTAAAAATCAAAGAATACATGAGACAAGAAGGAAGAGATGAAAATTTGAAACAAAACATGCTTCTAAGTAAGACTATTGACTTTTTAGTCGATAATGCTAAAATAGAGGAGTAACATTCCTAATGATACAAATCCCCTTTATCGTAGATAAGGAAGGCAAAAACGAACGTGCTTACGATATCTACTCTCGGCTGCTTAAAGACAATATAATATTCATAGGGTCTGAGATAAACGATGAAGTGGCAAACTCAGTTATTGCTCAGCTCCTTTTTTTGGAGGCTAAAGATACCAACAGGGATATCTCAGTTTATATCAATTCCCCTGGAGGAAACATTACCGCTGGATTAGGGATTTATGACACCATGCAGTATATCAATTCAGAAATATCAACTATATGCGTAGGCCAGGCTTCCAGTATGGCCGCTGTTCTGCTGGCAGCCGGAAGCAAAAGCAAGCGGTTTTCTCTCCCCAATTCTCGCATCATTATCCACCAGCCGTTTGGAGGGTTTAAAGGGCAGGCTACAGACATTGCTATTCAAGCAAAGGAAATACTTCGCATGAGGGAGACCATAAATCAAATTCTCTTGAAGCACACCGGTCAATCCAAAAAAAAGATCGAGGAAGATATAGAAAGAGATTTTATAATGGCCCCAGAACAAGCAAAAGAATACGGGATTATTGACAGTATCATTTCTTCAAAGAAGCAAAAAAATAAATAATGGCCCCCATTTTTTTCAATTGAAAAAAAAACATTGACATGAATGAAGACAAGAAAAAATTAGCTCGATGCAACTTCTGCAATCGACATCAGGGACTGGTCAATAAACTCATTGCTGGTCCAGATGGTGTTTACATATGTGATAACTGCGTCCAGGTGGCCCATTCCATTATATTTGCAGAAAAACAAAAGAAAGAGAAAAAAGAGAAACCCTATAAATTTCTCACTCCTTCTGAGTTAAAAGCCTCTCTGGATCAGTACATTATCAGCCAGGACGATGCAAAAAAGAAAATCGCGGTGGCTGTCTACAACCATTACAAACGGATCAATTCCAGATTCCACCAAGATGATGTAGAAATACTAAAGAGCAATATACTGTTGATAGGACCAACAGGTACAGGAAAAACTTTAATGGCTCAATCTTTGGCCAAAATTCTCTCGGTCCCTTTTGCTATCACAGACGCCACCACTCTCACTGAAGCAGGTTATGTGGGAGAAGATGTGGAAAACATAATACTCAAGCTTTTTCATTCTGCTGGGGGGGACATAGAAAAAACAAAAAAAGGAATCGTTTATATCGATGAAATAGATAAAATAGGGAGAAAAACAGACAGCCCATCCATAACTAGGGATGTTTCAGGAGAAGGAGTGCAGCAGGCTCTTCTCAAAATAATCGAAGGGACCGTAGCCAATGTTCCTCCCCAAGGGGGAAGAAAACATCCCCAACAGAAATACATTCCCATAGACACAACGGATATACTGTTTATTATGGGAGGCACTTTTAATGGACTGGATGAAATCATTCGTGAAAGAAAAGGAAAATCCTCTGTTGGGTTCAAAAGTGATCCTGAAGAAAGCTCACCTCAAAAGCAGAAAGAAATCCTTGATAATGTGATTCCCCAAGACCTTATTAAATTCGGATTGATTCCAGAGCTTGTAGGAAGAATCCCTATTGTCTCAGTTTTCTCTGACCTAACAGAAGAAGACCTGGTCAATATCCTTACCAAACCTAAAAATGCCATCCAAAAGCAGTATCAGAAATTATTTGAAATGGAAGACGTCAAGCTCAAATTCTCCAGAGGTGCTTTAGAAGCAGTGGCCCAGAAATCTCTGGAAAGAAAAATGGGGGCTAGGGGACTCAGGAGTATCATAGAAGAGCTGATGCTGGACATTATGTTTCATTTGCCGTCCCAAAAAAAGCCAGAACAAATCAAAGTGACCAAAAAAATGGTCGAAAATAATCTTATGGAATATGACCAGTTCAAAAATGCCGTCGGGGTATAACCATGCATAAAAATCAAAAACAAAAAGAATTAAAAAAGATACCATTGATACCACTGAGAGATTTGGTGGTGTTTCCATCCACACTGGTGCCGTTTATCATTGGGCGAAGCTCCTCCATAGAAGCTTTAGAAAAAGCTTCCTCTGATGAAAAGATACTTTTCCTATCCACTCAAATGGATGCTTCTCAGAATAACCCTCAGCCTAAGGACATCTATACCTTTGGAGTCATAGCCAAAATCATTCGTGTGGTTAAAATCGATGATAAAAATCTCAAAGTCATTGTGGAAGGAAAGAAAAGGTCTCGGATTATTGAATACATCAAATCTTATCCTTATTATGAAGTGTTAGCAAAGGAAATCAAACAGACAAAAGTCAGCGATGACCACTCACTCAACGAATCATTAAAAAGAGTGCTCAGTCTGTTTGAAGACTATTTAAAATTAACCAAACATTCCAATTTTGATTCCATAATCCCTGCCTTGAGAGAAAACACTCCGGAGAGAATCTCCGACATCATCGCGTCTCATCTGCACATCAATATAGATGAGAAGCAGAATTTATTAGAGACCATTAATCCTCTTGAACGAATAAGGCGTTTAAACTTTGTTATAGAAAGTGAAATACTTAAAATCCATTCAAAGCTAAGAAAAGACGGAAAATCTTCCGACAAAAAAAAGAGACCATTCCCGGACACCGGACAAAAAATATTTACCACCAGTATGAGTAAAAAGAAAGACAGAAAAGCCAATGAAATCGAGGAATTAAAAAACAAGGTTGAGAAAGCAAAAATGCCCAAAGCTGCTGAGGAAAAAGCTATTGAAGAAATCGAACGGTTGGAAGTGATGCCCCCTATGTCAGCAGAAGCTACGGTAAGCCGCAATTATCTTGAGTGGATCACCTCACTTCCCTGGAATAAGAAATCCAGAGAAAAAAGAGACATCAAAGAAGCAGAGAAAATACTAAACGAAGACCATCATGGTTTGGAAAAAGTCAAAGAGAGAATTCTGGAATACCTTTCTCTTCGACAGCTGGTTAAAAACCCCAAGGGAGTCATCCTTGGATTGGTAGGACCTCCGGGAGTAGGAAAAAGCTCTCTGGGACAATCCATTGCCAGAGCCACAGGGCGTAAGTTTGTCAGATTGTCCTTGGGAGGAGTCAGAGATGAGGCAGAAGTAAGAGGACACCGAAGGACCTACATAGGAGCTTATCCAGGCCGAATGATCCAGATGATTCGAAAAGCAGGAACCAAGAATCCGGTCTTTCTTCTCGATGAAGTCGATAAGATGAGCGTTGATTTCAGAGGAGATCCATCTTCAGCTCTTATGGAAGTTCTTGACCCTGAACAAAACAGCACTTTCTTAGATCACTATATTGACACAGAATTTGACCTCTCTCAGGTTATGTTTATTGTCACTGCCAATGTGCTCAAAACCATACCCAATCCCTTGATCGACCGAATGGAAATTATCCGCATTCCAGGATACACTGAAGAAGAAAAACTGCAGATCGGAAAGAAATTTTTACTGCCCAAGCAGTTGAAATCTCACGGACTGAAAAAATCAAACATAAAGATTTCCGATACCACTCTAAAAAAACTCATAACTGACTACACAAGAGAAGCGGGTGTCAGAAACCTGGAGCGGGAGCTGACCTCCATCTGCAGAAAAGTAGTGAAAAAAGTAGTGACAAAAGGTAAAGACTATACAGAGTATATCCCGCCCAAAAAACTGGAAAAATACTTAGGGATACCCAAATTCAGGCGTTCTGAAATTGATAAAAAGGATGAAGTTGGAGTAGCCATTGGGATGGCTTGGACAGAATTCGGAGGAGAACTTTTAACCTTTGAAGTCACTAAGGTTCATGGAAAAGGAAATTTCACTTATACCGGACAGCTTGGAGAAATCATGCAGGAATCTGCTCAGGCAGCCTTTAGCTATGTCAAAGGAAAGATGTATGAATTAAACATCGCCAGAGACCTGCACAAGAAGTTTGATGTCCACATCCATGTTCCTGAAGCTTCCACCCCCAAAGAAGGTCCCTCTGCCGGAATCACCTTAGCTACCTCTATCATTTCTCTTCTCTCCAATATTCCTGTGAGTAAAAAAGTAGCCATGAGCGGAGAGTTAACATTAAAAGGAAAAGTTCTTCCAGTGGGAGGCATCAAAGAAAAACTTCTTGCCGCACACAGAGAAGGAATTAAAGAAGCTGTTCTGCCCCTAGACAACATGTGCGATTTGAAAGACATTCCTAAGAAAATAAAAAATGCCATGAAGGTTCATTTTGTTGAAACCATGGATGAAGTCTTAAAGATTGCTCTGACAAAAGAGTTTTCTTTTGATAAAGAAGGCAAAAACAACGTTCCCTTAAAATCGGACGTCAATGAAGAAAATAAAAATAAAGAATCACAGGATTCATCTGTAACCCATTGATCTAAATTTCATTTAGAGCGATTTCATATATCAAAAAACAATTTAAGAGGTAAAAAAAATGAAAGAGTACAGTATTGCTGAACTAGAAAAATTGAAAAAAGATCGACTCAGTTCTATTGCAGCTGATTTAAAACTCAACGAGGATGAAATCAAAAAGTCAAGAAAACAGACCCTGATCTTCAAGATACTGGAAGCACAGGCAAAGAAAAACGGGCTCTTGTTCTCAGAAGGGGTACTGGAGTGTCTCAATGATGGTTTTGGTTTTCTCAGAGCTCCGGAATTCAGCTATCTCCCAAGCCAGGAAGACATTTATGTCTCTCCTTCACAGATCAGAAAATTCAAACTTAGAACCGGAGATACCATATCCGGAGTAGTCCGGCCCCCAAAAAATGCAGAAAAGTACTTTGCGCTGATAAAAATCGAAGCAATAAACTTCAAACATCCTGAAGAAATCATCGAATCCCGCAGAAATATTCATTTTGACAACTTGACCCCTTTATATCCCTATGAGAAATTCAACCTTGAAGACGGACATCCCAAGAACTTAAACGCCCGAATCATGGACCTTCTCACTCCCATTGGAAAAGGACAGAGAGGTCTCATTGTCTCCCCACCCAGGGCAGGCAAGACCACGCTTCTCAAGACGATTGCTCAATCCATTGAAAAAAATCATCCCGAAGTCATTCTCATTGTTCTTCTGGTGGCAGAAAGACCTGAAGAAGTCACAGACTTTCAGAGAAGCATTAACGGAGAGGTCGTCGCTTCTACGTTTGATGAGCCTCCTCAGAGAAATGCTCAAGTATCCAATATCGTTCTAGAAAAGGCCAAAAGACTGGTAGAGACTAAAAAAGATGTCATCATTCTGCTGGACAGCATAACCCGTCTTGCCAGAGCTCATAATGCGATCATCCCTCCTTCCGGTAAAGTTTTATCAGGTGGAATTGATGCCAACGCACTTAACAAACCCAAAAAGTTTTTTGGTTCGGCCCGAAAAGTAGAAGAAAGGGGAAGCCTGACTATTATGGCCACCGCCCTTGTGGATACGGGAAGCCGGATGGACGAAGTCATTTTTGAAGAGTTTAAAGGTACCGGTAATATGGAAGTCAATTTAGACAGAAGATTGGTTGATAAGAGGCTTTTCCCTGCTATTGATATCAACAAATCCGGAACCAGAAAAGAAGAGCTATTGATTGGCGAGAAAGACCTGAACAGGATCTGGATCTTGAGAAAAGTCTTGAGTCAGCTTACAGAAGTAGAAGCCATGGAGCTTTTAATGGAGAAAATCACAAAAACAAAAACCAACGCTGATTTTCTAAACGCCATGAGCAAAGGACTTTGATCCACTCCTTTTTTCCTTTTTGTATTATTAATTCTAAGACCGTTTTAAAGCTGAGCCGAGATAACTCCACGGCGGTCCCTCCTCTATGCGGGGTCCGAGTGAATTCACAATATGGCATGAATTTCCTCAAAAAATTGAGTATATTATCAAAGAAGAAAACTGACAGGTGATTAGGATATAATAAAAATGACAACCAAGGAGAACGGAAGACTATGAATATAAACATAGCCTTTATCGGATTCGGAACTGTAGCCCAGGGTTTTAGTGAGATCATTATTGAAAAGGAAAAGAGGCTGAAACAAAAGTACGGGCTCTCTTTAAAAATGGTGGCTGTCACCGATATCCTGAAGGGAGCTGTCTATGATGAAAAAGGTTTGAACATGAAGGATATCCTATCCCTTATAGAACAAGGAAAATCACTGGAAAATTATCCTTCAGGCATCAAGGGCCTGGACAGTCTAGAAACCATCACCAAAACCAATGCTGATACCATTATAGAAGTAACCTACACTGATGTGAAAACAGGAGAACCTGCCCTAACCCACATCAAAACCGCGCTTGACGCCGGAAAACATGTGATATCCACCAACAAAGGTCCTGTTGTTAAACAAGCTGCCGAGCTTTTGGAAACCGCCCGAAAAAATAAAGTTTACTATGGATTTGAAGGAGTGGTTCTTTCTGGAACCCCTGCACTAAACCTTGTCCAGTACACTCTTGCCGGCAGTGAAATCCAAGGATTCAAAGGAATCCTCAACGGAACCACCAATTACATTCTCACCCGAATGGAAGAAGGAATGGCGTATAAAGATGCGCTCAATAAAGCACAGCAGCTGGGGTATGCAGAGGCAGACCCCACAGGAGATGTTGAAGGCTTCGATGCTCTGGGAAAAGTGGTCATTCTAACCAATGTGGTTCTGGGGAAAAAAATTGAGTGGTCAGATGTAAAACGTCAGGGCATCACTGGTCTGTCCATAGACGATATCCAACAAGCGAAAAATCAGGGCAAACGGTGGAAACTGATCGGCAGGGCAGAGATTCAAAAGAACGGCTCAGTTACTGCCCAGGTCATGCCTGAGAAACTCCCCTTATCTGATCCTCTGGCAGCTGTTAATGAAGCCCTCAATGCCTTAACTTTTATGACCGATGAACTGGGGCCGGTAACCATTATAGGCCCCGGGGCAGGGAAGAGAGAGACCGGATTTGCACTGCTTATTGATCTCATCAATATGAGTACTCAGTTAAGAAACCAATAATAAGTTGACGAGAGTTGTTTTTTGCATGTATGATGGACGACTCAATGATCCAAACACATAAGCACATATTTTAGAATTGAGCTTAATAACCAGTGAAAATATCACTATTCTTTTTAAATCAATAAGGAGGAAAAGGATGAATTTGAGAAGGGTCCTGACATTTTTTGGGGTACTCATTCTGGCTCTGGGAGTGGTAAGCGCTCTTATCATTCAATCATTGGACAGCCAAAAGGAAAGCCTCAATGGGCATGAATACTGGGAGGGATGCACCTCTATCCTGGTGGGAAATGAGGCCTCTGCTGATGGCTCCACCATGACCACCCACACCTGCGACTGCGGGATGTGTGACTGGACTTTCCGGTTTGTTCCTGCAGCTGACCACAAAGAAGGAGATGTCCGCAAGATCTACCATATCAATCAGTATAAAACCTGGCCTCCAGAAGAAGGAGTCAAATGGGAAAGGTATAAGGACGACGACACAGGACTGGATATCCCTCAGGTTCCCCAGACCTATGCCTACATCCACGGAATGTTCGGCTATATGAACGAAAACCAGGTTGCGCTGGGAGAGTCCACCATCGGCTGTCAGCCGAAGATGAGAAACCCCACTCCATCAGCAAAATTTGATATCACTATGCTGACTCTCATTGCAATGGAAAGAGCTAAAACCGCCAGAGAAGCCATCCAGATCATGGGAGACCTGGGTACAACCTATGGATATGGATTCAATGACGGAGGCGAAATGCTGGCTGTTTCAGACCCCCAAGAAGTATGGATTTTTGAAATCATGCCTGTGGGCCCTCTCTGGACTCCTGAAAGCGGAAAGCCCGGGGCTGTGTGGTGCGCCCAGCGAGTTCCTGATGACCATGTGAGTGTAACTCCCAATGAATCACGCATTGGCGAAATCGATCTGAATAACCAAGACTATTTTATGGCTTCCTCCAATGCCATCTCATATGCCGTTGAAAACAGATATTATGACCCGGAAAGCGGAGAGCCGTTTTCATGGAAAAGAGCCTACTCTCCCACCCAGGGAAGTGCCTTGAGCACCCAGGGGAGAAGAGGACGCCTGTGGCGCTTTTTCAATCTTGTTGCCCCTTCCCTTGACCTGGGACCGGATACAGAAAGCATGGACCTTCCGTTCTCTGTGAAGCCTGACAAGAAGCTTTCTGTCCAGGATGTCATGGCCATTACCCGGGATAAATACCAGGACGCACTGTTTGATCCAACCGAAGGAATCAAAGGAGGTCCGTTTGCCAATCCCAATTATTACAGGGGATTCCAAGTTGACAACCAGAGGTACAACGGTCCCCGGTGTATTTGTGTCAACAACGTGGAATACACCACCATAACCCAATGCCGGGAGTGGCTGCCTGATCCAATAGGCGGGATTGTATGGCTGTCATTCGGAGCTCAGGACACAGCTTGTTATATGCCTCTTTACTGTGGGATTACTGAACTTCCTGAGTCATTCCAGGTAGGCGATCACTTTGTGTTTAGTAGAGATTCGGCCCGGTGGGCCTCAGATTATGTGGATTTTCATACTCAAGTGGTCTACTCCTATGCCATAGAAGATGTCAAAAAGGCACAGGAAAAATGGGAGGGGATTGCTTTTCAGAACATTCCTATTGTGGATCAAGCAGCTTCAGAACTCTACCGGGAAAACCCTGATAAAGCCAGGCAGTTCCTCACTGATTTTTCAATCAATCACGCAAATTCTGTGGTCAATGCCTGGTGGAAGCTGGGGGATGACCTGCTGGTCAAGTACAACCACTTCCGCATCTACAACCCAGAGACCCGGAAAGCCGGCCGAGTGCAGACACCAGAATGGTGGAACAGAGCTGTGATTGAGCAGGATAATCTCACTCCCTACACACCATCTCCACCGCCTGAAAAGAAATAACACCACACAAAGCTTTAGTTAGATAATCTCCTCCATGCAGAGATTTTCTATTGACGGGACTTTTTATTTCTATGTATGATGGGAATACAAAATCATAAAAGGGTCATAAAAAGGGCTTACATCGGCTCTAAATAAATAGAGCAGATTAATATATCTTAAGGAAGAGAATATGAACAAAATCGTGAAGGTCATTCTAATCATTCTGATCATTGATATTATCATAGTAGCGGGATACTTTGCTTATAAAGCTCTCTTAAGGGAAAGCTCCTCTGAACCAAACAGCTATGAATGGGTAGAGATGACTGAATCCTATTCACCCCGGGACCATATAGAGAATTTTATCATGCAGGAGGCGGTTAAACAGGACTTATTCCCCGTATACCTAAAAAATTACGGAAGAGACCGCAAAGTGCTGAAAAAATTCAGTGGAAGAAAGCTCTATAAGCCCTCCCTTACAGAGCTGGAATTTGTTTTCCCTGAAATGACTGACTGGCATCTTATCGAGCTGAAATACAATGTCAAAAAAACTGACCGTGAGTTCAGAAGAACTGTTCTCTACATTAAAGAAGGGGAAGAATGGAAGGTTGGAGATGCCGGAGGTCCCATCGAATAACAAAAAAGAAAATCAAGCCCGAAAGGAGAAACAATTCCTATGAAGACCAAAAATATTTTAATATTTCCTCTCATTGTTTTTCTTCTGCTTATCACAGCATCTGGACTTCTATCCCAGGGCCAGAAGCAGGATTACGAGCGGGCAGCTAATCTGAGAGAAAGGCTTCAGCCTCTGGCTCTCAATATGGTTGAAGCCAGCTCCTGGATCCAAAAAAGCCACCGATTCTGGTACAAAAAAACAACCACACAAGGTTCGGCCTTTTTTATAGTAGATGCTGATACTTTGAGCAAAAAAGAAGCCTTTGACCATGAAAAACTAGCTGCGGGTTTGGCTGAGGTTTTGGAAGAAAAGGTTAAACCATTTGACCTTCCCTTCAGGTTCATCGAGTTCTCAGAAGATGAGAAATCAATTGAGTTCACAGTCGGGCCTTTTCAATATTCATGCAGCCTTGAGACTTACGTCTGTAAAAAACAAGGCCCAGCCAGCCGGTGGAGAAGAGGAGGGTTTGATATGTGGAAGAGGGGGCCGGCTCCCCAGGCTGCATCCGGAGAGACTAAAACTTCACCTGACGGTAAATGGGAAGCTTTTATTAAAAACTATAATGTGGCGGTTCGTTTAAAGGAAAATGGAGAAGAATTTTTCCTCAGCCATGACGGCTCCGAAGGAAATTACTACACCTTTTCTTCTCTGTCCTGGTCTCCTGATTCAGAAAAGATTGCTGCTTTTCGGCTCCGGCGCGGTTACCACCGGGTGATTCATTATGTAGAATCCTCTCCCTCTGACCAACTTCAACCCAAACATTATGAAATGGAATATTCCAAGCCCGGAGATGCTCTTGATATTGAAAGGCCTGTGCTTTTTTTAATGGGAAAGAAAAAAGCTGTTTTTATTGACCACAGTCTGTTCCCTAATCCCTATGAGATGTCCGAACCAGTCTGGCGCAAGGACAGCCGGGCTTTTACTTTTGAGTACAATCAAAGAGGCCACCAGGTCTACCGCATCATAGAAGTGGATGGGAAAAACGGAAAAGCCCGGGCCTTAATCAGTGAAGAGCCGGAAACCTTTTTTGCTTATTCTGGGAAAAAGTATTGTTATGATATTGATGACGGCAGAGAAATCATATGGATGTCAGAGCGGGACGGATGGAATCATCTGTATCTTTATGACGGACAAAGCGGGCAGGTTAAAAATCAAATCACCAAAGGCCCCTGGGTCGTGCGCAGGGTTGATAAAGTCGATGAAGAAAAAAGACATATTTATTTCCAGGCAAGCGGAATGAATGAAGGAGAAGACCCTTATTTTGTTCATGCCTACAGGATAAATTTTGATGGAAAAGAGCTGACTTCACTTACCAAAGAGAGAGGCAGCCATGAGATTTCCTACTCACAAGACATGAATTATTACATCGATACTTGGTCACGGGTGGACCTTGCTCCGCGCACTGAACTTCACCGCACATCAGACGGTAAATTAGTGATGGAAGTGGAAAATACTGATATCAGCCAGCTGATAGAAGTTGGATGGAAACCGCCTGAAGTCTTTGTGGCCAAGTCAAGAGACAACCAGACAGATATCTGGGGTATTATCATTCGCCCCATGGACTTTAACCCTGAAAAAAAATATCCTGTAGTGGAATACATCTATGCTGGACCTCACAGCTCCCATGTGCCCAAGACTTTCAGCCCTTGTTTCCGCATGCAGCCTGTGGCTGAGATGGGATTTATTGTGGTTCAAATCGATGGCATGGGCACCAGCAACCGGTCCAAGGCATTTCACGATGTCTGCTGGAAAAACCTGGGGGATGCCGGGTTTCCTGACCGGATTCTCTGGCATAAAGCAGCTGCCCAGAAATATCCCTATTATGACATCAGCCGGGTGGGAATTTACGGCAATTCCGCAGGAGGCCAGAATGCCCTGGGAGGACTTCTTTTTCATCCGGAATTCTACAAAGTGGGAGTTTCCTCATGTGGATGCCATGACAACCGGATGGACAAAATTTGGTGGAACGAGCAGTGGATGGGTTGGCCGTTAGGCCCGGAATATGCAGCCTCCTCTAATGTGGTGAATGCTCACAAGCTTAAAGGACATCTTCTCCTGATCCTGGGAGAAATGGACACGAATGTGGATCCAGCCTCAACCATGCAGGTAGTGGATGCCCTTATAAAGGCCAAAAAAATTTTCGACCTCTTGGTGATCCCGGGAGGTGGACATGGTATGGGTGGTGAATACGGCCAAAGAAAGATGCTGGACTTTTTTGTCCGCCATCTCCACGGAGTGGAACCGCCCAACTGGAATTCAGATGTACGTTGATAAGGAGGGAAACATGAAAATATTAATTTTTGGCGGTTCAGGCAAGATTGGTTCCGCTGTGGCTTGGGATCTGGCTCCAGATCCTGAGGTTAAAGAAATCGGCATTGTGGGAAGACACCTAGAGACACTTGAAAAAGTAAAAAATTGGGTCGGCAGTGATAAAGTGAGACCTCATGTGCTTGACATACAAGATAAAAAAGCAGTCATGGGTCTGATGAAGCAGTATGATGTAGGCGTTTTGACTCTGCCCGATCGACAGACGAGTTACAAGACTGTGAATCTGGCTATAGAAAGTGGCCTCAACATTGTGGATACCATAGAGGAGTTTCACCGCACTCCGGATGCCTATGAAACTGAGGGACTAGAGGTACCTGAGGGCATGAATCTCAATGAATACGGAGAATGGCTGCATAAGAAAGCTGTTGAAAACAATGTGACGTTTGTGGACGGGATGGGGTTTGCTCCTGGATTAAGCAACATAACCCTTGGTGACGGCATAAGAAAAATCGACACTGCCGAACGAGCTGTGGCCCGGGTCGGGGGGATACCCTCGCAGCAAGCAGCTCAGAATCATCCTCTGCGCTACATGATCACTTGGGCTTTTGAACATGTATTAAGAGAATACATGATTAAATTGAATGTCATCAAAGACGGTCAAATCCTTGAAGTGGATGCGGCCACTGACCGGGAGAAATTCAGATTCAACCAGTTCGGGCAGGATATCGAACTGGAGTGCGCTGTGACTCCGGGTATGCCCAGTTTCCTTGTCACCCGCCCCCAGCTCAAAGAATTTGCTGAAAAGACAGTCCGCTGGCCCGGACACTGGCAGGGCGTAGAAACACTTAAAGAATGCGGTATGCTCGATATTGAACCGGTCGAGTTCAAGGGAAGTAAAATCGTTCCAAGAGAATTCTTTTTGTCTATCATTACCCCCAAACTCCTTCCCAATGAAGGTGAAACCGATGTGTGTGTCATGTACAACACCCTGGAGGGTAAAAAAGACGGCAAAAAAGTCAAAATCGAATACTTTATGTGGGACGAAGCAGACACCCATAATGATATCTCTTCCATGATGCGCGTCACAGGTTATTCCATGGCTATTATCGCCCGCATGATAGGCAGGGGAGAAATCAAGGAAAAAGGGATTGTCGCTCCCGAAGATGCGGTAACCCCTGAACTCTATAAAAAGTTCCTTAAAGAACTGAAGAAAAGAGATATTGAAATCAAAGAAGTGTTTCAGAACGCATAAGCTGCTTCCACCAACTCTTTGATCACAATATATTTTTTGATATTTTTTTTGCTTTTTTGGGCTTTCTTTTTTGGCCCTGCTTTTTTGTTTTTTTTGGGGTCGGGCCCGGCTTTCTCATTTATAATCAACAAGATAACATTAGATATTCACAGATTTTCAAGCATTAAATGCTCATTTTGGGCTATAAAATTCAATTTTTTAATATCCTGTTCTTATTTAATTTCTACTCTTTAATTTTCTCTTCTTTACTGTTGATTTGATAACAGAAATCTTTTCTTGACAGGGTCTTTGGGTTAATTTTATTATTTTTAAT
>CAYULB010000047.1:0-16515 GCA_964445575.1 uncultured Eubacteriales bacterium
CGCAGATCAGTTGAAAGTCAAACTGAGAAAAGACATTGTCAGTGGAGGCCACGGAAAATTACTATCTGGTCTACTACACGCCTAAGGATTACAAAGCGGACAACAAATTCCATAAAATCGAGGTCCGGATAAGAGGCGGCGGCTATCGGATCACCCACCGGGCCGGTTATGTGGCTAATTGATACGTTTGTTCACTTTTTTTATCGGATGGGAGTCCAGATCGGCTTAGTTTTAAAAGTTTTGGTCTTTTTTCTGTCAATGTTTAGTGTGAAACACCAGTAATTGACTGCTTTTCGGCTCAAATTTCGGCTGTTTATCAGTACATCTGTGAATTTTTTCATACCGCTTCTTTTCTGAACCCTTTTTATATAGTCAAAACCGCCAAAGTTAATGGCTCTTTCAATTTCGATTTCAATGGGTATGGAATCAGGGTCTCTGTCCCAGAATAATTCTTCTCTCATTTGATAAACTCACAAAAAAAGTGTTTGATGTCCTTCCATTCCTTATCAGACATCCTTTCAATTTGACCGCTTTTTTTTATCAACATGATAGAATCTTTTTCTTTTTCCGCATCGTCAAAATATATAAATGATGTTTTCAAATGATATTCGTATCGACTCTCAACACCGTATTTCTTTTTAACAAATGTTAAAATATCATCAAAATGATGATGGGTGTTCTTTAACAAGAAGAATAAGTCAACAAAATCTTTTGCAGAGCCGCGTTGAGTTATGGCGAGTGCTTTCATGGCCTCGATGTCTTTTAAAGAAGCTAGGGGACAGTTTATGTTTTTATTAATTTTGATGGATTCAACTTGGGATAGGAGGGGATAAGGATAAAAAAATAACGAAAATTTAATATCATCAGAAACAAATAATATGACAGTATTCTCTTCGATGAGTTCAATAATAACATCTTTTTTGAAACATTTGTCCATGGCATAAATAAATTGTTGTGAATTGAATTTTTTTGGGGCGAAAAAATCTAGATCAACCGATATTCTGCGGTTCAAAAAGAGGGAGACAGCCGTTCCGCCGGCAAGATAACTGCCTTCTGGAAGAATTCTGCATTTACTTATTTGAATTAATTGGCTTTTTAGGTTCTTAAATGTATTTTCCCAATTCATATATATATTTTACCATTATCTGCTGTTAAAAAAAATGATAGGTTAATAGTAAATAATTGAGAATAAAGATTGATTTTGACCACTGTTTATTTTTGGACTAGCCTTGAAATTGATTACAAAAAGGGTGAAATTTCTTTCGGATTTAAAAGATTATTGGCAAATAGTATACTGTAAGGTGTTATTTGCCTGCTCACGGCACTACGATTTCATGATATCGGAACGCAGAATCTTCATCAGGTCTGGCTGGCCATAGATCGAAATGTTAAGGCTCCCCGAATAAAAAATATTAATCTTAGAGTTGTTCGCTTTTCTGGTCATGCCCTTAATTTTGGTGTTGAAGAACATACTTTTTATGGGACGAAAATTAAGGTCACCGATCCTGCGAAAACCATCGCAGATTGTTTCAAGTATCGCAATAAGAGAGGTTTGGATGTGGCAGTTGAAGATGAAGATCCCTTTCTGCCTTCAAAAGGATGGGCTGAGATGATAAAGAAGGTCTATGAGATCGATCCCCTCATCTGTCCCCAATGCGGGGGCCGAGCAGCCTTAAAAGTCAGTTTAAGATTTTTGATGATCTTGTCTATGACTTTGCAGTCTTCAATAAAGGTGACCAAAGTGTCTTTCAAACCGGTTCTCATATTCCAGTTTAGAGAAGCTCCGCAGCCAGGGCATCAAAAAACCTGACACTTTATTGAATACTTACATCCACAGTACTTCTGTCGGTAAAGCCCCATTTTTTTAGACAGCTCCAAACTGCGTTTAAACCCGTCTTTTTTTTTAAAATCAATATCCAGAAACACAATCCCGTATTCCTCAGCCAAGTCTCTTCCTATCTTAAATATTACTTTTGATGATTTGTGGGGAGAGATAGTCAAGGTGGTAGTGAAAAAAGGAATCCCCAGTTCCAGAGCTTTTTTGGCTGTGGCTTCAAGGTTATAACGGAAACACTTTTCACACCGCTTGCCCCCTTCCGGTTCCTTTTCAAGTCCCCTAACCGCTTTAAGCCATTCTTGAGAATTGTATTCAGGAACCATGACTTTGAATCCTAATTCATTTCCCGCTTTAAGGGCAGTCTGAGCTCTTTTTTCATACTCATGTTTGGGATAAATATTGGGATTATGAAAGTAGCCTATAACTTCATAATGAGGATTTAATTGTTCATAAACCGCAGTAGAATCAGGTCCGCAGCAGATATGAAGCAGAACTTTGGATTTTTTGCTGTTTTTATCCTTTTTCATAACTAAAATATACGGGTCATGATTTTACAATATTATCCCTTAACAATCCATTTTTGATTTGTTGACATTTAGGGATTCCAAGATTATTATTTTATCAACCTAAATCTGAATAAGGTCATGATGACTCAGTCAATATTCAAACTGGCCCAACAGCAAACTGTACTCTTGGACGGAGGCATGGGAACAGAGCTTATCAAAAAAGGCTTTACCAGCGGGGTTCCTCCGGAATCATGGAATGTGGATAAACCTGAAGTCGTGAAAAACATTCATCAGCGGTATTTTAATGCCGGGTCTGATGCTGTGCTGACCAACAGCTTTGGGGGAAGTCCCATCAAACTGAGCTCTTATAACCTTGAAAAAAAAAGTTATGAGCTGAACCGACGGGCTGCGGAAATCGCCTGCCAAGTCAAACCCAATGGGAAATTTGTTGGGGGAAGCATGGGCCCAACCGGCAAATTCCTGGAACCCTACGGCAAATACACTGAAGATGAATTCATTGAAGCTTTCCGGGTTCAAACTCAAGGTCTCACAGACGGTGGAGTGGATTTCATCCTTATTGAGACTCAGTATGACTTAAAAGAAGCGCTCTGTGCTTTTCAAGGGGTTCGAAAAGCCAGTGAACTTCCTGTTTTTGTCACAATGACGTTTAAAAGCACTCCAAGGGGATTCTTCACAGAAATGGGGAACAGTGTCTCTGAGTGCATTACAGAGCTTGAAAACAAGAAATTATCTGGCATCGGTGCCAACTGTACTCTCGACAGCAGAGAAATGGCTCTATTGGTCAAAGAAATTAGGGAAAAAACATCCCTTCCTCTTATTGCTCAGGCCAATGCAGGTCAGCCACAAGTCAATTCAGATGGAAAAATCAAGTACTCCCAATCATCAGTTAACTATGTCAAGTATGTTAAAAAAATGCTGGAGTATGGAGCGGATATTATCGGTGGCTGCTGCGGAACAGACCCTTCTTACATCAGAAAAATGGCAAAATTAATACATAATTTATAAATAACCTGGATTATTCACCATCGCCATTTTTTTACGAATAGTTCAGATTAAATGAAGGAGGTAATTATGGTTAAAAAAAACCATCTTTTCACAACCCTTTTATTGGCTTTTTTACTGATTATCCCTGCTTGCAAAGGGACCCAAGCTCCAGAACAGAAACTGGAGATCGACTACGAGAAGTACACCCTTGATAACGGACTGGAAATCATACTCCATGAAGACAAATCCGACCCTATTGTGGCTGTGGCTGTTCAGTATCATGTGGGTTCCAACCGTGAAGAAGTAGGAAAGACAGGATTTGCTCATTTGTTCGAACACATGATGTTCCAGGAATCAGAACATGTGGGTCAAGACCAGTTCTTTCAAAAGATCCAGAATGCAGGCGGCACACTCAACGGAGGGACCAGCAGTGATGGAACCATTTATTTTGAAGTGGTGCCCAAAAATGCTTTAGAGATGGTCCTTTGGCTGGAATCAGATAGACTTGGTTTCTTACGCAGCAAAATAACTCAGGAAGCCTTTGCCAACCAGCAGAGTGTGGTCAAAAATGAAAAACGCCAAATGGTGGACAACCGTCCCTACGGTCATACCAGCTACATCCTGGGAAAACTTCTTTATCCAGAAGGTCATCCCTATTCCTGGCAGGTCATTGGCTCTATGGAAGACCTTACAAATGCCACCTTGGCTGATGTGCACGAGTTTCATAAAAAATGGTACCGGCCCAACAACGCCACTCTGGTGGTTGCAGGAGACTTTGATAAAAAGCAGACAAAACAGTGGATAGAGAAATATTTTGGAGAAATCCCTTCCCCCCATGAAATAAAAAACCCGGAACCCATGCTGGTCAAACTGGAAGAGATCCGGATGGCTTATTATGAAGATAACTTTGCCAAATCTCCCGAGCTCAATATGGTTTTTCCTACCGTAGAACAATACCATCCCGACTCCTATGCTCTGTCCTTTTTAGGAGATCTTTTATTCAGAGGAAAAAAAGCCCCTTTTTATAAGGTTATCGTAGAGGAAAAAAAGCTGGCTCCTTCTGTCTCCGGCTATCAGATGAGCAATGAGATCGCCGGAGAATTCAGACTCCGGGTCCGCACTTTTCCTGATATTGACCTTTCCGAAGTCAAAGAGGCTGTCTTTGAATCTTTTGAAAGATTCGAAGAAGAAGGGTTCACTGATGAAGACTTGACCCGCCTTAAAAACACCACAGAAACAAATTTTTACAACCGGCTTTCCAGTGTGCTGATGAAGTCATTCCTCCTGTCTCGCTACAATGAATACGCAGGCTCTCCTGACTTCCTGATTAAAGACCTTGAAAAGACTCTGGCGGTGACCAAAGACGATATCCTGCGGGTTTATGAAAAATACCTCAAAGACAAACCCTATGTCATGACCAATTTTGTGCCCAAAGGAAAAGCCGAACTTGCTGTTGAGGAAGCCGAGCTGTTCCCGCTCATCCAGGAAGAGCCTGAAGAGCCAGAAGAACCTGTGCAGGAAGAGATCAAAATAGACCAAATTGAATCTTCTTTTGACCGGAGCCAAGAACCTGAATTAGGCCCTGACCCTGAAGTCTCCATTCCTCCTGTCTGGAAACATGAACTCGCCAATGAGCTGAAAGCCCTGGGAATCAAACATACCGAACTGCCTATAGTCCATTTCTCTCTGACATTACAAGGAGGGCATTACCTTGATCCCAAGGACAAACCAGGCACAGCTCACCTGGTCAGCCGCTTGATGATGGAAGGAACAAAAAGCAAGACTCCGGTGGAACTTGAAGAGGCTGTTGATAACCTGGGTGCCAATATCTCGATTTATGCGGGAAGAGAAGAGATCTCTATTCGTGGAAATTCACTGGCATCTAAGTTCAATGAAGTCATGGGATTGGTCCAGGAAATCCTTCTTGAGCCGCGCTGGGATGAGAAAGAATTCGCCAGAATCAAACAAGAGACCCTAGAGAGCATAAACCGAAACAAAGCCAATCCTCCTTACGTTGCCATGAATGTGTTCAATCAGCTGGTCTATGGTGAAGACCATATGTTTGGTAAACCCACAACAGGAACGTCTGAATCCATAGAAAAAATAACCATAGAAGACTTGAAAAATTATTATGCCCAGAATTTCTCACCCTCTGTGGCTTATTTGAGTATCGTGGGAGATATATCCAAACAAGAGGTGGTGGAGAGTCTCGAGGGCCTAGAAAGCCAGTGGGAGCCCCAAGAGGTTGCTTTTTCTGATTTTGAAAAACCTTCTATGTCGGAGAAGGCAAAAATATATTTTGTAGATGTTCCAGGAGCCAGACAATCGGTCATACGAATCGGAAGCATTGCCATGCGGTACAATGACCCTGACTATTATCCCGCCACGGTTATGAACTACAAACTGGGTGGAAGCTTCAACAGTTTTCTGAATATGATATTGAGAGAAGAAAAAGGTTATACCTATGGAGCCCGGTCCGGATTTTCCGCTGGGATTTACCCGGGGACATTTTCTGCCTCCTCCTCTGTCCATTCCCAAGCTACTTTTGATTCAGTCAGAATATTTAAACAGGAAATGGAAAAATACAGGGAAGGCATTTCCCAAGAAGACCTGGAGTTCACAAAAAACTCACTCATAAAATCAAACGCAATGCGGTTTGAGACCTACGGGGCTCTTTTAAACATGCTGGATAATATAGCTGTGTTCGGCCTTCCGGATGACTATGTTAAGCAGCAGGAAGAAATTGTGAAAAACATGACCCAAGAACGAATCAAAGAGCTGGCCCAAAAATACATCAATCCAGAGAGTCTGATCTATCTGGTTGTGGGTGACGCAGAAACACAGATGATGCCTTTAAAAGAAATCGGTCTCGGTGACCCTGTGCTCATCGAACAGAATTAATGTGAATGAGAGACAGGTGTTGAGGTTGAGCAATACTCTATTTAATCTTTGGGGGACCGGTGCTTGATCCAGACTGTCATCTCCCCTACTCCTCTGTGGGACCAGGCATAATAAGGAACAGCTACTAAGGATTCTCCGTTCCAGTCCTGAGTTGTTAGGGTGTGAACGCCGTTTAACAGGTCAGGTTTGAACTCCACGTGGAATTCTGCATCATCTTTGACCACACGGTCCAGCACATGTCCCTGGTTATCCACACCTTCAAAACAAAACACCAAAGGACCTCTCTGAAGCGCAATTTTTCCTCTGTCTGCCTCCACCTTTTCATGACCTTTTATTTTTCTCACCGGCATGGGAAGATCCAATTCTATAACATCCCCTTTTTTCCAGGTTCTGCGGACCCCTGAGTAGCCGTCATGGAGAATAATATCCCTGGTTTCTCCATTCACCTTAAGAACAGGTTGTTTTTCTGTGCTTTCCGTAAACGAATAAAGATCGCTGGGAACAGATTCGTTCCGGGCCCACCCCGGGATCCTTATAAACACTGTGAATTCACGGGATTTATCCGGTTCCAGAGTTATTTTTATATGTCCTTCCCAGGGATAATGGGTTTCCTGAATTATTCTGACTTTGTTTTTTCCCAGATTTATCATCCCTTTATTCCCCACAAAAAGATTCACATAAACAGAATCATCTGTGTGAGCATACACATAACCTGGAAATGACGGGAGAAAACGGACGATGTTACCGGGGCAGCAGGCACAGTCAAACCATTCTTTGCGGGTAGCTTCGCCCTGGTTGAATTTAAATTCCCCATCCGACTCAAGGGGATTGGGATAAAAAAATTTATCCCCGCTTAAAGAAATTCCAGATAGAAACCCATTGAAAAGAGTGCGCTCCAGCACATCTATATATCGGGCATGACCGTGCAGCAAAAAAAGACGGTGATTCCAGAATATACTGCCAATGGCTGCACAGGTTTCATTATAAGCTGTTTTGTTGGGAAGAACATAATTTTCTCCGAACGCCTCTCCTTTTCGGCTGGCTCCAATGCCCCCGGTTATATATATTTTTTTAGAAACAACATTTTCCCATATCCGGTCTATGGCATGGATATAATCTTGATCTCCGGTCAAGGCAGCCACATCTGCCATTCCTGAGTACATGTAAGTAGCCCGGACCGCGTGACCAATGGCTTCTTCCTGTTCGACCACGGGCTTATGAGCCTGGAGATACCAGTCCTGGTTGTAGATAGCAAAAGGAGAGTCTTCAGGAAACTTTTTGGGATGCTCGATTCTTCCTCTCTGGTCTAAGAAAAATTTGGCTAATTTAAGATATTTGTCCTTTCCTGTCACCCTATAAAGCTTTACCAAGCCTATCTCTATTTCCTGATGTCCTGGAAATCCCTGGCTTTTATCCGGACCAAAAGTCTCTGCAATGAAATCCGCGTTTTTTACAGCAATATCCAGAAAATTTCTTTTACCAGTGGCATGATAATAGGCTGCTGCGGCTTCATACATATGTCCCACATTGTAGAGTTCATGGCTTGAACCAAGGTTGGCCCACCGCTCTTCTCCCGCACCTGGGGGAGGATTTTCAGGGTCTATGGTGCGTGCTGTGTAAAGATAACCGTCTTCTTGCTGGGCGGCAGCAATTATTTCAATAAGGTCGTCCATATATTTTTCCAGTTCAGGGTCCTCTCTCAAACTCAAAGAATAGGCAGCTCCTTCCATGATTTTATAAACATCAGAATCATTGTATCGAATGCCCTGGAATTCTCCTGTCATGAGGCCGCCGGCTTTTTTAAAATTATCAATCCTGCCGGTCTCCTGACATTTGTTGAATGCAAACGGCATGGTGACTTTTCGATTGGTCTCCATTCTGGGGAGCCAAAACGAATCCGTGACCTGTAGGTCTGTAAACGAAACCGGTTTTATCAGGTAATCTTTTCTCATCTCTTTTTTACAGTTGACAGAAAAAAGCATGCCAAATGCGGTTATCAAGGTGAGAAATATAAAAGAGACCCTGTTTTTCATGTTTCTCTCCTCCTTAAAACATTAAAACATTCATGGGTTGAGAAATTCATTCAGATTTTTCTTTTAATCTCACATAAACGTGGGTAGCGCCGTCCTCCTCCTTAAACTTCATGTCAAAAAGGTTGGAATAGGATTTAATGAGCTGTGATAACTGCTTGTAGCCGTAGGTACGGGGGTCAAAGCTGGGATCGAGTTGATGGAGATAAAAACCCATACTGGCCAAATTAGCCCATCCGTCCTCTTGGAGTGCCATATCAAAAGCTCCTTTTAAGAGAGGCACCGGATCAAGAGCCTTTGTTTTCTCCTGAGCTGTGTTGGTCCTTCTTCCTGTTTTCCTTCTTTTTGCTCCTGTCCTGGGAGCAAGGTTCTCAGTGTAAATAAAGATGTTGCAGGCATTTATAAAAGCTTTAGGCGTTGTTTTTTTGCCAATTCCCATGACAAATATTCCTTTTTCTCTTATCCGGGTTGCCAGTCTGGTATAATCACTGTCACTGGATACAAGACAGAAGCCATCAACAAGATTGCTGTTGAGTATGTCCATGGCATCAATGATCATGGCACTGTCCGTGGCATTTTTCCCTACTGTGTAACGAAACTGTTGGATGGGCTGAATCGCAGCCATATTGAGAGAATCCTTCCATCCCTTCATGTCTGAAGTGGTCCAGTCTCCGTATATCCTACGTATGGTGACAGAACCGTATTTTCCTGCCTCAGTCAGTATTTTTCCGATCAAACGGGGGCTTGTATTGTCTCCATCAATAAGTAAGGCAATCCTTTTTTCACTTGTTTCTTTAGATTCTTTAGTCATTTTTTTCCCTTATTTCATTGAATTTTTATTTTATGTTGTATGCTTACTTTTGTTATTTTACATTTAATCGTAAAAATTTACAAAGAACCTTTAACCATTCTTATCTAACCTGACCTATTCATAAAAAAATGGCGATGTTTTCATTCCAGGCTGAATCTTTTTCTAAATCTTTCAAAATTAAAATATAATGCATCAGATAATATGATTCATTTTAAAAGTTTCATTTTGTTGACATTTTATTAATTGTTTCATATTATATGATACATATGAGCATTCATTTGGTTCTTACAGGAAAGGTCCCTCAAATTTCTTTGGATAAATCCCAGGAATACTTGAAAATTCTTAAAACGCTTGCTTTGTCCTGTTCAAATAGGTTTAAATCACAGCTCCTTTCTCCTTATTCAGTCATCATAGACCATGAATTTTTAGGAATTCCATCCACGATTGAAACTTGTTTAAAATCCCTTTTTTATTTTGAAGAAACTTTATTGAATTGGAATTATTCTTTTAAAATTTCATATATCATCCTTCAAGGCAGTGTTTCACAACCAGTAATTAAAAAGACTTCTGCTCAATTAATGGGAGAGGGTATCACTCAGGCAAGAGAAATGCTTAACAAAAAGAAAAGCATTCACCCCAGAGTATTTTTTTGTATCCAGCCCGAACATTTAAGCAGTCAGCTCAATAAACTCTTCCTGGTGATAGACTCCATTGTATCCAAGTGGAATCAAAGAGATTTTTCTCTCATCTCTGACATGCTTAAAAACGAAAACAACGAAGAAGTTTCCATAAAACACAGAAAAAACAGAAGTCAGATATGGAAAAGAAGAAAAAATCTCCAAATCATTGAATACAAAGCCCTTAAGGAAGTCATCCTGTCCCTCCCCCCTTAAAAACAGTACCGTCATACCTGTTTACCTGGTTTTTGTCTATCTAATCTGTCTGGTCTATTTTCTGTGAACATTTTTGACATTTTCTTATATTTTATTAAAAAGCAGGAAGATTTGACTTTTATTTTTCCCTGATGTAAACATGAGGCTTGTGATATTACAGTGGTTAAACTCACATGATCGAGAAAATAATAAACAGGGTATCTGAGCAGTTCAAAAGCGAATTTTCTAAAGAACCGATTTTGGTCCGTTCTCCTGGCCGAGTGAATCTTATTGGTGAACATACAGACTACAACCAAGGATTCGTTCTGCCCACTGCGATTGATAAAGCCATTATTTTTGCTGTTTGTCCCAATAATCTGCGCCTTTACCGGCTCTATTCAATGGACATGGAAGAATATGTAGAGGAAAAGCAGGGAAATTTCAAAAAAAGCCGGACTCAGTGGCCGAATTATCTAATAGGAGTCTTAGACCAGATAAACAAAATGGGGTATGAAGTCCCTGGTTTTGACTGTGTTTTCGGAGGAAACATCCCTATCGGAGCTGGACTGTCATCTTCCGCTGCCCTTGAAGCAGGTCTGGCCTTCTCATTAAATCATGTTTTCCGATTCGGCATCAAGAAACTGGACTTGGTGAAATTATCCCAGAGAGCTGAAAACGAATTTGTGGGAGTTCAGTGTGGGATCATGGACCAATTCACCAATATTTTCGGGGCTCCTGAAAAAGTAATGAAGATCGACTGCCGGACCCTTGAACATAAGTATTATCCTTTTGCCTTTAAAGGAATCCACATGGTGCTGTATGACACTCGAGTTTCTCACTCACTGGCCTCTTCTGAATACAATGCAAGAAGAAAGCAGTGTGAACAGGGAGTCAGATTTCTAAAAAAGCATGACTCGAGCATAAAAAGTCTCAGAGATGTCAAACCAGAATGGCTGGAATCCTTTAAAAACCAAATGGACCCTCTTATCTACAATCGGTGTCATTATGTAGTGCATGAAAACAAAAGGCTTTTATCAGCCTGTGAGGACCTTAAAAACAGGGATCTGGAGTCGTTCGGAAAGAAGATATATCAAACTCACCAAGGTCTTAAAAACGAGTATGAAGTGAGCTGCAAAGAGCTTGATTTTCTGGTCGAAAAAACCATGGATCATGAAGGAGTGCTGGGCTCCCGAATGATGGGAGGCGGTTTCGGAGGATGCACCCTTAACCTGATCAAAGAAGATTATCTGGAAGAATTTAATGATAAAATAAAAACCGCTTATGAAGATGAATTCCATAAAAAACCATGGATCTATAAAATAAAAACAGAGAAAGGCACACATATAATATGAGTAAAATCATAAAACCTGATGATAAGGAGTCCTAATGATCGATAAAAAACGATTAGCAGGAATGAAAAAATCCATCGTAGAGGGAAACAAAGAAAAAGCCCGGAGATTTGCTCTTCAGGCAGTTGATGAAAACCTTGATTTAAACCACGTGATTGAAAACGGTTTTGTGCCGGGCATACAGGAAGCCGGAGATTTATGGGAGAAAGGAGAATATTTTCTTCCCGAACTCATCACCAGTGCAGAGTGTATGAAAGCGGTTATGGCTGTGCTTCAACCCGAGCTTAAGAAAAAAAACATTTCCACAAAATCACTGGGAAAAGTCATTATAGGGACTATAGAAGGTGATATCCACGATATTGGAAAAAACCTGGTCGCTTCTCTGCTCTCTGCCAATGGATTTGATGTGATTGACCTAGGGGCTGATGTCAAGATAGCAGCATTTATAGACAGCGCTCAAAAGGAAAAGGCAGATTTCATCTGTGTCTCCTCTCTTCTCACCACCACCATGATAAAACAGAACAATCTTGTGGAGCTTCTTCGGACAAAAAACCTCTTAGGTGAATTCAAAGTGCTGGTAGGCGGGGCCCCGGTCAACAGCAAATGGGCTCAGGATATTGGAGCAGACGGATATGCTGAAAATGCCATGGCAGCAGCAAAGCTGGCAAAAACACTCATTAAAAAATAAGGAAAATAAAATGATTAAAACAATAAGGCCAAAATATGAACCTTTAAGTAAGGGCCTCCTAAAAAAAATCTTATCAGAAAGCTTTATTCTCCTTGAGAAATACGGCGTTTTTGTGGAAAACAAAGAAGCAGGTGCGCTTTTGAAAAATGCCGGGGCAAAAGTAAATGAAAAAGCTCATAGAATCTGTATAAAAAGCAGTCTAATTGACAAAGCTTTATCTACAGCCCCTTCTGTTATTGAACTGTATGACAGAAACAGTGAACAAAAATTCTCCCTGGGAAGGGATGAAATCCATTTTAATCCAGGGTCGGCTGCGGTAAATATCTTGGACTATAAATCAAAGTCCCGGAGAAAAGCAAAAACAGAAGACCTGGTGCAGTTTGTCAGGGTTACTGAAGCCCTGGAAAACATTGACTTCCAGAGCACAGGAATCATCAGCAGCGATGTGCCTGAGGCCATTGGAGACAGCTACCGCCTCTACATCAGCCTGCAGTACTCAAGAAAGCCCGTTGTTACGGGAACTTTCCGGGTAGATGGCTTTAAACCCATGCATGACATGCTGGTTGCTGTAAGGGGGAGCGAAAAAAATCTGCGAGAAAAACCCCTTGCCATATTTGATGCCTGCCCCTCCCCTCCCCTCAAGTGGAGCAACCTCACAGCACAGAGCCTTATAGACAGCGCCAGAGCCGGGATCCCATCTGAATTAATATCCATGGGGATGACCGGAGCCACCTCTCCGGTGACCATAGCCGGCACTTTGGTTCAGCACACTGCGGAAAACCTAGCCGGGCTGGTCATCTGTCAGCTGGCCGAATCAGGTTCGCCCGTTATATTTGGGGGCTCTCCATCCAGCTTTGACATGAGAAAGGGCACCACACCCATGGGAGCTGTAGAGACCATGATGATCGATGCTGCTTACGCCCAAATCGCAAAGCATCTGAACCTCCCCACCCATGCTTATATGGGCCTCAGTGATTCCAAACTAAACGACAACCAGGCTGGTTTGGAATCAGGAATAGGTGCGGTTTTGGCTGCTTTAGCTGGAATCAATGTGATATCCGGACCAGGTATGCTTGATTTTGAGAGCTGTCAGAGCCTGGAAAAACTGGTCATTGATAATGAAATCTGCGGAATGGCCCTGAGATTGATAAAAGGAATTTCTCAAAGAGATGACCCCCTGGCCCTCAACCTCTTTAAAGACATCACTCCGGAAACTCAATTTCTCTCTAATCCTCATACCAGAAAATGGTACCGGGAAGAACATATTTTCCCGGATATCATAGACAGAGACACCCATGATGAATGGGCGGGCAAGGGGAAAAAATCAATGGCTGAGAGAGCTGCTGATAAAATCAAACAAATCCTCAAACAGCCAGTATCCCTGATTGACTCTGATGTCCAAAAAGACCTTAAAAGAATCATGCTGTCTGATGCTGAAAAAAACGGGCTTTCGTCCCTTCCAAAAATCAAATCCATGTAACTAAATCCAAGCATTCCGAAAAAACCTGGCTCAGGATTTATCACACTTTGAGTTTCTGAAGTCTTTTCACGGCTTCCCTGAGAGTGTCTTCTCTTTTAGCAAAATTAAACCTTATCTGAGTCAGTCCTTTTCCCCTTCCCGCATAAAAACTGGAGCCGGGAACAACCGCTACTCCGATTTCTCTTGCCAGATACTCGGCAAAAGCTCTGTCTTCTGTCCATGGTTCCCGGTCGTATTTGTTTTTATCCCACCTGATCTGGGTAAAATCCGCCATAACATAGTAGGAACCTCGAGGTTTATAGTATTTCATTCCCCTCTCATCCAGGACATCCAGCAGCAGTTTTCTTCTTCGGGCATATTCTTCCCTCATTTTCTGATAAAAACTTATGGGAAACTCCAGAGCTTTTATTCCAGCAGCCTGAAAAGGGGCAGGAGCACAAACAGTCAAATAGTCATGAACTTTCCTTATAGGGTTGGTCAAATCAGGACAAGCCACTACCCACCCCACTCTCCACCCAGTCACTGAATAGGTCTTTCCAAGGCCGCTGATGGTCACGGTCCGCTCCTCCATGCCGTCAATGCTGGCTGGACTTACAGGCGGGATCGGGTCATAGTATATGTGCTCATATATCTCGTCACTTACCACCACAAGTCCATATTTTTGACACAGTTCTGCTATTTTAAGAAGCTCCTCCTTAGAAAACACTTTGCCGTTTGGGTTCTGAGGAGTATTCACTATGATCAATCTTGTTCTCTGGTTGATAAGACTTTCCAATTTATCAAAATCAATATGATAGTCAGGAAGCGTTTGTTCCATAAAAACAGGCTTCACTCCCGCCATATAGCAATCCGGGACATAATTTTCATACCAGGGTTCAAAAATTATGACCTCCTCTCCCGGGTCAGTAAGAGCCAGTACTGCGGCCATCACCGCCTCACTCACTCCACAGGTCACAGTGACTTCTTGCTCTGGATCTGTGGGAATCTTATTGAATTCGGATGTTTTTTTAGCCACAGCCTCCCTAAATTCGAGTGAGCCAAATGGAAAAGTGTACTGATTTTTTTTTTCGTAAATGGCTTTTTTTGCTGCAGCAAGGATTTCCCGGGGCGGATCAAAATCAGGAAGACCCTGGGACAGATTAATGGCTCCGGCTTCATCTCCCAGCCGGGTCATCTCTCTGATCACGGATTCCTGAAACGGCTTGACTCTTTCAGCCATTTTTATTTCTCCTTCATTTTTATAAAAACAGTGAATTGTGAATAATGAGTTGTAAGGCGTTAAAAATCTGAACGGAGCACAAACCATATTTGAATTTCATCGCCGTTTTTTTATGAATTATCCAGGTTTAATGATATTATAATATAATAATGAATGAAAAATACACTTTTCTAAATGACTTTAAAGTTCATGTGGAAGACAAGCGGATTCTGGTGCGTCTCGGTTATAAACCTAAATCCAGTGAAATCAATTCTTCTGTAAGCCAATACCTTGAAGAATTCAAGTCAAAATTACCAGAACTTATTGAACCTAAAGCTGTCTACACCATTCTTGATTACAAGGAAACCAACAAGCATCCTGTTTTTAAAGGAGCTGAGAAAGTTTCCTTGTGTCTTTGTACAATAGGGCCAGAACTGGAAGAAGAATGTTCCCGGTATACCAAAAACGGCGACATTTTAAAAGGATTTGTCCTGGACTCATTTGGTTCTGAAGCAGCAGAAGATGTTGCCAGACAAAGCGACCACATCATCACCACAAAAGCAAGAGATATGAACCTGTGGCCCAGCAAAAGATTCAGTCCAGGTTATGGAATATGGGATATCAAAGAGCAGAAATATGTTTTTGATGTGCTTCCTGCTGATAAAGTGGGCGTAAGTCTAACAGAGACCTTTATGATGGTTCCGCGTAAATCTATTTCTTTTAGAATCAACTTTTATAAAAATAAAGAATCTTCCACCCGAAGCTTTCAATAAGTTAAAAACCGAACCATCCCCCAACCCTTCTGGATCCTTCACAGAACCAGATAAAGTTTGGGTGAAGCTTGTGCTTTCTGGGGATAATCAGCGGCCTGAAGAACCAGCTTGCCTGAGGAACGGATAAAAGCACAAGCCTTTACGGATTATTCGCCTTTGGTCTTGGTGTGGATAGGCTCGACCAGAAGCACCCAGGCCGGCTTATCTGATCGGGAGCGGTGCCTGGTCCCTCTTTTTACCAAATAAGATTCCATTTCATTTAATTCAACTGAGCCCTCGGCGGTGTCAATAAATATCTTTCCCTTTAAAACTAAAAAGAGCTCGTCTTCAAATCTGTGAGTGTGCCAGTTATAAGTTCCCTGAATTTTTGCGATCCGCAGCGCCACATCATGAATTTTTGTGATTTCCTTAGGTTCCCAAGGTGAATCTATCCTTTTGACCCAATCCTTTAGATTTATTTTATCCATGTTCTTTTTATATCATATGAAATGAAGGACTTGAGTCAAGACCTAATTTTTGGGGCGGCTCTGAAAAGTGATTTTTTGCTTTCTTTAGACTATATCCACCAGTTCAATTTTGAAATTAAGCTCTTTGCCGGCTAAAGGATGATTGGCATCCACCTGGATGGAATCTTTCTTGACTTCTGTGACCGTCACAGGAACTGCTTTTCCCTTATTATCCATCAACCTGAGCATGGACCCTTTTTTGGGATTCATACCCTCGGGAATTTTATCTTTGGGAACATCAATAAGAAGCTTCTCGTCATAACTCCCATAAGCATCATTAGGAGAGACAGAAATATCTTTCTTTTCTCCGGGCTCCATGTCAATGACCGCTTCGTCCACTCCCTTTATGACCTCACCTAATCCAACTTCAAATTGTAAAGGCTCTTGGTTTTCAGAACTGTCAAAGACTTTTCCGTCTTTAAACCGACCGGTATAATGAAGTTTGACTTTGTCTCCTTCTTTAACTTTCTTGGTCATAATAGACTCCTATTCATACTAATTTTTTCAAATCACTCTTTAAGGGCTAACCAAAAGATGAGATGAATTTACTTATATTGTT
>CAYULB010000048.1:0-16267 GCA_964445575.1 uncultured Eubacteriales bacterium
TTTACCTTTCAGGCGAGCCGATCTCACTGCATCTGCTTTGTTGCAGGGCATTCGCGGTGAAGGACCACAGCTTCATACCCTGCGCCTTGCATCTACAGCAATCTCGGCTCGTGAATAATCAAGAGATAAATCCGCACATGCTTTTTTGTGCAGCAAATTGTTGATATAATAGTCCATAAGCATTATTATCAATAAGATGTATAAAACTATTTTGCCTTTAAATTATTAGGGGAGGGCTGGATGAAAATTGCTCTCGCATCAGACCATGCCGGGTTTGATTTAAAACAGGATATTTTAGACTATTTACAGAAACAAAAACTTGAGGTCAAAGACTTTGGATGTTATTCCCAGGAAAGTGTTGATTATGCTGATTTTGCTGAAAAGGCGGTTCAGCAGGTTGTTTCCGGAAAATTTGACCGGGCCGTTCTTATCTGTGGAACCGGCATAGGCATGTCCATGGTGGCCAACAAATTCAGAGGAATAAGAGCCACTTTGTGCTGTGATGAATACATGGCTGAGATGAGCCGGAAGCACAATGATTCCAACTGTCTTACCCTGGGAGGGAGGATACTCCCCGCAGATGAGGCGGTTTTTATTGTTGAAACCTGGCTGAACACAGAGTTTGAAGGTGGACGCCACCAGAAAAGGCTGGACAAGATAACAAAGATAGAGGAAATTAATTTCAAATAAGCACTAAGGAGATGAGGAATGTCATCATTATTTAAAAAAACAGAACAGCTGGCAGAAAAGGTCAGCTTTAACAACCGATGGAGGCAGAGAGAATGTTTCAATCTCATCCCATCTGAAACCACTCCCTCACTTCTGGTAAAAATGTGTGAGATTTCAGACCCATCCGGACGCTATGCTGAACACAAAACCATAAAGGGAAAAGAAATCTACTTTTATCAAGGGATCGATATGATCAAAGAGATAGAGGAACAGGCACGGGAAGAGCTGAAAAAGTATTTTCAGTGTGAGAATGTGGAGCTGAGGCCCATAAGCGGGCAGATGGCCAATGAAGTGGTGTTTAAAGCCATGGTCCGATTCCTGAACAGAGGGAGGCCAGAAGGGCAGCCCAGAAGGAAGATGAAGCTGGTGATGAATAACGACCTGAATTTAGGAGGGCACCTCAGTTCACAGCCGTTCGGTGCTCTTTTCAACTATGTTCAAGAGAATCCAGAGACCGGAAAAGAAAAGGCAGTCAATTTTCCAGTGATGAAAGACAATCCCTATAAGATGGACACAGACAGACTGAAAGAAATGCTGAATGAATACCAGCCGGAGCTGATGGTGTTTGGGAAGAGCATGTTCATCTATCCCGAACCTGTTGAGACCGTAGCGAACCTGGTTAAGGATTGGGAAAAACCTCCTGTGATTATGTTTGATATGGCTCATGTGCTGGGATTGTACGGTGCGTTCCAGGCTCCTTTAGAGGAAGGCGCTCACATTGTCACGGGCAGCACCCACAAGACTTTTTACGGGCCGCAAAGGGGTCTGGTAGCAGGAAATTTTCCTAAAGGTTCTCCTCTGCGCAAGCTGTGGATCGATATTAAGGGAAGAGCTTTTCCCGGTTCTACCAGCAATCATCATCTGGGGACCCTGGTGGGATTGTTGATGTCTGCTTTTGAGATGAACGAGTTTAAAAAAGAGTATCAGAAAAGTGTCCGGAAAAACGCTAAAAGTTTTGCCCGCTTTTTGAAAGACAAGGGAATCCAGGTGGAAGGGGATGAGTCAGATGGGTTCACAGAAACGCATCAGGTGCTGATCAGAGTGAAAAAATACGGCAATGGCATGGATATTGCCCGAAGGCTTGAAGAGAATAACATCATAGCCAATTATCAGGCCCTCCCTGATGATGAAACATTTCTGGAGCCAAGCGGAATCAGGATGGGAGTCCAGGAAATGACTCGTTTTGGAATGAAAGAACAGGATTTTGATGAATTGTCAGGATACCTTTCAGAAGTGGTGATTCACAATAAAAAAGTAAAACAGGAAGTGAAAAAATTCAGGGAAAACTTTCTGGAAATGAAGTACTGTCTTGAGCCAGAAAAGGCCGTACCTCTGGCAGCTCAGGTCTTTGGAAGCTTGTTTTCCTATTCAGATTTTGCAGATTCCTTCACTAAATATCTGAAACAGTGAATGGGGTGGGGAATGGTGAAGTGTAAATGTTAAATTGTGAATGGTTAATGGAAAGAGAAAGGAGGAGGCCATGAAAGTATTGGTGGTGGGTTCTGGAGGAAGAGAACACGCTTTAGCATGGAAAATCTCAAAGAGCTCTAAAGTCAAGAAGATTTACTGTGCTCCGGGAAATGCAGGAACTGAGAAATTAGCTGAAAACGTGCCGATTTCTCCTAATGATATCCAAGGGCTTAAGACTTTTGCCTCTAAGGAAAAAATCGACCTGACTGTGGTGGGGCCTGAAGAGCCGCTGACTATGGGCATTGTGGATGAGTTTGAGCAGATGGGACTTAAGATATTCGGCCCCTATAAAATTGCTGCAGAAATCGAAGGAAGCAAGATCTTTGCCAAGCAGTTTATGGAGAGACATAAGATCCCTACAGGCAGGTATAAAACAGCTTCTTCTGCTGAAGAAGCCAGAAAAATCATAAGGTCTGGAGAATTTCCTTATCCTGTGGTGATCAAAGCAGATGGGTTGGCAGCAGGAAAAGGAGTCATGATCTGCCGGAATGAAATCAAAGCTGAAGAAGCCATAAAAACCATCATGGAGGACAGAAAATTTGGAGAAGCCGGGAGAAACGTTTTGATAGAAGAGTTTTTAAGGGGCAAGGAAGCTTCATTCATTGCGGTCTCTGATGGAGTGAAGCTGGCTCCTTTTGTCACTACCATGGACCACAAACCCGTGTTTGATGGAGACAAAGGCCCGAATACCGGTGGAATGGGAGCTATTTCTCCTTCTCCTTTTATTGACAGGGGTTTGTTCAATGAAATTGTTAAAACCATTATGTTTCCTGCGGTCACCCGGATGCTTGAGGAAGGACGAAAATACAGAGGAGTCTTGTATGCCGGCTTGATGATGACTGATGACGGTCCCAAG
The DNA here is from genome assembly GCA_964445575.1 of uncultured Eubacteriales bacterium. Lineage (GTDB taxonomy): Bacteria > Acidobacteriota > Aminicenantia > Aminicenantales > Aminicenantaceae > WJMT01. The sequence continues at coordinate 3,056 of CAYULB010000048.1, forward strand.
GTTCTGGAGTTTAACTGCCGGTTCGGAGACCCTGAGACCCAACCTCAGATGCTGCGCCTGGAAAGCGATATTATGGATATTTTCCTCTCTGTGCTCGAAGAAAATGTATTAGAAAAAGAGATCAAATGGAGCAAAGAAGTTTCAGGATGTGTGGCGCTGACCTCTGGAGGCTATCCCACCAAATATGAAAAGGGAAAGCTGATCGAAGGGCTGAAAGAAGTGGAGGATTCCAAAGACTGTGTCATTTTTCATGCCGGCACAAAGATGGAAAACGGAAAATATTATACAGATGGGGGAAGAGTGCTGAATGTGTGTTCCACCGGAAAAAACCTTCAGGAAGCCATGGACAAGATATACAGAACCGCCGCAAAAATTTATTTTGAAGCCATACATTACCGGAGGGATATTGGGACAGTAAAGGAGGAAAAAATATGAAAGTAGCAGTGTTTTTAGGGAGTGATTCTGATTTTGATACTGCCAAAGGAGCTGTGGATACGTTAAAAGAATTCGGGATAAGCTTTAACCTGGAGGTGACCTCTGCTCACCGCTCACCAGAGAGGACCAAAAAACTGGTCTCAGATTTTGAGAAGCAGGGAGCTGAAATCTTCATTGCCGTGGCAGGAAAAGCAGCTCATCTTGCCGGGGTAGTGGCCTCCCATACCCAAAAACCAGTGATAGGAGTTCCTGCGGGAGGCGCTGGACTGGGTGGATTGGATGCGCTTTTATCCACGGTCCAGATGCCAAAAGGAATTCCGGTTGCCTGTATGGGAATCGGAAAATCCGGAGCTGTCAACGCAGCCCTGCTGGCGGTAGAGATCTTGAGTCTGAAAGATAAGTCCACTGCTGAGAAGCTGTCCCTTTACAGAGGGCAGATGACTGAGAAAGTCAAAGAAGCCTCAGAAAAAATTAAAGAGAGGATATGAAGTCATTTTCCATACAGACTTTTGGCTGCCGCACCAACCAGGCTGAGGCATTTTACTGGGCTGGAAAATTTCAAGACCAGGGACTCTGTTTAAAGGAAGATCCTTTCCAAAGCGACGTTGTTATCGTCAATACCTGCACCATAACCCAGAGAGCTGACTCTGATGTCAGAAACTTCATCCGAAGAGTCTCCAGAAAAAATTCAAAGGCAAGGGTGATCGTAACAGGCTGTTATGCAGAAAGAGAACCCTTCCGGTTTGAGAAAGACCCCCATGTCTGGAAAGTTTTTTTAAACAGCGAAAAAGAGCATCTGCAGAGAGAAGTCATAGAGAACTTCGGAGAGAAAAAATCCCCATCATTCAGGCCTTTCCGGTCCAGGGCTCCTGTGAAAATACAGGACGGGTGTAACTTTAACTGCACCTTCTGTATCATTCCCCGAGTCCGGGGACCCAGTAAGAGCTTGAGTCAGGAAGAAATTATAAATCAGGTCAAGGAACTGGCTGCCAAAGGATTTGAAGAAATCGTTCTCACCGGAATTCACTTATGCCTTTACGGAAGGGATTTAAGGCCGCGCACCACTCTCAGAGATCTTATTTCTGAGCTTATTTCCATAAAAGGATTGAAGTATATCCGATTGAGCTCCCTGGATCCCCGATTTTTGGATAGAGATTTTATAGATTTTGTCGCTTCCAGAAAAAAAATATGCCCCCATTTTCATTTCTCCCTGCAGCACGCTTCTGACCGGGTCATAAAAAAAATGGGGAGAAAAGTCAGTTCAAAAAAATATGCGGAGCTGCTTGAATACACCAGGAAAAAGTCACCCGAGGCTTCTCTAGGGGCTGATATTATGGTTGGCTTTCCCGGAGAATCGGAACAGGACTTTGAAGAGCTTTGTGCTTTTCTAAAAGATTCTCCTTTGACTTATTTTCACGTTTTTTCCTATTCTCCCAGACCAGGGACCGCTGCTTTTAGAGAAAAAAGAGTGGACACCAAAACAGAAAAGAACAGAAGCGCTGCTTTGAGAAAACTTTCTAAAGAAAAGAATCTGGAGTTCCGGAAAAGGTTTGAAGGCCGGGTCCTTGATGCGGTGATGGTAAAACCAAGAAACAGCAGGCTTCAGGTTTTGACCCCCAATTATCTGAAAGTGATTGTTCCCAGCCGTTCCAGCGGGAAGAAAAAAGTTATCAAAGTTAAAATCACAGAAGTGACTCCAGAGAAGACTTTGGGACTAGAGATTGACTGAGCCATGAGTGAAATCATAAGGCTTCCCAAAACAGTTTATCAAAAAATTGCAGCAGGTGAAGTTATTGAAAGGCCTTCCTCTGTGGTCAAGGAGCTGGTGGAGAACTCTCTGGACGCAGGGGCCAGTGACATAAAAATCGAGCTTTCCGGAGGGGGAAAAAGGCTGATCCGGGTCATTGACAATGGAGAGGGAATGAGTCCTTCGGATGCAGAAATATGTTTTGACCGTCACACCACCAGTAAGATCAAAGAAGCTGAAGATTTGAGCCGGATTCAGACCCTGGGTTTCAGAGGGGAGGCTCTTTCCAGTATTTCCACCGTATCCAAAGTCGTGTTAAAGACCTGTCAGGGAGATGGGAAAAAAGGGATTGTTATCAAAAGGCAGGGAGACAGCCTGCTGAGCATAGAGGAAACCGCTTTTCCCAGAGGAACATCCATTGAAGTGAGGGATTTGTTTTTTAATCTGCCGGTGAGAGAAAAGTTTCTGGCCTCTCAAAGAGCTGAGCTTTCCCGAATAGTAAAATACCTGACCACCATTGTCCTGGCGTATCCCCAGTTGAGATTCTCCTTAAAACACGGCAAAAGGTCTTTGTTTTCTTATTCTCCGGTAAACAACCTTAAGGAAAGGATCTACCAGGTTTATGGAAAAGAAAAATTAGAAAACCTGATGTTTTTAAAGAAGGCAGATGAGGGTTTCCTTCTCACAGGGTATGCTTCTCTTCCTCCTTCTGGACGGAGAGACCGCCGGTATCAGCTGTTCTGGCTGAACAGGCGTCCCATTAAAGACAAGGTCTTACAGGCTGCGGTAAACCAGGTTTACAGAGGACGCTTGGAAAAAGACCGTTTTCCCGAAGCCTATATTTTTTTAGATGTGCCTTCTTCAGAAGTGGATGTCAACATCCACCCCACTAAAACCGAGGTCAGATTCATTGATTCCAAACGTACATTTCAGCAGGTCTTCCGGGCGGTTGAAGAATCTCTGGTCAGAGAAGCGGGGATAAAGGAAGTCCGTGTTTCAAAAGATGAGGGGAGGGTCCCCTTGAGCAAACATTCTCAAGAGCCCCGTCCTGTTTATGGTTCTGTAAGAGAAGAAACCCATCCTTTTGCCAGGGAACTTTTTACTCCTTGGGGAAAAGAAGAAAAAACTGGCCCTCAAGTCCTGGGTCAGTATCTTAATTTTTATATCATTGCTGTTGATGAGAAAGGAATCCTGGTCATTGATCAGCACAACGCCCACGAAAGAGTTTTGTTTGAAAAATACAAAGAGATTGAGAGACAGGAAAATCTGCCCAGAAAAATGTCTGTGGCCCCTAAAGTCATGGAATTCTCTCCTTCTCAGGAGCTCACTTACAAACAAAATCAGGATCTTTTAAAAGAGGCTGGATTTGGAGTGGATTCCTTGGGAGGCCGTTCATATGCTCTTAAGGAGTATCCGGATATATTTGAACAGGAAGAGGCCGAGGAAGTGTTTTTGTCGATTCTCGAAGATGTGGGAGAGGATAAGAAAAAAGAGGGAGGAATCAGCACAAAAAAGGATAAAATTCTGGCCACCATGGCCTGTAAGACCGCCATCAAAGCAGGAAGGCCGCTTTCTATGGAGAAAATGAACTATCTTGTGGAAAGCCTTTTTAAAACCTCTCGTCCCAATCTGTGCCCACACGGCAGACCCATCACCCTCAGGATGAGCAAATCAGAGATTGAAAAGGGACTGGGAAGGAAAAAGGGTTGAATCTGATAAGCCTTTATACGATAATATTTGAACTTGAATTATGAATAACTTCGGGGAGTAGCGCAGCTTGGTTAGCGCGCCTGCCTTGGGAGCAGGAGGTCGTCGGTTCAAATCCGATCTCCCCGATTGTTCTGTGCACAGAAGTCTTAAATCATGTATAATAGTTGACTTACGTGCGCCTGTAGCTCAGTGGGATAGAGCAGCTGCCTTCTAAGCAGCGGGTCGGGGGTTCGAGTCCTCCCAGGCGCGCCATCAAAATATTATATATAATAGAAAGAAAAGCAGGGAGAATTTTGAATTCATGGGCTTTGAGCTGAAAAAAACAATAAACGACCAGCAGATGAGGTTTTATCTAAAATCCTGCAAGCACTACCGTTTTCCTTTTTTTGACCCCCGAAACTGCTACCGGAAAATAGGTCTTTTTGATAAGCTGGAGGAAGCACTCAATGAAATCGGCGAGAGAATGCAGCAGGAGTTCGGGGATGACTTTATCTCCATCAACCTGAGAGGAAGCTGGCTCAGAGGGATTCCTGTGGAGGGGGATGATGTGGATGCTCTGTTCATTGTCAGTGACCTCACCAGAGCTCAAAAGCAGAGGATCCTTGATTTTTCCAGAGAGGCTTTGGTCAACAAAGACCCTCTTTTCAGGATGTGCGAAGGGAAAATTGAAGCCGGACTCAAAGTGGAGCCCATTACCTTTTTAGACCTCAAAAAGATTCCCGAGATAATGAATAAATACATGTACGGGCTGGAAACATTTGTAAAAAAATATAAGGAAAAACAAAGAGACACCTATCAGGACCATTATTTTGGTTCAAGAATCACAGAAAAAAAGGCTGAGTTTTTAAAAAGCGGGATACTGATTCCCTATGTAGGCTGGATATACGGCCAGGACCGAAAAAAAGAAGTTTTTAAAGAAATAGGCAAGTACCTGCCCATACCCACCAGAAAGATATCCATTTATTCAGAATTTGAAATCGAAGAAACAAAAGAAACACTCCGCCAGACCTTTATTGCAAGAAATCTGATATATCCCTCTCTGGAGGTAAAAAAAGGGATTCGGCTTTCAGAACAAAATGTCTATGAGTATAAAAAGCAGGCTATGGAGCTCTACAAAAACCTGAGGCCCATGGAAGATGCCTTTGCTCGGGCCGTGGTCAACTACCTGTATACCATAAAAATCGAAGATAAACTGTTGGGAGAAAGGCTGACTCCGGACCGGATAAAAAAGTTTGCTCCTACCCATGACCAGCTGGTATATGATATAATTGAAAAGGCTTTTTTAAGAAAAGCATCAAGCTTCCCTCCCGAGGTTTAACCGCTGAAGAGAGAAACGTCACCCCTTTAGGTGATGGGTAAGGCAGGAAAATCACCCATAGAATCCTCGTGCATGGTGATTGACTGGAGAGCTGCTTACTGCGAACATATCTAAGACTTTTTGAAAAGAAATGAAAAAAATTTGGAAAAAAAAGAGAATATATGATGACAAAACCTGTCTGAATAATATAGAAAAGTTGTTGACAAAAAATGTTAGATTATTTAATTTAGAGAGAAATCACGATGGGATCTAATCTAGGCGAACTGCTGTTAAAGGAAAAACTGCTCAATACAGAACAGTTGAAGTCTGTGGAAGAGTATCAGAGACAGAATGATGTGGCTATGGGAAGCGCCATCATAAGCCTGGGCCTGGTTTCAGAAGAGGAGATGGCCCAGGCGCTGAGCCGCCAGTTGGGATATCCTTACATAAACCTGGATCAATTTGAAGTGTATCCGGATGTCATCAACCTTATTCCCATAGAGATTGCCCAGAAATACCTGATCATGCCCATACACCGCATCCGTTCTTTTCTGACTCTTGCCATGGTCGATCCCACGGACCTGGATGTTATCGAAGACATAAGATTCAGAACAGGACTGAGCATTCAGCCTGTGATTGCCTCTGAATCAGGGATTGTCAATGCCATTGAAAAATACTATGGTTCCTCTGATTCTTTGAAAGTCAAACAGATCGTCGATGAGATCGAACAGGCCGATGATACCACCGTGAATATCCTGGAAGAAGAAGAAGAGGATTACGATATAGAGGAGCTGACCAGATCCACAGAAGAAGCTCCCATCATCACTCTGGTCAACACCGTGTTCATTGATTCCATAAAAAAAGGTGCCAGCGATATTCATTTTGAGCCCTATGAAAAAGCCTTCCGTGTGAGGTACCGTCTGGACGGGACTCTTTATGAGATGATGAATCTGGCGATGAAGTTTAAAAATCCCGTCATCTCAAGGGTAAAGATCCTCTCCAACATGGATATTGCTGAAAAGCGCCTCCCTCAGGACGGCCGGATAAAAATCAGGGTGAAGCTTGAAAACGGCAACAAGAAAGAAGTGGACATGAGGGTTTCCAGTGTGCCCACTATCTTTGGAGAAAAGATTGTGGTGCGTATCCTGGACAAAGGAATGCTGAAGCTGGATCTAACCGAACTGGGCTTTGAAAAGCAGCCCCTGGATGTGTTCAAGCAGGCTATAAAGTCGCCCTGGGGCATCATACTGGTTACCGGACCCACCGGGAGCGGAAAGACAAACACCCTGTATTCAGCTATTTCCAACCTGAATTCTCAAGACACCAACATAATGACCGCAGAGGACCCGGTGGAATTTTATCTGGAGGGGATCAACCAGGTCAACATAAATGAAAAAATCGGACTTCGATTTTCAACCATTCTGAGAAACTTTCTCCGGCAGGACCCGGACATCATGCTGGTAGGAGAGATGCGTGATTATGACACCGTGGACATTGCTATCAAAGCAGCCCTGACCGGACATCTGGTTTTTTCCACGGTTCACACCAATGATGCGGCCAGCACCATAACCAGGCTGGTGAACATGAATGTGGAGTCTTTCCTGATTTCTGATTCGGTCCGGCTGATAGTGGCCCAAAGACTGGTGAGAAAACTGTGCAAAAACTGCCGTGAGGAACACAAACTGAGCCCGGATGCCCTGGAAGATATCGGATTCAGTCCGGAAGAGGCCAAAAAAGTCAAGGTCTTTAAACCCAAAGGATGCTCCTCCTGCCACAACACAGGTTATAAAGGGAGGACTGCGCTTTTTGAAGTGCTGGAAGTGACCGAAGACATCAAAGAGCTGGTTTTATCCAAAGCTCAATCCAAAGACATTAAGAAAAAAGGAATAGAACAAGGCATGCTGACACTGAGACAGAGCGGGCTTGAAAAAATCAAGAAAGGAATCACTTCAATAGAGGAAGTTCTGAGGGTCACAGTAAGAGACAAGGAGGTCAGATAATGGCAGTAACCATTCAAGAACTGTTGAAGCTGGCGGTGGAAAAGGAAGCCACAGACCTGCATATAACCACTCATATCCCGCCTCGATTGAGGATTGACGGGCAGCTTGTTTCTCTGGATTATCCTCCTTTGACCCCAGGCGAAACCAAAAGACTTCTTTACAGCCTTCTCAATGACCGTCAGAAAAAGATGTTTGAAGAGAACATGGAGCTTGATTTTTCATTCGGAATCCAGGAACTGGGACGGTTCCGCGGGAATATCTTTATGCAGAAAGGCTCTGTGGCCGGCGCATTCAGAAGATTTCTTCCCAGCATGTGGAGTTTTTCCGAACTGGGACTTCCCCAAAGACTGGCGCAGCTCTGCCGGCTCCCCAGGGGGCTGGTGATTGTGACCGGTCCTACAGGCTGCGGCAAGTCCACCACTCTGGCCTGCATGATCAACTACATCAACACCCAACGGAAAGTCCACATTGTGACCATTGAAGACCCTATTGAATATTTCTTTACTCCCAAACAATCCATAATCAATCAGAGAGAGCTTCTGGTGGACACTCTTTCGTATCCCAATGCCTTGAGGTCTGTTCTCCGGGAAGACCCGGATGTGGTGCTGGTGGGAGAAATGAGAGACCTGGAAACCGTGGAATCCACGCTCAGAGTGGCGGAAACAGGCCATTTGACTTTTTCCACCCTTCACACCAATTCTGCTGTGGAGACCATCTCCCGGATCATTGATATCTTTCCATCCCAGTATCAAGCTCAGGTCCGGATCATGCTGTCCATGACTCTGGAAGCGGTGATCACCCAGGCGCTTCTGCCCCGGGCCAATGGAAAAGGAAGGGTGCTGGCGCTGGAGCTTCTCATCCCCAATCCGGCCATACGAAACCTGATCAGAGAGAACAAGATCCATCAAATCTATGCCACCATGCAGATGGGGCAGGAGACCTTTGGTATGCAGACCTTTAACCAGTCCCTGGCTGACTTGTATGTGAAGAAAGCCGTCACTCTGGAGACAGCCATGGGGATCACCTCAAAGCCCCAGGAGCTGACAGAAATCATACAGAAAAAAGAGGGATTGAAAGTGACCGGCAAGGGCTTTAAGCCCAAACAAATGAGATAACACAAAGGGGAAAACATGCCTTTATACAAATGGAAGGGAAAAAACCGGTACGGTGACATAGTGCAGGGAGAGCGAAGCTCTCCTTCCGAAAAGGTTTTGCGAAGTGACCTGCAGAGAGAGCAGATCACGCTCACGGAGCTTAAAAGAGCAGGTGTCCAGATCAAAATACCTTTTTTGGAAACCCGGAAAGTCAAGACCAAGGACCTGGCTGTTTTCTCCAGACAGCTTTCCGTGCTCATTGACGCAGAACTTCCCCTGATCCAGAGCCTCAATATTTTATCCAGACAGGCTAAAAACAAATATTTCCAAAGAGTCATCAATGAAGTCAGGGATGATGTGGAAGCTGGTTCCACCCTGAACCAGGCTATGAAAAAGCACCCGAAAGTCTTTGACAACCTTTACTGCAACATGATTTCCTCCGGCGAACAGAGCGGTTCTCTGGATGTGATGCTGAGAAGGCTCTCGGATTTTCTGGAGCGGATTGTTAAGATCCGGTCTCAAGTGAGGCAGGCCATGATTTATCCTGCGGCCATTGTCACGTTTGCCGTACTGGTGGTGATTTTCATGATGTGGCAGGTCATACCGGTCTTTGCCCAGGTATTTACTGAGCTGGGAGCGAGTCTGCCGGGCCTGACTGTGTTGGTGCTCAACACCAGTAATTTTGTCCAGAACAACATTTTGTGGATTTTTCTGGGGATTGTGGCTCTTATCGTGGGAGTGAGGTTGGCCAAAAGCACCCAAAGCGGCCAGAAAATTTGGGACAAGATGAAGCTTTCCATGCCGCTTTTCGGGAATCTTTTTGAAAAATACGGGCTTTCCCGGGTGACCCGCACTTTGAGCACCCTTTTATCCGGAGGAGTGCCCATGCTGGACAGTTTAAAGATCACTTCAGTCACTGCCGGGAATGTGATCATTGAGGAAGACCTGATGGATGTGCGCACCATGGTGGCTGAGGGAAGCAGTCTGAACGACGCCCTAAAAGAAGGGGAAAAATTTCCTTTTATGATGACCCAGATGGTGGGAGTGGGCGAGGCCACCGGAACTCTGGATGAGATGCTCACCAAGCTGGCTGATTTTTATGACGAGGAAGTGGATGCCACAGTCAAGGCCCTTCTCTCTGTTATGGAGCCGATTTTGTTGATTGGAGTGGGAGGACTGGTGGGAGGCATTGTGATTTCCATGTATCTTCCCATATTCAGCCTGCTGGCACAGATATAATCTGCCTGACAACCAGAAATCATGAAAGTCAAAAGAAAGCACATCCTCTGGTTCATCATTTTCCGCCTGATCATCCTCACCTCTTTACTGGTCACAGCCGTGGGCATCCAGTTTGCGGCCCCTGAGTACATCCACCTCACCGCCCTTTATTATCTCATAATCGTCGCGTACGGGCTTTCAATTTTGTATCTGATCCTTTACTTCTGGAACCGGTATCTTTCCTTTCAAGCCTATCTTCAGATCTTTTTTGACCTTCTGCTCATCACCTTTCTGGTCTACATTTCAGGGGGGCTGAGAGGTTCTTTTTACTTTCTCTATATATTTGCCATCATTGCTGCCTCTGTTGTGCTCTCAAGCCGGGATGCCTACATCACAGCGGCTTTGTCCTGCATATTTTTTGGGGTTCTGGTGGACGGGATGTATTTTGGGTTTATCCCCTATTTCCAATCCGGAGAGCGGATGGATGTTTCTCTTGCTTTTGTATTGAGCAATATCTTGTTTGCCTGGGGTGTTTTTTTTCTGGTGGCTTTATTAATCAACTACTTGATGGGAAGCCTGAGGAAAACAAGGTCAGAGCTGGAATCCGCGCAGAAAGAGCTGGAAGTTAAAAAAAACCTGGCTTTAGCCGGGGAGGTCTCAGCTCAGTTAGCCCATGAGATAAGAAATCCCCTGGCTGCCATTTCAGGCTCAGTCCAGGTGCTCAGAGACACCTTAAAGATTTCAGAGCAAGAGCGGAAGCTCATGAATGTGGTGGTGGAGGAGTCCAGCCGGATGTCCCACTCCATTGAGCAGTTTCTGAACCTGGCTTCTTCCAAAAAGAAAACATTCACTGAGTTTAATCTCTCAGATGCTGTCAAAGAGACCCTGACCCTGCTTAAAAGAGGGGGGGATCTGGATGTCAATATCAAAATAAAAGGCAATTTCAGCTCAAAAAAAGTGCCTTTTTACGGGAGCAAAGAGCAGCTCAAGCAGATTTCCTGGAATCTGATCAAAAACGCAGCCCGGGCCATGCCTCAAGGAGGCGAACTGGTGATGGACATCCATCAGCCTAATAAGAAAGAAGTGGAGATGCTTTTTTCAGACACCGGCTCAGGCATGAAAAAAGAGCAGCTTGAGAAGTTATTCGAGCCTTTTCACTCTACTTTTAAAGACGGGCTGGGAATCGGCATGACCGTGGTCCACCGGATGGTGGAGGAAATGGGAGGACGGATTCAAGTGGACTCCAAGCTCAACAAAGGAACCACGGTCAAAGTCATCCTTCCCAAAATGAAGCCTCCGCCTCAAATCAAAAAGGATTAAAGGACAGGAACATGGATAAAATACTGATTATCGATGATGAAAAAAGCATACTGGACCTTTTGAATGTGGTTTTTGAAAAGGAGGGCTATGCCGTGAAAAATGCGCTTTCTGCAGAAAAAGCCCTTAAACTGATCGATGAAAACGACATCGACCTGATTTTAACGGATGTAAAGCTCCCTCAGAAAAGCGGCATGGATATTTTGAAGTATGTCAAAAAAAACAAGCCGGATATCCCGGTGGTGATGATCACAGCCTACGGCACCATCAAACAGGCTGTGGAAGCGTTTAAAGCCGGAGCCGTGGATTATGTGCTCAAACCCTTTGATGTGGATGAGCTTAAAATCATAGTGCAAAAGGGATTAAAAGAACGGCGGCTTAAAGAAGAAAATGTGCTGCTTAAAAAAGAGCTCAAAGAGAGGTACAGCTTTAAAAACATGATCGGTCACAGCAAACCCATGCAGGAAATTTTTTCTCTGATTGAGAAAATATCCGGCACTGACTCCACCGTGCTCATAACCGGCGAGAGCGGCACAGGCAAAGAAATGGCAGCCAGGGCTGTGCATTTCCATGGAAAAAGAAAAGACAAGCCCTTTGTGACGGTCAACTGCGGCGCGCTTCCTGATAATCTTTTAGAGAGCGAGCTTTTCGGACATGTCAAGGGCGCTTTTACAGGAGCTGTGGCTCATAAAAAAGGCATGTTTCAGGTGGCAGACAAAGGAACCCTTTTTCTGGATGAAATCGGGGAGATGTCTCCCCCGACTCAAGTCAAAGTTTTGCGCGCCATTCAGGAAAAAACAATCCGCCGGGTGGGAGGCACTGAGGAAATTCCAGTGGATGTGCGGATCATCTCAGCCACCAATCAGGACTTAAAGAAAAAGCTCAAGCAGGGCACTTTTAGAGAAGACCTATTCTACCGCTTGAATGTGCTTACCTTGAACATGCCTCCTCTCAGGGACCGGAGAGAAGACATTCCCCCTCTGATGAATCATTTTCTGAAAAAGCACTGCGAGAAAATGGGCATTCCCTTAAAAAGAGTGGCTCCGGAAGTGGTCAGTGTTTTTGAAAATTATTCCTGGCCCGGCAATATAAGAGAAGTGGAAAATATCATAGAAAGAATCGTGGCAGTGGAAGAAAGAGAGACCATCACCAGAAACAGCCTCCCTGAAGACCTGCTGCGGCCTCAGGAGACAGCCTTTGAAGAGATGAAGCTGGGCCCTGGTTTTGAATTAAACCGGATCCTGGATGATTTGACTGAAAAATATCTCAAAAAAGCCTTGAATCAGACCAACGGCAGCATGAAAAAAGCCTGCTCCCTTCTGGGGGTCAACTACCGGTCCCTCCGGTATTTGATCGACAAACATGGAATCAAAGAAAAATAAATACATTTCTCCTTTCACATTTTACCATTTGCCATTCACATTTCACTGCTTTTTTGACAATAATTGTCGGAGGGTTGACAATATGGGGCGATATGAATACAATGAATGATTTAAGCGGGGTTTTAAGTGATGTATTATCAATGACATAAAATATGCAGCACTTGGCATGAATGTTGCATATATAATAGATGAATTAAGTAAACTTTTCAATTTTCAAAAAAGAAACGAAAAAGGAGGTTTTAAAATGAAAAGACAAAAAGGTTTTACTTTGATCGAACTTCTGATTGTTGTGGCGATTATTGGAATCTTAGCTGCTTTGCTGATTCCCAATGTGATCACCGCCATGCAGAAAGCCAAACAGAAATCCACCATGAGCGATATCGTAAAGATTGCCACCGCCTGCGCCGACTATGCCACAGATAATGGGACTGCTCCTACTAATCCGAATGGTCAACTTACTTCCGGACATGCGTTTACCACAGATATTGCCCCGTTTTACATCAAGAGTTGTCCCATAAACGATGCTTGGGGTAATGCATACGAAATATTTACTGGGGATGCTGTGGGCGGTCAGAACGGTATTAGTACTGATGACGTTGGAGTGGATGATTTCTTGATTCAGTCATGGGGACGCGATACTGAAGATGACGGTTTCACTTATAACCAAGCAACTCCAGAAGCAGGTTTTTTCACCGTGAGTTCTATGCAGGATTTTGATAATGACCTGGTTAACTGGAACGGCTCGTGGATCGCTGCACCTAGAGTAGCAACTGCTGAATAAGAAGAATAAAATCAAAGTTTGATTGAAGCCTACAAAAGGCAGGTGCTTCCCGCACCTGCCTTTTTTTTTGCACCTTTTTTTTTGGATTTTTTTTTTTTGGAATTTTTTTTTTTGGGGACGGGCCCGGGCAATTTCCCCTATATCAATAACATAGCCCCCTTTTCCACAGCAAAAAGCCCTCTTAAATAATCTTTTTGCCCCTAAAAAGAAGATAATTAGACAAACAGAAAA
>CAYULB010000049.1:0-15657 GCA_964445575.1 uncultured Eubacteriales bacterium
TCTTCAATGTCGCTTCAGCCACACCTCAATTTCATGAAGCTGCCCGTTTATATATAATCTTTTTCTTCAATGCCTTACCTTTATCGCTTTCCTTGCTCCTTTCGCACTAGATAAACCAGATAAACAAAATAAACCAAATAAATTAAAAAAACATGACAAGATTTATTTAAACAATCACGACGCCTCGTATCTGCAGCAACCTCGGCTTGTGAATAATCCAGGTTTATTATTGAGTGTCCTGAATCCCTATAAATAACGTTCTTTGAGTATTTCAATCACTTCAAATCCCGCTCTTCTCTGTCCTTCGGCACAAGCAGCCCCTATATGAGGAGTAGCAAGAACGTTGGGATGATCAATAAGAGAAAAATCTTCAGGAGGTTCTTTTTCATACACATCAATAGCCGCGGCTCTGACTTTTCCATCATTCAGAGCTTTCAGAAGGGCTTTTTCATCTACAACTCCGCCCCGTGCTGCATTCACAATGACCACTCCATCTTTCATCTTTGAAAACTCATCACTGCTTATGATATGTCTGGTCTTCTCTGTAAGAGGAAGATGTAAAGATATAATATCAGATTCTTTCAGAAGCTCATCAAAAGATACCTTTGTGACATCAAGGTCGGTTTTGATGTCAACGATGTCATAAGCAATGACCTTCATACCAAAGGAAATCGCTCTTTCAGCCACCGCCAGTCCAATCCTTCCGCTTCCTATGATACCCAGGATTTTTTCATACAATTCTGAGCCTTTTAGAGCTTTTTTCTCCCATTTGTGTTCTTTCATGGATACGTTTCCTCTCCCGTGCTGCCGTACTGCTCCTAACATCAAGCCAAAAGTATGCTCAGCTACAGAAATAGTGGTGGCTGTAGGTGTATTCCTCACTTCAATCCCTTTTTCTTCAGCCGCCTCAAGGTCAATATTATCCAGCCCTATTCCAGCCCGGATGATAAGCTCTAAGTCCGAAGCAGAATCAATGACCTTTCTGGTTATCTTGGTGGCGCTTCTAACCACAGCCGCATGGTAACCCGGAATGGTTTTGATAAGCTCAGATTCATCCATCCCTGTTTTTACAGTCACATCAAATTCTGATAAAGATTTGAGCTCATCCATCGCATCCGGATGCAAAGCATCACATATCAGTATTTTTTTCATTATAAATCCTCCTTTAATAAAATCTTTTCAGCTTCTTTGACTGACCCTCCCCATTCAAATTCATATCCCAGTTCAGAAAGAGTCATCTCAAGCGCTGATAAAGCAATTATGATATCAAACCGACTCATATATCCTAAATGTGAAATTCTGAAAAAGTCTCCTTTATGGGGTGTTTGAGAACCTGCGATATACACACCATATTTATGGTGCATTTTTTCTAAGAGTTTTAATCCATCTATATCCCGGGGTGTTTTGACAGCAGTCAATATATTGCCTGGATTATCAGCCAGCAGATCAAGCCCCAATGCCTTAACTCCAGCCCTGCACGCTTCCCCCAGTATGCGATGGTGTTTTATCAGTTCTTCCAGTCCTATCTCCTGGAGTATTTCCAGTGCCTTTTTCTGCTGGATAACCAAAGAAATTGCTGGGGAATAGGGAGTTGTTTTTTTTGCCAGGCTTAGTTTGGCACTTTTTGCATCAAAATAGTATTTGGGGAGGGAAGACTTTTCGACATGCTTCCACGCTTTAGAACTGAAAGCTATATAGGAAAGCCCAGGAGGAACCATAAATATTTTTTGTGATCCTCCCAGTAAAACATCTATATTCCAGTCATCCATAGGACAAGGAGCGGCTCCAATTCCTGATATTCCATCGACCACATGAAGAATCTCTTTTTCAGCAAGAATTTCACCGTATCCTTTTATATCAAAAACAGCTCCTGTGGAGGTCTCTGAAAGCGTTGAAAACACAGCTTTCACTTTGGGATTTAAAGAAAGTTCCTCTTCTAGCTTTTCTGTGGGAAGTGATTTTCCCCAGGGAAGTCTGATCTCCTTTGTTTTTATGCCGTACTCTCTGCATATACAGGCCCATCTGTTCCCAAACTTACCTCCGTTTATTACCAGCACCTCATCCCCGGAAGAGAGTATGTTGACCACTGCCGCTTCCATGGCTCCTGTTCCTGAAGAGGTAAGAATAAAAACATCTTCTTTTGTTTGGAACATATACTGAAGTCCCTTAACCACTTCCATCAGTATTTTTGAAAACTCAGGTGTGCGATGATGGATCAAAGGCTGGGCTGCTGCTGAAAGGACAGGCTGAGGAACAGGTGTGGGACCTGGAGAAATGAGATACTTTTTCTTAATCATAGCCATTACCTGGGTTTTTATTTACCTGAACTATTCATAAAAAAATGGCGATGTTTTTATTATTAATTTATTTCCAGCGATTTACAAGATTTTTTCAAGAACAATGCCTTGAACATTTTTTCTGTTTGTATTTTTTATATTAATCGCCATTTTTTTACCATTAAGGCAAGCCGATCTCACTGCATCTGCTTCGTTACAGGGCATTCGTAGTGAAAGACCACGACTTCATGCCCAGTGCCTTGCATCTGCAGCAACCTCGACTTGTGAATAATCCAGGTTTATTATATTGATTTTTATAATTCAGGTAAATACAAATTAAGGATTCCCTTGACATAACCCTTATGTCCTATTAATTTTTTACCCATGTCTTTCATGTCACTATTGTTTTATGCAGGCGAATTTGCTTTTTTGGTCATCTTAATCTCTTTCTTGATTTTCAATGTTTTCAGTTTAGTAGAAAAAGAAAAACGAGCTTTCTGGAAAAGCCTTTCTGTTTTATCCGCTACGGCCTTATTGAATATTTTCATCCTGCATATGGCACCAGCAACCAGAAACACGGTGCTTGGTGTCTTTTTTCTTCTGTTTTTTGTTTTTCTCTCCTGGATATTTTTCTCCCCAAAACCAAAACAAAAAATGGAAATTATAGGAAATCAAAAGAAAATAGATGAAAGAGATGTTATTTTTTCAAGATTTGATTTAATACCGGGTTCGAAGAACTATCATCAATACTATGAAAGAAAAAAAGAGTATAAGGACAGAGATGATGAAATCAGAAAGAAGCCTGACATACTCTCTCCTTTCCACACGGCCAGAGCGCCCATGGATTTTTATTTGGCAGATTCTGAATTCGACTTCCTTGATCATCAACTGGAAAGAAGGATGGCTGAAATCTCAGAAGAAAAAGTTAACATAGGCAAGTCAAATCACACTCTAACTATTAAAAACATAGTCAAGTATTTAGGAGCAGACCTCTGCGGCATATGTGAGCTAGACCAGGCATATGTTTATTCTCATGTAGGAAGAGGACCCGATGAATATGGATCGGCCATAGAATGCAAACACAAATATGCGGTTGTGTTCGCCTTAAAAATGGACTATAAAATCATTTCAACGGCTCCCAGGCCTCCGGTTATTATTGAAACAGCAAAAAAGTATGTCCAAGCAGCTCAAATTTCCATAATAACAGCAAATTTTATTCGGAAGCTGGGTTATCCATCAAGAGCACATTTTGCTGGAAGTGACTATAAAGCTGTACTTCCACCTCTGGCATACAAAGCCGGTCTTGGAGAGATCGGAAGATTAGGCATTCTCATAACAGAAAGATACGGGCCGAGAATCAGGCTAGGCTTGGTTACCACGGATATGCCTTTAATTCCAGATAAAATTAAAGAATTCGGAGTGCAGGACTTTTGTCAGATATGTAAGAAATGTGCTATCAACTGTCCATCTAGGGCTATCCCGGAAGGAGAGAAGCAAAAAGAAAACGGCTCTTTAAGATGGGTCATCAATCGAGAAGCCTGTTATGAATTTTGGAGGGAATGCGGAACAGACTGTGCTAAGTGTATTTTTGTTTGCCCTTACAGCAAACCATCTAATCTAATGCATGACTTCATAAGAAAAGTAAACTCCATGTCTGAGGCGGCTCAAACACTTTCAGTCAAGGCTGACGATTTCTTTTATGGGATCCATCCTAAGGGGAAAAAACATCCTGTTGGACAAATAAATGATAGTTTTAGATACTATAAATCACAAAAAAGTTAAGGAGAATCAAAATGGGGAAAAGCCGAAGACAGTTTTTTAAGGAGATTGGATTAGGCATAGGATCCATTGGAATCTTTGGACTGTTAAATAGAGACACTCATGCCGGGTTTCATTCAAAACTCAAACAAGTAAAAAACCTCTCTGCCCAAAAAATTGCTCAAGATGAGGATTTTTGGTTTTATGTACAGCAGGCCTTTAATATTGACCGGAGTTTTATAAATCTCAATAATGGGGGAGTCCATCCGGCTCCTAAAATCGTTATTGATGCTGTCAAAAGATACATGGATTTTTCTAACGGAGCCCCGGCTCACAATTCATGGCGCGTTCTTCGACACAGAAAAGAACTGATAAGAAAAAAACTGGCTGATACTTTTGGATGTTCTCCTGAGGAAATAGCCATAACCCGAAATGTCACCGAATCTATGCAGATTGTTTTGTTGGGATTGGAATTAAAACCAGGAGATGAAGTCTTAACCACCACTCATGATTACCCATCCATGAAAAATGCTCTTTTTCAGCGCCAAAAAAGAGAAGGAATTAAAGTTAAAACTTTCTCTTTTCCTTATCCCCCCAAAAACCTAAGCATTCTAACCGATTTATTTGAAAAAAATATCACTGACAAAACAAAATTAATACTTCTCTGTCATATCACTAATCTTACTGGACAGATTTTCCCGGTAAAAGAAATATGCCGTCTCGCAAGAGAACGGGGTATTGAAGTGGTTATTGACGGAGCTCATTCTTTTGGACATTTTCAATACCAACAAAAAGACCTGGAATGTGATATTTATGGTGCTAATCTACATAAGTGGATAATGGGCCCTATTGGAACTGGATTTTTGTATGTCAAAAAAGAAAAGATTAAAAAGATCTGGCCTTTATTTCCAGCTCCTGATCCCACTAGCGATGATATCCGGAAATTCGAACATGTGGGCACCCAACCAGAAGCGCTTAAACTCGCAGTAGGAGATGCTCTGACTTTCCATCACGGGATTGGAGGAAAAAGAAAAGAAGAAAGGTTAAGGTTCCTTAGAGATTACTGGGCAAGGGAAATAGAAAAACTGCCAGGAGTAAAACTTTTGACCTCTTATGAGCCTAAACAATCCTGCGGTATTGGTGCTTTTTGTCTGCAGAACAGAGACATCACAGAACTGCAGCAGCAGCTTCTCAGTAAACTTAAGGTTTATGCCATCAATGTGGGTATTCCTCCTCAAAAAGAAGGTGAAGAAACCATCACAGGAATGAGAGTCACTCCCAGTATTTACACCACTCTCAAGGAGCTGGATATTTTTATCGAAGGCGTTAAAAATTTCATCAAAAACGGTTCTGTGGGATGATTATCTCTTAAAAAAATATTTATACGGAAACTTTTTTGAATATTTGAACATTGAATAAAAGGGAACAACGAAAAAATAAATTGATTTGGAAGCGAAAAATCCTTAAATTTAATTAAGATGAAGAAAATTTTTAAATGGATCCTAGTTTTTTTATTATCAATATCCGGTGTCAGTGGTCTAAATGCAGAAATATATTACCCCTGGAAAAATGTTTTTATTGGCGCTCTTGATGCGAATAATTGGGCGGGTCTTGTGTTTGCTACCCATAAAGAAGACGCCTTTGCTTTCAGAATCAGGATAAAAAAAGGGGATAAAATAGCAGAGGAAAAAGACCTCCTATATATCATTTCAGAAGTAGGACCCCATGCTCCTGACGGATCCTATGCAAGGATAAAAATGGATGCCGGGCTTGCCTTGGGAAGAGGAGAGGACACTCCTATCTTGAAAAAACCTTCTGATAAATCTGACACTCTCATCCTGGAGTGGTCTAGAAAAGATGAAAAGACCGTGTTGGGAAAAATATCTATCCCTAAAGATATTGAGCTGCAGATTGTTCACTATTTTCCATGGGGCCGACGTGGAGAATACTCTCTTTTAGATGATGGACAGATAAAGGGTCTGAGTTCTCCCCAAAATTTTAACTATTTATTCTGGCCCCATAGGAAAGGAGAACAGAAGTATTCTGAGAATAATGAACTGATTCTTTCTTATCCTTCAGAAGAAACCAGGGAGCTCTATTTCACAGCCGGAGTGGAGGAAAACATCAAAAACATCCAAAGCCGTTTATTGAGTTACAAAAATACCAAGACCATTGAATCAATACTGAATGAAGAAAAAAAAAGGCATGAAAAAAGAAGAGTAAATATCCAGGGATTGTATGAAGGTGTGGCAAGAGCAATCACCAATAATCTTTTCTGGATGACCCTGTACCAGCCTGGTAAAAACAGGTTTTATATTCCCGCAGGAAGAAGATGGATTTTTCCAAAACCAGATGGAACCCAGGACCTATGGACCCTATTTGAATGGGATTCTTTTTTTAACGCGCTTCAGACTTCTATAGAAGGCTCAAAGCATTCCAAAGATGTTTTGGAATCGGTTCTTCAGACTCAGTATCCAAACGGAAACATTCCCAATTGGAGGGGAGAGTTTGGAGGAACCCCGGATCGATCACAACCCCCTGTAGGAGCCTACATAGTATATAAAATATTCCAAAAATTAGGAGATATACAAATCCTTGAATCGTCCTATTCTGCTCTGAAAAAATGGCATTCATTCTGGAAAGACAAAAACAGCAATGGGATTCCGCGGCGAGATGGAAATCAAGATGGGCTTTTAGAATGGGGTTCTGATACAGAATTGGTATCAAAGACCCCTCCACCTTGGGAAGAAAATGTGATAGGAAGAAAAAGGGCTATGTGGGAATCAGGTCAAGACGACCTCCCCAACTGGGATGAAACTTCTTTTATTGAACACACCGGAACATTAAACATGAACTGTCTTGACCTTAACTGCTTATACGCCCTGGATGCCTATTGCTTGGCACAGATAGCCCATGTGCTTAAATTGAATGAAGAGTATAAAGCCTATATGAATGAATATCAGGAGATGAAAAAACTTATAAACGAGAATCTCTGGGATGAAACAAAAGGGTTTTATTTTGACAGATACTGGGACGGAAATTTTTCCGAACATAAAGCTGCATCCAATTTTTATCCTCTTCTAGCAGGAATCCCTAATGATGAACAGGCAAAAAAAATGATAGCTCATCTGCTTAATGAAAAAGAATTCTGGGGAGAATATGTTATTCCCACTATATCTAGAGATAATCCAGCATTTAATGACCAGCAGTACTGGAGAGGAACAATCTGGGCACCTACAAACTATCTGGTGTACCAGGGTTTGAAATCTTATGGATTTGACGCCATAGCTTCTGAACTTGCTTGGAAAAGTTCGTCTCTGTTCATGCGCACATGGGAGAATTACCAAATATGCTCTGAGAACTTTGATTCCAGGTCAGGAGAACCAGGCGGCCAGAGATTTCAGAGTTGGGGTCCTTTGCTTGCTCTCATGGCTCTCGAAGAGTACATTGACTTTACTCCCATGGAAGGATTTAGATTTGGAATGCTGGAGACAGAAGTAAAAGGAAAGCTTTCAAGAATATCCATACAGGGAAGACATTATGACCTGACCCTCTCTCCTTCTAAACTCATCCTTGAAGAAGAGGGAGAAAAGATTTTTCAAATAAACGGACCTGCTGTAGTCAGGCATTTCCTCTACTCAAAAAATATAATATCTTTTGAAATAAAATCTCTCAATAAAAGAAAAATCGAAGTGAATTTTATAACCAAAGGAAAATATCAATTGTCCATAGATGATCAGACTCAAGAGATTTTTAAAGGAAAGTCAAAAAAGTTTAAAATTTCGGATGGCGAACACTCCGTTCTTATTCTGTTGTTAAAAAATCTGGATTGATCTTCTTTTTTTTTGATTGAATTCTTTTCTTTTTTAACCACAGCTGCGTTTTATCCCTCTTTATCAGCTTTATCCAAGTCAGTTAAAGGATTCCTCAGATAGTAAATAAGGACCAGGAATCCCATAAAAAAAAGCAGAAGAAACGGAGAATTGATTCCAAACAGATCAGAAATAAAACCAGCCACGAGACTTGTCACAGCTCCCCCTAACATTTGAGCGTTGGCAAAGAGACTGAATCCAATGTGCTGGTCCCTTTGAGACACTGAAATACCGGTGTAAGACTGAAAAGCTGGAAAAATCATGAAAAGAAAAGCGCCTGATAAAAGAAGACTCAACACAGCTATTTCTTTCAACGGGCTGAGCCAGAGAATAAAAGAAAACAAGGTAGTCCCTGCTAAACAGAAAAAACAAAGACGCCTTCGGCCGATTCTTTGGGAAAGAGAACCGAAAAGATAAGGCATTAAAGTTCCCAATACAATCCAGAAGGCCATTGAGATGCCTGTTTTACTTAGAGAGATATTAAATTTATGATTCAACAGGGAAGGCGCATAATAAACTGTGGTTGCCCAGCATCCCCCTCCGAAAAAAATACCAATAATGTATTTTTTCATTTTGGATAGCGATTTAAACCATAAAGATTTACCCGGTCTTTTATAAGTCGCTTTAAGTCCAGGAATTTTTCTTACTGTAAGAAAACTCAATATTCCCAGTAAAAGCCCGGCAGCAGCCCATATATAGAGAGGAAATCTCCAGTTCCAGTTTTCAGCAAGATATCCTACGGATATGAAAGCGATAAAAACACCAAAATTCCCTGATCCGCTCTGAACCCCCATAGCATAATCAAGTGCATTTTCCGGGTGAGCCCTGGACACCACTGCAACTCCCAAGGGATGGTAAAAACTCAGAAACACTCTCATCAAAATATAAAAGGTCAAAAGAAGGAAAAATGAATCAGAAAAGGTCAATAAATAGATAAAAAGAGAGATGCCACATATGCTTATAGTAAGCATTGACTTATAAGTTAGGTTTTTAGAGAAGTTGACAATTAAGATCTGAAAAACAAAAGTGAGAAAAAGACCTAAATAGGAAAGTATTCCAATGTGAGAGTACTTTGTAATGATGATTCCTTCCTTGTAGAGAAGGGGAAATATCATAGGGATGGTTACTGCTGATGCATCGTTAATGAAATGAAACAGGGAAGCTGAAAAAAGTACCTTATTCCTCATATCTAAGAAGACCTTATACTAAACCCGAAACAATTTTGTCAAACCAGTATTGAAAATTGATCATGAATAAAGTAACTTGAAAGCAGATAAGATATAAAAGCAACAGGAGATAAGAAATGTCTAAGAGGATAACAAGAAGAAACTTTATTAAAACAGGAGTGGGGATGGGTGCGGCATCGCTCATTTCCAGTGGAGAAAAAACATTTCTTATGGAACAAAAGCCACGCATTCCTGTGGTCATAGCCAGTGCCAACGGTGGTAAAGCTGCTGAAAAAGCCATGGGAATGATTTTACAGGGAAATGACCCCCTTGATTCTGTCATTGCCGGGGTTAATATCGTTGAGAATGATCCCGATGATATAACGGTTGGATATGGAGGCCTCCCCAATGAGAGAGGAGAGGTAGAGCTGGATTCCTCTGTTATGCATGGTCCTACTCACAACGCAGGAGCTGTGGCTGGTTTGAGATACATTAGGAATCCATCCAAAGTAGCTAAATTAGTGATGGAAAGAACAGCTCATGCCCTTATCGTGGGAGAGGGAGCGCTTCAATTTGCATTGAGTCACGGCTTAAAAAAAGAAAATCTTTTAACGGATAAGGCAAGAAAGATATGGTTAAAAAGAAAAGAAATGCTTTCAGATAGAGACTTCTGGTACCCTCCCAAATCAGAAGAAGTAGAGTCAGAACTCCACTCTTTTCTAGAATCTTATGGAACCATAAACTGCTGCGCTCTTGATTCAAACCGCGATCTAGCTGGAGTCACCTCTACCAGTGGTTTTTTTTATAAAATACCAGGCAGAGTAGGAGACTCGCCCATAATCGGAGCTGGACTGTATGTGGATAATGAAATAGGGGCTGCAGGTTCTACTGGATTTGGAGAAGCCAATATCCTTACCTGTGGGAGCTATATGGTAGTTGAATTCATGAGAAGCGGACATTCTCCTGAAGAAGCTTGTCTCAGAACACTTAAAAGGATATCTGAAAAAGCAAAGCTGTGGCCCAGACATTCAGACGAGAAAGGACATCCGGATTTTGACGTTAATTTTTATGCCGTCAATAAAAAAGGAGATTATGCAGGAGCTTCCTTTTGGAAGGGAAGACACTACATTGTTCATGACGGGAAAGAGAGCAAACTCAGGGAATCTGCTTATATTTATAAAAGTTGAAAAATAATTCTTTTTAAAATGGTTCAGTCTTGATATTCCACTATAAACACTTCAAATCCTTGTTTTTTTAATTCTCTCGCTGTTTCAAGGGCTTCATTTCTGGAACTGACATTCAACCTGACTCTATAGTAGGTTCTATTGGGTGTTTTAAAGGGAGAGATAGAAGCATTCTTGAATTTCTTATCCAGTTTTGACTTTAGGGCTGCCGCATTTTTTTTCACTACAAAGGCTCCCACCTGCACCGCAAATCTCTGGTTTTTTAAATCAGCGGAAATATCTGACAGGATTTCAATCCGGACAGGAACCACTCCCGGACCCACCATATCTAACACTCTTGCTGCAGCATAAGAAAGGTCGATCACCCGGTCTTTCACAAAAGGCCCCCGGTCATTGATTCTAACTCTGACTGATTTTCCGTTGTTTAAATTCGTGACCATAACATAAGTTCCAAAAGGGAGAGCTTTGTGGGCTGCCGTCATGTCATACATGTCATAAATTTCTTTGCTGGAGGTAGTTTTTCCATGAAATTGGGGGCCGTACCAGGATGCCATTCCGGTTATAACATTGGGAGAGGTAAGGTATTTGTTTTGACTGCATGAAGAGAAAATAATGGATATTCCCGTTAAGAACAATATTGGAACCAGCACTTTGAAATTCATCAACTCTCCAGTGATCTATGGTCTCAAAAGAACTTTTATGAATCAATCACCCTCAAAGGTGAAATTTATTTTGAAGACCCTCTTTACAAATGCTTGATTAAATTTTCTTTAAGGAGTTTGAAGGCGCTTTCAGGATCGGAGCAAAAACAAAACAGCTCTAGATCCTTTTCTGATATGGCCCTGTGTTTGGCTATAGCCTCAAAATTAATCACTTCTTTCCAGTACTTTTCGCCATAAAGCATTATAAAAATATCATCCCTGTTGATTTTTTCGGTTTGTACCAGAGTTAAAATTTCAAATATCTCATCCAGTGTTCCAAAGCCTCCGGGAAAAGCAATGATAGATTTTGCCATATAAGCCAGCCAGAACTTACGCATAAAAAAGTAGTGAAATTCAAAAGAAAGTTCGGGAGATGTATAACGGTTCGGTTCCTGCTCCTGGGGAATGGATATATTCATTCCGATTGACTTTCCACCGGCTCTAGAGGCCCCTCTGTTGGCAGCTTCCATAAATCCTCCTCCACCCCCTGTACAGATGACAAAATTCTTCCCTTTTTTCTTCAAATCAATAGCCCATTTGGCAAGCCTGTAAGAGAGCTCTTCGGCTTCCCAGTAATATTTCACAAGTTCAGAATCCTTGGTCTCCGGATTTATCCTTGCCGACCCAAAAAAAAGAACAGTGTTGTTGACCTTAAAATCTCGAAGCCTTTTTAAAGGCTCCAGGTATTCACTTAAGATCCGGATCACTCTCGCTTCTCTTGAATTTAAAAATTCCAGGTTTTTGTATGCTTTTATCGGTGGATTGTATTTATTCATAGTGTTTCTATTCTACACAAAAAAAAAATATTTATAAATCCATTCATAATGGCAATTAAATTTTGACTCTAATTCAGACCTATGATATTTATTTAACCATAAAAATCAACAAGAAATGTCTGACAAAACATTTAAAATAAAGAACAGTCCCTATCCCGGAAGAGTGATTGTCTTGGGGAAAGATAACACGGGCCGTCATGTGGTTATTCTCTATGCAGTGACAGGTCGGTCATCTTCCAGCCAAGCAAGAAGAATAGAGTATTTTCAAAACCAAGCTTTTGTAAAGCCAGCAAATACAGGAAAGTTAAAAAGCGGAAATAAAGACCTTCTCATCTACCCAGCAATAAGAATAGAAAAAGGGATTGCGGTCAGTAACGGCCGGCACACTGATGTCATTCACAAAAACATGGTCCATTCTTCCACTCCAGTTCAAGTTCTGTCATCAGCTTTAAAGTCATGGGATTATGAGCCAGATGCCCCCAATTATACTCCGAGAATAAGCGGATGCATTCTTTCATCTGAAAAGGCAGCCCTTTCCATTATAAAAAGATCTGTAGAGGGAGGCTGCTTGAAAAATTTTTATGAGTTCCCTTTAGTTCCGGGAAGGGGGAAAATGCTTTCGACCTATGAGGGAAAAAACACAGAACCACTTCCTTCTTTTAAAGGAGAACCCCTGGAGTTAGAAATTCCCTTTGCTACAGCTGAAAAAACAGCTCAATATTTCTATGATTCTATGAAACCAGATTCAGAACAGCCTGACTTTAGAGTCGCTTTGGTGTGTGTCTTTTCAGAAAAATCAAACTTTCAGAAAAGCACTATATCCATAATAAACCGAAATGAAAGGAGAGAGTCTTAGATGGATAAACTGGATAAACAAACCCGACAGCAGTACAGAACAAAGGCAAGAGAAGAATTTCCAAAAAAAATAAACATGGGAAACACAACTTTTACAAAAAAAATTCCTATGCGGTATGGAGAAAATCCAGGATATCCGGCTGCATTTTATCAGGAGCAGGGAGCCTCTGGCCCTAATATGGCCACCCTAGAGTTCCTTCAAGAAGGCACCAAAGGATTGAGTTATATAAATGTTGCAGATATGGATTTAGGTCAGAGACTGGTTAGGAAGCTGTCGTCAATATATAAGGACAAAAAAATATGTGTCCTGGTGAAGCATGAAATGCCCAGCGGAGTGGCACTTGGGAACAGCCCTGAAGAAGTTTTTACCAAAGCCTGGAAATGCGACCCATTATCCAATTTCGGGAGTGTTGATGTATTCAACTGCACTGTAAATGAAAAACTTGCAGAAATCATCATTGAAAAGGGACGAGTGGTGGAAGTGGTTTATGCCCCGGATTTTACAGAAAAAGCCCTGGAGACATTGTCTTCCAGAAAACCTCTGAGGGTAGTAAAAATGGGCTCTTCGATATATGAGCCCAGTTTAGACAACAATACAGAATTCAAACGGGTGGCAGGGGGGCTTCTTGTTCAGAAAAGATTTGACTCCAGAATAACCTCTCCTGATAAAGTAGATGTGGTTTCTAAAAGAAAAGCCACATCTGATGAGATAGAAGCGGCTATTTTCTGCTGGAATGTGGCATGCTTCACCCGGTCAAATGCTGTTGTTATTGGAAAAAAAGACAAAGTCCATGGAATCGGATCGGGGCAGAGGAGCCGGATCGATGCTGCTGAAGATGCCATCAGGTTCTCAAAAAGAGGATACGGACCAGAAAAATGTGTTTTGGCGTCAGATGCATTTATGCCTTTCCCGGATGTTGTAGAATTGGCAGCTGAAAACAAAATCACAGCCATAATATTTCCTTTAGGTTCAATCAGAGACAAAATGATCATTGATAAAGCAGATGAATTGGGTTTATGCATGATCGTTACAAAAAGGCCAGGACAAACTGACAGTGAAAGGTGCTTTTTACACCGATAAGGCTGACCTGGTTTGTCTAAAAAAATGCGAAATCAAAGTTTTTTAAGGCCGCACTTCGCTCAGAAGAAAATCTCGATTGGTGAATAATTCGAGTAAATAAACGAGTAAATAAAAAGGAAAATAAATAACAAAAAATAAAGATTCGTTTTTTTGGGATTAACGGAAAGAGATAACTTGACTTAGAATAGATTAAGTTTATAATTGACCCATCAATAATGAAGGTTTATATAATTTATTATATATAAATATAAAATAATTTATAAATCTGAGGGTATAATAACTCTCCCCTCAAAAGGAGCAATATAATGAGTAAAGAAGTAACGGTTGAACAGCTTTTAGCAAAAGCTGAAGAGCCTTCAAAAGATGCTATGAGGCTGCACCCTTTTTATAAAGGGAAAATTATGGTTCTCCCAAAGTGCAGGATCAGAGATTTCAATGATTTTGCTATTTGGTACACTCCAGGTGTGGCAAGTCCCTGCAAAGAGATTGAAAAAGATATAGACAAAGCCTATGAAATGACCAACAAAGGTAATTTTGTCGCGGTTATATCAGACGGTACAAGAGTACTGGGACTTGGAGATATAGGCCCTGAGGCGGGACTTCCGGTTATGGAAGGAAAATCTCTGCTGTACAAATACTTAGGTGGCGTAGATGCTTTTCCTATAATGCTGGATACCAAAGATCCCCAAGAAATCATAAAAACAGTAAAAATTCTTCAGCCTACCTTCGGTGGAGTCAACCTGGAGGATATCGCCCATCCCAAATGTTTTGAAATCCTGGATACTCTTAGAGAAGAATGCAGGATCCCAATATGGCACGATGACCAACAGGGGACTGCTCTGGTCACTGTAGCAGGGCTTATCAATGCCTTAAAAATAGTCAAAAAGGATATCAAAGATATAAGGGTGGCACTTATTGGCGCAGGAGCTGCCAATATTGCTATCGCCCGTATGATTATTTCAGCTGGCGTGACTACAGGAAACATAATCCAAGTTGACTCCAAAGGAATTCTTCATAAAGACCGTGAAGACAAAGAGACCTTGAAAGAGAAGTACAAAGAGAAGTGGCATATATGCGAAACTACCAATTCCAAGGGTATAAAAGGGGATATTCCCGAAGCCATGAAGGATGCAGATGTTCTTATTTCCGCTTCCAAGCCAGGGCCTGGTGTGATTAAAAAAGAATGGGTTGAAAGTATGGCAGAGGATGCCATTGTTTTTGCCGAGGCAAATCCTATTCCGGAAATCTGGCCTTGGGAAGCTAAAGAAGCCGGTGCGAGAATCGTGGCTACCGGAAGGTCGGACTTTCCTAATCAGGTCAATAACTCTCTTGGTTTCCCGGGTATCTTCCGAGGCACTTTAGACGTAAGGGCCAAAAAAATTACAGATGAGATGTGTATAGAAGCTGCCAAAGAACTGGCGAAAGTAGCTGAAGATAAAGGTCTTCATGAGGATTATATAGTGCCAAATATGGACCAATGGGAAGTTTTTCCAAGAGAAGCCGTGAAAGTTGGAACCAAAGCCATAGAACAGGGTGTCGCGCGTTTGGACCTTCCGGAAGAAGAAAGATATAAAATGGCAGAGCAAACCATTCGGAAAGCAAGAGAAGAAGTTCAGCTGTTGATGAAAGAACAATTTATTATAGACCCTGATAAGTAAAAACTTCTGAAGATAGAAAATAAAAAGGCCTGCTTAAGGGCAGGCCTTTTTCATTTTATTATAATATTCTTATAAACCTGACCTATTCATAAAAAAATGGCGATGTTCAATCTTTTGTTTTGCTTTCAAGGATTTACATGCTTTTTACAAAAATGATAACTGAAAACTTTTTGTTTGTTTTTACTTTCATTTTAATCGCCATTTTTTTACCATTAAGGCAAGCCGATCTCACTGCATCTGCTTCGTTACAGGGTACTCGCGGTGAAGGACCACAGCTTCGCACCCTGTGCCTCGCATCTGCAGCAACCTCGACTTGTGAATAATCCAGGT
>CAYULB010000050.1:0-15652 GCA_964445575.1 uncultured Eubacteriales bacterium
TGAATGAAGTTAATAATGAAGATATCGCCATTTTTTTATGAATAGGTCATGTGAAATGATTTTTGGAGTAGGAACAGATATTATAGAGGTCCAAAGAATAAAGAGGTTGATTGAGAAAAACAACCGTTTCAGGGACAGAGTGTTTACAAAAAAAGAAATTGCCTACTGTGAAAAAAAGAAAAACAAAGCTCACAGTTATGCAGCCCGGTTTGCAGCGAAAGAGGCTTTTTTCAAAGCATTGGGAACAGGATGGAGGAAGGGGGTCACTTTCAAGGATGTGGAGGTTCGAAACCAGCCTTCTGGAAAACCAGAGCTTGTTTTATACGGAAAATCAAAGGAAATAGCAGAAAGAAATCAGATTGAAAATATACAGGTCTCTCTTTCCCATGTGGGAGACTCTGCCCTTTCTGTGGTCATACTGGAAAAACAGACCAGATAAACTGTTTTTTATATGATGCCGTACTTTTCCCCAACTTTAACAAAAGCTTGGATGGCTTTTTCTATGTGAGAGCGGTCATGAGCCGCTGAAAGCTGGACCCGGATTCGGGACTGTCCTTTGGGGACTACAGGATAAAAGAATCCGATCACATAGATCCCTTCTTCCAGAAGGTCGTTGGCCATGTCCTGTGAAAGCTGGGCGTCATTTTTAAACTTACCCAGCATAATGGGTACAATAGGATGGATTCCTGGTTTAATATCAAATCCTGCTTCAGTCATCTTGTCTCTGAAATACTGAGTGTTATTCTCTAATTTATCTCTTAATTCTGTGGTTTCAGTTAAAAGGTCGAGAACCGCAATGGAGGCTCCGGTCACTACAGGGGATAAAGTGTTGCTGAAGAGATAAGGTCGGGAGCGCTGTCTGTAGAGCTCGATGATTTCTTTGCGCCCGGAAATAAATCCTCCGGAAGCTCCTCCCAGCGCTTTTCCCAGAGTTGAGGTTATGATATCCACTCTTTCTTCAACGCCTCTGTATTCGGGAGTTCCTCTTCCTTTTTTTCCTATGAATCCGGTGGCATGAGAGTCATCAACCAAGACCAGAGCCTGGTATTTCTCTGCTAAGTCACATATCTTATCTAAAAGGGCGATATCTCCGTCCATAGAGAAAACACCATCTGTAGAAATGAGTCTGTAGCGCGAGTTTTGGCTTTTTTTAAGCTTTTCTTCAAGGTCTGCTATGTCACTGTGTTTGTAGATGAATCTTTGGGCTTTGCAGAGCCGGATTCCGTCTATAATGGAAGCATGATTGAGCTCATCAGTAATAATGGCGTCCTCTTTTCCCAGAAGCGGTTCAAACGCACCGCCGTTGGCATCAAAGCATGCAGCATAGAGCAAGGTGTCATCTGTTTTTAAAAATTGAGATATTTTCTGTTCAAGAGTTTTATGAATATCCTGAGTTCCGCAGATAAATCTTACTGAGCTCATGCCGTATCCACTTTGATCCAGAGTTTTGTGGGCTGCTTCAATGACTTTGGGATGGCTGGAGAGGCCTAAATAATTGTTGGCGCAGAAGTTCAGAACTTTTTTTCCTGACTTGACTTTGATTTCAGCTCCTTGAGGGGTTGTGATGATCCGCTCCTCTTTGTAAAGGCCGGATTCTCTGATAGAATCGATTTCTTTTTTTAGGTCGTTTTTTATGTTGCCGTACATGGATTTCCTCCTGTTTTGGTTTGTATATATTATAATCAAAAAATTTATTAAGGGCCGGACTTCTGGTTTCTTTTTTGGAGTTCTTTCAACATATCTTCTGTCATGGAGGCAAGGTCATATCCGGGCCTCCACCCCCATTCCTCTCTGGCTGCAGAGTCATCTATGGTTCTAGGCCAGCTGTCTGCTATTTTTTGTCTGTAATCTGGCTTGTATTCTATAATAAAATCTGGGATGTGTTTTTTGATTTCCTTTGCTAATTCCTGGACCTTAAAGCTCATTCCAGCGACATTAAAATCCGCATGATGTTTTAGTTTTTTAAAATCTGCGTCCATAAGGTCCAAGGTAGCCTTGAGACAGTCCGGCATATACATCATAGGCAGCATGGTGTCTTTATCCACAAAGCAGGTATACTTTTTCTTTTTCACGGCTTCATAGAAAATAGCCACGGCATAGTCAGTGGTTCCCCCTCCCGGCAGTGTTTTATGGCTTATGATTCCCGGATACCGGCATCCCCGGACATCCAGCTTGAAACGGGAGACATAGTAGTTGCTCAGAAGCTCTCCCGCCACTTTGGTGATTCCATAAATGGTGTTGGGGCTGAGGACGGTTTCCTGGGGTGTGGAGTCCCGGGGAGTGCTGGGTCCAAAAACAGCTATAGAACTGGGAACGAATAGTTTCTTGACCTCTAATTCCCTGCTGGCTTCCAGAATATTGCGGGTTCCTTCAGAATTGACTTTCCAGGCCTGCTGGGGGTTTTTTTCTCCGGACGCAGAGAGAATGGCTGACATATGAAAAATTTGAGTGATTTGGTATTTCTTTACAACTTCGGCAATCCTTTTTCCAGAGAGAACATCCAAATGTTCAAAGGGTCCTGGGTCTTTGAGCTCAGGGGAGACATCTTTTTTGATATCTGAAGCGACTACCTGGCTTTCTCCGTATTTTTCTCTAAGAAGAGGAGTCAATTCTGAACCGATCTGGCCGGCAGCTCCTGTCACTAGAATCTTCTCTTTCATGTCGCTGGTTAATAAATTTTATATATCTAGGCGGTTTGAAGTCAACCTTTAAAAAAAGACTATTTAAAAAAATGGCAATTCCTTGATCGTCCTAAATTAAACAAACCAGATAAACACATTTTGCTTGTCTCGCATCTGCAGCAATCTCAGCTCGTGAATAGCCCATTTTCAAATAGACTATTCATATAAAATCAGCCTGTGTATTCAGAATCAAAAATAGAATCTCTGAGGTTTTTGTATTATAATCGTTTCTGAGGAGAAAATTCATGAAAAAATCATTAGGAGCGAAAACTATTGTTTATCCAGCGCCTGTTCTGGTGGTGGGTTCTTACGACGGTTCTGGCAGGCCGAATCTTATGACAGCTGCATGGGGCGGGATTTGCTGTTCCAATCCACCTTCCATCACTATTTCTTTAAGAGAAAGCAGGTACACGTTCAGCTGCATAAAAGAGAGAAAAGGATTTACAGTGAGCATTCCCTCGGAAGAGTACGCAGAAGAAGCTGACTACATAGGGATGGTTTCTGGAAAAGATGTGGATAAGTTTTCAGCCACGGGCCTTACTGAAGAGAAGGCAGAATTTGTGGAAGCGCCTTATGTCAAAGAATTTCCCATTGTCCTGGAGTGCCAGTTGAGCGAAACCCATAAAGTTGGAGTCCACACTCAATTCATAGGAACCATTTTAGACGTGAAAGCAGACGAATCAGTTCTCGGTGAGGATGGTCTTCCCGTGCTTGATAGGGTCAAGCCTATTATTTTTGCTCCAGTGAGTTATGCTTATTATGGGACTGGTCAGTTCATTGGTCCTGCCTTCTCTCTGGGTGATAAGTTTAAGAAAAAGTGAACTCCGGGTAAAAGCTCTTCAATTTTAATTTTTTCTTGACAAAGCCTTTGTGTGAGACTATTTTATTCAGTACAGGTGAACAAAATGGTGAACAGAACAAGACAGGAATTGACCCAAAGGCAAAAAAAGGTTTTGGAAGCAGTCAAGGGTTTTATCCGAAAGTACGGTTATTCACCTACTGTCCGACAGCTGGCTGAAATTCTGGGTATATCCAGCCACTCTGCTGTGTTCAAGCATCTCTCCAGCATAGAGAAGAAGGGATATTTGAGGAAAGACAAGGGGGAGATCAAGCTTGTGGGTCTGCCCCGTTTGGAGCCCCGTGTTCAGGTGCCTTTAGCAGGTTTGGTCCCTGCCGGCGACCCCAAAGAAGTTTTTGACATCAGCGACGATGCTGTGGATGTCCCGGAGTGGATGCTGGGACGTAAGCAGGGGAATGTTTTCTGCGTTCAAATCGAAGGCAAGAGCATGGCGGATGCTTATATAGACCACGGCGACCGGGTGCTTTTGGAGCGGACTCACACTGCCAATTCAGGGGAAATGGTGGTGGCGGTTCTTGAGGATGGGTCCATCACTTTAAAGAGATTAAAGCTGGATAAGGGAAAGATTTTTCTGGTGCCTGAGAATCCTGAATTTAAGCCCATTCAGGTCTCAGAACTGAAAATAATAGGGCGGGTTATCGGGGTTCTGCGGAAATACTGAACTCAGTTAACCCGGTTTTCCGAACTTAAAATAAGGAGTGATTAAGTTGAGAAGGCGGTGTATTGTCCATATTGATATCGATGCTTTCTTTGCATCGGTGGAAAAGCTTTTGGATCCCTCTCTTGAGGGGAAGCCGGTTATTGTGGGCGGGCTTTCCCATGAAAGAGGAGTGGCTTCTACAGCTTCTTATGAAGCCAGAAAGTATGGAGTTTATTCAGGCATGCCCCTGCAGAAGGCTTACCAGCTGTGCCCTGACGGTGTGTTTCTAAGAGGCAACCACCGCCTTTATGCAGATTTTTCCCGGAGGTTTCATCAAATCCTTTCCCGCTACACTCCAGATATAGAGATGGCTTCCCTGGACGAAGCTTATCTGGACTTCAGCCGCTGCAGGGCCCTTTATTCTTCTTTTCCCGAAACCAGCCAAAGGATAAAACAAGCTGTAGAAAAAGAATTGAAGCTCTCTGTATCCGTAGGTATCGCAGCTAACAAGATATTAGCCAAACTGGCAACCAACCGAGCCAAACCCGGAGGATTGGTAGAAATAAAACCTGGCTGTGAAGAATCGTTCCTAAAGGAACTTCCCATAGAGTCCCTTCCAGGAATCGGGCCGAAAGCCCAGGCGGTCCTTCATATGCTCAATATACGGAAAATCAAAGACCTCTGGGGCCTGCCCCGGCCGACTCTGAGGGCTCTTTTTGGTTTAAAAGGAGAAGAAATCCATCTTCAATCTCATGGGATTGATAATCGGCCTCTGGACTTATCTGAAGGACAGAAATCCATTTCCCGCGAGACCACTTTTCTGAAGGACATATGGGAAAAACGTCTTCTTTTGGCTCACCTGGCTTATCTCTGTGACCGGTTGAGTTTGGCCCTGAGAAAGAACCACTGCTTCGCTCATATCATTGAAGTCAAAGTCAGATGGTCTGACTTTGAGACCGAAGCCCGCCGAAGGCTTCTGGTAGACCCGGTTCAAGAAATGGATGATATTTTCAGGATTGCCCGGGAGCTGTTTTCTGAGCTTTTCCAGGGGGCCCGTTTGTCTCTGCGTTTGGTGGGGGTCAAAGCTTCGGACTTGGTCAGAGGCAGGACTCTTTCGCTGTTTGAACCAAATTCTCTGCATAAAGAATCTCTGGGCTCTGCAGTTTCTGAGGTGAGAAAGAAATACGGGTTTGGTTCCCTGCTCACCGCCAGGGAAAGGATGCTGGGGGATGTGTACAGCTTCACAAAGGAGCGCGGCTTTGTTCTTAAAACAGCCTCACTCACCAAATAGTATCTGGCTCTTCTGTTGTTTTTTTCTCCAGCGGTTCATGGTTTTAGGAGGGTTATAGAAAAGAAATGTTTGTTCCTCTGCGGGTTCATTCTGTGTACAGTAAAGGAAAAGGGGGTCTGCTTCTGAATGAACTGGCTTCCTGGGCCAAAACAAGAGGGATTCCCGCGGTGTGTCTTTCGGACATCGAGGCTTTTTACGGATGGGGGCGCTGGGAAGAAGCGGCCCGCAGAAGCGGAGTGACCCCTCTGTTCGGCTGTGAACTGACCCTCCAGAAGAAAACGATTTTGTTTGTGGTTAAAAATCGGGCCGGATACTGGAATTTGATGGAGACATTCAACACCCGAAAAGTAAAAGAGGCAGAGGGCCTGGTGGTCGTCTATATTCCCCAGAGGGAGGATAAAGAGTTTCCCGAAGAGCTCAAGGCTGAAGCGGGCCCGGATTTTTATCTGGGGGCGGATTTTAAAAACATACAACAGGTGGTTCAGTGGGCCGGGAAGCATTCTCTGCCTGCAGTGTGGGCGAATCCTCTTAAGTTCATTAAAAATGCAGAGAGGATTATTCTGGTTCACTCCATCCAAAAAAAAAATCCTTTCCCTCCGGAGTGGAAAAAATGGAGGGAGCTGATGAAATTCTTTGGCCCGCTTCAGCAGGAGTTGGCTCACAAAAAATTCGGAAGTGAGGTTGACCTTTTTTTTAAGAACACCTTTGAGGTTGCAGAAAAAAGCTGTTTTTCTCTGGAGGGTATTGTTCCCGGGCTTCCCAATGACCTGTTTCCTGAGTCTCTGAGAGACATGGTGATGAAAAAAATAAAGGGCACAAAATCCCTGGGCTGGGAGGAGAGACAGCGGGTACGGATTGAGCTGGAAGCTGTGGAGAGATCAGGATTTGGTCCTTATTTCCAGGTGGTCCATGATGTGGTGAATTTTGCCCGCCGGAACAGCATCCTCTATAATCTCAAAGGCTCCGGAGCCTCTTCTTTTTTGGCCTATCTTTTGGGTATTTCCCCTATCAATCCAGTTGACTTTGACCTTTATTTTGCCAGGTTTTTAAACCAGGGCCGAAAAGACCCTCCAGATTTTGACTTGGACTTTGACTCCAGATACAGAGACCGGGTTCTGGAGTATGTGATTGAACATTATGGTCGAGGAAAAACAGGAGCTGCTTTTGTGTGCAGTCTTAAAAACTACCGGGCCCGTTCTGCTGTTTATGAAACGGCCCGGGCTTTTGGGCTGTCTCCAGGAGAGGCGAGAAAGCTCAGCAAAAGAATCCCTTATTTTGTGGAGCCTGCTTATCTGAAACAGAGTCACTCTCCCCCTGGCTGCCGAGAGATTTGGGAGGCTGCTGCAGAATTGACTTCAGTCTACAGTGAGAAATCTCTTCATGTGGGTGGTGTGATTTTGACCCCGCCGCCGGTTCAGAGGTATCTTCCCTTAGAGAAGTCAGCCAAGGGACTCATCATGTGTCATTTTGACCGGGATGCGGTGGAAGACTTGAAGCTCATTAAACTGGACCTTCTCTCTGTGCGCGGACTAGCCGCGATTTCAGGGGCTAGAAAAGAGCTGAATATAAAAAGAATCTCCCGCAATGACAAAAAAAGCTTTTGGCTCCTCTCTCAAGCACAGACCATAGGATGTTTTCAGGTGGAAAGCCCAGCTATGAGGAACCTGCTTTGCCGAATGAAGCCTCAGAATATTTATGACCTGACCCAGGCTTTGGCTTTAATCCGGCCGGGGCCCACTCAAAGCGGAACCAAGCAGGCTGTGCTGCAGGCCCGCCAGGGCAGATCGTGGGCCAGTGATCCTTTTCTCCGCAAAATCATTCCTGAGACCAAGGGGCTGTTCCTGTATGAAGAGCAGGTCATGCAGGTGGCAGAAAGGATGGCGGGAATGAATCCTGAAGAAGGGGACATGCTGCGCAGGGGATTGAAAAAAAAGGATATAAATCCCTCATTAAAAGCCAGATTTTTTAAGGGAGCCCGAAACAGGGGATACACGCGAACAGAAACAACAAAGATATGGAACCATATGGAAAAGTTTTCCTCATATTCTTTTAATAAAGCTCACAGTGCTTCCTATGCCTTCATGGCTTATCAGTCTGTTTATTTAAAGGCACACTATCCTCTCTCATACCTCACGGCTGTTTTAAATGCCGGCGGAGGCTACTACAGCCTGCCAGTCTACATTGAAGAAGCCCAAAGACTGGGGATAGATGTTCTTCCTCCGGATGTGACCTGCAGTGCTTTTCGTTTCAGGGTGGAGGGAACCGGTATAAGAGTGGGACTGCTGTCGATAAAACGCCTCAAAACAAACACCGCCCAAAGAATAATTGAGGAGCGTCGGCGGGGACCTTTTTGTTCTCTTGAAGATTTTTTGGCTAGAGTTGTGATGAGTAAGACAGGGCTTTTTTCTTTGATCAAAGCAGGAGCTTTGGATTCTCTAGAGCCTCAAAGGACAAAGCAGATTTTGAGCCATTACAGAGGTATTAAGGGGATCTCTAGAGTCAGCGACCTGGAGGAAATTCAGAAAGAGAAGATGCTCATCGAATCTTTAGGTTTTGATCCAACAGGAAATTTTCTCAATCTTTTATGTGGAAACAGACCAGACCTTCGGATCAGAGATTTAAACAAGAGAATCAGGCAGACCGTGGAGCTGGTGCTGCGGGTGATGGATGCCCGGAGGAAAAAAGTCAAAGGAGGATTAAAATATTTCTTCCTCTTCTCGGATGAGACAGGAGTGATTGAAGGCGTCGGAACCCAGAAGTGCATTAGTTTTGGCTTGCCGCCGGTCTGTTATGTCCGGGGTCAAATACAAAGGAGCGGAAACGGGAACGCCAAGATCCTTAACTGCATTTTCCGGCATTATGAGGGGTAAATGAGAAATATTTTCTTATTTTTTATCAAACAGATCGATTTGGGTTTTAGGAACATTTTTAATGATTTCTTTGAGCTCAGGAAAGTTTGGGATGAGTTCGGGGGGAATTTCTAATTTTTCAGCGGCCAATTTGTTTTTTATTTGCAGGGCATTGGCAAGGGCTTGTCCTCTGTAATGATTGTTGGTCACAATAAATGTTTTTTTCGATTTCTCACCCAGGTTCTTTATGCGGGTGATCCACTCTTCAAGCTCTTTATTGGAATATAAATAATTGTAGCGCTCGTCACGGTCTGCTTCCTTTCGAAACCAGTTTTTATAGTTTCTGCCGTGAAGCCGTACATAGCTGAAATCCGCATTTGTGACGTGGGTAGTGGGTTGGATGGAGGAGCCGATCACAGGCTGGTCAATGTTGCAGAAAGCCACTTTATGGTCAGAAAGAAATCTCAAGAACTCAGGATGGTCCCATGAGCTGTGCCTTACTTCTAAAGCGAGGGGAAGTCCAGAAAATATCTGAAATAAACGCTTTAAATAATGAAGATTGTTGGAAGAATGAGAGAAAGACCAGGGAAATTGGATGAGCACGGCTCCCAAGAGATTATAAGCGGCTATTGGTTCAATCCCAAATTTGAATTCATCAGCTTTTTTCTGAGAAAGATTTTCTTTTTGATGGGTGAAGTCCTGATGCAGTTTGACAGCAAACAGGAAGTGAGGATTTTGATCTACTTTCTTAACCCAAGATAGAGCAAACTTGAACACCGGCATTCGGTAGAATGTGCTGTTGATTTCCATAAAGTCAATATATTGAGCCAGGAATCTCAAAGCATGAAAACCAGCGGCTTTTTTTCTTGGATAAACGATTCCTTCCCAGTCTTTATAGCTCCATCCTGCTGTTCCTATGTGATGGTGTGTCATATCTTTCTTATAATACCAAAGAGCCAGGGAAGATTAACCTGACTTATTCAAAAAAAATGGCGGTGTTTTCATTATTCATTTATTAGCTTACAGATGCAAGATTTTTTAAAAGCAGTGAACGGAAACCGGAGAGGGGAGGAGCGTTTTTGATTGAAAATAGGCTTGGTTTGTGTTATATATAGTTTCCCAGATTTGCAAAGGATATGGGGAGGGAGAGAGAATTTATCTTTGGGGAAAATAAAATTCAGATAAAAAGGGCCTTCCATTTGATTTGGATTTAGAGGAGATGTCAAGATGGCAGACAATCTATACGTGACTTCTACAGAAAGAAAGAGCGGAAAATCAGTCATTTCACTGGGGCTGACAGAGATGCTTATAAGAAATGTAGACAAAGTGGCGTTTTTTCGTCCTCTTATCTATGTGGATTCAAATCAGAAGGCAAAGGACAATGATATCAATTTGATTTCGGAGTATTATAATCTTGGTATTCCCTATGAGAAGATGTATGGTTTTTCAACTCAAGAAGCAAACGAGATGCTGTCTCAGGGAAAATACGATGAGTTAATTGAAAAGATTGTTGAAAAGTATAAATATTTGGAAGAAAACTATGATTTTGTTCTCTGTGAGGGAACTGATTTTGAAGGATCCACTTCTGCCTTTGAGTTTGACATCAATGCAGACATTGCTAATAACCTGGGGTGTCCGGTGCTTTTATCTGCAAATGCCTACAACCGGACCGAAGATGAAGTGATTAGGTCTGTTGAAACTTCCCTGGAATCTCTCAAAGAAAAACGCTGTAAAGTGGTGGCTATCATCGTCAACAGAGCTGAAAAAGGAGAAGAGATTATTGAAAAGCTAAGAGGCAATCCTCTGGCAAAAGACAGCCTTGTGTTCAGTATTCCCAATGTAAAAGCACTTCAGTATCCTACAGTAGGAGAGGTGGCTAAAGCATTAAAAGCAAGGGTTGTTTCCGGACAAGTAAAATTAAACCGTCATGTGGAAGGATTTGGTGTGGCAGCCATGCAGTTGTGGAATGTTTTAACCCGGATATCCAACGGAGAGATCGTGATCACTCCTGGGGACAGAGCTGATGTTATCGTGGGCTGTCTGTCTGCACTTTCTTCTTCTTACATGCCCAGGATTGCCGGGATCATTCTGACCGGGGGGTTGATTCCGCAGGAACCGATTTTAAAGCTGATTGAAGGTTATGATGAGAAGATTCCTATTTTGAGTGTCAAGGACAATACTTTTGAAACAGCACGCATGGCTGATAATATCCGTGCGGTGATAGATCCGGATGATACCATAAAGATTGCTCAAGCACTGGAGGCTTTTGAGAAAAATGTTAAGCTTGGAGAATTGAGAGAAAAAGTGGTTAAAACAAAAGTGTCTATAGTGGCTCCAAAAATGTTTGAGTACAGATTGATCAAGAGGGCTCAGAGACGAAAGCAGCACATTGTTCTGCCAGAAGGAGAAGATGAGAGGATCTTACAGGCAGCAGAAATATTAACCAGAAGAGATGTGGTTGATCTAACGCTGCTGGGAAACGAGAAAGTCATACGGGACAAGATATCAAAGTTAGGGCTTCGGCTTGAAAAGGTCAATATCATAAGTATTCCAGATAATGATAAGTTTGAGGATTACACTCAAACCTATTTTGAACTGAGAAAACACAAAGGAATAGGGATGGACAATGCCCGGGATAACATGAGCGAACTCAGTTATTTCGGAACCATGATGGTTTACAAAGGAGATGCAGACGGAATGGTCAGTGGAGCAGCCCATACCACCCGAAACACACTTCGTCCCGCCTTTGAGTTTATAAAAACAAAAAAGGCTTTTTCCATCATATCGAGCGTCTTCTTTATGTGCCTTCCCGACAGGGTTTTGGTTTATGGGGACTGTGCGGTGAATCCGGACCCGGATTCAGATCAGCTTGCTGAAATCGCCATTGCCTCAGCCCAGACGGCCATGACTTTTGATATCCAGCCCATTGTGGCCATGCTTTCCTACTCTACTGGCGACTCAGGAGTGGGAAAAGATGTGGAAAAAGTAAAGAAAGCCACCAAAAAGGCAAGAGAACTTGCAGAAAAGTATTCTATGAAATTGAAGATCGAGGGCCCGATTCAATATGATGCGGCCATTGATCCAGGAGTAGCTCAAAAGAAGCTCCCAAAAAGCGAAGTGGCAGGAAAGGCCACTGTTTATATTTTCCCAGATTTAAACACAGGTAACAACACATATAAGGCTGTCCAGAGGTCTGCGGGAGCTGTGGCGATAGGCCCGGTCATTCAGGGGCTTAATAAGCCAGTCAATGACTTAAGCAGGGGTTGTACGGTTACCGATATTGTGAATACAGCAGCCATTACAGCCATTCAAGCTCAGGCAGACAAGGAAAAATCTTCGTAAAATAAAATCCAGCAGTCCTGGATTATTCATGGGTTGAGATTGCTGTGAGTAGTCCAGGCGAAGGTATGAAATGAAAATCTTAGTGATCAACACAGGCAGTTCTTCCATTAAATATCAATTGTTTGATATGGATCGAAAAAAAGCATTGGTAGCGGGTCTGGCGGAAAAGATTGGGGAAGAGACAAGCCTTCTGACCCATGAATTATTGGATAAGAACACAAGTCAAAAAGAAAAGGTTGATAAAGACAGGATCAGCAGTCATGAACAGGGCATGCAGAAGATTATAAAGCTGCTAACAGACCCGGAATGGGGAGTGATTAAAGATAAGGCAGAGATTGATGCGGTGGGACACCGGGTTGTCCATGGAGGTGAGGATTTCAAATCCTCCACAGTTATCACAAAGCAAGTGATTTCTGCTATTGAGAAAAACATACCCCTGGCTCCTTTACACAATCCTCCAAATCTGACCGGAATCAAGATATCGCGTTCTTTGTTTTCAGATGCACCTCAAGTAGCTGTGTTTGATACGGCTTTTCACCAGTCCATACCAAAGAAATCTTATCTTTATGCCATTCCTTTTGAGTTGTATGAAAAATACAAAATTCGAAGATATGGTTTTCACGGGACTTCCCATGAATATGTGGCCCAGGAAGGAGCTTCTTATTTAAAAAAACCTTTGGAAGAATTGAGCATGGTCACGATTCACCTGGGCAATGGAGCCAGTATGGCTGCCATCAAAAATGGAAAATGTATAGACACTACTATGGGAATGACACCTCTGGAAGGACTTGTTATGGGAACCCGCTC
This sequence comes from uncultured Eubacteriales bacterium, assembly GCA_964445575.1. Lineage (GTDB taxonomy): Bacteria > Acidobacteriota > Aminicenantia > Aminicenantales > Aminicenantaceae > WJMT01. Next base: position 12,470 of record CAYULB010000050.1, read on the forward strand.
CGGAGATATTGACCCAGCCCTTCCTTGTTTTTTGGCGAAAAATTTAGAGATGTCTTATGATGATATTGATAACCTCTTGAATAAAAAAAGCGGACTAAAAGGTCTTTGTGGAGTCAATGATATGAGGGAGATTGAGAAGAGAGTTGAGGCAGGAGACTCCAGAGCCCACACGGCTTTGGATGTTTATACTCATCGGATAAAAAAATATATCGGAGCTTATTACGCTGAAATGGGGCGGTTGAACGCCGTGATATTCACTGCTGGAATTGGTGAGAATTCTCCCAAAGTGCGTGGTATGTGCTGTGAAGGCTTGGAGGAATTGGGGATAAAAATTGACTCTGAGAAAAACAAAACAAAATCAGATTCTATAAAAGAGATCAGTACGAAGGATTCCCGAGTAAAAATCCTGGTTGTTCCTACCAATGAAGAAATGAAAATAGCCTTAGAAACAGAGAAAGTAATCAAGCAGAAGAAATCTTTATAAGGTCAATCAGTTTCTCTCTCCTCTGTTTAATCTGTTCTTTCACCATTTTCCATTAACCGTTCACCATTTACTGCTTTTATAAAAAAATCTTGCATATCAAGGAAAAGAAAATAATAATAATAACTAAAAAATGGCCATTCTTTTAAGGATAATTCAGGTTCATAGGTGACATATGAAAAAAGTTGGGTGTTTATTTCTGGTTTTTGCTTTGTTCTTGGGTTTTTTTAGCTGCCAAAAAAACAGCCACAGCGATCTCTATACCATAGGTGTTTTTCAGGTCAATGATGCTCCCCATTTAAACACAGCGGTGGAAGGATTCATCCAAGCTCTTCAGGATAATGGTTTGGTTCCTGGGGAGAATATCACTCTTATAATGGAGAATGCAAAGGGTGATATTTCTGAAGCGCACAACATTGCTGAAAATTTTGTGAAGTCTGATGTTGACCTGATAGCAGCTTTTTCCACTCCCTGCCTTCAGGCAGCTATCAATGCGACGCGGGAAATACCTATTGTTTTTACCTCAGTAGCAAATCCTTACAGAGCGGGAGCTGGTTCTTCCGCCTCTGAACATCTCCCTCATGTAACGGGGGTCTCTTCAAAAGGACCCATAAAGGAGGGGCTTTATTTTTTAAAGGAAGTGCTTCCGGAAACGTCAAAGATAGGGACCCTTTGGACTCCATCAGAATTGAATTCAGAATATTATCTGGAAATAACCCGGGAGATCGCTGCAGAGTTAGGTTTGGAGGTCCAGTCTGTTCCTATAGCCAATTCTAGTGAGGTTCTGCTTTCCTCGCAGCTTTTGATCAGCAGGGGAGTGGATGCGATTTATCAGATATCTGATAATACCATTAATGAGTCTTTCGAAGCTGTTGCCCAGGTAGCTCTTGACAATGAGGTTCCTTTATTTGGGGGGTTTCTTCTTTCGGCCAGACAGGGTGCTTGTGCAGCTTTGGGATGGGATTTTTTTAAGATGGGTTATAAATCCGGGGAAATATCTGTGGAAGTTAAAAATGGCAAAGACCCTGCTGAGATTCCTTTTCATTACATGGAGGATGCAAAGCTTTATATAAACCTGGAAGCTGCAGCCAGACAAAGAGTGGAGTTTTCAGAAGAAATTATAAAGAGAGCTGACAGTGTGTTCACCTCTCTAGAAAATGATATCTCTGAATAAAGGTTGATTCAGAGGACAAAAATATCCTGCCCTTGTCCTAAGGATACAGAATTCAAAATGGCTTCGTGTGTGAATTCAGAGCCGAGCTGGCAGGATTCAAAAAGAGGATAGCCTTGGGCTAGGAAGCTGAGAATACTGGATGAAAGAAGGCAGCCGGATCCATGGACTTTTTTTGATAGTTTTTTCGTATCAATCTGATATATGTCTCTGCCGTCATAAACAACATTCACTATTTTATCATCACAAATGATTCCGGTCAGCAGACAGGGTATTTTAGTCATGCTGTAAATTTCTTTTGCGGTTTCAGATGAGCTGGTCAGATTTATGCATTTTCCCCCTGTTATCAATCTGGCTTCTTCGCAGTTGGGAGTTATGAGAGAGGCTTTGGTCGAAATTTTCTGAATAAAGTCGGGTATAGCCTTCTTTTCCAGTGTCCATTTTCCTGATGTGGATTTCAAAACAGGGTCGATGACTCTAGGAATGTCCTGATTTTCCGCTAAAATTTCTTCAACCGGAGGGATGTTCTTTTTGCATCCCAGCATTCCGATTTTGATGCCGGCTATATTAAAATCTTCTTGAAGAAGTTGATACTGTTCTTTTATAAAATGGGGAGGGAGGCAGAGCACTGACTTGAATTTTCTTGAGTTTTGAGTGGTGGCAGAGGACAGGATACCCATTCCTGTGAAACCAAGCTTTTGAAAGACTTTTAGGTCAAGTAAAACTCCTGCACCAGCAGTAGGATCATATCCCGCAACTGAGACTAAAATTTTATCCATAGGACGGCTAAATCCTAACAAATCCCTGCTTTACTTACAAGAGTATATTTTTCTTTAAGGTCTTTACCACTGGGGGTTATTTATGTATAATTCAGAAAAAGATGATGGAGAGAGTAAGAATATTTGCTTCAGGCCGGGTGCAGGGTGTTCTCTTCCGTGATTTTACTCAGAAATGGGCCTCCTCTTTTGGATTGACAGGATGGGTGAGAAATTTGCCGGACGGGCGAGTCGAAGTCCTGGTTGAGGGGAAAAGAGATAAGATCGATCAGCTGGTTGACAAGCTCAGGCAGGGACCTCAGATGGCACGGGTGGATCATATAGACATGAATCGGGAAGAATACAGGGGAGAATACAGTGACTTTCGTATCACTTGGTAGGAGTTTGCTGTAAGCTTGACGTAAGGTAAGCATGAAAAGGGGATAAAAAATGTTTAAACATGAAAAAAAGGATCATCCGTCTGTTGAGGTTTTTAAAGGTGTTGTCCGCACCACTCTGGGATGTGGAAAAGATGTTCTTATGGCAAGATTCGACTATAAAAAGGGGTCTCGAGTTCCCCCTCACAAGCATTCCTATGAACAGGTGACTGTGGTGATGAAAGGCAAACAAAAAGTGATCATTGATAACAACGGCAGTTCAGAGGAAATCATACTGGAAGAAGGCGATTCCTACATTGTGCCTGCCTCTTTTGAGCATGAACAGGTTTCTTTAGAGGATACGGTGACCATAGACTGCTGGAGTTTGGCCCCTTAACT
>CAYULB010000051.1:0-15258 GCA_964445575.1 uncultured Eubacteriales bacterium
AAAGTTTAAAACCGAGCCCCTAAGGTCAAATACAAATTATCCTGGACTTTTTTTGGAAATTCGAAACTCCTGCTTCCGAGTCCATAGACAAGCTCCGCTGTTCCTAATGGGGAATAAAGAAGAATCCCCGCTCCAATGCCCCATAAAATATCAGTTTTATAGGTTTTCTCAGGGAAGCGCTTTTCCACATCAAAAGCTAAATTTGAACAACCTTTTATATGAAAAACATCGTTAATCCGGTAACGGTAATCAACCCGTATTATTTTAATTCTATTTGCAGAAACTTGGTCATAAGCCATTCCTACAAATGCTGATGGGGTCTCTTTTTTGAAAAATTTATAGACAGGAAGGGAGCCAGAACTGAAACCTAAAAACCCAGATAACCGGACAGTATGGCTTTGATAGGAATTGTACATGTCCGCGGACAGGCCAAAGAGTTGGTATTCTCTATCAGAGCCAAGATTTTTAAAGCTTCCCTCATAATTTGCATAAAAATATAATCCTTGGGAAGGAAGCAGAACATTATCAAGAGTATCAAAAGTAAAAGAAGCACATATTTTCCTCAATGAGTCTTTCAAATCTGGAAAATAAATATTTTCAACACTTTTATTGCTGGTTTTAAGACTCAAGAATTCTTGATAGATTCCGATTTCCGAATTGATAAAGTTTGAAAACAGAAACCCGACTCCAAAACCAATATCTAGACTGCGGTCCCTATAATTTAATGGGATGTTCCCAGTTCCGTCGAATAGATGAGTGGATATATTTTTGTATTTCAGATTTAAAAAGGGATAAACAGGAATATCAAAACTGCGAGTAGGGTAATAGAGTGTGGAATCAAACCGGGTTAAACCAATAAATTGAATCTCATTTTCAGCACGGATTCCAGGAAAAAGGACATTATTAGCATTAAAGGCAGCCAGTCCAACAACTTTATGCCGGTCATCATAACGGAGGCCTCCATGAAAAGAATTCTGTTTGGATTCTTTAACTATTAACCGGAGCTCCAGTTCATTACCGCCTAAATGGATTATTTCATATCGAATATGAGTGAAATACCTGAAGCTGTAAACCTTCATGATTTTATTTTCGATTTCTTGTTGATTAAACTTGATTCCCTCTTTAAGCCCGGCCAATCTCTTAATGAAAGAAGAGGGAAGAAGGGTGTTACCTGTGATAATGATTTGTTTTATCACAGGGATTCCTATCTCTTTCACATAAAGGACTAGTTTGACTTCTTTAGAAGATAGGGGAATGGTTTGATAATCCAAGAATTTTAATTTTAGGTCTTTTTCGGCCTCAAGAAATTTCTTTTCCAATGATTCTGATTCAAATGGTTTCCCTTTTTCAATCCCTAATTTCTTTATGATCTCATCATAGGAGATGGTCTGGATTCCTTTTATTTGAATGTTTTGAACAGCGGGATGTTCGCTTAAAACATCTTTTGTTTTTAAATAATTGTTTCCCAGTACATTGTATTTTTCTAGCATTTCTTTTAAAGCCGGCCAGCTCTTTTCAGCAGCTTCATTTCCTGCTTCTACAATGCCTCTCAACTTATCTTTAAAAAAAAAGTCAAACATAGAGTAGGTTCTTAAGTCCGGATTGATTATAAAATCAGCCTGTCTGGCCTTATCAGCGGTTTGGTTTAACTCTACGATTTTTATGCTTTGTTCTAAAACACCAAATGCAGATTCAAGCTCTTCCCGTTTTAGAAGAGGTTTTTTAATATCAACAGCAATCACAATATCAGCCCCCATAACTTTAGCTACATCTACTGGGAGGTTGTTCAATAATCCTCCATCAATCAGGAGATAATCATCCCATTCCACGGGGCTGAATAGAGAAGGGATCGACATAGTGGCCCGCATTGCTTTTGAGATGGAGCCTGTTTTGAGCACAATTTCCTTCCCTGAAATCAAATCCACGGCAATGCACCGAAAGGGGATCGGAAGTTCATCAAAGTCATCTAAATGTTCATAGGGAGTGGTCAGGGAGGAAAAAAACAGATTCATCTTTTGTCCGTATATAAGACCGCTGGGAGGAACGGGAATAAATCCGTCCGCCCTTAAATCTAATTGATATTTCCCGCTCAGCTTTTTTTGAAAATACGGCTGGATGGACCTCTGGGGAATATCAGATAAAAAATATTTCCAATCCATGTCTTCAGCTATTTTCTGTATTTCATCGCCGCTGTATCCCATGGAATACAATGCGCCGATAATGCCTCCCATACTGGTCCCTACCACATAATCCACTGGAATTTGATTTCTATCCAGCATTTTAAGAATGCTGATGTGAGCCAGCCCAAGAGCCCCACCCCCATCTAAAACCAAGCCTATCTTTGGCCTTTGCTCAGCAAAAGAAGGTATAATCAGGCAGAAAAAAAAGAACACGATCAAGAATAATATTCTTTTTTTAAAAAATGACCTCATGAAAATAATCTCATCTAAAATCTCATATTCCACTCATTTGACTGGTTTGTCAAAGTTATGAATAATCGGATTTTTATTTGTTTAGAAGAAATCTATCAAAAAAATCAGCGGCGGCTCTATATACCTTAAGCCAGTTATAATGACATAAAAAGCCGTGCACTTCATCGGGAATGATTAAGGTTTCTACCGGAGCTATTCCCACTCTCTTCAAACGGTGAACTAAATCCGTTGTCTGGATAAAATCAACATTTCTATCATCATCTCCGTGCACAAACAGAACCGGAGATGACCAAAATTCAACATCCGCTACTGGCGAAGATTGGAAAGCGATATTCATAAGGTCATCACCATATATATCCCATCCGCCTCCGTCTCTTCTTCTGCCTCTTAGAGACCAATCATGCACTCCATGGAGGTCCACGCCTGCAGAAAAGAGATTTGAGTCTCTGGCTAGTCCCATAGCTGTTAAATAACCTCCGTAAGATCCTCCCCAGAGCCCGATTTTTACTGGATTTACATCGGGTCTTTTTTGTAAATAAAGCCCTGCAGCCACAATATCCTGATATTCAGAGGCCCCTCTAGGTCCTTGTTTGGGAGCATTCCTAAAGTCATATCCATACCCAATTCCCGAACGATAATTAACGGATAGGACCGCATATCCTTTACTTGCTAAATACTGATTCATAGCATAGGCATTATGGTAATACCCCCTCATGTGCCAGCCTAAAAGCATCTGTCGAATGGGTCCTCCATGCATGAAGATGACGGCAGGGCGGTGGTCCTCTGGAGTTGAATCTTTGGGAAGAAAAAGCTGGCAGTGGATTTTATACCCATCCGGAGATTCAAGGATCACCTGCTGGGGTTTTACGAGTTTGTCAGAGGAAAAGTTATCAGGAATGAGCTCAGGAGCTATCAAAACGGTTTCCTCTTGTCCCTTTTTTTTATAGGCAGGAGCCGCTGGTTGAATAGCTGTTGAACAGAGGAATATCAAGTCCTGATTCTTCTGGGTAAGAGCAGGGGACCATTCAATTCCGTCTCCCGAAGTGAGAGGCTCTGCTTTGCCTCCTGATACAGGAACAGTCCAAATGTGTCTTCTGTCTATATCATCCTGATTAGAGCTAAAAATCAGCTTTTTTCTATCAAAAGAAAGAAAACTATCTTCGACTTCATATTCTCCGGGTGAAAGGGGAATTAATTTTTTTTCTTTTAAAGAGAAAGAATAAAGATGCATCCATTTTTCATGTTCAGAATAAAAAATGAGGTGCCCTTCTTCGGCCCATCTCAGAGTTTTAGAAGGATAATACTGAGCAAAACCTCCGGTTGCGTTGGGGCATTCCCACACTGTTTGGGATTGTTTTGCTTCCACATCAGCAACCATGATCTTAAATTTTCTGCCACCCCGAAAAGAAGACCCCACACCTTGAGTAAAGCGGATGTAAGCGATATATTTTCCACAGGGAGACCAAACCGGGTAACGGTCTATTTCCACTGATGGATCAATCCAGCTTATTGACTTTTGGATCAGGTCGTAAATCCCAATAAAACTGTGATCTTCTCGGTGACTCACAAAAAGAAGTTTTTCTCCATCAGGAGACCACTCTTGAATGCTGTTTCTTCCTCTTGCTTTAAAGAGAACGTGTGGCTCTGAACCTTGCTTGATTTCAGATAAATACACATTTCCTTGAAAATTAAAAACCACTTGGTTAGAAGCAGGGGAACAGAGAGGGGAAGAACCTTTCCCAACTTTCCATTTATTTCCATTTTGAAGATCGACTGCCCATACTGCCTGCTCAACTCCTTTGGGATTTGAGATGGGATTCGGGTATTCACCACTTCTGTTTGCAGAACCTCCCCGAACATAAAGAAGAATAGTTCCTTTATAATTGAATTCTAGTGCTCCTAATTCCTGGCCGTCATCCTTATCATAGGAAGTTATCTCTTTTGCTTTGTAATCAGGTCCATACGCAATCCAAATATTTTGCTTTCCTTCACAATTGAACACCCAAGCAGCCAGATCTCCTTCTGGAGACATAGTAAGGTCAGAAGGAAAAGAGTAGCTCATGATTTCCTCAAGACTGAATTGGTTTGACCCTAAAAGAAAACTAAATGGAATTGAGATCAAAAAAATTCCATAAATCGCTATTTGTTTTAATGGTAATTTTTTCATTGATGACCTCCTTGAGGCAAGGTTTTCAATCCTTAACCAATCATAAAAACAACGTATACAACAGTATTTATTATTAACTTCTTTTCAGGGATATACAAGATTTTTTTCAAAAACAAGGACATGAATATTTTTCATGTTTGTATTTTTATTTTAATCGCCATGTCCTTTTTAAAGATTTAGCCTTTCTCGCTCTTCTCGTACTGAGCAAACCAAAAAAACCTTAGAAACTGGCGAAAAGAAACAAACTCTATCAGCCCTCTCATGCCTTGCGCCTCACATCTGCAGCAATCTTGTCTCGTGAATAATCCAGGTTAAAAATATTTTCAATTATTTTTCTTTGTTACCGACTAAATTATCTGGAAATTTGTAAAAAAGGAGAATTGAGTTCAACTTTAAAAAAATGAGTGCACTGATTGTAGAAGATGAAATCATTATTGCTCTCGATGTCAAAAACATCCTTAAGAGTTTAGGGATTTCAATCTCCGGAATTGTTTCTTCGGGAGAAGAATCCATAAAAAAGGTCCCGCAGGTGCGTCCTCATTTTATTCTCATGGATATAAAACTCAATGGCAAAATGGATGGGATACACGCTGCAGAGAAGATATACTACAAATATAAAATTCCCTCTATATTTTTAACAGCTTATGGTGACGAATTAACTCTTAAAAGAATAAGAGAAACCAAATTGTTTTATTTCATAACCAAACCTTTCTCAGAATATGAAATTACTCAATCAATAAATAAAACAAGAAAAAAATTTGACTTAATTTGACTTCTTCCGTTTCATTTTGTATTTATAATATCTTGCTTGTTAAAATAAATTCTCCCATAATACCAAAAGAAGGATAATTTCATGAAAGTTGGTCTGATTCAACGGCAGTGCAGTCAGAACTACGATAATAATTTAAAGAAGGGAACCAATGCCTTTAAAACAGCTGCCTCCCAGGGTGCTGAATTGATATGCTATGCAGAATTAGGGTTTTCGTATTTTTTACCTCAATATCCTGCCGAATCAAAAGATTTGGAAAAAGCTGAGACAATTCCAGGTCCAACCACGGAGGCATTTTGCAAACTGGCTAAAGAATACGGAGTGGTAACCGTATTGAACCTTTTTGAAAGAGATGGAAGTAAGACTTATGACTCTTCTCCTGTCATTGATTCCAATGGAAAGATCTTAGGAACGACTCGAATGGCCCACATCATGGATGGAATGGGTTTTTACGAAAAAGGCTACTATTATCCGGGCAACACCAACCGTTTCGTCTATAATACGGGTGTTGGAAAGGTGGGAATAGCTATCTGCTATGACCGGCATTTTCCGGAATATATGAGAAATCTTGCGCTCTATGGAGCAGAAATAGTCATTATTCCCCAAGCAGGAGCGGTGGGAGAGTGGACAGAAGGAATGTTTCAAGCAGAAGTCCGGGTCACCGCTTTCCAAAACGGATATTTTGCCGCTTTAGTCAACAGGGTGGGGAAAGAAGACAAGTTGAACTTTGCTGGAGAGTCATTTGTCGTGAACCCAGAAGGGGAGGTCATAGCTCAGGCTCCAAAGGGAAAAGATTTTATTCTCTATGCTGATTGTGATTTGAGTGAAGTTCCCAAGAGCACGGCCAGAAGGTTTTTCCTGTCTGATAGAAGGCCAGAATATTATAGAAAATTTAAACTAATAAATAATAAAAAGAGAAGGGATTGAACCATAGAGAGAGATTAAATGAAAAGCTGGTTTGTTTTAAATACAAAACCTAAAAAAGAATTTCAGGTAGAAAAAATATTCAGTGAAAGCGGATACAAGATATACAATCCTAAATTTAAGCAGGACAACAAGATACTCCCTTTTTTTTCAGGATATGAATTCATATATTTTGATTATCCCTCTCAATACCGAACAGTCAAATACACCAGAGGAGTTAAAAAGGTAGTGGGAAACCAACAAGGTCCCATACCTATTTCCGAAGATATCTTAAATGAAATAAAAAAAAGAGAAGTTGACGGTTTTATTGAGCTGAACAAATACGGAAGTGAACCTGAGACAGGAGATGAAGTTCAAGTGATGGAGGGAGCCATGAAGGGATTAAAGGGAATTTTTAAAAAGGAATTAACTTCCAAAGAAAGAGCGGTCATTCTTCTCAATTATGTTTCCTATCAGGGGCATCTTATCGTTGATAAAAAGAAACTGAAAAAAATATTATGAACATCCCTAAAGTATTTGTTTTAGTTTTTCAATGCTAATTTTAGCCCCGCTTATGATCAGACCTATATTTTTGTGTTTAAATCCTTCTGGCTCCTTCAAGAGTGCGGCCACAGAAAGAGCTGCTGCCCCTTCTATCAAATAGTATTGCTTTTCCATCACCAGCTTCAAAGCATTAGTGATTTCTCTTTCAGAAACCAGAATAAACCGGTCCACATATTTTTTACACAAATCATAGGTGATGGAACCGGGTTCAATGCCACCCGCTGTCCCGTCAGAAAGAGTAGGTCTTGATTCTCTTTTAATAATCCTTCCTGCTTTTATGGATTCATACATGACAGGTGAGTTTTCAGGTTGGGCTCCAATGATTTCGATTTCAGGATTTTTGCTTTTCAGGTATCCTCCAATTCCGGATATAAGTCCTCCTCCACCCACCGGAATGACCACAGCATCGATTTCAGGGACTTGCTCTAGGAGTTCAATCCCAATGGTTCCTTGGCCCGCAATGACTTTTAGGTCATTGTAAGGAGAGATATAAACAGCGTCTCTTTTTCTTGCCTCTTTTTTGGCCTTCATTTCTGACTCCAGGCAGTCACTACCGAAAATCCTGATTTCAGAGCTGAAAATTTTAAGAGCTTCAATTTTTGTTTCAGAGGTGTAGGAAGGTAAAAATATAATGGATTTGATTCCTAGTTTTTCCGATATATATGAAACAGCAGCTCCATGGTTTCCGGATGAGGCTGTTATAATCCCTTTCTTTTGTTCTTCACTATTTAAGGAAAGAACTTTATTCAATGCACCTCTTACTTTAAATGAGCCGGACAGCTGAATATTTTCCAGTTTTAGAAATACTCTGCTGTTTGTCTTTTTGCTCAGGTAAAATGAGAAGTCAACCGGGGTATATCTTATTAAGTTCTGTATTCTTTTTCTAGCTTCAACACATTCGTTTTCTAACACCGCTTTTAATTTTTGTTGTAACATAGTTCAATTCCTTTCCTGATTTTTATAAACCTCATTTTTTTTATCAGATTTGATTCTCCAGTATTTATAGACAGGGATCCCCAGTAAAGTCAGAATAATTCCAGCTGCAGACTCCACAGGCTTTTCAATCAGGGTGTTTACCAAAATTCCTAATGAAAAAAGTATAAAAAGGACAGGAACAAGGGGATAGCCCCACGTTTTATAAGGGCGCTTCAGTTTGGGATATTTTTTCCTTAAAGTAAAAACAGATGCAGCCGCTGCCACCCAGAACGCTATGGCCATGAACATAGCAAAAGTGAAGACCTGTTCAAAAGTACCCAGGACTGTCAGGATTGAAGCCCATAGAGCTTGGATGAAAATTGCAAAACCAGGTGTGTGAAATTTGGGGTGGACCTTTGCGACTCGTTTGAAAAACAGTCTGTCTTTTGCCATGGCATAATACACTCTGGGTCCTGTCATTATAGAACCATTTAAAGAACCAAAGGTGGATACAATAACCGCCAAAGAAATAAAAATTCCAGTTGAAGTCCCGAATAAAGAAGAAGTTGCTTTTTCTGCTATTCTCACCACTCCTTTTATCTCCGGAAGAGGAAGGGCGTAAAGGTATATGTAGTTTAACAGCACATACAAGACGGTTACTCCAAGAGTTCCTAAAAACAGGGCTAAAGGGAGATTCCTGCCTGGTTTTTTTATTTCTCCTGCTATAAAGTTGATATTATTCCATCCGTCAAAAGCCCAGGCTACAGCAATCAGGGCAACTCCAAATCCAATCATGATTTGGGGGAAACCAATTTTTTCTGGGTTTAAGGACAGATCTATGGGAGTGCCTTTTCCAATGGCAAAACCTAATAAAATGATCAGGACAATTGTCCCTATTTTTACCACAGTAATAAAATTTTGTATTCCTTTGCCCAGGCCAACACCAATGAAATTGCAAACAGAAAGGAAAACAATGATTCCAACTCCCACCAGCTGTCCGGCCGAAAGTGAATAAGTGAACGCAGTTTGAAAGAGGCTTGTATCAAATGAAAAAATTATATTTTTGGTCGAGAAGATAGGGAATAAATAGCCAGTATACTCTGAAAAGGCAAGGGCAAGTCCAGCGATTCCCCCGGTCATGTAAACCAAGAACAATATCCAGCCAAAAAGAAATCCCGCCAGATGGCCGTAAGCTTCTTTAAGATAAACATACTGCCCTCCTGCTTCAGGCATGGCTGCCCCTAATTCAGCGTAGGTTAAAGCTCCAGCAAAAGTTAGGAAGCCGCCCAGAAGCCAGGCAAGCAGTATAAGAGAGGCTGAGGGTATGTACTTGGCCATAATCCCAGTGGTGAGAAATATCCCCGAGCCAATAACAATTCCCATCATGACCATAGTTGAATCAAAAAGACCGAGCTGTCTGATAAGGTTTTTGTTTGTTTTCTGTTTGTTTTTCTTCATGATTGGAATCAGAATAAGACCTGTTTATAAATTTATCTTTTGAAAGATGTTTTCATTATTGTTTTCTTCTCTGTGTTATGCAAGATTTTTTCAAAAACAGTTCGCTATTTACCATTAACCATTCCCTGTGTTCTAGTCCAATGCTGATTAAGCCCCACTTGACATTATGTCCAAACAATCCTGATCCGTGGAAAGTCCAGGATAATAAAGACAAAGGTGGGTTCCAATATTAAACATAAAAACAAACTTGAATAAGATAATGTTTTTGAAAAACACTTGAATTTCCCAAAAAAGAAATTGATAATGAAAAACCGCTATTTTCATGAGTGGTACTGCATGAATAACCAAACACAGGAGAATTGAAATGAAAACAATTGGATTAATCGGAGGCATGAGCTGGGAGTCTTCCCTTGAGTATTACAGGATATTGAATCAAACCGTTAAACAGAAAATGGGTGGTTTCCATTCTGCTGAGTGTGTGATGTACTCGGTTGATTTTGAAAAGATTGAAAAACTTCAACACCAAGGAAAATGGGATGAATTGACTGAGATCATGATTGAGTCTGCTCGGCGTGTTGAAAAAGCAGGGGCTGACTTTCTACTCATATGTACAAACACTATGCATAAGATGGCTTCTGAAGTTGAATCAGGCATTGGAATTCCCTTACTGCACATTGCAGATGTCACAGCAGAACAGATAAAACGGAAAGGACAAAATAGAATAGGACTTCTGGGCACTCGATTCACAATGGAACAAGATTTTTATAAAGGAAGATTAGAAAAAAATCATGGGATTAAAGTGATTATTCCGGATTTAAAACAAAGAAAAATCATTCATAATATTTTATACCAGGAACTGGTTCAAGGAGAAATCACTACATCATCAAAAAAACAGTTCAAAGAGATCATTTCATCACTCCAAACAAGAGGCGCTCAAGGAATTATACTGGGCTGTACGGAAATTCCGCTTATTGTTAAGCAAAAAGATTACCGCATCCCTCTTTATGATACCACCACCCTTCATGCCCGTGCTGCTGTAGAGCAGGCATTAGAAGAATAAGGAATTTCTTTGTATTTGACCCTGAATTATTCCTAAGTCGATTTGGTTATTTGATAAATATTTTAAGAATATTCCATATCCCTATTAAAGAGACAATAGATATGACGACGATACCCAATACATTCTTTTTAAAGTCATTCGCCATTTCTCCCATTTTTCTTCGGTCATTAAGGACAATCAAAAGGAATACGGAAGCAACTGGCAGAATAATCCCATTAGTTACCTGAGCAAAAACAATCACTGAAATGGGATTAAATCTAAACAGGGAAACAACAAAACCTATAAGAATGACTCCCATCCAGACCAGACGGAAAGACTTTGTATCCTGCTCTTTCCATCCCAATACTCCAGAAGAAGCAAATGCAGCTGCATAAGGAGCTGTTACCGCAGAACTCATTCCAGCAGCAAAAAAACCGACTCCGAAAAGGAAATTAGTCAATGGTCCAAAAAGAGGTTTGAGCTGCTCTGCCAGCTGGGCTCCACTGCTGATGTCTATGCCTTTTTGATAAAAAGCTACACTCGAAGTCATGATGATAGATGTTGATATAAACCCACCTAGACTTATAGAAATCCATAAATCTTTCCTGAACTCTCTAATATTCTTTTTTGACTTCCATTTTTTCCTCACTGCTGAGGAGTGAAGAAAAAGGTTGTACGGAACTACTGTTGTTCCTATAAGGGCCAAAATAATAAAAAGTGAATTTTTTGGAAAAGAAGGAGCCAATCCTTTCAAAACAAGAGATAAATCAGGTTTTATGATGATAAGAGTGGTGATAAAGGAAACACTCATAAGGCAAACCAAAATTATCAAAACTTTTTCAATGACCTGGTATTTTTTTATGCTGAGTAAAATCATGGCAGCGGCTGATATCAACAAAACCCATATTTTTTGGGGCAGGGAAGTGATCATCTCCAGACCCAATGACCCGCCTATGATATTTCCGGCTTCATAAGCCGCACAACCCATAGAGATGGCTGAAATTGTTAATACAATAAAAACAGTTCGGGTGAACTCACTGCCAGGATATTCTCTTAATGATTGACCAAGGTCAAGTCCAGAACCCAGGCTGAGTCTTCCAGCCATCTCTTGAAGGATGATGGTGGTCAATGTGGCAAATATAAGAACATAAATAAGCGAATATCCAAAATCTGCACCAGCTATAGAACAGGTAGTAACGGTTCCAGGACCAATAAAAGCAGCTGTGACCAGAAATCCGGGCCCAAAACGGCTTTTTTTATTCCTTTTTGCCATAACCCCCTCCCCCTGGAGTCTCTATGTGAAGCACCTCACCTGGTTTAGCCTTTAAGTTTACCTTAGAGCCTAATTTAACTTTTTTCCCATCGGAACGGATCAGCATGTTTATTCCTTTTTTTCCGCTTCCTCCTCCTTGAAGTCCGTAGGGAGAAACCTTTCTTCTTTCTGAGATAATGGATATTTGAGTGGGAACAGAGAATTTATATTCTCTGATAATCCCGTCTCCTCCTTTATATCTGCCCTTCCCTCCCGATGATGGCCTGAGAGAATATTTTTGGATATAGAGAGGAAGGTAGTTTTCCATGGCTTCAATGGGGGTGTTTAATGAATTTGTCATATGAGTGTGCACACCACTCAAACCATGGTACTCAAAACCTGCTCCCATACCTCCCCCAATGGTTTCATAATAAGCGAATCCTGCTTTTCTCTTTGGATCAAAGCCGCCAAATGTAACATTGTTCATGGTTCCTGAACTTGCAGCAGGAATTTTAAGGGGTACTGCTTGGTGTAAAGCACCCAAAAGCACATCAACGATTCTCTGTGATGTCTCGACATTACCACCGGCTGTGGCAGAGGGATATTCTGCATTAATAACAGTACCTTTAGGAGCGATTATTTTGAGAGAACGGAGAAGGCCGGTGTTGAAAGGAATATCTTCCTCCACTAAAGAACGAAACACATATAAAACCGCAGAATAGGTCACAGCAGAGTTTGCATTGATTCCCCCTTTGACTTGGCGGGAAGAACGACTGAAATCTATCACAGCCTTGTCTCTGCTTATGGTTATTTTAACCCTTATTGGAACAGGTTTTTCACTAATTCCATCGTCGTCCATATAGTCTGTGAATTCATACTTACCATCTGGTATCCCCAATATGGTTCGTCGGAGAATTTTTTCAGTGTAGTCCTGAATCAGGGAGGCATACCGGGATATTTTGTTCAATCCATATTTTTCAACTGTTTGTTTTAACCTTGTTTTGCCCTTATTATTCGAAGCCACCTGTGCCAAAAGGTCGCCTTTTCTTTCTTCAGGCGTCCTCACATTGGCCAGGATAAAGTTAAAAAGATCTTGATCCAGATTCCCTCTCTTTACTAATTTTATTGGCGGGATAATCAATCCTTCTTGAAATATTTCTGTAGCTAAAGGCATGGAACCAGGGCTCATTCCCCCTATGTCAGAGTGATGGGCTCTGTTGGCTGCAAAGAAGCAAAGCTTATTATCAATAAACACAGGAGTTATACAAGTAACATCAGGAAGATGAGTGCCGCCTTTATAGGGATCGTTTAAGATCACTACATCACCCTCTTCAAAATTAATGTGTTTTAGAGAAGACTGGACAGAAAGAGGCATAGCACCGAGATGAACTGGGATGTGAGACCCCTGAGCAAATGTATCACCTTTTTTGTTAAAAAGGGCACACGAAAAATCTTTTCTTTCTTTAATGTTAGGAGAGAGAGAAGTCCTTTCCAGAACAGCCCCCATTTCTTCAGAAATAGAAACAAAAAGGTTTTTAAATAGTTCCAGCTCAATGGGATCAAACTCAACCATTTGTTTCTTCCTTTTCGGACAAAACAATATTGAAATGCTCATCAATTTCAGACTTAAAGTCAGAAGGGACAAAGGTAGTTGATTCATAATCGACAATGAGTGCGGGTCCTGTAATCTTATTGCCGGGTCTTAATAAAGAACGGTCAAAAACAGGACATTCTTCATGGGTTTCTTTGTAATAAATATTTTGTTTATTTAGGAGTGCCTGTTCCGTGCCGTGATTTTTCTGTGGTATTCTTTTTAATTTGATTTTATGTGTTTTTCCTACGGCTTTTAGCCTAATATTTACTATTTCAACAGGACGGTCTGGATGGCTGTAGGAATACAACCTTTTATGAGCTTGATGGAATTTATTCAAAAAATCAGTATCTTCCATAAAAGGAACTGTGATTTCAAAAGATTGTCCGTAGTATCTGAGGTCAAGAGATTTTTCTAGGTCTACATTTTCTGCAGTAAAGCCTTCTTTGAGCATATCTGACAGGGCTTTTCTTTTTATTTTGTCAAATTCATTTTGGAGAATAGAATCCAGTAACAAAGGATCTAATGTCTTTAATATTGACTTTGAATAATCTTTTACTGAGTCAGCCAGAAGCAATCCTAAGGATGAAAATACACCTGCATTTTTGGGGATTAAGACCCTAGGGATTTGAAGCCCGGAAGCAATCTCAGCAGCATGCATTCCTCCAGCTCCTCCATATGAAAAAAGAACAAATTTTCTGACATCAATCCCTCTCTCTATTGAAATCACACGTATGGCTTTACTCATATTAGCATTGGCAATCTTAATAATGCCCGAAGCTGTCTCTAAAACGGTTTTATTCATTTTTTTACTGAGCTTTTTGATTGAAGAATAGCTTCTCTCAGGAAATATCTTCATCTGGCCACCCAAAAAATGATCTGCGGATAATCTTCCCAGTACCAGATTTGCATCTGTAACAGTGGGGCTGAGTCCTTTCCCATAACACGCTGGGCCTGGATCAGCTCCCGCACTCTTGGGCCCGACTCTTAAAGAACCGCCTTGGTCTAAATAAGCAATGGATCCACCTCCAGCTCCTACTGTGTTTATATCAATGATGGGGACTCTTAGAGGAAATTCACCTATTTTGTTTTCACTGGTCCTTTGAATTTTCCCGTCTATTAAGGAGACATCAGAGGAAGTTCCTCCCATATCAAAAGTGATTATTTTGTGATACCCAGAAGATTTTCCCACATAATGTGCAGCCACCACTCCTCCCGCAGGTCCTGAAAGAGCTGTCCTTATGGGTTCTTTTTTAGCGGTTTGAGGAGATATATGGCCTTCATTTGACTGCATGATCCGGAGATATTCATTTTTTAGATGATTTTCTAGATTGGTTAAATAACGGCTTATGATAGGCATTAGATAGGCATTGACCACAGCAACCGCTGTCCTTTCATATTCTCTATACTCAGGGAGAATCTCACTGGACCGTGATACTTGAAATCCGGCCTGTTCTAGGGCTTTATGAACTTTTATTTCATTTTCTGCGTTTGAATATGAGTTGATAAATGAAATAGCCACAGCCCTGGTTTTCTTCTTTTTTAAAGTCAAAACAGCTTTATGAATGCGATTATTGGAAAGTATTTTAATCTGTTCGCCAGAAGCGGATGTTCGCTCGTCCAGTCCAATACAATTAGAGCGGGGGAGCAGAGATATTCTGTTTTCTCCTTTAAGACAATAAAGTTGATTTCTAGTCTGACGTCCTATGAATAGGATGTCTTCGAATCCTTTGGTAGTAAGAAGGCCAATGGGCTGTCCAGACCTTTCTAAAAGACTGTTAGTAGCAACAGTGGTTCCGTGGATGATTTGAGAGGGCTTCCCTTTTTTTAGATAATCAGAAATTCCTTTAACAATCGCTTTCGAAGGATCTTCAGGAGTGGATGGGATTTTTTTTATGAAAAATTTTCCTTCAGAATATATTATAAAATCTGTAAAAGTCCCTCCAGTATCAACGCCAATACGGGTATTTTCACTGCTCACGAGGGGTAGATTATGCTTATGGAGACCGGAATGTCAAGAGTCTCGCTATATATATATGATTTCAACAAAAGCCGAAAAGCCACAAAAATGATTATATAAAATCATTTAACCTGGATTATTCACGAGTCGAGGTTGCTGCAGATGCGAGGCGCCAGGGCATGAAGTCGTGGTCCTTCACTGCGAATGC
>CAYULB010000052.1:0-15094 GCA_964445575.1 uncultured Eubacteriales bacterium
AAATGCGGCTTCTTCCTCTCAAACTTTGCCTTCGCCATTGATTTACCTCCTAGTCATTCTTTCTTTGATATTAATAAGCTATCTTTCCTTCTACTTTTGCTATTATTTTTTCCATCACCGGAGGAGGCGTGGGCTTATATTCAGAGTATTCCATAGTAAACAATCCTCTGCCCTGAGTCATTGTCCTAAGGTCAGTGGCATAACCAAACATCTCTGACATAGGAACAAAAGCTCTTACCGTTTGAACTCCTCCGTTTGATTCCATTCTCGTTATTTTGGCTCTCCTTGCATTAAGGTCTCCCACTACATCTCCCAAATATTCCTCAGGAGTATGAACCTCAAGACTCATAATGGGTTCAAGGAGAGTGGGTTTGGCTCTCTTTGCAGCATCTTTAAACGCCAAAGAACCAGCAATTTTAAAAGCGATAGCCGTTGAATCCTCTTTATGAAAAGATCCGTCGATCAATGTGGCATGAACATTGGTCATGGAAAAACCTGCCAGGACTCCTGCTTCCATAGCCTCTTTAATCCCGTCTTCAATAGGAGGAATAAATTCCGGAGGAATAACTCCTCCTTTTGTTTCATTGGTGAACTCAAAATCCTTTCCTTGTTCAGAAGGTTGAATCCTTATTTTACAGTGACCGTATTGGCCGCGTCCCCCAGATTGACGGACATATTTCCCTTCTCCCACTGCTTCCTGGGCAATGGTTTCTTTATAAGCAACTTGGGGATTTCCAAGGTTTGCTTTCACTCCGAATTCTCTAGACATTCTTTCCATTAAAATTTCAAGGTGCAGCTCTCCCATTCCATAGACCAATGTTTGACCTGTCATAGGATCTTTTTTTATCTGAAAAGTGGGGTCTTCCTTAGCCAATTTATTCAGGGCTTCGCTTAATTTAAGATGCTCACTCCTGGATTTTGGTTCCACATACGCAGAAACCACAGGTTCAGGAAATTCTATAGACGAAAATAAAATCGGTCTGTTTCTTACACTTAAAGTATCTCCCGTAGAAATGACCTTTGCTGATGTTAATGCCGCTATATCTCCGGCAAAGACTTCTTCTATGTCTTTCCTCTTATTGGAATGCATCTCTAATAAACGATTTATTCTTTCTTCCTCTCCACTGGTGCAGTTATAAACGGAAGACCCGACTTTGGCTTTTCCTGAATACACCCGGAAAAATGCCAGAGTCCCCATATAGGGATCATTCACGACTTTAAAAACAAATGCCGAGAAAGGCTCGTCGTCTCGAGGTTTCCTTTCTTCCAATTCTTTGGTTTTAGGGTGATAACCTGTTATGGGAGGGACATCAGCTGGAGAAGGCAGATAATCAACCACTGCATCCAGAATGGAATGAACTCCCTTATTTTTGAACGAAGAACCGAAGAGCACAGGAACAATCTGGAGTGATAAAGTCCCTTTTCTGATGGCAGCTAGAATCTCCTGCGGAGATAAACTCCGACCTTCTAAATATTTCTCCATAATTGAATCGTTGATATCACTCAAATTCTCAATCATTTCAGTCCTTTTTTGTTCGGCCTCCTCTTTATATTCATCAGATATTTCTGTCACTTGATAGTTCACTCCCAGAATATCACTGCCGTAATTGATTTCTTTCATATTTATCAAATCTATCACACCCTGAAAATCTTCTTCTCTTCCTATGGACATTTGAACAACCACTGGTTTTATTTTAAATCTTTCTTCCATCTGTTCAATCGCCTTTTCAGGGTTTACTCCAACTCTATCCATTTTATTTATATAAACTATCCTGGGAATTTTGTACCGGTCTGCCTGCCTCCAGACTGTTTCTGATTGGGCTTCGACTCCACCTACTCCACAGAGAATGATGACGGCTCCATCTAAGACTCTTAGTGAACGCTCGACTTCTACTGTAAAATCTACGTGCCCAGGCGTATCAATAATGTTAATTCTGCAATTTTTCCACCGGCAAGTGGTGGCTGCAGACGTGATAGTTATCCCGCGTTCCTGCTCCTGAGCCATCCAATCCATAACCGCAGTGCCTTCATCGACTTCTCCCATCTTGTGAGTAATGCCAGTATAGAACAGAATACGCTCTGTAGTGGTAGTCTTCCCCGCATCGATATGGGCCATTATCCCAATATTCCTGACTTTCTCTATTGGATCTCTTCGCCTCAAATTTAAACTCCATTTTAACTTTCTAAATTCCTTTGATTGCGGATTTAACTACCATTTATAATGAGCAAAAGCTCTATTCGCTTTTGCCATCCGGTGGGTATCTTCTCTTTTCTTGATTGCTCCACCTTTATTGTCAGCAGCATCCAGTATCTCCGCTGACAATTTTTCTGCCATGCTTTTACCGGGCCTCTGTTTGGCATTGGCGAGAAGCCACCTTACAGCCAAGGCAATACCTCTTTTTTCTTCTACTTCTACAGGAACTTGATAGGTAGCGCCTCCCACTCTTCTTGATTTAGTCTCTAAAAGAGGCTTCACATTATTAATGGCCTTTTCATAAGTTTTTAAAGGATCTTCCTTTTTGCTCTTTTTTATGTTTTCAAGCGACTCATAAACAATATGTGAAGCAGTACTTTTTTTTCCGTCCCCCATTATACAATTAATAAGCTGAGACACGAGGGTACTGTTGTAGAACTGATCAGGAGTTTTCTCTCGTTTCTTTACTTTGCCTTTTCTGGGCATTTTAAACTCCTCTATCCACTTGCCTTTTTCTGTTTAGGTTTTTTAGCTCCATACCTTGAACGTCCCTGCGCTCTGTTCTGAACTCCTTCACAGTCAAGCGTTCCTCTTATCACATGATAGCGGACACCCGGAAGGTCTTTTACACGGCCTCCTCTAATAACAACAATAGAATGTTCCTGAAGGTCATGACCAATACCTGGGATATATCCTGTAACCTCTTTATTGTTGGTCAATCGTATCCTCGCCACTTTCCTCATAGCAGAATTGGGCTTCTTTGGAGTTGTCGTAAACACTCTGGTGCAAACTCCTCTCTTCTGTGGGCACTTTTCCAATGCCGGAGATTTTGTCTTGCTCTTCTTGCTTTTTCGTCCTTTTCTTACTAATTGATTTACAGTTGGCAACAGATTGCTCCTTTTCTTTTTATTATGTTGTTATTAAATTCGGCTAAAATCCGCCAGAATGAATGTTCGGATAATAGCAAACCTAGCCTGTTATGTCAAGGTTTTTAAAACATTTAGAAAGATTTTTACTGGCTTATTTGAATGTCGACTTCTTCTTCCTTTTTCTCCTCTTTATCTTCCACCAATTCTATCTGCTGATGTGTCTTGTAACCTGTGCCAGCAGGAATCAATCTTCCCATAATTATATTTTCTTTAAGCCGCCTCAGATGGTCGACTTTTCCATAAAGGCTGGCCTCTGTTAAAATACGGGTAGTCTCTTGGAATGAAGCAGCCGCAATAAAACTGCTGGTGCTTAAGGCGCTCTTGGTTATTCCAAGGAGTAAGGGTTGTGCTTTAGCCGGCTTACCGCCCTGTTCTATAATTTTTTTATTCTCTTCCTGAAAAACAAACTTATCTACTTTTTCATCTATGAGAAAATCTGTGTCTCCCACTTCCTCTACTTTTACCCATCTCAACATCTGTCTGATAACAATCTCCATATGCTTGTCGTTTATGGAGACTCCCTGAAGTCGATAAACTCCTTGTATGTCTCTCAATAAGTATTCCGCAAGTTCTTTCTCTCCCAGTACCCGTAAGATATCATGAGGGTTCACCGAGCCATCCATTAGCGGAGTTCCTGCTTTGACTCTTTCCTTTTCTCCAACGATCAGATGAGCTTCTTTGGGAATGAAATACTCTTTCTGCCCTCCTCGTTCATTCTCAACCACAATCTTCCTATTCCCCCTCACTAAACCTCCGTAACTCACCACTCCGTTTATTTCAGAAATAGTGGCTGGAGATTTGGGTCTTCTTGCTTCAAACAGCTCTTCAGCTCTGGGCAGTCCTCCTGTGATATCTTTAGTTCTGGTTGCTTCTCTTGGAATCTTAGCCAGCACATCTCCAGCAAATATTTTATCCTTGTCCTTTATTTCAAGGTTAGCCCCCGATGGCAGAAAATGCTTTTTCAGCACCACAGGTTTTCCTTTGTCATCCTTTTTCTTTTCATCTACAATCATAATCTGGGGCTGCATTTTTTCATCTTTGGGATCTATAATTACCTGAGTGATCAATCCGGTAAATTCATCTTGAACTTCTTCCATGGTTAACCCTAATTCCACATCATGGAAATGAACCCTTCCGGTCTCTTCACTTATGATGTAAGCATTAAAGGGATCCCATTCTGCAAACTGCTGTCTTCCTTTGACCTCTTCGCCATCTTTTATCAGGATTTGAGCTCCATAGGGGACTTGATAGTGTTCGATCTCCCGGCCTCTGTGGTCCATAATAATAATCCGGGCGTTCCTGTTGACTACAATGATTTTTCCTTCTTTATTAACCACATATTTGAGATTATCGAACTTAATAATTCCGTCATTTTTTGCTTCCAGTTTTGACTTTTCAGCGCCTCCCATGGCAATTCCGCCAATATGAAACGTTCTCATGGTCAACTGGGTCCCGGGTTCTCCAATAGATTGAGCGGCCTGCACTCCCGCCGCTTCTCCAAGTTCCGTCAGTTCACCGGTTGCCATATCACGGCCGTAACAAAGCTGACACACTCCCATCTTTGACTCACAGGTCAAAACAGACCGGATTTTGAGCTTTTCTACTCCTAGGTTTTCCAGCCTCTGAGCAATATCTTCAGTAATCTCCTCATTGACATCAATGATAATCTCATTGGTATCTGGATGAGTGATTCTTTCTAGAGCAGTTCTTCCCACCACTCGATCGACAAAAGGTTCTATAAGCTCTCCATTTTCCACAATAGCAGTCACTTGGACCCCTTTCAAAGTCCCGCAGTCATGCTCATCCACAATGACTTCCTGTGAAACATCCACTAGTTTTCTGGTCAGATAGCCTGAATTCGCTGTTTTCAGAGCTGTATCAGCGAGACCTTTTCTGGCTCCATGGGTAGAAATAAAATACTGCAGTACGTTTAAACCTTCTCTCAGACTGGAAATAATGGGTGTCTCTATGATTTCTCCAGATGGTTTGCTCATGAGACCCCGCATCCCAGCGAGCTGTCTTATTTGCTGTTTATTACCTCTTGACCCTGAATCAGCCATCACAAAAAGAGGATTCAATTTATGACTTTCAAAACTGATTCTGCGCATATCCTCAATCATGACCTGCGATACCTTATCGGTAACATTACCCCAGACTCCGATGACTCGATTGAACCTTTCTCTCGCAGAGATAACTCCTTCTTTATAAAGGCTTTCTATTTTTTGGACATGTTTTTGGGCTTTTTCAACTAATTTGGCCTTCTCTGGGGGAGTCACAAAATCATCAATTCCTAATGAAAACCCTGCACTGCTGGCATATTGAAATCCAATCTCTTTCATGTCATCCAATACCTTTATAGTCACTTCTCGCCCCAGTTTTAGATAAGTGAAATAAATCAGATTCTCCAGCCCTTTCTTTTTCATTTTACCGTTTATAAAGGGAATCTTGTCTGGAAAAATGTCATTAAATATTATACGGCCCGGCGTTGTTTCTTTAATTTCATTATCAACCTTTTTTACCGGGCAAGTCAGCACATTTTGATCGTCATAATAAGTAGAAAGGTTCATAAACAGCCCCTTCAGCCTTACTTTTATAAGAGCATGCAGGTCCACTTCTTTGTTTTCCAAAGCAAGCAGAACTTCTTCCTTAGAAGAAAAAATTCTTCCTTCTCCCTTTTTTTCGTCCTGAGAAAGAGTTAAATAATAACAACCCAAGACCATATCTTGACTAGGAATCGCTAAGGGCCTGCCGTGAGCCGGGGATAAAATATTTCGAGTTGCCAGCATTAAATTTTTTGCTTCTACCTGGGCTTCAACAGAAAGAGGAATATGAACAGCCATCTGGTCTCCATCAAAATCAGCATTGAAAGCGGCACACACAAGAGGATGGATCTGGATAGCTTTGCCTTCCACGAGAATAGGCTGGAATGCTTGGATCCCAAGCCGATGGAGTGTTGGAGCCCTGTTAAGGAGTATAGGGTGTTCTTTAACCACTTCTTCCAAATAATCCCATACTTCTGGTCTTTCCTGTTCATGCCACTCTCTTGCCACTTTGACACTGGGCACCAACCCTTCTTTTTCTAATTTATGAAAAATGAAAGGCTTAAAAAGCTCTAGGGCCATTTTTTTGGGGAGTCCACATTGATGAAGCTTCAGTTCTGGACCAACCACAATAACAGATCGGCCAGAATAATCGACCCTCTTACCCAGAAGATTCTGTCGAAACCTTCCTTGTTTTCCCCTCAATGATTCGCTCAATGACTTCAAAGGTCTCCTATTTGGTCCTAAATGAACTCTTCCTCGTCGCCCGTTATCAAACAGGGCATCCACGGATTCCTGCAGCATTCTTTTTTCATTTCGAATGATCAGTTCCGGTGCTTTAAGCTCAATCAACTTTTTCAATCTGTTGTTTCTGTTGATCACCCTTCGGTAAAGGTCATTAAGATCTGAAGTAGCAAAACGGCCCCCGTCCAGCCGGACAAGAGGACGCAGATCAGGCGGAATGACAGGAATTGCGTCAAGAATCATCCACTCGGGTCTGTTACCCGAATTTTTTAAAGCTTTGAATACCCTGAGGCGTTTGGCCGAACGGTGCCTGCGCTGCTTGGAAGTTTCTGTTTTCATCTTCTCTCTTAACAAACTGCTTTCTTTATCAATATCGATTTTCTCTAACATTGTCTTGATAGCTTCGGCTCCTATAGAGGCAGTGAATTGATCTCCATATTTTGTCTGGGCTTCCTTATATTCCTCTTCAGCTAATATCTGTTTTTTCTTTAAGGGAGTATCTCCAGGATCAATCACGATATAAGATTCAAAGTAAAGCACTTTCTCTAAATCTTTTATTTTTAAATCGAGAAGCAGTCCCAATCGGCTGGGCAGACTTTTAGAAAACCAGATATGAGCCACCGGAGCGGCAAGCTTAATATGTCCCATACGCTCCCGTCTCACTTTAGAACGTGTGACTTCAACACCACACCTCTCACAAATGATCCCTCTGTATTTCATGCGTTTGTATTTTCCACAAAGGCATTCGTAGTCATTGATAGGCCCAAATATCTTTGCGCAAAACAGACCATCTTTTTCTGGTTTAAAAGTTCTGTAATTGATGGTCTCTGGCTTGGTTACTTCTCCCCAAGACCAGCTCAAGATTTTTTCAGGAGAAGCAATGCCAATTCTTACCTGATCAAAATCTACCTTAGGTTTTCCTTCCATAGAATGCCTTGCTTCCATTATTTTTCTCCTTTAAGGATTTTAGGGACATCAATGCCCCAAGGAAGGACTTCTTCCTCTTCTATCTTTTCCAGCTCTACGTTCAAACATAAACTCTGAAGTTCTCTTATCAAAACATTGACTGACTCTGGAAGCCCGGGTTTAAAATCAAGGTCGCCTTTAACAATAGCTTCATAGATTTTAGCTCTTCCTTCTACATCATCTGACTTCACTGTTAGCAGCTCTTGAAGTGTAAAAGCAGCTCCATAGGCCTCTAAAGCCCACACTTCCATCTCTCCAAACCTCTGGCCTCCAAATTGAGCTTTTCCTCCGAGAGGCTGTTGAGTGATCAATGAATAAGGTCCGGTTGACCGGGCATGAATCTTATCTTCAACTAAATGATACAGCTTCATAACATACATCTGTCCTACAGTCACTTCACTGTCGAGCAGCTCACCCGTGATTCCATCATACAAAGGAAATTTACCACTTTCCGGAAGACCGGCTTTCTTTAACAACTCTTTGATTTCAGTTTCAGATATTCCATCAAATACAGGTGTAGAAACCCACATTCCAAGCTCAGACGCAGCTAATCCGAGATGGGTTTCCAAAATCTGTCCTACATTCATTCTGGATGGAACTCCCAGAGGATTTAAAATGACTTCGACAGCTCTTCCATCCGGCAGATGGGGCATATCTTCTTCCGGTACGATCTTGGCAATGATTCCTTTATTTCCATGCCTTCCCGAAACTTTATCACCAACAGAAAGCTTCCTTTTCATGGCCACATACACCTTAATAGTCTGTATGACTCCGGGCGCAAGTTCATCTCCTTTTTTCAGTGCGTCACATTTCTCTTTGAATACAGACTTTAAGGCTTCTATCTGGCGGTTTACCTTTTTCTTTACATCGGAAATTTTCTCTTTGTAATCCTGCTTGACTTTTATTTTAGCTATATCATCCAGCGTTAAATTCTTTAGAGCAGCTGCGGATAATTTATCTCCTCTCTTTATCTCTATGTCACCTATCTCAATACCTTTTTGGATGATTGCTCCTTTTAGAACGGCTTTTATTTTCCTTAGTTTTTCTGCATTTAGAATACTTATTTCATCATCAAGGTTCCTTTTCATGGTCCCTATTTCTTCTTTCTCAATCACTTTAGCTCTGGGCCCTTTTTCGATTCCACGTCTGGAAAAAATTTTCACATCTATCACAGTTCCTTCTATTCCAGGTGAACAGTACAAAGAAGCATCCTTGACATCTAGGGCTTTCTCTCCAAATATAGCTTTCAGCAGTTTTTCTTCCGGAGACAGCTGGGTCTCTCCTTTTGGGGCTACTTTTCCCACTAAAATATCACCTGGTTTGACTTTAGCCCCGATCCTCACGATCCCGTTCTCATCAAGATTCCGAAGCAGTTTCTCAGGCACATTAGGAATATCTCTGGTAATCTCCTCAGGACCCAGTTTAGTATCGCGAGCATCTATAGTCTCTTCAGCTATATGGAGAGAAGTGAATATATCTTCTTTAATCAGCTTTTCGCTGACAATGATAGCATCCTCGAAATTGTATCCTCTCCAGGGGATAAAAGCACCGAGAACATTCCTTCCCAAGGCCAACTCCCCTTTTTCAGTACAGGAACTGTCCGCTAATATTTGGCCTGCTTGGACTCGATCTCCTTTTCGAACAATAGGACGGTGATTCAGGCAGGTGTTTTGATTGGTCCTTAAACTTTTTGTCAGCAAGTATAGGTCTGTCCCCACGTCATAGGATTTTCCATTACTCTGTTCATCAATGCGGACCAAAATTCTTTCTGCATCTACAAATTCAACCACCCCGGATCGAACACATGTCACAACATCCCCTGAACCCTTAGCAACAAGGTGTTCGATACCTGTCCCCACTATGGGAGCTTCTGGCTTGAGAAGAGGGACCGCCTGTCTCTGCATATTAGATCCCATTAAGGCACGGTTTGCATCATCATGTTCTAAAAAAGGAATCAATGAAGTTGAAAGGGAAACCAGCTGTTTCGGGGAAACGTCGATATAATCCACTTTTTCCTTTGGAACCATTTTGTATTCCCCTTTTTGCCTTGCACTGACAACATCCCTTTTTAGGTTTCCTTTTTCATCAAGGGGAGAGTTAGCTTGGGCAATGATATAGTTTTCTTCTTCCCAAGCTGTTAAATAAAAACAGTAAGGCTCGACCAAAGGAAGATTTTTGTTTTTGCTTTTTTTAATCCTTTCAAATTCCTTTTCCAGGTCATCTTTTTCAACTGTATCGCCTATCTTATGCTTGCTGTTCCCTGGGTGAATGATTTTATAATAATCCATAACCCTCCCGTTCTTAACTCTTCTGTAGGGAGTCTCAATAAATCCAAATTCATTGACTCGAGCAAAACTGCTGAGTGATGAAATCAGTCCTATGTTGGGGCCTTCTGGAGTCTCAATAGGGCAAATTCTGCCATAGTGAGAAGACTGGATGTCTCTTACTTCAAATCCAGCACGTTCTCGGCTCAATCCACCGGGACCTAAAGCACTCAGCCGCCGCTTGTGCGTCACTTCGGCAAGACTGTTTATCTGGTCCATAAACTGAGACAGTTGAGAGCTGCCAAAAAATTCTTTTAAGGCAGCTATAACTGGTTTTGAATTGATTAAATCTTGAGGCATAGAGGAAGCTAAATCAGTCGCCACTGTCATCTTCTCTCTTATGGTCCTTTCCATCCGGGTCAATCCTATGCGGAATGCATTTTCAACCAGCTCACCGACCGAACGGACACGGCGGTTTCCCAAATGGTCTATGTTATCGACTTCTCCCTCTCCCTTACGCAGTCTTAACAAATATTTTATGACTTCAACAAAATCTAAAGGAGACAGTCTTTTCTCTTCAAGAGGTCTGTCAAGCCCTAATTTAATATTCATCTTCAGGCGACCAATACGGGAAAAATTATATTTTTGTGTATTGAAGAAAAGATTGTGAAAAAGATTTTGAGTGCTTTCCATAGTGTGGGGCTCGCCCGGTCTCAGCTTTTTATATATTTCCCCTAAAGCTTGGTTGGTATCTTTCTTTTTATCCTTCTTCAGGGTGTTGGTTATTATTTTGCCTATCTTATCTTTGGATGGAAAAAAGATCTCAAAAGGCTTTCCAGCTTCAGCAAGCTTTTCTAACTGAGAATCTTCAATTTCTTCATTGGATTTAACAATGTCTTTTATGGTGCTTATGGAATAAGCTCCCTTTAACTGGGTATTCAAAATGGGAACACTATTAACGTTATTGCTTTTCAGCTTTGTGTACAGCTCTTTGGTTATTTTCTTTCTTGCTGGAGTTAGAACCTTTTTAGTCTTAGAATTTGGATCTGTAACCTCTCCAGCCAGTGTTTTCCCGATAAGGTCTTCTGTCAACTCCCAATAGAATTGGCCGTTCTTAGGAGTGACTTTGTAGGTCTTATAAAAAAGTCTTAATATTTCCTCATCTGAACCAAATCCAAGAGCTCTTAGGAAAACACTTGCTAGAAATTTTTTCTTTCTGTCCAGTCTTGTGTAGAGGAGATTGTTTTTACTGTATTCAAATTCAACCCAAGCTCCCCTGTAAGGAATAACTTTTCCAATAAAAAAATCCTTTTTCCTTTTATCTGGCCGGAAAAATACTCCGGGTGACCTCTGCAGCTGGCTGACAATGACCCTTTCAATCCCATTGAATATAAAGGTTCCTTTATCTGTCATCAAAGGAATGTCTCCAAAATAGGATTCCTGTTCTTTAATATGCTTTAAACGCTTCGCTTTTGTTTCAGGGTCTTTTTCCCAGGATATTAATCTTATTTTCAGCCGCAGGGGCACACTGTAGGTGTATCCCTTTTGAAGGCATTCTGAAGGGGAATACTTTATTTTAAGTCTGACCCGATCTCCGCAATGCCCACATATAGGAAGCTCAATCTTTCCTGAAGTGCTGCAAAAAGGGCAAATCTCTTTTTCAGTCAGTTCTGTATGCGCTGGGAGAAGGGTACCGCAGGCAGTGCATTTTTGACGTGAGTTTTCCACTCCCTTTAGCCTCCCGCATTTGCATTCCCAATCACCGATTGAATAACTAACAAATTCCAATTGGGTCGTTTCCTTAAAATCTGAAATCGGAAATATATCCCTGAAAGCTCCCTCGAGACCAATGTCTTCTCTCTCTTCCGGAAGAAGTTCCATCCGAAGATACTTGGCATAGGATTCCTTTTGAATCGCCAACATATCTGGGATAGGAAAAGTACCTTTGATTTTTGAGAAATCTACCCTTTCCCGGTAAAAATTTTTTGACTTATTGTAGTTTTTTTGTTCCATATGCATGGTTTTTTCTCAAAAGAGACAATTTTTTATTTTTAAAAAAATAAATCTCTTCATATTTAAATTTAAATAAATTAGTATATGCGTCATTCTAATTCTATGACCGCCCCTACTTCCTCAAATTTTTTCTTCATCTCCTCAGCTTCTTCTTTAGACACCCCTTCTTTAATGGGCTTTGGGGCGCTGTCAACAAGGTCCTTGGCTTCTTTTAATCCGAGGTTGGTCACTTCTCTTACTGTCTTGATTACATTTATTTTTTTATCGCCTATCTCTTTCAACACCACATTAAACTCGGTTTTTTCTTCCTCAGCAGGCGCTTCTCCCCCTGCCTGAGCTCCAGCCGCAGCAACTGGTACAGCCGCAGCTGCGGCACTGATATCATATCTCTCTTCGAATTCTTTGATATAATCAGCAAGCTCTAAAACAGTAAGATTGTCCAGATGTTCAAAAAATTCCTCTTTAGTCAACTTTGTCTTCTCAGCTTTTTTGGTTGTTGTTTTTTTTGCTGTCTCCTTTTTCTTAGTAGAATCACTAGATTTTTTTGTCTGTGCTTTAGCCATTTTTACCTCCAACTCTATTTTTTTGATTTTAATTGACTCAACATGCTGCCTAAACTATGTAAGGGGGCCTGCCAAGTCCTTAGAAATTTAGTTAATGGAGCTGCCATTAAGTATCCGATTTTTGTCATCAATTCTTTGCGGGAACCCAGGCTCGCAACCTCTTTAAATCGCTCCCCGCTTATAATCTGGCCTTCTACAATCCCTGCTTTGACTCCTAATATCTTATGATTGTCCATGAAATCATCTAGAATACGGGCTAAAATAACAGGATTTTCAGTCGTATAGGCCATGGCGGTAGGTCCTCTAAAACTTTTTTTAAATTCCTCTGGGAAACCTTCCCCCAAAGCCTTAAGGGCCAGACGATTCTTAATGACTTTTAAAGAGCTTTTATTCTCTCTCAATTGTGTTCTTAATTCAATAGACTTAGAAACCGGAATGTTAACATAATCCATTAAAAATATGGTGTTATGCTTGTCAAAATCTTCTTTAATTTTCTTTGCTTTTTTCTCTTTTTTTTCACGGTTCAGACTCAATTTTATATCTCCTATCTTTCAAGCTCGCTTTCAGAAATTTTTATGGAAGGACCCATGGTAGAAGAAATATACATGCTTCTTATATACTTTCCCTTGCTTCCAGGTGGTTTCGCTTGAAGAATGGCTTGGATGAATGCTTTTATATTTTCCTTTAATTGGGCTTCAGAGAAAGAGACTTTCCCAACTGGGGAATGAATGATGGAAGTTTTGTCCACCCGAAACTCGACTTTCCCCTTCTTTATTTCATCTACAGCTTTTTTGATATCAAAAGTAACGGTTCCTGATTTTGGGTTGGGCATCAATCCTTTAGGTCCTAGGACTCTGCCCAACTTTCCGACCCCTTTCATCATATCAGGAGTCGCAACCACAGAATCAAAATCAATCCAGCCTTTAGATATCTTTTCAACGAGTTCTTCCCCTCCCACACAGTCAGCTCCGGCTTCTTCAGCTTCCTTGATTTTTTCTCCAGATGCAATAACACAAACTTTTTGGCTCTTTCCCGTTCCATGAGGAAGCACTACAGTTCCCCGGACCATTTGATCAGAATATTTTGGATTCACTCCCAGGACCATTGAAATATCCACTGATTCATCAAAATTCACATAGCTTGATTTTTTCATTAGGCTGACCGCTTCATCTAGAGAATACTCCACTTTCTCTATGAGTTCTTTTGATTTAATGAATTTTTTTCCTCTTTTAGCCACTTATTATCTCCAGTCCCATATTTTTTGCCGTTCCTTCAATTATCTTCACGGCAGCATTTAAATCATATGCATTCAAATCAGTCAGTTTTTGTTTGGCTATCTCCTCTAGTTGAGCCCTGGTTATTTTGCCAACTTTCTCTTTATTGGGCTCACCTGATCCTTTTGCAATTCCGGCTGCCTTTTTTAATAAAAATGCAGCCGGAGGAGACTTGACAATAAAACTAAAGCTCCGGTCCTTATAAACACTGATAACCACCGGAACAATCATTCCTGGCTCCATTTTTCCAGTTTTTTCATTGAACTGTCGGACAAAATCCATAATAGGTATGTTGTGCTGACCAAGTGCAGGTCCCACAGGAGGAGCCGGGCTTGCCTGGCCTGCTGGTATCTGAAGCTTTATTTCTGTGACAATTTCTTTTTTTGCCATTTTACCTCCTATATTTTTTCAACCTGTAAAAATTCCAGTTCAACCGGAGTTGAGCGGCCGAATATTGTGACCATCACTTTTAAAGTATCTCTTTCATGGTTGACTTCTTCGACAATTCCATTGAAATTATAAAAAGGGCCATCAATTATCCTTACAGCTTCTCCTTTTTCAAAAGAATGCTTCGGCTTTGGCTTTTCAGAAGTACTCTCCATATGTTCCACAATCTGACTCACCTCTTTGTCACTCAATGGGGATGGCTTTGCTCCAGAACCCACAAAACCAGTGACTTTGGGAGTGTCTCGAATAATCAACCAATTCTCCTCGTTCATCTCCATTTCAATCAAAATATACCCGGGATAGGACCTCTTGGTAGACACCACTTTTTTTCCGTCTTTGATTTCTACCACACCCTCGGTTGGTATAATGATTTCCCCGACCTGATCTTCGATCTTATGCTCTGCAGCTCTCTGTCGGATAGACTCTGCTACAAATTTTTCAAATCCTGAATACGTATGGACAACATACCATTTTTTTTCCATTTTAAAATCTCTTTTACTCATATATTCATAAGAACAGTGATTGGATGTTTTTAATCACGAATGAAAAAATAATATCCATGAAATACAGATAAAAACCAAAAAATATGGTTGCTAAAATAACCACGATGGTTGTACTGTATATTTCTTTACGAGAAGGCCAGGTCACCTTTTTTATTTCTGCTCTGACCTCTTTGAGAAAAGGAATAACCCGTTGGTACCACTTTTTTTTCTTATTCATTCTTTTCCCTTATAACAATTTTTTTAAACAAAGCACTTTTACCTTTTTATGACTCATCTCATATTCCCAGGAAATCAATGGCAGGTGAGGCAGGACTCGAACCCGCAACCCTCGGTTTTGGAGACCGATGCTCTAGCCAGTTGAGCTACTCACCTGTTTCAGTAAGATTTCTCATTTTGTCCCAAGAACAGAATTTTCTCTGAATCTATTTATTTATTTTACTTCTTTATGAAGCGTGTGTTTTCGGTCGAATTTGCAGTATTTTTTGATATTGATCTTATCTTTGTTCAATTTTTTATTTCGGGTAGTGGTATAATTTCTTCTTCCGCATTCAGTACATTGAAGTGTTACTATCTCTCTCATTTCTTAATCCTTATGATGCATACCTTTTTTCAAGCTACTCGATGATTTCAGAGACTGTTCCAGCTCCGACTGTTCTG
>CAYULB010000053.1:0-14971 GCA_964445575.1 uncultured Eubacteriales bacterium
GCCTCGCATCTGCAGCAACCTCGGCTTGTGAATAATCCAGGCCTATATATTTATACTGTTCTTTTTAAAAAAAGTTTCATTTTTATTTTTTCCTGGGATAACACTGATTAAGAGGATAGAAATACCCAAATAGGTAGGACGTCCCTGTTTTTACACTTGACAGGCGGAAATAAAAACACAAAAATAATTAAAATCCAGATTAGAGAAAAAGAAAAGTGCGAAAAGGTATGCAGAAATTTACTCTTCTCCTCTTTCTGACATTTATTCTAATTTTTCCTCTGCTCTCCGCTTCTAAAAGCGGCATATTTTGGGGGCAAGTGATTGACTCCAGACAAAATCCTTTATCTGGAATAAAAATCACTGTCACAAGATCAGGAAACAGGGAAGCCAGCGAATTCCTTACTGATAAAAACGGAGTTTTCACAGCCCTGGGTTTTGAGCCTGAAGAGTACATCATTGACACTAAAGATAACCACTACAAAAAGCTTGGAAAAAGAAAAGTCGTTTTAGGTCCCGGGGAATTCCTTTTGTTAAAAATCACTTTGGTGAGTGAAAATCAGGAAGGAAATTCAGACTGCCGGGTGGTCCAGATAGATTATTCCAGTGCTTCACAGTTTACCCTAATCAACAGAAGACAAATCAAGGAAATGCCCTCGGGTCATAACCTTTGG
This sequence comes from uncultured Eubacteriales bacterium, assembly GCA_964445575.1. Taxonomy (GTDB): domain Bacteria; phylum Acidobacteriota; class Aminicenantia; order Aminicenantales; family Aminicenantaceae; genus WJMT01. The sequence goes on from CAYULB010000053.1 coordinate 672, forward strand.
TCTCTTATTGAAAATCAGGACCTATCTGCGGTCAGCGAGCGCATTGATGTAGGAGGATTATGGAGCGGGAGCCCGGCTCTTTTTAGTGCCAGAGGAGCAAGCTCCTGGACACAAAACATATTCCTGCTCAACGGCATGGACATCACAGATCCCTATAAAGGGGGAACGCCTCTTTTATATCCGGACATCTTCTCTCTTGAATTTTATAAGCTGACCAATGCCAGCCATCCTCCCGAATATATTCATCCGGGTGGATATTTGAATCTAATCACAGGAGATGAATCCGATGATTATCACGGCTCTGTTTCAGGTTACTACACCCATCATTCTTTACAGAGTTCCAATATATCAGATTCGCTCCGAAGCGAAGGAATATATGAAAGTCATACCTTTGATTATTTTACAGAAGGAAACTTCCGCTTTTCCGGGCCTCTGGCCTCAGAAAAACTATCCTTTTTCACTTCTATTACAGGATTTGACCTCTCCCGCAACCTGGCAGAATTTGATAATGAAAACAAAAGCTCTCTTGTCTCAGGGATACTGAGCCTTAGATACCGGCAATCACCTAAAAGTACGTTCCGCTTTCTCTGGAGCGGTCAATCCCTGAAGCACTCTTCTTTAGGTGCTGCAAGAGAAGTTCCTTTTTCCTCTACCAACCAAGCAGAGGAACATTTCAATGTCCTCCAGGTATTTTGGGACATCAGTCTAAACCATCAGCATCAATTCAGGACCGGGATAGGTTACATCCAAGCAAATTATGAATATGGCTTGCAGCAAGATACAACCCTCCCCCACTCCCGGGAAATCGTGTATAACAGCTTTCTCCATGGCAAATCACCGTTTGCTGAAAATAATTTCAGCAGAAAACTGGTTTTTCTGTTTAAGGGAAAATCGATTTTTCCCCGGTTTTTAGGAATTAACCACACTCTGCGCTACGGCATGAATGTACAGTTTTCCTCATCTTCTCAAGATATTGATGTTTATGACAACATCCATCTTCTTTTTCATAAGGGAGAGCCGACTCACATCGCTCAATTCAATACCCCGGTATCCCATAAAGAAGCCGGGACTGGTGTTAATCTCTATTTTCAGGATACTCTCTCCTTCTCCAATCTCTTCTCCCTCTATTTTGGCGCTCATCTTTCCTCTCAGCAAGCATGGGTCCCCAACATTCAAAAAGAACAGAACAGAATCAATTGGTTGAGCCTTTCACCCCGACTGGGGGTAATTATCCCGTTATCCAAAGCCAAAACATCAGTTCTGAAACTGTCTTATGCCCGATATTTTAACACACTTCCTCTAGAATACTTATCCTATGGAAATCCATCCTCTCTGGGCTCATTAGTTTATGCCTGGAATGACACCAATCACGACCAGATGTTTCAGGAAAACGAGCAGGGAAAACTTTTAAAACGGCAAGGGCCTTTTTACTCCTCCATAGATCCCGATATTCAGAGGCCGTATGCAGATGAGGGTGTTATCTCTTATAATATAAACTTTTTGCCCGAGTGGCATTTTTCTCTTTCTGGGTTTTACAGAGTCTACCGGAACGCTGTCAATACAAAAAACGTAGGCGTTCCCTTCTCTGAATATGAAACGCTTTATTATATTGACTCAGGCGATGATCGAGTTCCCTACACCTATGATGACCTTATTTTCACGGTGTTCAACCAAAATCCGGATAGTCTGGGAAAGGACTTTTTTCTTCTATCCAATATCGAAGCAGATACCCGGGCTACTCATTACTATGGATTGGATGTAAACCTTACAAAGCGCTTTGGGGATGTTTTTTCTCTCTTCTTCTCTTTTACCGCCATCAATGCTGTAGGCACCACCAATCCGGGAAACACGGTTCTTGAAAACGATATCGGGGTCACCGGATCTTTATTTGATAATCCTAATGCCATGATCAATACAGAAGGGAGGCCTTGTTTTGACAGAGGCTATACCGCAAGACTGGGATTTAAATATTCGGCTCCGCTTAAATTTATTTTTTCCGGAATCATCAAATATTATGATGGACAGCCTTTCTCAAGAAAAATCATTATTGAAGGGCTTAATCAGGGGCCTTTTTACATCCAGGCACACCCCAGCGGTGTAGCCCGGTATGAATTCAACTCCACTGTGGATTTGAGAGTAGAGAAAAAAATTCATGTAGGAAACTCTGTGCTGAGATTGATTCTGGATGGATTTAACGTTTTAAACATGGCCCTGGCGACCGAGGAAAATGAATGGACAGGTGCTGAGTTTCCCCTTCGCTATGCCACTGAAATCCAGTCACCCCGGGTACTGCGGATGGGCATCTCCTATGAATTTTAAAATATTGTTTGGAGAATCCTATAAAATGCAATAAGATAAAATAAACAAAATGAACATCCCAGGATATTAAAGGAGGGAAAATAAAAATGCTTTCCTTAGCAGGAAAAATCATTTTCATTCTGGTTATAATTGCCACCTTTTTAGCATTTATGATTCCGGTTATCTATCGAATCAGAATTATCCTTAAAGGGAAAAAAGACCAGCGGTTCGATCACATTTTAAAAAGGGCATGGGATGCTTTGACAAAGATATTCCTTCAGAGATGCACACTCCAAAATGAACGTATCTGGACTGGAGTTATTCATTTGTTTATTTTCTATGGAGCTTTGACTTTTGATTCCATGTCTGTGAATCACATTCTGGAAGGATATTTTCCCAATTTCTATTTATTCGGGCAGGGTAATTTCGGTCTCTTTTTTTCTTTTATAGTGGACCTTTTTGCGGTTCTGGTCATTGTGGCTGTCATTTTTATGAGTATAAGAAGATTCCTCATCAGACCCGAGGCTTATAAAACAACCCCTTTGGATTCAGCGGTCATTTATATCCTTTTGACCATAGTGACTCTAAGTTATCTTTATTTTAAAGTCTTTTCCATTGCTCATCATCCGGGAACAGAAAGACTGTCCTTTATTGGAGCTCCCTTGGCCAGGTTGATAAATGATTCAGGGATCTCCGCTTCATCCATCTCATTCCATTTTAACTTTTCCTGGTGGCTTCATATATTGATCGTATTTGGATTCATCGCGTATGTCCCCTATTCCAAATATTTCCATATGTTTGCCGGCTCTTTCAATGTTCTGGTCAGAGACGATCAGCCCATGGGAGCTTTAGACACTATTGATATCGAGCATTCTGAAGTATTCGGAGTGGAAAAAGCCTCTGATTACACCTGGAAAGACCTCCTGGACACTTTTGCCTGTATGGAATGCGGCAGATGTCAGGATGTGTGTCCTGCTTTCACATCCGAAAAACCGCTTTCTCCCAAAATGATCATTTTCAATCTAAAAAGACATCTGCTTAAAAATGGAAAAAAATACATTGCTGAGAAACGGGACGAAATAGACGCTTTAATGAAAGAGACGGTTACTGAAGATGAAATCTGGACCTGCACCACCTGTGGGGCCTGCATGCATGTATGTCCTGTTGAGATCGAACACATTCCCAAAATCGTGGGTTTACGGCAGGGACAGGTTCTTATGGAGAGCCGGTTCCCCTCGGAACTCAATCAATTTTTCAAAAGCATGGAAACCAACAGCAATCCCTGGGGTATTGGATTTTCAGAAAGAGCAGACTGGGCTGAAGGCCTGGATATCAAACTCATCCAGGAACACCCGGACGTCGAATATCTGCTGTGGGTAGGCTGTGCAGGTTCTTTTGACGAACGGGGGAAAATAATCACAAAGGCTTTAGTCAAAATTTTAAATAAAGCAGAGATTGACTTTGCCATTCTAGGCACCGAAGAAAAATGCTGCGGTGACTCATCAAAAAGACTGGGAAACGAGTATCTATTCCAGATGCAGGCAGCAGAGGTCATCAACCTGTTTCAAAAATACGGGATTAAGAAAATAATCACCCTCTGCCCTCACGGATTCAACACATTTAAAAATGACTATCCCAAACTTCTGGATGCAGTCCCTGAAATTAAAAAAGAGGCAGCCGAACATTTTAAAAAAATCGAAATCTTCCATCATGTGCCCCTTATTAGCAGGCTTGTAAAGGAAAACCGCCTCAAACTTAAGCATAAATCAGAACAAACTTTGACTTACCATGACTCCTGTTATCTAGGACGCCACAACAATATCATCAAGGAGCCCAGAGAGATATTAAGCTTAATCAATGAAAAAAAGATGGTTGAACTCGAAAACAACAAAGAACACAGCTTCTGCTGCGGTGCCGGAGGCGGACTGATGTGGACTGAAGAATCTCTTGGAAAAAGAATCAATCATATAAGGACTCAAGAAGTCATAGGCTCCGGTGTCTCTACAGCGGCAACATCCTGTCCCTTTTGCCTCACCATGATTCAAGATGCTCTGGACGATAAAGAAATTAAAGACATCAAGGTCAAAGACATTGCTCAACTGGTAGCTGACTGTTTGGATTAAAACCGTAATGAACCCCCATCCGGGTATTCCCAAAAAATATTTTGGCCTCCCTGCTCATTTCGCTAAAAGTGAGGGATGGGAAACTGAAGACCAGTTTTATGGATTGAGAATGTTAGTGAATTCAGTAATGGTCCGCTCTATATCCTCATCATCGATTCCCCTGTTGGTAACAAAACGGATGCCTTGAGGAACCGGAAGAGCCAAAATCCCTTTTTGCTTTAATTTTTCCAGGAAATCAGAAACAGATAAATCCGGATGTTCGAATCCAAAAATCATGATATCGGTTTCCACCTCATCGGGATCTAATATCACTCCGGGGAGACGGTGTATGCTGAGAGCCAATTTTTTAGCCCGTTCATGGTCTTCCTTTAACCTGGAAACCATGCTTTTTAAGGCTATGATACCAGGAGCTGCAATGACTCCCACCTGTCTCATCCCTCCTCCCAGAGCTTTGCGTATCCTTCGACTGTAATCAATAAAATCTCTTGGACCGGCCAAAATAGAGCCAATAGGAGCAGAAAGTCCTTTAGAAAGACAGAACATAACCGAATCTGCTGTGGCTGCATAATCTTTTACAGGAATGCCTGTAGCCACACTTGCATTGAAGATGCGGGCTCCGTCCAAATGGACTTTCACTCCATATTTATCTGCTATTTCTCTTATGGAACTCATGTTTTCATGGGGAATCACAGCTCCTCCCCAATTGTTGTGGGTGTTCTCTATGCAGATGAGGGAAGTCCTGGGCAGGTGTACAGATGGCTTTTTTATATTTTTCTCTACTTCTTCCGGGTCCATGGCTCCCCTTTGAGAGGTCAGCACCCGGGGAGAGACGCGTGAGATGAAAGTCATATGGGTGGATTCCATGTTATAAATATGAGAGCGGGCTTCTATGATCACCTCATCCAACTCACGGGTCCAGGCTTTTATGGCTATTGAATTTCCCATAGTTCCGGAAGGAACATACAGGGCAGCTTCTTTTCCTGCCATCTCAGCTGCTAAAGATTCCAGCTTCTTTACTGTGGGGTCATCTCCCAGCACATCATCGCCAACCTCTGCCTCTGCCATTGCTTTGCGCATTTCAGGGGTGGGTTTGGTCACTGTATCAGAACGGAAATCTGAGATTTTTTTCATCATAGCTCCTCCTGTTCTGTTCCTACTTTAATGTTTAGAGCATAAACTTTCAACAAGAATCCTTAAATCAGTGAAATAAAGAAACCAAAACCTGCCAAGCAACACTTTTGGTGTTTACTTGGTTATGAATCTATGGTATAGATTAGAATGATTTTTGGTTCCGCATAAAAAGAAAAAATGACTGATAAATACTATAAAATTCTGGTGGTCACACTCCTTTTTCTTAACCTCTTTTTTTTGTCAGCCACTCTAGCCTACAAAATCACCCTAGCCGGAGAGATGTCCAATGTTCCTGACATCACAGGAATGACTCTGGAAGAGGCAGAAAAAGCTCTTCAAGAAAAGAAACTTTCTATTGTAAAAAGCGGTGTGGAACTCAATAAAAGTTATGAAAGAGGAAAGATTATTTCTCAGGACCCTCCCCCTAAATCGCGAGTAAAACTCAATAAAATAGTCAAAGTCACTCTCAGTGCCGGGCTGGAAAAGGTTAAAGTCCCCAATCTAACCGGAAAAGACCTCACCTCCCTTGATAAAGCATTCCAAGAAGCAGGCCTAATAAAAGGAAATATTACCCATGTCCATTCCTCTACCTTTCCAGCAGGAAGAGTGATCAGCCAGTATCCTCCTGAAGGAACTGAAGTCGCTGTCAACTCACGTGTCAATCTTTTGGTGAGCGAGGGAAAACTCGAAGATAGATATTTAATGCCTGACCTCCTGGGAAAAGAAGCATCCAAAGTCATCCAGAAGCTGAAAGACAAAGGATTCCGGGTAGGAGATATCCGGCGTTCCTACTATCCAGGTCTCAGAAGTGGAATCATCATCAACCAAAATCCAAGTCAAGGAACTCTGATCAAAAAAAGAAATATTATCTCACTGGAGGTCAGCCGATAATGATCCAAATTGCTTCTTCTATTCTTTCCACGGATTACTCTAACTTAGGAAAATCAATTAAGACAGCAGAAAAAGGAGGAGCTGACTTAATCCACATTGACATTATGGATGGACATTTCGTTCCCAACCTTACTTTTGGACCCAAGCTGGTCCAGGACTTAAAGAAAATGACTGATCTGCCCTTGGATGCCCATCTCATGGTGGATAATCCCAGGGAATTCATACCCAAATTCAGTGAAGCTGGCGCGGATTGGATTTCCATTCAGATAGAAGTCACTGTCCACGCTCATAAAGACATAACCATGATCAAACAGCTGGGAAAAAAAGCAGGAGTAGTCCTGAATCCAGCCACTCCCATACACATGCTCAATGAAATCATAAGGGAAGTCGATTATGTTCTGATTATGTCTGTCAATCCAGGATGGGGCGGCCAGAAATTTATAGAATCCAGCCTGAACAAAATATCTCAACTGAAAAACTGGATTATAGGGCAAAATCTTGATGTCAAGATTGAAGTGGATGGCGGCGTCAACCAGAAAAACCTGGAAAAAATAGTCCAAAGCGGGGCTGAAATTTTGGTTATTGGTTCTGCTGTTTATGACAGTGAAAATCCCATAGAAACATTGAAGAAAATAAAAAAGACTCTGCAGAAATACAATCAAAAATGAAGTGTCTTGTCACCGGAGCAGCTGGATTTATCGGTTCCCATTTGTGTGAAAAGCTTCTAAACTCCGGTTTTTCTGTGATCGGGGTCGACTCCTTCACAGACTATTATCCCAAAGAATTTAAAGAAAAAAACCTTGAATCTTTATTAAAAGCAAAAAATTTTGATTTTATTAAAGAAGACATAAACAACCTTGACTTGAAAAGATATGTAGCAAACTGTCATTACCTGTTTCATTTGGCAGCTCAGGCAGGGGTTAGAGACAGCTGGGGAGACAATTTTTCCATCTACACCCGAAACAATATTGAATCCACTCAAAAAATTCTTGAAACCTGCAAAAGTCATAAACTCAAAAAAATCGTGTATGCCTCCTCTTCTTCTGTCTATGGAAACACCCCAGATCTTCCCATGAAAGAGACCAGCCATCTATCTCCTTACTCTCCTTATGGAGTTACCAAACTTGCGGCAGAGAATCTTTGCTCTCTCTATCATAAAAACTATGGACTCCCTGTTGTTTCATTAAGATATTTTACTGTTTATGGTCCCAGACAAAGACCTGATATGGCTTTCCACAAATTCTTAAAGGCTGTTGGAGAAAACAGACCTCTTAAAATCTATGGAAGTGGGGAGCAGACCAGAGATTTTACCTATATCGATGATATTGTCAAAGCCAATATTTCCGCCGCAGAAAAGGGGCTTCCTGGAGAGATCTATAATCTAGGAGGGGGGAATCAGAAAAAACTCTCAGATATCTTTCCTATCCTAAGCAAAATCTGTGGAAAAAAAATAAAAACAAAAAAAATTGACAGGCAAAAAGGGGATGTCAACCACACCTATGCAAGTATTTCCAAAGCTAAAACAGACCTCAGCTACAATCCTCAGGTAAAACTTGAAGAAGGACTGGAACAGGAATGGTTATGGATAAAAAACCAATACTCTTTTAAATGACTTATATGGTAATATATTCACAAAAGGAATGATTATGAGAAAAAATATTTTTATTCTAGTTCTTATAATGTTTATTTCATTTAGCTACAGCTGCAAAACCGGACAAATGGAGATCGACCCTGAAATCGCTTCCAATGAAGAAACTCTTTTTGAAATGGGGCAAAAATTCATAAAAAAGAATCCTGAGAAAGGAAGGCTGTATTTAAGGCAGGTTGTGGATGCTTTCCCACAAAGCCTCTACGCACAAAGAGCTATGTTGGTCATAGCTGATTCATATTACAACAAGGGTGATGAAGCCAATATGATTATCGCTGCATCGGAATACAGAGAATTTATAACTCGGTTCCCACAGAGCCCCTCGGTTCCCTATGCCCAGTACCGGATCGCTATGAGCTATTTCACCAAAGCCAATAAGCCTGGCAAAGACCAGACAAAAACAAAAAAAGCTCTGGCTGAATTTAAAAAATTAATAACCAAATACCCCAACAGTGAAGAAGCCCAGCAGGCTTATGACAAGATTAAAGAATGCGAAGAAAAATTAGCAAAACACTCATTTAAAATCGCTAAACATTATTACCGGATAAAAGCTTACAATGCGAGTATAGGCCGATTGAAGGAGATCCTTACGGAATATCCCAATTTTTCAGAAATGGACAAAGTTTATTTTTATCTGGCCGATTCCTACTGCAACAGCAAACGGGAAGATCAGGCACTCCCCTATTTCAGAAAACTGATTTCCGACTATCCGGACAGCAAATTCATAAAAAAAGCCACAAAAAAGATAGAAGAATACCAGGAAAAACAAGAAATTGAAAAAAAGAATTCAAACTTAAACAACTAAATTAACTGGAGGTTATAACATGAAGGTAAAGACTTTACTGTCAGTTATAATCATGCTGTTAACGGCAGCACCTCTTATATCCGCTGCCCAGTTTTACCAGCAGAGATTTTCAATGGAACAGCTGAAAATAGGATTGGATGTTGAATTTTTCGACCGCATCATAACATGGGGAGAAGATCAAAATGAGACATCCTCCTTAAAAAGCTATCTCTTTTCATTAAAACCTGGCTATGAGGTAACAGAAGCGATCTCTGTCAATGCCGTATTAGGATATTCCCTATCTAATTTCAATGATATGGTTTTCAAAAGGCTCCCTTTTTCCCTGGAATTAAATACTGGGAATATAGATGGAATTGTTTTAGGGGGAAATCTAGTGCTCAAAATTATAAAAATTTCTGATTTTACCTTGAGTGCAGGAGGACAGTTGATTCACTATATTGGTTTCAAAGACCAGTGGGAAATACCAGGCCTCAATGTTGAAGGAACCGCCACTGGAAAGCCCTCCTGGTCACGGTTGACTGCAGGACCTAAAATTTCATTCGCAGTCACCGAATATCTCCGGCCTTATGTCACAGCCAATTATGATATATTATGGGGGAAATTCAAGATGACCGAGGAAATCGAAGAGCTCACCGGAGAGCAGGAGATGAACATTGAATCAAAGAGCTGTTTCAGTTTATCAATCGGAACCCTCTATAAGGCGCTGAACGGAGTTGATTTGAAAGCTGAAGCGACCTTGCTTCCTTTGGAAGCCCCCATCGGCCTAAGCATACTTATTGGAGCCGTATACTCATTTTAATAGGAGGAAACCATGGAAAAAAATAAAATATTTCAAGTTTTTTCTTTAATAATTATATTCTTTTTTTTCTTCACAAGCCTCTATTCCTTTCAAGCCCAGAACCAAAAATCTGTTTTGGGTTCTCAGGATGACCAGAAGCTTTCAGACCTCTTGGAACAGAATCCTCCTCCTTCTCAATCCAAAATTTCCTATTCTCCTGAACACATCCTGGTCAAATTCAAGCCTTCTGTTCCGGATGAATATATTCAGGCTACTATCTATTCTTTCCAAATAAAGGAATATAATCTGATTCCGAGGATCGAGGTATTTAAGATAAAAGTCCCTGACTATTCCAGTGTTGAGGATATGCTGTATGTGATGAACCAGCATCAGTATGTGGAATATGCTGAACCTGACTATGTAGCCTATAAAACAGTGACCCCAAATGACAACTTTTTTAACTATCAATACGCTCTTTATAACTCTGGTCAGTATATAGGGCCTCCGGGAAGCCCCCAGGGACAAACCAGTGCGGATATAAAAGCCACTGCTGCTTGGGAAGAAACCAAAGGAAACAAAGAAACAATCATAGCTATTGTTGATACCGGAATAGACCTCACCCATCCCGACCTTGAAAACAAAATCCACTCAAGCGGCCGCGACTTTGTTAACGGTGATTTTGAGGCAACCGATGATGACGGCCATGGAACATTTGTAGCAGGGATCGCTGCTGCAGAGACTAATAACAATGAAGGCATTGCTGGAGTCGCATGGAACTGTAAGCTTCTTCCGGTCAAAGTTCTGGATGATTTAGGAGAAGGATTTTACAGCTGGATCATAGAGGGCATAATCTGGGCTGTAGACCATGAGGCCGCTGTTGTGAATCTAAGCCTGGGAGGTCCCATTCACACTTATTCTCTGGAAAATGCAGTTGAGTATGCCCATCAGAACGATGTGGTGGTGGTTGCTGCTGCAGGAAACGAGGGAAGTTCAGTTCTGTACCCAGCCGCTTATGATAATTACTGCTTAGCTGTGGCTGCCACAGATTACAACGATCAAAGACCCAATTGGTCGAACTTTGGGCCAGAAATCGATGTGGCCGCGCCTGGAGTACGCATCATAAGCACTTTTCCGGTTCCTTTCACTCCCCCGGGTTATCTCCCCTATGGATGGGGAGACGGCACATCCCTTTCCACCCCTCATGTTTCAGGACTGGCGGCCTTAATAAAAAGCATAAAGCCTTGGATCACTGCTGATGAGGTTATGTATGTTATCAAATTTTCAGCCGACGATGTGAACGAAACCAGCAGCCCAGGTAAAGATGTATTCATCGGATACGGACGGATCAACATGGAAAAAGCACTTGTCCCTATAATCCTTGAAAAAACAGAAATGGAAAGTGCTTCGGAACCAGTTCTTATAAAACGACTGAATTGATTCAGTATCTCACCATCTATTCTGTCATTATGAGGAAGACTTTTTAAATGATAAAGTCCCTGCGAATAAAAAACCTTGCCACTATTGAAAACTTGGATGTCGAACTCAACCCGGGCTTTACTATCCTCACCGGCGAGACAGGGGCTGGAAAATCCATACTAATCGACAGCATCCGACTGATCATGGGTGAAAAGGCCACCACCGATATCATAAGGACAGGAAAAAATGAAACTACCATTGAAACCATCTTTCTAGTTCCCAAAAAAATCAATACTCTGAAAGACCTTGATATAGATGAGACCGGGGATATTTTTCTCCACAGAAAAATTTTCAAAAAAGGAACAGGAAGAGGCTATATAAACGGGACTTTGGTCCCCATAAAAAAATTCAAACTTCTCAAAGAAAACATAGTGGATATTCTCGGCCAAAATGACCATGTATTCCTTAGGGATAATGAATATCAGCTGGATTTCCTCGACCATTACTCAGAAACTTTACCTTTGAGACACAAAGTCACTGATTTAGCCCGGAATATAAGAAAACTTCAAAAAGAAATCCGCACACTTGAAGAAAAAAAGACCCAAAGGGAACAAAAGCTGGATTATCTCGAATACCAAATCAATGAAATAGAGCAAGCCCAGCTTCAACCAGGCGAGGAAGAAGAACTCCACAGAGAAAGAGATCTTTTAAAAAATGCAGAAAAAATAAGTTCCTGCATAAAGGATGCCCTTGATATCACTTATGAGAGGGAAGAATCTCTTTCCGCGCTTCTTTCCCAACTGGAAAAAGATGTCCTTATCCTCTCTGACTATCATCCTGATTTCAAATCCATGCTGGAAAATTTAGACCAATTTTCCATATCTATGAAAGAATTTATAGATGATTTAGTCAAATTCAAAGAGGATTATATGGGAGCTCCGGAAAAACTGGAAAAAATCGAAGAAAGGCTCAGCCTCATTGAAAACCTCAAAAGAAAATATGGAAAAACACTGGGGGATGTATTAGCGCATTTAAAAAGCGTTAAACAAGAATTGTCAGAACTCGGTTCTGCTCATGAAAAGATTTCTGAGCTCCGCAATCAGCTCAAAAGTGACTTTGAAGAGCATCAAAAAATATCTGCTCAGCTCTCAGAATTAAGGCAAAAGGGAGCAAAAAAGCTTGAAAAAAAGGTCGAAGAAGAGATCAAATCCCTGGGAATGAAAAAAGCAAAATTCACCATAAAATTCATTTCTCACTCCCCAAAATCTGAAGACCTGGAGAATTTCAAAGATCTGGGATCAGAAGAAATCGAATTCATGATCAGCCCGAATCCAGGAGAAAAGGTCCGCCCCCTTAGAAAAATCGCCTCAGGAGGAGAACTCTCCCGCCTTATGTTGACTTTAAAAACCATCAGCAAAGACCCAGAAAAACTGAAAACTCTGATATTCGATGAGATCGATTCAGGAATCGGAGGAAAAACCGCTGAGTTGGTTGGCCAAAGATTATCCCGTCTGGCATCCCAGAATCAAGTCATATGCATCACCCATCTTCCCCAGATAGCTTGCTTTGCTGATCATCATTATCGAATAGAAAAACATGTAAGAAAAAACAGGACTTTTACCCATATAAAAAAATTAAAGAAAAAAGAAAGAATCAAAGAAATCGCCAGGCTCTTAACCGGTTCACATATCACTGAAGCATCTCTTCAAAGCGCCAAAGAAATGCTTGAAAAAAATCTATCCGGATAACCCCGCCAGTTTTAAAATTAAAACAATCCAGGTTATAATAAAAATAAGATGAGATATCCTCAATACTTAAAGAACAAAAAATTCTATATAAAAACATTCGGATGCCAGATGAATGAAAACGAATCCGAACAAATAGCCGGAATACTGGGTTCTTATGGAGCCCTATCCTGTGATGAACTGGAACACAGTGACATCATACTCATCAATACCTGTGCGGTCAGAGAAAAGCCAGTTGAAAAGCTGTTTTCTTTTTTAGGCCGGCTTAAAGCCATCAAACAGAAAAATAATGCCTGCATAGGAGTTACGGGATGTGTGGCCCAGCTTTTTAAAAAAGATATCTCAAAAAAGAATGAAACTGTGGATTTTGTGGTGGGTCCGGATAATCTAGACAAAATTCCAGATATCATAAACTCTTTGTCAGAATACCACTCCTGTATTACCCAGACCTCCCGGAACAAAAACTGGATCGAAATCAATCAGATATCTAGAAAAAATAATGTAAGCGCTTATATAACCATAATGAAGGGATGCAACAATTTTTGCACCTTTTGTGTGGTGCCCTTTGCAAAAGGTAGGGAAAAATACAGGCCGCTTCCTCTTATTAAACAAGAAATAAAAAAACTTGAAGAAAAGGGTTATAAGGAAGTTCAGCTCCTCGGACAAAACGTCAACTCTTACCAAGACCCAGAATCCAGAAAAAATTTTGTTTCCCTTTTAGAAGAAACAAATCAAATTGACGGAATTGAATGGATCCGGTTCTTTACCTCTCATCCCAAAAATCTAACCTCGGAGATCATAAAAGCTATGGCAGAAAACCATAAGATATGCCGCCAGCTGCACCTTCCGCTTCAGTCCGGTTCTGACTCTATCCTCAAAGCCATGGGCCGCGAGTATACCCGGAAGGAGTATTTGGAAAAAATAGACCTATTGAAAGATTTGATGCCGGACATAAGCTTAAGTACAGATATCATAGTGGGCTTTCCTGGAGAAACAGAAAAAGATTTTTCTGATACTATGGATATTTTAAAAAAAGTTGGTTATACCAGCATTTTTTCTTTCCGTTATTCCAAGAGACCCTACACGGCAGCCTCCAAATACCAGCAGAACGTTTCCTTTGAAGTCAAAAAAGAAAGACTGATCAAACTGCAGGAGCTTCAAAAAAACCTCCAGCTCAGATCCAATCGCTCCTCAATTGGGAAAAGGATGAAGGTCCTCTGTATGGGAAAGAGCAAAAACAATGATTCTTACACAGGAAGAAATGAAGCTTTCCAAGTCATAAACTTTAAATCCCATAAAGATTGGACCGGAAAATTTCTGACTGTTGAAATAACTGATTGCGGACCCTACAGCCTCATAGGAACACCTCATCAAAATTAAAACTTGTTCCTTTTACTTTTACAGATTACTAACCTGAACTATTTATAAAAAAATGGCGATGCTTTCATTATTAATTTATTTTCAG
>CAYULB010000054.1:0-14551 GCA_964445575.1 uncultured Eubacteriales bacterium
GCCTTGCATCAGCAGCAACCTCGACTCGTGAATAATCCAGGTTAGGTTATGAATATCCATGGATGTAAGTCCAGGTTCAGAAAGCGCCACGGCTTGCAACTCTTAAGGAGTTATGATATTTTTTATAATCAAGCTTTTCGTTGGAAAGAACATATGGAATCTGCAAAAAAGTTCCTTCTTATCCCTTCATTACTGCTTCTGGTTTTGTTTCTCTCCGGAAAAGAAAATCTTGCCCCTCGTTACCAAGAATGGTTGGAGACTGTAGAACAAATTATGACCCAAAAGGAACGAGAGGTATTCCTTCAGCTTAAGACCCAAGAACAGCGAGATAAATTCATCGAGCTTTTCTGGAATAGACGGGATCCTCGTCCTGATACAAAAAGGAATGAATTCTACGAAGAATATATGGAAAGAGTTCAGTTTGCGGACAGAAATTTTGGAAGAGACACAGCTAAAAAGGGAAGCCGGACTGAAAGAGGACAATTTTATCTTCTTCTGGGGCCTCCTTTGAGCAGAGAGATTTATATAGGGTCACAGGACCTTCTTCCGTTGGAACTTTGGTACTACCAAGGAGATATTAAATATGGTTTGCCTTCTTCTTTTTACCTGATTTTTTTTCAGCCTCATGGTCTTGGAGAATACAGACTTTATTCCCCGGGGGTTGACGGTCCCATGCGGCTGGTTTCTCCCTCTGTCTCTACTCGGTCATTGAACCGAGGTCAGGCTTATCAAATTTTACGCGGGAATGCCGCAGAGTTAGCTAAAGCCTCTCTTTCTTATATTCCTGAAGATTCAAGCTTGATGAGTTCATCTCTTTCCTCGGATATGTTGGTGAGCAAAATCCGCAGCCTGCCAGAAAAGAAGTTTACAGACAGCTATGCTGCAGATTTTTTAAAATACGAAAGCCATGTTGAAACTGATTATTTGGATGATTTCATTGAAAATCAGTTTGATATTAAGATATTTAAAATCAACGGACAGGATTACCTTCACTGGACACTGGAGCCAAAAAAAATTAATTTTGCTGAATACCAAGGAACTCCTTATGCTTCTTTTCAGCTGATAACACGGATTGAGGATATGGAAGAAAATTTGGTATTGGAAAAGGATGAGGAAATTCCGCTAAAGATATCCCCAAAGGAATATGAACGCTATAATCGGCAGATATTTGCCTTCCAGGACCTTATCCCAGTCCTTCCCGGTCAATATAAACTGTTTCTTCTTTTAAAAAATAAAACAACGAAGGATTTCACTTCTACTCAAATGACTTTTTCCGTCCCTTTTCAAGACAGCGATCCTCGGCTCAGTGAGATGCTTCTCTATCAAGACCGAGAGAGGCTGGAAGAAAGTCAAAGGAATAATATCAAAGCTTTTAGCTTTTCTGGATACCAGTATCTTGCGAATGCCCAGAACATTTGCCTTCCTGAGGAAAGCATTGGTATTTATGCCCAGATCGACAACTTGAAAAACATCAAAGAAAACTCATGTCTGTTAGAAATTTATTCTACTGAATCTGAAAAGCCTGAACTCAGTATAAAGAAGCCGGTTTCTGAAGTTTTAGAACCTGATAACCTGGGTTTGAATTTTGGGCCTGTCTCTCTATCTTCTATGCGACCTGGATATTATTTTGCTGTGCTTTCAGTTTTTGATTCGGAAAATCACAAGATACTCGAAAAAAAAGTAAATTTTGTGATTCATTCACAACCCCAACCCATTATCCCCTGGGTTTATTCAAAGCTGCACCAGGCGTTTCCCAATAATGAACATCTCTATCTGATAGCTTTGCAGCACTACCGAAAAGGCCAGTACAGAGAAGCCAAACAAACGCTGGAGAAAATTCTCATGGAATCAGAAAGTTTCTCAGTTAAGCTCCTTCTCGCCCAGACTCTGCTTGCAAGGAAGCAGTACAAAGACTCTCTTTCCGTTGCGGTTCCTGTATATGAAGCCACTCAAAGCCGGGAAGCGGCTGTGATTATTGCATCAAACTATGTGGGACTCGAAGATTGGACATCAGCCCTTATCTATCTTGAAAAATTACTGAAGCAGGCTTCTGATTTAAATGTACTTAATTTAGCTGCAAAGTGCTATCTGCAATTGAATAAACCGGAGAAGGCCAAGCCGCTTTTACAGAAATCTTTAAGTATTGATCCGAATCAAAAGGACATCCAACTGCTTCTTGATCGGATTGAAAATAAGAGAGAAAAGCATCTAGACTCCAGGAGGGAAAGATGACAAAAAAAATATTTATATTATTGATTGTTTCAATAATTTTAGGTTCTCTTCCTGCTTACTGCCAGTATCAAGGAAAATTAAAGGGAATAGTTGTTGACAAGGATGGAAATCCTATTCCTGGAGTTGATATCGATATCATTTCTGTAAAATATTCGCGCCGGCGGCATCATGTTCAGTCTGGAGAAGAAGGAGAATTCGTTCAAGTTGGGATTTATCCGGGTCAGTACACCATTCAGTTCAAAAAACAAGGATATGTACCTGTCTCAACGGAAAGGAAAATAGGCATTGCTGAAACAGCAGAGATGAAAGTCACTTTGCATAAAGCAGACCAAGCTGTTCAAGAGCAGCTATCTGAAGCAGATAAAAGCTTTTCTAAAGGCATCAAACTCTTTGAGAATGAGAAATATAAAGAAGCTGTTGAGGCTTATAAGGAGGCTGTAAAGGCAAATCCTGAACAATGGTCCTACTACTTCAATCTTGGACTTACACATAAGAAACTTGAAAATAATGAAGAAGCTTTAGAGGCTTTCCAAAAAGCTTCAGAGATGAATCCAGAGAGTTATTCGGCTAACAAGGAAACAGGGGAGCTTTTAGCAAAGGCAGAAAATTGGTCAGAGGCAGAAAAGTATTATTCCAAAGCCATATCACTCAACCAAGAGGATCCCGATACCTATTATAATTACGGTCTTGTCCTCTCTGAAATGGGAAATAAAGAGCAGTCACTGGAGGCTTTTCTAAAGGTCATTGAGTTAGATGAGGAATATTCGGATGCCTATTATCAGGCCGCTCTTGTTTATATCAGTCAAAACAAAATGACAGAAGCCATAAGATATCTAGAGAATTTTCTTGAATTAGCTCCGGAGCATTCAAAGGCTTCCACCGCCCAACAGCTCCTTGATTACTTAAAGAAATAGACTGAATTATACAAACTGTCTTCTGTGTTTCCTATTTTAATTTAAACGAGATTCCAATGATTCCGCCAGCTCCTCCCCAATCTCCCACGAACTGGATATAAAGCCGGGAAAACACCGCAGTTTTTTCATTGAAATAGTACCGGGCTCCGATAAACGGTCTGAGATAAAGGCCAGAAGATCCGGTTCCTCCCTGGATGTCTCCGGGAAGGGATTCCTTCCCAGTGTAGCTGTAGATAGCAAAACCCAGTCCAGCTCCAGCGAACAGGTCCAGCTTTTCTACATCCAGGCTGGTAAAGTGATAGGCTCCATCAAAGGATAACCCTATCAGCGAGTTGGACAAGTACTGGCTTGACCACCACCAGAACATGGCAGTTCCTCCGATTCCGATTTTGTCACTCACTCCCACCTCAAAGTTAACGCCAAATGGAACAGTATAGCTGTTCAGTCCCAGGACTGGACTGAGGGACTGAATGCCTTTATAAAACTCCTTGCTTTGCGAAAAAGCAAAAGAGAAAGTACTCAGAAAAACAATAACAGCCGCAGCCGTGATTTTTTTCATGGTTCCTCCTTAGTTTGAACGGTTTCTTATATGATAAGAAATATTAGCTGTTGTTTAAAGGGAATTAAAGGAATAAAAGGAGTATTTTTTTATGAATAGGTCAGGCTAAGTGGCTAAGGAAGATCCGGATGAAGAAGCCCTAAAGTTCTTTGAAGAGATTTTTTTGAGTAAAAAGCAGTGAAATCCGGGTGGGCTTGTGTTCCCGCAGCTCCCTAAATTCTGAAAGCTCCACCTGGAAAGCTGTTTTTTCACAACGCCACCCCAACAGATATGAGAAAAAGCAAAAAGATGGAGAAAAATATCCAGTCGTTTTTGTTGGTATTAAAAAGAGTGAGTGTTTCAATTTTTCTGTCAAATCCCCGGGAAAGCATGGCCGCGTATATATTTTCGGTTCTTTCAAATGTCCTTAAAAAGAGATGAGAAACCATGGGAACTAATATTTTAATTTCTTTGATGAGTTTTTGTTTTTTAAAAGTTCTTGATTTTTTGGCTCTTATCATCCTCTCTGCTTCATCTGAAAAAAGAGAAATGTACCGGTAGGCAAAAGTTAAGAGAGAGGTCACAAGGGAGGGTGTTTTTAAGAGCTCAAATCCTTTGATCAAGTGAAAAAATCGGGTTGATAGAACCAAGAATCCCAGGCAGAGAAAAATGAGCAGGGATTTAACAGAAAGGTTCCACAGGATGTTTATATTCTCTGAAGAAGTGTTGTTCCCAAAAACAAGAACGGATAAGCTGAGAAAAGCAAGAAGAGGGATCAGGATGATAAATCGGGAGAATATTTTTTTTACAGGGATGGAAGATAAAATAAAAAGAGCAGTGAGGGCACAAAAATAAGCCAAAAATTTAAAATAGGCTTCAGAGGGGGTCAGCATAATAACCCCAATAAAAATTATCATTGAAATGATTTTTATCCGAGGGTCCAGACTTAGATGAAAGGACGTATTCTTTTCAAAGCCTTCAGATCGAAACAGATTCATGCTTTTCCTTGTGCTATATAAAGAGATGGTTGGTCTTTAAGGGAGAAGTTTTGAAAACCCGCCTTTAAAAAAAGCTGCTCCATTTCTTCTTTGACGGGGAGAAGGTCCTGAGTTACAGGTCCTTTTACTTTTTTATGAAAGGCATTGAGCTCCTCCCGGCTCATGGTGTGAGCGATGACAAAAGGGCTTTTTGGTTTTAAAATTCTATGAAACTCTCTGAGTGCTCTTTGTTTATCCGGAATATGGGGAAGAAGGGCAAAACACACCACCACATCGAATAATTGGTCTTTAAACGGGAGGTTCTGGGCATCGGATTGGACAAAGCAGATGTTTGAGTTTGAGTGTTTGAGGCGGGCAATATCCAGCATTTTTCTGGCAAAGTCCATTTCTACAATTTCCCCTGTACGGCCGGCTGATTTTATTATATAGGGAATGAGCCTTCCTGTGCCGCATCCAGCATCCAGAACCCTGGCCCCCTCTTTTATGGGGAGGAAAGGAATCAGTTTCCTGAGTTTGGATTTTTCTTTTTCACACTGATGCTCCTTCTCCCAGTTCTGAGCTTGTTTATTAAAAAAGGTCTTTCGGTCCATCTTTATTCACTCCATAAGTGATAGGCGAGTCATCCGCTCTTTCAGTTTTTCAACCAGGGGTGGAATAATCAATAGAATGAGGACAATCCCGGGAAGACCCCGGATTAGAGAAGCCCAGCCCAGGACGTTTTCCGGCAGGTCCAGCCACATGGAGACCATTACCACAGCCAGAAAAAGCACAGCCCTGTCCAATGCCAGGGTTATGACCAGGGTCAAATATGTATTGAATCTGAATTTCTGGTAGAGCAGAGAAGGGATTCCTGCCAGAACCAGTCCTTCTGCCATCATGACAAAGGCAATGGGAGGGAAAATGGGAGGCATCCCGGTTAAAAGAGCAGAGAAGAGAGGGGAAGTGATGCCCACCACCAAAGCGACAGCCGGGGCTATGAGAAAACCAGCGACAATGATGGGGAAAAACATGGGAAGAAAGGCACTTCCCAATCCTACCGCATGAAACAGAATGGGGATGACCAGGGCCAGAGCTAAAAACAGTCCGCCTAAGATCACATCTCTTCCTTGATAGCTCATGGGATTATTTTGATACTGAGATTAAAATTTCGTCCCGGCATAGGATAGATACCGGATGCGATTCCAGGCAGATCAGGCGGAGTGCTTTTTTACAGATAGTCATTACCATCTCCTTGGTGTTATCTTTTTGAATATAGTAACATTATTTTTAGGAATGTCAATGATATTAAGAATGTTTAGCATTTCATAGTTTTTTATGTAAAATAGAAGAAAAATAAAAGCCCATTGAAATCCGCTCAACCTTTAGAGTTGGGTTTTATAAGCAAGGAAGTGAGGAATATCATGAAAACAAGAATATTCACTGTCGTGATAGGAATCATAATATTGTTGGGTTCCTGCCAAACTTCGGAAGAACCTATTCCTAAAAAAATAACCACTGAGGGTCCTGAAAAGGTCAATTTCCGGGCCTTTCCTTTTGAGCTGGATGAAGTGCAGCTTCTGGACGGTCCGTTTAAGCATGCTTTAGAGCTCAATATCCAGTCCCTACTCAGATATGAGCCGGACCGCTTTCTGGCTAAATTCCGCAAAGAAGCTGGTCTTGAGCCCAAAGCCGAGCATTATCACGGGTGGGAGGATGACACTCTGGCCGGGCACAGTCTGGGACATTATCTGAGCGCCTGCTCTCTTGTGTATAAGACCACCGGAGATTTCCGGTTTCTTGAAAGGGTGAATTATATTGTGGACGAATTGGGGGAATGTCAGGAAGCTGACGCAGACGGATACATCGGTGCTTTTCCTGATGGAAAACGTATTTTTGAGCAGGAAATCGCCCAAGAGGATATCCGGGCCAGAGCGTTTAATTTAAACGGCATCTGGGCTCCTTTTTACACCCAGCACAAGGTGCTCTCAGGACTGAATGATGCCTATCATCTCTGCAGAAATGAAAAAGCTTTGGAAATCGAAAAAAAGTTTGCAGACTGGCTGGAAACTGTGGTCATGGGATTGAGTGAGGAGCAGGTCCAGGAGATGCTTGTCTGTGAACACGGTGGCATCAATGAGGCTCTGGCAAATCTCTATGCCGACACCCAGGATGAACGCTACCTGAAAATGGCAAGGATGTTTCATCATAAAGCCATTTTGGATCCTTTGGCAGAAGGAAAAGATATTTTGCCTGGGAAGCATGGAAACACTCAGATCCCGAAATTGATCGGATTGGCCAGATTGTATGAACTCACCGGGAATGAGACCGACCGGAAAACAGCTGAATTTTTTTTTACGGCTCAGCTCCAGCAAGGTTGAAAATAACTTCAAGGAAAAATCAGATAACTTATACCTAGGCCTCTAGGCAATCCTGCCTGCCTCAATATCCTCAATTACCCTGATGATGATCTCAATTCCCTTCATGAGATATTCCTCAGTGATCACCAGCGGTGGCAGCATCCTCGCCACATTCCCGTAATGTCCGCCCACTTCAATTATCACACCACGCTGATGTCCATATTTACGGACCATCTTTGCATACTCTGATGAAGGTGCTTTGCTTTTTTTGTCCTTGACCATCTCGATGGCCATCATCAGTCCAATCCCGCGTACTTCGCCCACGATAATGCTCTCACTTTCCAATTTTTTCAGGGGAATCATTGCCTTTTTCCACATTTCTATTGTTCTTTCCGGAATTTTATTCTCTACCATCCAAGTGAGGGAAGCTGCACCAGCAGCAAAAGCCACCATATTACCCCGAAAGGTTCCGATGCTCTTCCCAACCGGCCATGTATCTAATTTGTCTTTATAGGCAATCGCGGAGATCGGAAAACCAATGCCGCCGAGGGCCTTACTCATAGTGACAATATCCGGAACAATATCAAAATGTTCAAAAGCAAACATCTTGCCGGTTCTCCCGAGGCCGGCCTGGATCTCATCGCAGATCATCAGCACATCATGTTTATCGCAAATCTCCCGAACTTGCTTCATAAAGCGGGTTGTGGGGATTATGGTCCCCCCCTCTCCCTGTATTGATTCGAGAATGACGGCAGCTGGCTTCCCGTAGCCTGAGTGACTGTCAGAAAGCACCCGATCCAGATTTTTTGCCGCTTGAAGATCTACTTCATCATCAGGACACCCAAAGGGATTTCGATATGTGTAGGGATAAGGAATGAACTGCACTCCCGGGGCAAGTGGCCCAATGCCTTCACGGTGATGACTGTCACAGGTTACTGCCAGAGAAATCCCGGTCATGCCGTGGTATGCCCCTTCAAAGGCAATGATGTCATTTCGTCCAGTGTTATAGCGGGCCAGCTTGATGGCCTGTTCAACTGCATCTGATCCTGTAGGGCCCCCAAAAAAAATACGGTTCAACTCCTTGGGCAGAAGCTTCTTGATTACTTCCACCATTTTTTTCCTGGTAGGAGTGGGAATATCCAGAGTATGGGTAATCTGATCAATCTGTTCATGAGCGGCTTTCATAACCACGGGATGGCCGTGTCCTACTGCCATAACTCCGGCTCCGCTGAACATATCTATGTAGATATTCCCATCCACATCCTCGAGGGTTGCCCCTCGGCCTCGCTGCAGTGCCATGGGCAGTCCCTTTGAATAACTGACTGCTGAGCTTTCATGTTTATTCTGATGCGAGAGGATCTCCTGAGATTTTGGTCCAGGAGGAGTCACCTTCATCCTTGGAGCTCCTTTAAATGAAAGCTTTGCTAATTCCTTTTCGCTTATCATCAAATACCTCCTGAAAGCTTGTTATAACTTATTCTTTGACCAACATATAGGTTTGAATGAAATTTTCAGCTGGCTCGGGGATTAAGCTCACTAAGTGTTTTCTGCCCAGCCTGCAGTCAATAATTTGCGCCATACGAGCTCCGACCCTGTACCAGAGTCTTTTCTTGTCAGATAAAACATTGAGTTTAGCCCAGTCATCTTGAGTTATGAGTTCCTCTGGGTTGTCCTTAAAATGGAAATAGATTTCAAAGTATTCCTTTTCGCACTGATCCATCAGCTTATCATCCTGGAGGACCGCATAATCTTTATCTGCATCCAAAGCGTGTTCTTTTTTTCTGAGCTCAAAAGGAGCATAAGTTCCCATTCCTTCCAGGTGAGTGAAATACTCTATAAGCTTTGTCATTTCTTTATAGGTCGTGATGTCGAGTGAGGGCATCTCATAGTTTTTAAGAATAACAAATCCGGCATGGTGAAGTTCATGAATGGAATAATACTTAATTTCATTGATATTCTCTAAATAATGGGGATGCGCAAGGTTCACACTGGCATTAGGGCCGAATACCACACCGAGGTCATAACCCACAGTGAAAAATAAATGACTGGAAAAGCGAAAATTATCTGGGAGATATTTCAAGCATTCTTTCTGAGCCAGGTCGCTTTTGGCAATTTGGTTTTGGGAGTATCTAAGATTTCTTTTTAAATCATCCCATTTGTTTTTTTCCCCTTTGAATGGAGACACTAAATATTGAACCAATTCCTGTTTAGAGCTTTGCGGGACCTTATTTTTAAAATGTTCTGCATGGCTCCTTATATGCTGTGTGGCTTTAAGCTCAGTGATTTGGTGCAGGTAGAGGGGATCTTCTGTTTCCAGGTATTTGAGCGCGAGTTCAGCAAAACTGAAGTCATAAATAACACCACCTTTTCGAATGGTAAATGTGTTCTCTTTTTTTTGGAAGCAGGAATTAAAGCAGAATCCCCCCATTAAAATTATTATGACACAAAGAGACCTCAGGAGAGATTGCCATGGATTGTGGAGCATGGTTTCTTTAAATTCCTTTTTTTAATCGATGTCTTAAGATTCTATCAGAATCTCCTAAGACACACCAGGAGAATGAAACTGAAAAGAAAAAAAACTCCCTAACTAATTGATATCATTACATTTAGACTGTAGTATCTCTAGTCGGTTCGAATTGGCTGTTTTCCTTATTCAGACGGCTTGAGAAAAAGTGGATGAAGAGCCGAATAAATCTATTCAAGCAGAACGCAGTGCAACGAAAATGGTTCGATTCAGTTTAAGAATTTGAATAATTAGGGATGGTTCCCTATTTTAAAAATAAAACATTTATACTCATGAGAAATTTCTGGTTAAATAGATTGAGGAAAGAGGGCTGTCCCTGGTTTATTATTTTTTGTCTGCATTGCGGTACTGATCTAAATTTAAAAGGAGAGATTCCATGAAAACAAAAATAACGCTTTTTTTTATTTTGATTTGGTCGTTTATAGCTTTAAACTGCGCTGAAACAAATGACCTAACATCCAAACTAGAAGAATACATGATCCATGCTGAAAAGGCAGGATTTTCTGGCTCAGTTCTTGTAGCCAAAGATGAAAAAATTCTTCTTGCTGAAGGCTATGGAACGGCTGATAAAGAAAAAGAGATTCCCTTTTCTGCAGAAACAGTCTCGACCATAGGCTCTATCACCAAACAGTTCACAGGAGCTGCGATTCTAAAGCTTCAGATGATGGGGAGTCTTAATGTCAAAGATTCCATTACCAAATATTTCAAGAATGTTCCTGAAGACAAAAAGGATATCACCCTCCATCATCTTCTGACCCATACCGCGGGATTTCCAGGAGCGATTGGCCCTGACTTCGATCCCATTTCCAGGGATGAATTCATTAAACTGGCCATGGAGACTCCACTCAAACGAGAACCTGGTATTCTTTATGAATATTCCAATGTGGGATACAGCCTGCTGGGGATCATTATTGAGCTGGTCTCAGAAAAATCATATGAAAAGTTTCTTAACCAAAATCTTTTCACTCCAGCGGGCATGGACCATACAGGCTATTTGATTCCTGATTGGGATAAAGACAATCTAGCTCACGGTTACCGAGGTAGTCAAGACTGGGGAACTCTCTTGGACCATCCCTGGCTTGAAGATGGGCCGGGCTGGCATTTGAGAGGAAACGGAGGCATTCTCTCCACAGTCAAGGATATGTACCAATGGCACAAAGCCCTGGAGGGAGATACTGTGTTGGGAGAAGAGGAGAAGAAGCTTTACTATCACCCTCATGTTCGAGAAGGTGAAGGAGCTGATTCTTTTTATGGATAT
Source organism: uncultured Eubacteriales bacterium (assembly GCA_964445575.1). Taxonomy (GTDB): domain Bacteria; phylum Acidobacteriota; class Aminicenantia; order Aminicenantales; family Aminicenantaceae; genus WJMT01. The sequence goes on from CAYULB010000054.1 coordinate 10,801, forward strand.
GGGTGGGCTATTTTTACCACCCCCAGGGGTACTACACTCATTGCCCATAACGGCGGAAATCCTTATTTTTCAGCGGATTTTCTCAGGTATGTGGATGAAGATGTGGTGATTATCACGCTGGCCAACACCCGATCCTACCGTGCCTGGAGAGTGAGCGAAGACCTGGCCCGAATCGTTTTTGGCTATGAATACACTCTTCCCAAAAAACCAAATCCCATTAAAATAGGGGCAGAATCAACCGGCTCCTGGGGTCTTCCTGACTCTATTATAGGAAACCGCTCTGCCGCTTTTTTGACTGCTGTAGATAGCCAGAATTTGGAAAAAGCCAAAGAATTTATTAAGGATAACTTTGCTTCAGGTTTCCTGGAAGAATTTTCCCTGGATGATCATTTGCGTCAATTCAAGAAAATGCAGGAGGAAATTGGAAATATCGAATTAGTCGGGGCCATAAAAACCAGCGACTATTCGGTAAGACTCAAAGTGAAATCCAAGTCCACGGGCAAGCTTTTTCAGATCTCTTTAGATCTTGAATCCGCTTCTTTCCATAAGATCATTGGTATCGGTGTGGACATTTTGGACTCATGAGTTTTCCAGAGGTTTTAGTCGCAAAAAGGGGTTCTTTAGTTGCTTTTTGACATCTTTATTCTGTGGAAAAGATACCTTAAATAAATGATATTATTTCAATTAGCCGGGCCCGTCCCCATCCATCCCAGTCCCCATCCATCCCATCCAGGAAATCTTATTTTTCGTTCACTCCAGACCAGATAGGATATTCTTCAGTGTCTTCCTCAGTGGGCTCATTCTCACCAAAAGGCTCCAGGGTGCCGCCGCCCAGACGGGGGCTGTCTGTGGAGCTGTTGATGTACCAGTTGCTTTCCGGGTCGTTTCTCCGCATTTCACCTCCCCAGGACCATTTGATCAGCTTGACGGGGACCCATTCATTCTTTTCGGTCTCAGCCTGGGTTTTCCCCTTGGGCCGAAACATGATGTAGAGTTCAAAGTCATTGATGGCTCTCCAGCTCTGATACCCTTTTTCATTGGCTGTGTTGATAGGAATCCCCGGAGCATCAAAAAAACTGTTGTTCCGGGCACAGGGATAGACTTTATCCAGCCTTTTTTCACCGGGAGTAGAGGCAAAGTTTTCCTTAAACGTGCTGATTTTCTGCACATCCTCGATCAGCTGCACCCACTGGGTCTCACCCGGTGTGTCTGATTCAAGAGTGCAGGTGAAAAGGATCCCGTCATAGCGGAGGCCTCTGAGCTCCTGGCCCTGGAATTGATCATACTGGGGGGGATGTGGCGGCCAGTTCTGTTGAGGCCATTTGTCCCTGATGTCATCCCCTTCGATAAAATCATCAATGCTCGAGTTCTGGCTGTTTTCCCATTCTACTGAATAGTCCGGCTTTTTGATTTGGAAGGAGACTTCTTTTTCATAACTGTATCCGTCTACATCTGCCTGCAGTTTGACTTTGCCCTGTTCTCCTCTATACCAGAAAAACACGATTTCCTCTTTGTTGAGGTCTGCATCGGTTACGGGGATGACCCTGGCCTGCATATCATTGGCGTCATATTTTTTGATGATGTTTTGGTGATTGTTTCCGTCTATGGACCACTGTGTGGAACTCATGGTCTTACCCTCCGGGAATACAATCCCTCTCAGTTCGATCCTCTCTCCCACTGTGATATCCTTGAGCGACTCATCAGAGTCGATGTCCACCCAGTCTTCCCCCATCTTGCGCTGGATGGTCAGAGCCACAGCTTCCTTGATTTCCCAGCTCAGGTTGTAGCGGACATTTCCCGGTTCGTTTTTGGGGCTGAAAGACTCGGGTTCCATCTCTTTGGGAAGATTGGAGACTTTGACCGACAAAAAAGGATTTCCACTGTCTATGTGGGTGGTCCAGTTCGCACTGCCTGACATAGCTCCGTCTTCATCCATCAAAAAACGGATTTCCACATCACAGGGTTTTAGTCTCTTGGTGTGGTCCACCATTTCTTTGCAGTCCTGGGGGCTCCGGCGGCGGCCCTTGATTTCCTGATCCGGTCCCACCAGGAAAAAGTCATAATAATCATGGAGGAATTTCTGCGCTTCCGGAGGAGCCATCTGGCTCATTTTGGTGAGCCGGCCGATGCTTCCCAGTTGGTGGACCATAAGGTCCCCCGGGCCTGGAACAGATTCAACGGTCATGGTTCCTGAATCGCTGTAATCAGCGATAAGAGAGCTGCAGTCCTGAGGATCTTTATCCGTAACTCTTTGTTTGTAAGTGTAATAAGCCTGCATATTCTTGATTTGATAGGGGAGCATGACCGTCATCATCCCTCGGGGAAGAGAGCTCATTCCCGGGTTGTATTCCAGAATGCCTTTCATATTCAGCTCCAGAGAGCCTGTGTTGTTCTCGCCCTCTGTGTCAACATTCCAGTTCACATTGAGTTTGACCCGGGCTTCCAGTGTCTTTTTGACATCTTTTTCCTGGGATTGAGAAACCCCAGGCCTTTCTAATGCAAATAACAAGACTGCGATGAGTGCTCCTATCCATGCAAAGCGATTCATGTTGTTCCTCTTTACTAAAAATTGAATTGAATTCTCTAATGTCCTTAATTGTTTGAAAAATGGCATTTGAACCGGAAGTTAAAAATTGGATTAGATTGGTTTAAACCGATATCTCAAGCCGACTTGAAAATTCCCGTCTTTAAAAACCGGGATGACTAGTTTTTCATCTCCTCTTTGTACCTCAAATTCAAGAGTTCCCTGGGATTTAGAGATGTATTCAAAAGCCTGAGAATGGTTCAGCATTTCTTGTCCGTTTATGCTTAAAACGATATCTCCGTTTTTTAAACCGGATGATTCGGCTGTTAAACTCACTTCCTCAATAACCATTTTATAATTGAGGAGGGTTTGTATCAATAAAATGGCAAGTTTCCTTGCATTGTCCAAAGCTGTCCCCACACCATACCCGAAATAGTTATGAGGATTAGGGAGTGGATTTCTAGGCATTTGGGAGTTTTCAATGACTTCAAATTCAACATATCCAAGGTTTGGAAAATCTAGGATGGTGAAAATGCCAGTAACCGCTCCTTGATCAACTGATATAACCCGGCATTCTAAAACCCCGCCTTCCATTCTAAAATAAGGGCCTTCTGTTCCATCTTGAAATTGTTCTATCAATTGGCCGGCTTGACCAGTTTCCGGGAAGAAATAGGTTCTATGGCTTAAATCCACCAATTCGAGCCGGTCAATTTCGATAATGATATCCGTATCGATTTGTTTCGCGACCTTGGAGTAATCGCTGGGATCGCCTTCAAGCATTTTCTGAAGTAGGGCGCGATCTCTGACTATGAATCCTGCTTTAAACAATTCTTTTTCAAAAGTATCATAGATTCTATTCCTTAAAGAGATTTCTTCTTGGGTTAATCGTGCTTCAGCTCTGTATTGTTCGTATTTAATGGGAACTCTCAGGACGACCTTTATGTTCTGCTTTTTTTCATTGAGCAATTTTTTTAATTCTGGCCTCATAATAATCTCATTTTTTACGTTTTTGGAAGGATTAACCAAAACCCGATACCAGAAACAGGAAGAGGATAACACGGTCAATATCAATAATCCTGTTATTTGAAAAAATATAGGAAATCTTTTCATGGATTCCTCCACTCTAAAAAGGAATGATTAGCCAAAAAAATGACCTTGAATACCCATGATCTTGAATTTATACGGCAATTATTCCACAGCGTGAGCTTGGTGTCAATTGATTTCTCA
>CAYULB010000055.1:0-14006 GCA_964445575.1 uncultured Eubacteriales bacterium
ATTTTTAATAAATGATTGGAAAGAGGAAGTATGCCTTAGAGAAAAAGATAAGAGTCACAGTAAAAAACGCTGAAGTCAGACTCCATCCAGATCCAGTAAGCCCTGTTGTTTCCATGGCTCCTGCCGGCCTTATTGTTCAGCCAATCAGAAAAACAGGAAAATGGTATTTTGTTGAACTGCCCCCTAGTGAGAGAGGAGATGTAATTGCTGGATATATCCATGAGAGTGCAGTGGAAGAAATTAAACCAGAAGAATTCAAAGAAGAGGAACAAGCAGACCAAGTCACAGAAAAAGAAAAAGAAGAAGAAAAATTAGAAGCGGAAGTTGTCAGAAAAGAAACGCCCCTAGAGAAAAAGGAAGAGGATCAGGAAAAACAATCAGAATTTGTGATTACTGACTGGATCGTCTTTTCCTCTAACAGGGACGACAACAATGAAAATGATACCTTGGAAACGGATATTTATATCATGCTCACCGATGGGTCGGAAATGAAACGCCTCACTAATCATCCAGGCAGTGATTGGGAGCCAGACCTCTCTCCGGACGGTCGGAAAGCAGTCTTTGTTTCAGACCGAGACCACAAGTCAAATATCTATATCATTAACGTGGATGGAACTGGTCTGAAACGCTTGACAACGGGTTCATCTAATAACCGTCAGCCCACTTGGTCCCCCGATGGAAAAAAGATTTTGTTTATTTCTGACCGCAGCGATGGCGACGAAATGTTTGTAATGAATGCCGACGGGTCTGAGGTATCTCAACTGACAGACAGCGAATTTAACAAACTGGATCCCGCCTGGTCGCCGGATGGTAATAAGATTGCCTACGTAATCTTCCAAGAGAAGACAGGTTATGACATATTTGTAATGTCCATCGATGGCAGTGAAACAACACAGGTGACAGATAACTCAAATTTCAACTTGTCGCCCACATGGTCACCCGACGGAAACTATATCGCTTATGAATGTTGGGATGTAAGCATGATTAAAAAGGAAACCCCTTTTCTTCTTTTTAAAACCACTCAAAGCAAAAAAATCCATATCATATATAGAAAAGAGGCTGGAGAAATTGAAGATATGAAGAGTAGCATTTGTCTCATCGGGGCCGATGGTTTGAGCCAAAAAAAGCTGACCAAAGATGACTCAAGTAGTTGGTGTCCTTCTTGGTCTCCAAAAGGTCAATATATCGCGTTTTCATCGGACCGAGGAAATGACACCAAAATATACATTATGAACACGGATGGGTCCCAGGTAGCAGCCCTTAACACTGATTCAGGGAGTTGTTTTGCTCCCAAATGGTGAGAGCAATCAAAAAATACATATAGTAAAATACATTAGTAGTCGGAGATGAAGAGAGCACAAAACATGAAAACAGGATAACAAGTTTGAAAATAGAGTTGGACAATATTTAATTTCAAGAAAGGAGGAACCATGATCAACAAATCGCCAAACAAAATCATTGAATGTATCCAGGGAGACATTGCTTCACAAAAAGATATTGCAGCAGTAGTTAATGCTGCCAATGCTCAGCTTAGAATGGGAGGAGGAGTGGCTGGTGCTATCCACAGGGCTGCAGGGCCTGGCCTGGAAAAAGAATGCCGCCCCTTAGCTCCTATCAAGCCTGGAGACGCTGTGATAACTGGGGGGCATGGCCTGCCAAACCGCTATGTTATTCACTGCCTGGGACCTGTTTACGGTAAAGATAAGCCGGAAGATGAGATTTTATCGCTTTGTTATCGCAATGCTTTGAAGCTCGCAGAACAGTATAATATAGACTCAATTGCTTTTCCGGCTATTTCTACTGGAGCTTTTGGGTACCCCATGGAAGAAGCTGCTGAGGTAGCCTTTAAAACCATTCTTAAAGCCCTCTCAGAACTTCGTTACGTCAAAAAGATTCGTTTTGTTCTTTTTAGTAAAAATGACCTTGAAATCCATGAGAAAGTATTGTCCCGGCTTCAGGAAAAACAAAAACTGTGAATCTGGGAATTGGGGACGGACCAAAAAATCAAACGATATCTTATTTATAATCAAGTATATAAGCCAACAAACATTCTTATTTCGGCTCTTAGATCACCGTTTTTAGGGCCAAAATCGCAATTCTAAGAACTTATAAAATAATAAAATTGTTTTGACTGAAAATGATTTCTGTGTTTATGATAGGCATTGAATTTATTACTCCATAGGTCTTTTATGAGGCAGTCCCTTTAAGATGTTTTTTCCACACCCAGAATACAAAGAAACCTCAGGAAAGAATAAAATTAAACTGAATCATAAATCATGGAAAAGGAGTCCATCAACATGAGAGCTAAAAATATCTTTAAATCCCGGTTTTATTTAGGCATAGGTTTAATCATCCTTTTGTCATCGAATCTTCTGGCGACCTTGATCTTTCCTCCTGAGGAATACAGCCGCCGCCGCCAGGAACTGATGAATCACATCCCAGATGGAGTGGCCATCTTTATGGGCGCTTCCTCTCCTGCCAACGACACACACTTTTTTCAGAACAACACCCTGATGTACTTTTGCGGAGTTGAGATCCCAGGAACCATCCTGGCCGTGGACGGGCAATCCAAACAAAGCATACTGTTCTTTTCAATCGAAGAACGCACAGCCGAAGGCAATGGTATCCCCTTAGAACTCATTCGCCATCCTGAAGAAGTGACCGGCATCAACAGAGTTCAGCCAGTGGAGGCATTTCCCAATTATTTATCCCGTTTAAACAACCAGGCGCTCACAATCTACACCATGTATTATCCTCAAGAACTGATGCGGGACAATACCCGGGAAAAACACAACGCCCTCTACCGAACCATGGTTCTCAACCGGTTCGACCAACGGCTAACCCGGGAAATGCAGTTTGTTCACCAGATCCAAAACACATTTCCAAGAGTGCAGGTCAAAGATGTGTCCTCTATTGTCTGGGACATGAGAAAATACAAATCCCCCCTTGAAATCGAGCTCTTGCGTCAAGCCGGCAAAATCGGAGTCAAAGCTCACCGAGCCGTTATTCGCTCCACCGAGCCCGGAGTCACTGAAAAAGAACTGGCTGCTCTCTTTGAGTATGTCTGTATCAAAGAAGGAGCCCAGGATCTAGCCTTTTACACCATCATCATGTCTGGAAAAAATCATGCCTTTGGTCATTATCACCACTATGACCGTACGCTTCAAGATGGAGATTTCGTTATCCTTGATGCTGGGCCTGATTTCAAATACTATAACGTGGACTTCTCCACTTCTTTTCCGGTCAACGGGGCATTCACACCTAGACAAAAGGAGCTCTATCAGAAAGCCTTTCTTGTCAGGGAAGCCTGCCTGAAAACTTACCGTCCAGGTATAAGCCTCCAACAAGTGGGCGAAAAAATAAAAGAAAACTTAATGGCCCATGGGCTCTCGCCTGAAGATCCCCAGGTCAAAGGAGAGATTCGGTACGGGGGGTACAATCACTCTGTGGGCTTAGCCACCCATGATGTGATGGCCACTTTTTCAGGTCCCAGCGAAATCTTAAAGCCGGGCTTTGTGTTTGCCTGCGACATCCAGGTGATTCATCCTGAAGAGGAGATCGGAATCCGTCTGGAAGACACCATTGTCATCACGGAAACAGGCTGCATCAACCTTTCTGAAGGTCTGCCCAGGACCATTGAAGAAGTCAAAGAATTGATGGATAAACCAGGTATCATCCAGGTTTTAAAAAAGAATAAGGTTTATTGAAAACAATGAAAAAAAATAAACTTTTCTTCCTGTTTTGGAGCATTTTACTTATTGTCTCATCCCTTGTGCCAGTGCAGAAGGAGGACTATTCCCTGAAACCACGTCAGTTTGAGAGAAGCCGGACTTTTGATGCCATCCATTATCTTATTGAAATTGACCTTGATATTGAAAACAAATCATTCAACGGCCGCTCCACTATCACTCTTTCCTCGCTCCAGGATGACCTCAAAAACATTGAACTGGATGCAGAAGATTTCTTTGTCCGAAAGGTCACGGATAACTGGAGCCGCTTTCTTTCATTCGAGCAAACAGAAACAAAACTGATGATCGAGTTAAAAAGGGCCTTGGATTATGAAGAGACAACTTCTTTAACCATTATTTACCAAAGCAATCCCCAAGTTCACCAGTCCGGCCAACCCAAAAAAGGTCTCCGGTTCTATGAAGCTACAGATGACTATCCAGCTCTGGTGGCTTCGGATTCCTGGCCGGATGGAGTCCATCACTGGTTTCCCTGTTTTGACTATCCCAATGACAAAGCCACAAACGAAATCATCGTCACAGTCAAAGAGCCCAACAAAGTCTGTGCCAACGGACGTTTGGTCCAAGTGATCAAAAACAAAGAACAAGGCACAGTTACCTATCACTGGCTTCAGGATAAGCCTCATTCCACTTATCTCATTTTTATGGCCGCTGCTCCTTATCAGGTCCTTGAGGACCATTACCAGTACATCCCCATTCATTACTGGGTATTCCCTCAGCATGTCTCAGATGCCCATCGTTCTTATGAATTAACCCCCAAGATGATGGAGTTTTTTATCCGTATCTTTGGGACTCCTTATCCCTGGGATAAATACGACCAGGTGTCAGTCCCATTTGGCGGGGGAGCTGAAAGCACTTCAGCCACAGCCATGACATACCGCATTCTTCACAATGAAAAAGCACACAAAGACTTTTCCAGCATCGGGATCGTTTCTCATGAACTGGCGCATCAGTGGTGGGGCGATTTGATCACTCTGCGTAGCTGGGAACATGCCTGGATCAATGAAAGTTTCGGCACTTACTCTGATTATCTTTACACAAACTATGAGCTGGGACACAAAGAAGGGCAGATCAACCTGCTCAACAAGAAAAACTCTTATCTGCGCGAAGCCAAGAATGAGTATATCCGAGCCATTGTCACGGATCATTACGACAAGCCTCAAGATTTGTTTGATGCTCATTCTTATCCCAAAGGAGCCTGTGTGCTTCACATGCTCCGGTTTATTCTGGGAGATGAAGCATTTTTCCGAGTTTTTAAGCAGTTTCTCCATACTTATGCTTTTCAACCAGTGGATACCCACGACTTCATGAAGACGGTTAAAGAGGTTACCGGCAAAAACATGGATTGGTTTTTCGAACAGTGGCTTTTCAAACCAGGCCATCCTGTATTTGATATCTCTTATTCCTGGGATGAAGAAGAGAAAAATCTGACTCTGAGCATTAGGCAGACTCAAGATGCATCGCTGGGGATCCCTGTCTACAAAACCCCTGTACTTGTCAAGCTCAAAACGGAAAAAGAGGAGGTCATTCGAAAAATATGGTTGGTGCAAAAAGAAGAAACTTTTCATTTTTCGCTTGATTCCAAACCCTTACTGGTGCGTTTCGACGAAGGGAATCACCTTCTTAAAGAATGGAAATTCCATAAAAGCCGTGAAGAATTGATCTATCAAGCAAAAAATGATGATGTGATCGGCCGGATGTGGACGAGCAGAAAACTGGGGAAATTCCAAAATAATCCCGAGGTTCAAGATGTACTTAAAAAAATATCCCAGAAAGATCCCTTCTGGGCGGTCAGAAAAGCAGCTTTAGAGACTATGGGAAGCTGGGAGGATCCATCCTTTATCTCTTTTTTCAAGAATCAATGCCTGGATTCAAATTCGCGGGTTCGGTCAGCAGCTCTGGCCGCATTAGGTGACTTTGGTAAAAAGGAACTTGCTAATTTTTTTAAAGAGCGTTTCCAAAAAGAAGACAGCTACTTGGCTCAAGCCGAGGCTCTTCGAGCTCTTGGTAAAACCGGTGACAAGGATCAAATCCCGTTCTTAAAAAAAGCGATGAATATTCCTTCCTACCGGGATATCCTAAAAAAAGCAGCTGAGGATGCTCTCCAACTACTGCAAGAACAAGATAATTAGATTTAATGAAACAAGGGGCAACTATGTTTCCCTCTACCGAGGAACAGGTAATAGAGAGTGGCTCTATCAACGTATCCATTCATCAATTTGACGTTCGATGACAGTTAGGTCGCCTTGGAGTTCGACCCCATCGCCGATGACTTGGATTTCATAATTGCCGGCCAGCACAAATCTATCATAGTGGATGAAATAGGGGCGCAGACTATCTTTCTTTTTGATAACCAGATCCCACCTGAATTGGTTAAAGCCTTTACGGGCTGCAAAGTCTCTGGACCAGACAAGCTTTCCGTTTTTATCCTTCACCCGGATTTCAACTTCCGCCTCTTTCATCAAGTAAAATGTTATAGGGACTTTTTCCAGGGTTTTGTACCGGGGTTCTCTGTGGGTGTCGCCGAACCACGGCAATCGAGCCGTCGGTATATCGAAAAGCTGATTGGCCTCGGGATTGCCCTCTTTGAAAGCATCCTGTATCGGCCTGATATTCATTTTGTAGATTCCTCTCCCGTGTGTTCCGGCCACAAGATCCATTTCTCTTTCCTGGATGGCCAGATCCGAAATAGCTGTGGCGGCCATCTCTGGGCCCAACAAAGACCAGTTCTCTCCCCGGTCCACTGAAACATACACCCCCCGGTAGAGACCGGCATACAAAATGTTCTCGTTTACCGGGTCTTCCAGGATGACATAGGCGACCTCATCCGGAAGGTTTGAAACGATTGATGTCCAGGTCTTTCCATAATCTTCCGATACATACAGATGATTACTCAGGTCATCATAATTGATGCCGGTGACTGCGACATAAACCCGCGACCGGCTGAAGCGTGACGGACAGATACTTCGGATATAGCCGTTCGCCAGACCTTCAGAATGTTCGATCCATTTTGCACCATCATTCAGACTGGCCCAGAAAGCCCCCCGGTCCGTCCCGACAAACAAAACGCCCGGTTCTAAAGGCGACTCTGAGATGGCGCCGGCGGCAACCGATTTCTTCTCTTCCTGAGCCGATACGGATAGATCCGGACTGATCACTTTCCAAGCTTCTCCTCTGTTCAGGCTTTTAAATACAAAATTCCCGGCATGATACAAGGTCAATGGATTATGGGGCGAAATAATATAAGGGGCCACAAAATTAAAGGCCAGCTTGCCGTCATGTCCCTTAGGCAGCCGGGGCATGATCCCGACTGAACGGCCGGCCTTCATATCTTTCCGCTTAATTCCCCCAAGCTGGCTGGAAAAATAGACGATATTCGGATCCAGCGGGTCAGCCATGGTGTAACAACCGTCTCCGCCGGCCCAAGCATCCAACCAGACATAGCGCCACCCGTCCGTAAATCGGGGATCCCATTCCCTGGCCGGTCCATAGACGGACGAGTCATCCTGTGTGCCCCCATAAATGAAATAAGGATCCTGGTTATCGACGGATATATAATAAAATTCACTGGCCGGGATGTTATTGTGATGAAGCCATGACTCTCCCTTGTCGTAGCTCACATAAAATCCCCCGTCATTGCCCAGAGCTAAACGAACGGGATTCTCTGGATCTATCCACATCTCGCAGTGATCAAGATGGAGGACTTCGGCCGGGTTGGGAAACAGGTGGAAGATGTCCCCCCCAACAAGTTCGAAGGTTTTCCCGCCGTCTGTACTGTAGGCCAACCTCACACCGAGCGCAAAAATTTCCTCGTCATCCCGGGGATTGACATAGATATCGGCAAAGTACCATCCGATGCCGGGAAAGATGTAGAGTTCATCCTGGTGAGTCCTTTCCCAGGTTTGTCCGCCATCCACTGTCCGGTAAACTTCGGCGGCCAAGTCCCGTTTCTTATCCAAATTGTCCACCAGAGCATACACCTTGTCCGGATCGGACCAGGAAACTGCCAGTCCGATCCGCCCTGTTTTCGGTCCTCTGGGAAATCCTCCTTCGAGCCTTTCCCAAGTTTTTCCCCCGTCTTCGCTCCTGTAAACTCCGCTTTCCTCGCCGCTTATCCCCGGATTGTTTTCCCACATAGAGGCATAGACCACATCCGGCTGCGAAGGACAAATCACCACATCGTTAGCCCCGGTGCGTTCATTCACATAGAGAACCTGCTCCCAAGTTTTTCCCCCATCCAGTGTCCGGTAGAGGCCGCGGTTTGGGTTTGTGGACCAGAAATGGCCCAAAACGGCGACATAAACATTGTCCGGATTTTCCGGATGAACGGCGATCTCCCCGACATGGTAGGAATCTTGAAGGCCCATATTCTCCCAGGTTTCCCCGCCATCCTGAGACCGGAAAATGCCGGTACCCGGCATGGTAAAATTGCGCGCCTTTTTCAGACTTTCTCCCGAGCCAAGCCAGATAATATCGGGGTTCGACAGCGAAATGGCGATGTCCCCGATACCTAAAGCCGACTGATTCTCAAAAATCGGCCTCCAGGTCAGACCGTTGTTTTCTGTCTTCCATAGATTCCCCGATCCAAAGGCGACATACATGATTCCAGGATTTCCGGGAATTCCTTGGACAGCCTCCACCCTTGCTGAATTCATGACCGGGCCCAGAGAAATCCATTCAAGTCCAAATTCAGAGGACTTTTTCAGCTCCAGATACTGTTCCCATGAATCGAGAAGGGGACTTTTGACTTCTCGGGTTTCAGCCTTTGGATACAGCCCTAACACCAGGAACAAAACCAAGATGAAAACGGTGTATTCGGCTTTTTTCATTTTTTTTATTTTTTTCTTCATATTCTCTCCCTGAAAATAGATCTCGTTAAACTTCAAGCCCAGCTTTCGTCCATATCGACTTGCCGGTTCTCACTCGGCCATATATTTCCAAACTATCAAGTTGGGCTTTACAAAAATACTTTATTTCGCTGGATTTGGCAAAAAAGTTTTAACGAATCCTCACCCCCCTAACCTTATTTTGTTGTTTTCGGGAATAAAAAGGACTGATTAAGGCCGGAAACAGCCCAATTCGGGATAAAGTCAAGCACAACTTTTCATTGACACAGAATCTTCCCTGTGCTATTAATGTATTTGTTGAAATTGAAAAGATCTATTCATTAGTAAGAACAGGTCGAAATTATGAGGGATCAGGGAATACTTCAAAAAGAAAACATTTATTCCTTCCCTTACGAAAACTTATATATAGAGAGGAAATCAGAATGAATATTTACGTAGGCAATTTATTACGAGAGGCCACTGAAGACGATTTGCGACAAGCTTTTCAAGAGTTCGGGAAGGTCACGTCTGTTAAAATCATAACAGATAAGTACACCGGTGATTCAAAGGGATTCGGATTTGTGGAGATGCCCAACCATCAAGAAGCTAAGTCCGCAATCTCCGGGCTTAATGGGAAAGAATTGAAGGGGCGCACTCTCAAGGTCAACGAAGCTCGCCCTCGTGAAGACCGCCGAGGTGGATTTGGAGGTAAGAGACGCTTTTGATAAGCGGCACTCGGATTCCCAAGACCATAGTCGAATTTTGCATTAAAGTATGTCCAGATGCTGCTTGGTTTGCCCATTTATACCTAAAAATCCATAAATACATCTATTATTCCGGTCAAAAGAAGGGAAAATTCTTCATGAAAGAAGCCTAATTTATCTTCGTGATCGTTTGCTAATGTCAGAGAGTCCGATTACCAGCCTCCCTTGATATGGAGAGAGAGATCCTAAGTGGAATGTAAGGTGTTCGTGTTCAACGGCTAAATTCATAGAAGGAACGATGAATGAAAAGATAAGAGATATATTATTAATGTGGAAAAAGACAAAACTCATAAGTTCATTTTAAAAGGAGAGAAATAAGGATATCTTTTTATGAAAAGGCAGAGAAATCCTTCTAAGAGACTACTATGAATACGGGAAAGAGTTTTGATGAGTTTCTAAGCTCTATAGGTCAGGGTAGAATAAAAATACTCAATAATAATAGAGAGATTCTTCCTAACAAAGGAAAGAGCGGCTTTGTTTCTTACAAGAGTTTAGAACAAACCGATGATTCCGTGAAACTTTATTTTAAAGATATGGGCAATATCCCGCTATTAAAACGGGATGAAGAGTTAGCTATTGCGAGGGAAATTGAAAGAGGCGAAAAGACTACTATCAAGGCTATTTCCAAAACACGATTTATTCTTACAAAAGTTCTTTCAATAGAAGAGAAGATAAATGAGGAGCCGGAAATTATTGAGAGAATTTTTGACTCTAACAAGAATAATAACGCAAAAGGAAACCGGGAAGAAAAAATATTAGAGATTACGGATAAGATCAAGAAAATCAAAGCGATAAATTCCCGGCTGAAGAGTGTCCCTTCGAGAAATAAAAATGATTTCACCCGAAAGCGTCTCATAGTCAAAATGAGCCGTCTCATCAGAGGACTTAATCTCCGTGATAGATACAGAGAAACGATTATTGAGGATCTCAAGAATAAACTTAAAGTTATAGACAAAATAGAGGAAACAAAAGGAAAGCTGAATAAATCAATTTCTCAAGACGCAGCTAAAAAAGAAAAAGAGAAACTGGAAAAGAAAATTCGAGAAATCAACAAGCTTCTGAGGCTATTTCAGAAAGAGATCGGACTCGACTCCCAAGGTTTAAGAAGAACACTTTGTGTCATCTCTAAAGGAAAGAAAATCAGAGATCAAGCGAAAAAAGAGCTTATCACAGCTAACTTAAGATTAGTGGTTTCCATTGCCAAGAAGTACAGTAATTACGGACTCCAGTTTCTTGATTTGGTTCAGGAAGGAAACATGGGCTTAATAACAGCAGTGGATAAATTTGAATACAAAAGAGGTTATAAATTTTCAACTTATGCATATTGGTGGATAAGACAAGCCATAACACGTGCGATTGCTGACCAGGCAAGAACGATAAGAATTCCTGTTCATATGAATGAAAACATAAACAAGTTAAATAGAGTCTCAAGAAACCTTGTCCAGGAAAAAGGCAGAGAACCCACACGTGAAGAGATTGCGGAAAAGATGAATCTGCCGATCTATAAAGTACATAAAATAATGAAAATCTCCCAAGTGCCTTTCTCTCTTGAGACACCTGTAGGGAAAGAGGAAAACAGCCACCTTGGTGATTTTATTGAAGATAAAGCCATTCCCTCTCCTCCAGATACAGTTATTCAAATTAATTTGAGAGAAAAAATTGAAGAAGCATTGAAAAACCACACCCATAGAGAAGCAAATATTTTAAGAATGAGATTCGGATTAGGAGACGGTAATGAACATACCCTGGAAGAAGTTGGTCAGCAATTCAAAGTTACGCGGGAGAGAATCAGGCAAATTGAAGAGAAAGCATTGAGGAAATTGAGGCAGCCAAGTTGTAGTCGAAAACTCAAGTCTTTTATAAATGAGTATTGAAAATAAATACTTTTATCCAAATACGTAACAGCCGATTCCTTCCCGTCGGGGAAGAAGAAAGAAATGATTACAGTTTATGAGCTTGATTGAAAAAAGCAATTTAAGGTTTAAAGGAGGTTACTGTGAAAGAACTCATTGAATTGATTGCCAAATCATTAGTGGACAATCCAGACAAGGTACAGGTTTCCCAATTGGACGGGGAACAGAGCTCTATCATTGAATTAAAGGTCGCTCCTGAAGATGTGGGCAAGGTTATAGGAAAACATGGGGGCCATGCTCAAGCCATCAGAGTTATTCTCGGTGCTGCTGGAATGAAGCTGAAAAAGAGATATAACCTTGAGATAATCGACAAAAGGTGATTTAGGCAGCATAGGAAAATGATTCCCTATCAGTGTCTATTAACGTTTTTTCCAGGAGAAAAAAATACTATTCAAGAGAGTATGAAGCAAGCGGAATCCAAAGCCCGTTAAGTTCTGGCTTTTATGTTTTGAATGAGAACAGCGAGGCGAATTAGCAGCTAAAAAATATAGCTTTTATATTTTGTGAATCATATCTTCACTCAATTTTTTCAATTTATTATAAACAATTGTATCTAAATTTTTTTTATCTTCTCTGTTCAGATTTTTGCAATCTATTGCTTTTCCAAATATAACATATACATCTTTATCGAATTTAAAAGAAAAAGCTCCGGGGGGGCAAACTTCCCTGGTTCCTTTTATGCATACCGGCATTATGTGAACATTTGCAACTACTGATGCTGAAAGCCCTCCCCTTTGTAATCTTTGTATGTTACCGTCACAACTCATGTTCGATTCGGGAAAAAGGATAAGATTATTTCCCCTGCGCAAACTATTTTGAATATCTTTTAAAGCCTTTATCTGTCCTTTTCTGTTACTTTTGTCGACCAAAACACTCTCACTGAATTTTATCAATAAATTTGTAATAAAAAAGGAAGCGAGCTCCCTGTTGGCAATATATTTATTTTTGACAGGAATTGCAGCGGATAAAACCGGAATATCCAGCGGTGATAAATGGTTTGAAGCAAAGAGATACGTTTTGTTATTTGACACATTTTCTCTGTTGATTATATGCAATTTGACCCTTGTAATTTTACATATTGCTTTACCCCACTGCTTCAATTGGAAAAATACAAATTCATTCCAGAAAGGCATTTTTTTAAGAATAAACAGGAAAGGCACGAACCATCCCAGTTGCAGTGATCTGAGGAGCATCTTCAACAAAATGAAAAGTTGATTTTCCTGAGATGCTCTTTTTAAGAAATTGATTGCCTTGAAACGCTTCTTCTTTATAATAGCAGAATATTTTAATCCTCCCAGATGTATTTCTATTTCGTCATAATTCAATGCTTTAAGTTCAACATTATTAGTCATTTTTTACTCTTTTGTCTTATTAACTATACAAAAAAAATCAGATAATTATCAACAAATTAAAAATGTAAGTTTCATAAAGCAAGACAAAGCAAGACAAAGCTATAGGTCTTTTGAGTGGTGAATGTGGTGGAAAAAAGGCTGACCAAATGCGAATGCGGGCGGTTAAGCAGAGCTAAAGAGGTTCACCCATTTAGTAGCACACGCGCGATTTAACCCCAAAATCGCAACTCTAAGACATTTCACTGAATTGATGATGAAATCTCTGTGATTTGATTTCATTGAATGATTTTGAAATCAACAATTTTTGAATTGTTTCCGTATTTTTGTTAAGTTTTTATAAACATCTATTGAAAGGAGAAACAATATGATACGCAAAACAATCTTAGCAGGCCTTATTTTAACTTTGATTCTATCCCCTTATCTTTTTTCTCAAGACGAGATTAAAGAACATCCGGCAGTATCCAAATATGAAGGAGCGGAATTTGCAGCTTCCCAGGTCAAGGATTATGCCCCTTATGTCCTGGGCACGGCCAATCAGGAAGAATTAGATGAAGAATTCCGGGGTCATGGAACCTATTTTTCAGACTATATCGATCTGGAAGGAAAATTAACCCGAATCCAGTACCGTCTTCCCAAATCCGAGGGGCTGTTTAAAGTTTTTAGAAACTATGAAAACGCCTTAAAAGAGGCTGGATATCAGATCCTTTTCACCACTTCAGAGCAGGAAAGCTCCTATCCTTTCTGGGATGAAGACGTGTATCATCATGAAAGGGGAATCAATGCCATCAGAGACGAAGATTTCAAAAATCCCTTTGGACGGGACGGATTCCGATTCATCACAGCCAAAGGAACTTACAAAGGAAACAACATCTATTTCGCCATCTTCATGAACAATTACGAGGACAATATCTATATAACCCAGGATGTCATTGAAATAAATCCCATGGAAAGCGGTTTGGTAACAGCCCAAAAAATCGAAGATAACATTGAAATGAGCGGATTTGTATCTATATACGGCATCCATTTTGATACCGGCAAATGGAATATAAAGGAAGAATCCAAATCCGCTTTAAAAGAAATCGCTGCCTTTTTGAAAAACCATCCGGATAAAAAATATTTTATCGTAGGACACACCGACAATACCGGAGACTTTGAATCCAACATGACTCTCTCGGAAAACAGAGCTGAAGCAGTGAAAAACGCTCTGATCCAGGATTATGGAGTCGACCCAGACCAAATAGAAGCCAATGGAGTGAGCTCTCTGGCACCGGTCACTTCCAATTCCACGGATGAAGGCAGAGCCAGAAACCGAAGGGTCGAGATTGTGGAACGATAATTATTCCGTATTCACCTCAAAAACGCAGCTCTAAGTAATTTCTCATTTATTCAACTAACTCTATAGTTT
>CAYULB010000056.1:0-13621 GCA_964445575.1 uncultured Eubacteriales bacterium
ACAGCTTTCTTATGGGTAACTATTTTATTTATTGGTCTTTCTTCGTGTCAGGACGGTGGAGTAAACAGGGACATCCTGTCACCTAAGTATGTGTTCCTTTTTATTGGAGATGGTATGGGATTGGCTCAAATCCATGCGGTTGAGATAATGCTGGGGGCTTTAAAGGAGCAGGGGATTCAAGTAGAGAAGCTCAATTTTTCGAATTTTCCGGGAACAGGATTTATGACAACTTTTTCTTCAAACTTTTACATAACTGATTCCGCAGCAGCGGCTACTGCCATAGCCAGCGGTCACAAGACCATAAACGGAAGAATCAATAGAGATGAATCAAATAAGAAGGAGTTTAAAACCATAGCAGAGATGGCTAAAGAAAAGGGGATGAAAGTGGGGATCATCTCTAATGTGCCCTTGAATCATGCTACTCCAGCTTGTTTCTACGCCGGGGTGAATCACAGGCAGAAATATTATGAAATCGCTCAGCAGATGGTAGAAAGTGGATTTGATTTTTTCGGGGGCGGGGGGATTAAATATCCTTCAGGAAGAAAAGGCCTCCAGGAGAATATTCTTGAAACGGCCCGCAAGAAAGGATACAAAGTCATTCAATCGGAAAGCGAATTTCTTTCACTTGGCAGCCAAAACAGAGATGAAAGAATCATCGCCGTAAACGAGACTTTAACTTCAGAGGATGCCCTGCCTTATGTTATTGATAGGGGAGTCCAGGAAATATCCCTGGTCCAGTATGTGGATAAATCTATTCAGCTTCTTGACAGTGATCAAGGATTTTTCATGGTCGTAGAGGGCGGAAAAATCGATTGGGCTGCTCATGACCATGATGCTGCCACAATGATAAAAGAGGTCATGGAATTTGATGAAGCGGTTTTCAGGGCTTATGAGTTTTATTGTGAACGGCCGGACGAAACCCTTATTATTGTGACAGCAGACCATGAAACAGGGGGCATGACCCTGGGCTCTGAATTTTCTGGTTCCCGTCTATCCCTAGGACTTCTCAATAACCAAACTCTTTCTCTGGAGAAATTTTACCGGGACTGGCTCGAGCCTTATAAAAGAGATACAGTGAGGGAAGAACAGAGCACCGAAGATCTGATGCGGGCAATTCAAGAGAAGTTTGGCCTTCAAATCCTCACTGAAAAAGAAAAAGAAGAGCTTTACCGCTCTTTTAAAGAACCCAATGATGCCCTTTTTGGCTTGAGAGTTTTAGAAATTTTAAGCCGAAAAGCAGGAATAGCTTGGACAACAGGGGGACATACAGCTTCTCCTGTACCTGTTTTTTCCATAGGAAAAAATTACCAAAAATTTGTGGGATATTATGACAATACGGATTTGTTCAAAAAACTGGTAGAGGTAATGGGCTTATAACACATAACACTTTGACAGTCCTCATTTTTATTTCACTGAACCCTGAACAGCATTTCATCCGTCTTGAGATTTTTAGAAATATATGATAAAAAATTAAGCGCATCCCAAAGTTCTGAAAGTAAAAAAAGGAGCTTTTCATGAAGAGAAAAGAAAGAAGGAAATTAAAAGCCAACGAGCTCTCTATTTTTATAAATAATGCTTATGATTTTATAAAAAAGAGAACCAAGCAGGTCGCTGCTGTTATCGGGATTGTCGCTTTTATTTTTCTCATATTTCTGGTTTCTCGTTACATCAAAGCTCAGAACCTGCAGAAGCAAAGTGAGCTGTTAGCCAAGATAAATGAGGTGAATCAGGAATTATATGAAAATCCCGAAAAAATCCAAGACCTAAAGGAGCTGGCCGGAAAAGGAGTGTTCACCCGAATGGGCTATATATACTTGGCTAAGTATTACATAGAGAAACAGCAGTTTGATGAGGCACTCAGTTTCTTGGAGAGGGTCCCTGAATCAAGAAAGGACCTTATTTATCATCAAGGTCTGCTTCTTAAAGCAAAAATATTTAAAGAACAAGAAGAATGGGACAAAGCTCTGGAGATCTACCAAAAAATAGAAGAGAATGACCCCCAGTACCTTGCTCTGGATATTGTGCTTTTTAACCAAGCAGAGCTGTTTGAAAAAAAGGACGAAAAAGACAAAGCTCTTGAGCTGTACAGGAAGATTTCAGAGGATTATCCTCAAACTTACTACGGTTATGAAGCTTCCCAGAAAGCCGAGGAGATGGGGGAGATGAATTAAACTGAGGACCTCATTGAAAATTTTGAAAAAAATTATATAATGAATCCTTAATTTTTATAAGGAGGCAAAAATGGCTTATTTGATTACAGAAGAATGCATTCTATGTGGCGCGTGTGAACCAGAATGCCCCAATGAAGCAATCACAGCAGAGGAAGAGATTTATGTCATTGACCCAGATAAATGCACAGAATGTGTGCCCCATTATGACGAATCGCAGTGTGCAGCGGTGTGCCCTGTGGACTGCTGTATTCCTGATCCAGACCATAAGGAAACCAGGGAAGAGCTGGAGGAAAAAGCAAAAAAACTGGAATAGTTTACTCATCCACTGATAATTCATTTGCGATTTATGTGAAATAGGAGTGATGGAAGTCACTCCTATTTTTATATTAATTATCCTGACCTATTCATAAAAAAATGGCGATGTTCAATCTTTTGTTTTGCTTTCAAGGATTTACATGCTTTTTACAAAAATGATAACTGAAAACCTTTTGTTTGTTTTTACTTTCATTTTAATCGCCATTTTTTTACCATTAAGGCAAGCCGATCTCACTGCATCTGCTTCGTTACAGGGTACTCGCGGTGAAGGACCACAGCTTCGCACTCTGTGCCTCGCATCTGCAGCAACCTCGGCTTGTGAATAATCCAGGTTATTATATTTTTTTATGAATAGTTCAGGTTAATATGGATAACGAAGAAGAAACATCAAGACGGACGGCCAGGAAAAAAACCTCCTTTTTCTCTAAAGACCGGCCCTGGCTCAACGCTCTTCTCTTCACAGTCACTGCAGCTTCGGCCTTTTTTGTAGGAATCACCTGGAGTTTGAGTTACAAATATGCAGAAAGTCTGTCTCAGCCAGAACAGATTCCCTTGACTTTTGAAATATTGAGAGACCCCCAGATTTTGGGTTTGAGCTTTTTTTATGCGGTCGCTTTGATAGGGATTTTGCTGGCCCATGAGATGGGGCACTATCTGACCTGCCGTTATTATAAAATAAACGCCACTCTTCCTTTCTTTATTCCTGCTCCCACTCTCATAGGGACCCTGGGAGCATTCATAAAGATCAGGTCTCCGATAAAACGCAAGCAACAGCTTTTTGACATTGGGGTAGCAGGCCCTCTTGCAGGCTTTATCTTTGCTGTACCAGCAGTCATCTACGGTCTCTCTCAATCAAAAGTCGTCCCTTTACTGCCGCAGGAAGGGACCCTGCTGTTCGGCGACCCCCTCCTTATGAGGGTGGCCGGAGCCATCCTGTTTAAAGAGGCCATGCCTGCGAGTGCTGTGGTGGTCCATCCTGTTGCCTTTGCCGGGTGGGTGGGACTTTTTGTGACAGCACTCAATCTTTTTCCCATCGGACAGCTGGACGGCGGGCATGTGCTTTATTCCCTCATAGGACGGAAAGTGAAAGAGTATGCCAAGTATATCCTGGCCGGCTTTATCATAATGGGGATTTTTTTCTGGATAGGATGGTTTGTCTGGGCGCTCCTCATTTCTTTTTTGGGATTGAGACATCCTCCTGTTATGGACGAGGAAGTTTCTTTGTCATCCGGGCGAAAATGGTTGAGTGTTATTGTTCTGATAATATTTATCCTATCTTTTATTCCCGCACCTATAAAAGGATTCAGCCTGCTGCAGATTCTATCCCCTTTTTTCTAGGGGGCTTTAAATTTTTCTTGTATGGGTTTAGTGGGTTATTTATAATTTATTTGAAATGCGTGAGAAATTCGAAGAAGTCGAGAATCAATTTCAGGAATTAAAAAAGAAATTCAAGCAGAAAAAGATCTCTGAGAGAGAGTTCCGGTACAGATTGAAAAAGCTGAGATTAAACGACCCTAACGGCAAATGCTGGACTATCGGAGCCCGATCAGGAAAGTGGTATTATTTTGATGGGGACAAATGGGTGGAGTCAGACCCTCCCTCTCTGCAGCAGGGAAAAGCTATTTGCATCTACTGTGGGTTTGAAAATGATATCCGCTCAGAGGTCTGTGAATACTGCGGCGGAAGATTGGGCCAAGAAAAAGCTAAATGTCCTGAATGTGGTTTTGTTCTCGATTCTCCTGACCAATCCTGTCCGGTTTGCGAAATCACATCAGATGAATCAGATAAAAAGGAGGAGAGAGAAGAGCAGGAAGAGGAGATAGAGTTCGAAGAGAAGGAAGACGAAGAGGACAGCAAAGACTTTTCTCAGATTTCCTGGGATGAAAGAGGAGAGACTGAAGAATTCGAGACGCGGGAAGAAAGGAAGCCGGTCAAAAAAGAAAAAAAGCCCATCCCTGGCGAAAATTACAACGAGCCGAATTGCATTGCCCGCTTTATCAATCCCTCCTCGTTTTTTCTGTTTTTTGGGATATTAGGAATTATTCTGGGGTTGGCCGGCGGAGCTGTAGTGGGAGCGACCTCGCTTTTTTCTGATTTTGTTCAGACCCTTCCTGTTTTTTTCAGCTCGCTTCAAGGAAAAATCCACGGCGGGATTTTATTCGGGATTTTCGGCGGTTTGCTTGGATTTATTGCTCTGGGAGGGCTAGGATTTCTCTTGGCCTTGATTGTCAATATGACCTTGTCCATTACCGGAGGCATTAAACTGCGCATAGATAAGATCGAATTTTAGCCTAGAGATGCAAACTTACCTGACTAAATAGACAAAATAGATGAAAAAAACTAGGTGAACAGGTATGACGGTACTGTTTTTAGACGACGGTACTGTTTTTAGACGCTCCTGCAGCTTTTATCAACGATTTTTTAAAAGGCTAGATTTCTTAGATATTCGATAGACTTTTTTTGTTTTCAGGGGAAGGGAATTGTAAGTTATTTGTTTTATATAAATTACGTCTAACCCTAATCATAACAATAACTTAAAAAAAGTATACAAGTTCTTGTGCAATCTGTCATATCTACCAGTAACTTTTAGAAATACGTTAAAAAAAGGGTGTTTTTTTCACAATTTTTCCACAGATTTTGTGAAAAAAGCAGAGGCACCAAAATAAACCAAAATAAACCTGACACCAGCAGCTAAATAAAGGAAAAAAACAGTGAAAAGTACAGGAGGAAAAGTAATCTTATTTATCGATTGTTTGCTAAGGCATATGCGATTTGGCCCAGGGATATCAGTTCATCATTAGGGGAATATTGGACAGGCCGGATGACCTTGAAATTCAGATTTCTGAGCCTGCTTATGGTGCGGCTGAGAAGATATTTGTTTAGAAATACCCCTCCTGCCACCGCCACATCATTCACTCCCTGAGCTTCCCGTGATTTTTCACACATTTCAATGATAGTGTTTGAGAGGGTGTTATGAAATTTAGCTGAGATCACCGGAACCGGCACATTTTCATTTAAGTCGTGGATGAGAGAGCGTATGGTTTTTGAAAAAGAGACCACATAGGGCATGGAATCACCGGTTATTTCATGGTTATAGAAACTTGTTGTTTTTTCGTCTGCAGAAGCCTCCAGCCGCATAGGGGCTTCAGCTTCAAACTCCACTTCTTCAGGAGCAAGGCCGGTAAGAAAAGAGACCGCATCAAAAAGTCTTCCGCAGCTTGAAGCGGAGGGAGAACAGAATTTGTTGCGGATCATCTTCTGGACAGCCGTGATATCCCTGCTCTTGATTTTGGATAGGGAAGAAACTGAGGGAAGAGGGCCTTTAAAAGCATCCATGAGATAGGCAAGGGCCATCCGCCACGGCTGTTTGGCAGCCAGGTCTCCTCCTGCAAGAGGCAGGTACTTGAAGTGTCCGGCTCTTTGGTACTGGTTGTAATCACAAATAAGAAATTCAGCTCCCCAGGCCGTTCCATCTTCTCCGTATCCGAATCCATCCCATATAACGCCCAGGACCTTTTTTCCCGGCTCCACCTGGTGCTCCAGCATGGCGGCAAGAGCGTGGGCATAATGATGCTGGACCTTAAGATGCGGGATACCCATTCTTTCTGCATACCGGGTGGTGTGAAAATCTGGATGAAGGTCAGAAACCACTACCTCCGGCTTGAATTCAAACAATTTAGAAAGATGCTCCAGGGTCTCTTTAAAATATTTATAATTCTGATATTCATCCAAGTCTCCCAGGAACTGACTTGTTATCACATATCCGTTTTTATAGAGGGAGAGGGTGTCTTTCAGTTCTCCTCCCAGCGCCAGTATCTGACGGGAGGATTTCAGAGATTCAGGAACAGATTGAGGATAGGGAACATAGCCCCGGGCTCTTCTTAAAAACAGAGGCTTTTTATCTACGATTTTCATCACCGAGTCATCAGCTCTCATGTAGATGGGGCGATTGTGGGATAATATAAAATCACAAAGACTCTCCAATCCTTCCTTTTCTTCTTTCATGATCGGCGAGTCTTTTGGATTTGAGCTGGTGGCAACAATCAAGTCCAGGTCCTGAAGAAGCAGATAATGAAGAGGAGTGTAGGGAAGCATAAATCCTATTTCATTTAAGTGAGGCGCAATGCCCGGGATGTCCTTTTTTTTGCGCAGCAGGACAATAGGCTTTCGGGCTGAACAAAGCTGTTCCTTTTCTGCAGAATTCATACGGGCGTATTTTTTAATGATATCCAATCTTGAAGCCATGAGAGCTAAAGGTTTTGTCTTCCGTTTTTTTGTTTCCCTCAATCGGTTGACTGCTTTTGGATTGAACGGATCACAGACCAGGTGGAATCCTCCCAAGCCTTTGACAGCCAGAATAAAACCCTGTTGTATCAGAGAGGCTGCTTTCTGGATTCCTCCGTTTATGGTTTCTCCGGTTGAGCTTTTTATGAGTTCAATTTCAGGTCCGCATTCTGGACAGGCAATGGGCTGGGCATGATAGCGCCGGTCTAAAGGATTTGTGTATTCTCTGGTGCAGTCCGGGCACATTTGAAAATGAGCCATGGTTGTCTGGCTCCGGTCATAGGGAAGTGCTTTTACAATGGTATAGCGCGGCCCGCAGTCAGTGCAGTTTATAAAGGGGTAGTGAAACCTCCTGTCTCTGCGATCGAACATTTCTTTCCTGCAGTTTTCGCAGACAGATATATCAGGAGAAATAAACACAAAACTTTGGCTTTGTTGGCTCTTTTTGATTTCAAATTTCCTGCAGTCAAGAAATTTATCCGGTTGTATGTCCGTTCTCTCTATCTGGGAAAGAGGTGGTTTTTCTGCTTGAAGGGCCTGGAAAAAGGGATTGAAATCCTGTTCTTTTTTTGTCTCTAGATGTATCTCAACTCCAAAACCGATGTTTTTCACCCATCCCTTATAGCTGAACCGGTGAGCAAGTCGATACACAAAAGGCCTGAATCCGACGCCCTGGACCACTCCAAAGACCACAGCACGGACAGCTTGAGATTTTTTCATATGGTTGTTTTGCATTTTGTTCAACAGTTGGAAGTTCCGTGATTTATGTTATATCTTTGATTTGCTTCTGAATATTTTTTATTCTTTTTTCACTTCTGTCTATTTTGGAATAATAAATGGAAAGTTCCTTGTGTTTGACCCTCTGTTCATTGGCCAGCCTGCCCAGCTTTTCAAAAAAAGGAGATTTTTCCTCTTCCATTTTGTTTATTTTTTCCATTTGTTTATCTCTGTTTTTTTCCCATTCGTTGGTTTCTTTTTTGAATTTTTTGCTCTGCTGTTTCTCTTGATTTTCTATCTCTTTTATCTGATGGTTGAGCTTATCGATTTCTTTAGATGTCTGTTTGACCTTATTTTCAACCTCTGTTTTTTCTTTAACTAAATTTTTTATTTTTTCATCTGCGTTTTTTTTCTTCTTTTGCCAGTTTTTTATTTGCTCATCGAGGTTTTGTATCTTTGATTTTCCCTCCTCTTCACTCAATTCTTCAGAGCCTTCCAGTTCTAAAATCTCTTTTCGGGCTTGAGTGATTTTCTTTGCGTTTTGTTCCATAACAAAGTATTTTTGGGTGATTTCCATTTCAATCTCTTTTTCTTTTTTTTGCAGTGTTTGCAGTTTCTGCCTTTTGGGTGAGATCTTGTTTTTGATTTCCTGTAGATTCTGTTCGGTTTTTTGTTTGAACATTTCAAGCTCTTTTTCAAGGCTCTCCAATTGAAACAGGCATTCATTTTTTTCTTCGGTCAGCTCAGATATTTTTTCTTCCAGACGGATGATTTGTTTTGATATGGGATCTGAAGAAGGTATTTTTATGTTGTTTGCCCAGGCAGTTTTTCCTATTTCCCCGAAAATGTTTTCTATTTTATTTTGCTCTCTTTTTAATATCTGCTGCAGCCTCATTTTTTTGATTCTTTTTCTGATTCCAATAAAAAAAGAGTCCAGTCTTTGGCGCAGTTCTTTATCTCTGAGAAAAATAAACGCAAGCAGGAGTAGAATGAGGCACAGCATAAACCAGAATATCCAGTAGGGAAGTCCTTCGCTGGATGCGGGAGGAATTTCCTGGTTTGAGAAAAAAGTTGTGAGTAGTCGAACCATTGATCTATACCTGCTTCCTTTATGGTACAGAACAGATATTCTTTAGGTTTCTTCCAGATTTGTCAAGTCCCTGAAGAACCCCTCAACACTCACAACTCACCACCATTTACATCTCTCTTGTCTATTTAGTCTGTCTGGTCTATTTCGTTCCATTCGCACTTCTCGCCTAGTAAAACCAGACAAACGCAACAAACGAGATAAACACAAGTAACGCAATAAACGCTTCTCGCTCGTCTAGCCTTTCTAGCCTTTCTAGCCTGTCTCGCTTTTTTTTATTAACACCAATTACCCCTTACCACTCACTGTTTTATGAAGGGATCAGGCCAGAGGAAGCTCTACTTCTTGATCACTTCCTCTGCTTTATCATCTGGAAGGTGATGATACACAGGGGGAGAAGGCTGGGAGGTTTGAGAGTGCTGTTCAACAGCCCAATCAATTAAAAACAGAGCTGCGGGAAGGTTTTCCTGGAAAATAGGGATGATATCCTGTTCACTGTTAAAGAATCCTCCTGACAGCATATCAACGGGAGGGAGTTCTATGGTAAAAGAAGGAATTCCATAAACCCCCAGACTCCAGTCTGTGGTATCCCCATTGGTGAGATACAAGGACTCTCCAGTTCTTCCAAATTCATACACGGTTCCATGAACCTGTTCCATTTTATTTGACATTTGTTCAGAAAGGTCGTACATCAGATCGTCTAGCGGGGAGGGTTCCTCGGTATATCCCCACGGATAGAGTATGATCTGAGAGTAGCTGTGATAGCTTACCAGGACCTGAAAATTTTTTCTGGCTATTAAGTCTCTGACCGCTTGAGTTTCGGGCTCTGAGAAGGGAGAGGGTCCTCTGTAAACAGATGAATAAGGAATTGGGCTGGAGCCTGTATCGTCATAGCCCCATTGATATCCATAGTTTCGATTGGGATCCACTCCATAAGAGCTGTCCCCATTATTTCTTCTGTTTTTTCTCCAGTAGCGGTAAAAATAGATGCTGTAGACAAGCCCATCCGGGTTGACCAGAGGGACGAACCAGATCTCGCTCTGATTAACCAGGTTTTGGATGTCAGGGTCTAACGAGTAATTTTCTAAGAGATGTTTGGCGATCAGGTAGGGGACTTCCACTGAGATCCACTCTCTGGCGTGATGGCATCCCAGGAAAATGATTTGAGCTTCATCTTCCTGCTCTGTGACGTGGTCACTTATTTTTAGGGCATAGAGATGACGATTCTCATGTGAGGTTCCAATGACTTTGATCTGGGCAAGCTGGGGATAGGAGCTTTCTAGGAGAAACAGGTCCTGTTCCAGTTCCAAGTAGGAGTGATAGGCTCCATTGATGCCGCCCTGGGAAGAGGCCGTGCTTGCGGGGGGGGCAGAAAAGCGGCTGTTTTCAAAAGAATAGAGAATCCCTGCTTCCTCTAATTTGATGAGGTCTTGAGGGGCTGCAACAATAAAGATCCGGCCTTCTCTTTGAAAAAGGACATCCAGATTCATTCCTGTTATGGCTTGAACGACTTCAGGCGCTTTTTTAATGCTTATGATGTCGTTTTCCCCGCCGTACTGTGCTGATGATACAAAGACGGCTGTAAGTATGACGGCGAGGACAATCACCATCTTTTTCATCGCCGTTCCCCATTTGCCATTTCTCGCCCGTCTCGCTTTTCCCATTCCTCATTCACTCCTTTAACCTATATCCTAGGGTCAAAACCACTTTCCGTCCCCTCAACCGGTCCCCAGAGCCCCTTTCATATCCAAATGAAGCCCCTGCATGTAGGAAAAATCGTTCTAAAACCAACCCGGTTCCAAAGGTCCCGTAAAGATAAAAGGAATTCGGGTTTTTCATGGGCTGAGGGTCGTAATGCACTCCCAGCCACCAGGGAATATCGAAGCGAATACCAAAAATCTCAACCCGGCTCATGTATTCAATGCCAGCTCCCAAAGTCACAATGTTTTTAAATTCTCTGGGTCTCTCTTCTCCAAAAAATACAGCTTTATATTTTGCCCAGTTAAAAAAAGTTGCATCAGCAGCTGCCCTGAATCTGTCAGAAAATCTGTAATGAATGCCTCCTCCCAAAAGCAAAGGCTGAGAGAAAGTTGAAGCTTCCTGGGACTTCACCTCAATATCTGTTCCAGCGGAGGGAGCTTCGTATCCAAGAACACTGTCACTGTCGCTTGTTTTCTTATAAGGAGTCCGGAAAACAGCAGCAGCCTGAAAATTATCAGATAAATGGAGAGTGATTCCTCCGTTAAGATAAAATCCCTTTAGTTTGTGAGATTTATGGTCTGTGATGATAATGGCACCGCTGTAGTATTCTTCCTCAAGTCTTTTGGTTATACTTCCGGTCACAAAATTAAACCCCAGACCCAACAGCACCTGTTTTCCCAGGTTTTTGGAGACCGCAAAATTAATATTCCTTAAAAACCCGGTTTGCTCAAACTCAAGTTTGTACAGCGTGGAGCCGCCCTGCCTATACTGGGAAAAAACAGTTGGCCGGTCATAGTTTTCCAAGATAGAGGTGCTCAGGGCAAGCCCCCATCCATTTAAATTGACTGATACTCCGCCGTAGTCCAGGGAGTAAATCAAAAGAGAGAGATTTTCGTCTGTAAAAATGGGCCCAGTGTTGACCAAAGAATATTTGAAAAAAGTCGCCTGGTTGAGCGAACCATTGAGAACACCTGTAAATTTAGGGAGCCTGCTTAACTGGGAGGGATTGGTGAGGGCAGTGGAGGAGTCTAAGGCTTGTGCATAATGGGCTCCGCCTGTGCTCAGGGAAAAGCCAGTCCACACTCCGAATGTGTTCCAGGTCCGAAAAGGAGCTTCGTCCTCATACTGCCCCAGTATAAGTTGCGCTCCGCACTTTACAGGAAGCATAAGGGGAATATAGATGAGCAGGAGGATCCCCCAAAGAAATTTAAAAGATGTCCTTGACATTTTCTTTGAATTCTATATTTCTTTTTTATCATTTGCAAATTAAATACGATTTGAATAGACTATATTATTTATAATTATTTATAAGAAAAGGCAAGTGCGGAAGCAGGATGAAAAAAAACAAAACCTCCCGAATAAAAATAATAGGAACCGGGATGTATGTGCCTGAGAAGATATTGACCAATCAGGATCTTGAAAAAATGGTGGATACTTCTGACGAATGGATAACCACAAGGACAGGAATCAAAGAGAGACACATAACCGCACCAGATGAAACCACAGCTGATATGGCTGTTGCTGCCGGCCGAAGAGCAGTCAAAGACGCGGGGCTTAAAATAAAAGACATAGACTTGATTGTTGTGGCCACATCCACTCCTGACACCATTTTTCCCTCCACTGCCACATGGGTGCAGAAAGGCTTAAAAGCAGACCATGTGCCGGCGTTTGATTTATCCGCAGGATGCACTGGATTTTTGTACGGCATGGTGGTGGTTGAGGGAATCATTCTAAGCGGAATAGCCAAAAGGATTCTGCTTATAGGAGCAGAGTGTCTTACCAAAATAACAAATTGGAAGGACCGCAATACCTGTGTTCTTTTTGGGGACGGAGCAGGAGCTGTGGTTTGTGAAGAATCAGATGATGAGAGCGGTATGCTTTCCTCATACTGGAAAGCAGACGGAGAGCTGGGTGAACTTCTCATACTTCCTGCTGGAGGAGTCATGAAGCCAGCTTCCCGTAAAACAGTTGAGCAGGACCTCCATTATTTGCATATGAAAGGCAATGAGGTTTTCAAATACGCTGTCAAGCGAATGGGCGAGGCAGCTTTAATGGCTTTGAAAAAAGCAGGAATTAAAAGAGAAGAGATCGATTATTTGATTCCTCATCAAGCCAACATCCGCATCATCCAGGCGACTGGAAGAAGGCTGAAGCTGCCTGATGCAAAGGTGTTTTCAAACATACATAAATACGGAAATATGTCTGTGGCTACCATACCATTGGGCCTTCATGAACTCAAGAGTGAGGGAAAGCTCAAGAAAGGTTCTGTGATTGTCATGGCGGCGTTCGGGGCAGGTTTTACCTGGGCTGCTGTGGTGTACAAATTTTAGTGAAATTCAGGTATGGCTTGGGCTCCCTTCGCCATTTACCATGAACAATTTCCCGTTCCCAATTCACTGTTTTTCCCCAACGCAATTAACGCGATTAACGCAATTAACGCGATTAACGCAGCAAACGCTTCTCGCCCGTCTCGCAAACTTG
This sequence comes from uncultured Eubacteriales bacterium, assembly GCA_964445575.1. GTDB lineage: Bacteria > Acidobacteriota > Aminicenantia > Aminicenantales > Aminicenantaceae > WJMT01. The sequence goes on from CAYULB010000056.1 coordinate 12,757, forward strand.
ATTTTTTAGACAAAAAAAATGGTGAACGGGTATCACGGTACTGTTTTTTTCTGTCTGTCTCGCTTGTTTCACTCATTTAAACCAAAAAAACCAGATAATCTAGATAAATTAGATAAACACATTTTGCTCGCCTCGCATCTGCAGCAATCTCGATTCGTGAATGCCCTGGGAGGATATTTGTAAAAAAGTAGTAAACAGTAAAAGGAAAACAGTAAATAGTTTTCTCAATTCACAGGTTGATTTTTTTTGTTATATATCCTACAATTAATATCGTAATTATAGAATATTGAATTCAAATGGAGTGAGTCATGAAAAAATGGATGCTTTTAGCTGTGGGGTTTTCAGTTGTTTCTGCCGTTCTTTTCTTCCCTTATGTGGCTGTCAGCCAGGGAAGTGAGCTTCCGGATGCTCCGGATTTTGTGCTCAAAGACCTGGATGGAAATGAGGTCACTTTAAATGATTTTGAGGGAAAGGTTCTGTTCATCAATTTTTGGGCTACCTGGTGTCCTCCCTGTCGAGAAGAAATCCCAGGATTTATAGATATGTACAAGAAGTACCATGATAAAGGCATGGAGATCTTGGGTGTGTCTTTAGACTTCCAAGGGGCAGAAGTGGTTAAGAAATTTGCCGCACAGTATGAAATAAACTATCCTCTGGTGATGGGCACAGAACAGTTTGTTCAGGATTACCAGCCCGGGCCGTACATTCCTGTTACCATTATCATTGACCGTCAGGGAAAGATAAGGGAACAACATGCCGGGTATTTAGGCAAAAATACCCTGGAGAAATATTTCATCCAATTCTCCCAATAAACTATAAGCCTACTTCCCCATTCCCCATTCACAACTCACAACTCACCACTCAC
>CAYULB010000057.1:0-7226 GCA_964445575.1 uncultured Eubacteriales bacterium
AATCAAGGTTCATTAGTCTTAAGCAGAGGGGCTCTTTATTTGTCCTCCAGAATATATTTCACGATGTGATTGGTTTTTCTTTGTGAAAAAGAGAACTGCCCCCCTGTTTTTCTTGAACAATTTCAGGAAGTGTTTATACTAGAAGTTAAATTCTTTAAAGAGGAAGCCATGAAAAAAACATTCATCATTTTAATGGGTTTGATTCTAACCTTTAATTTTTTATACTCTGAAGAAAAAGGATTTATCCCTGCTTTTAAAATTGAAAAAAGTGACATTCAACTAGAGAGGCTGGCCCGTCCCGGCACTCCGTTCAATAAAGTGGGGCGCCGGTTCGCTCTGCTGGGAGATGAGAGTGGTTCATTTGAAGCCTGGGCTTATCCCCTGAAGCTCATCCGCAGCTTTCAATTCTCATTTTTTACCCGCGAATCCACCCGGCCCATTCATGCCAGGGATATTGTGCACCGTATTTCCGTGTCTCCCTGGGCCACCACTTTGACCTATACTTATCAATCTTTCACTGTCCAAGCTGTGTACATTACTCCGGTCAAGGAGCCCGGCAGCCTCATTCTCCTCAGTATTGATTCTTCAGTGCCTCTCACTATTGTCTGCGGATTTTTACCTGTGCTCCAGCCAATGTGGCCGGCAGGTATCGGAGGCCAGTATGCTTACTGGGATAACAAAGCAAAAGCCTATGTGATTTCAGAACCTACCGGGAAAAATCATGCTTTTGTGGGTTCTCCGGCCGCCTCAGGACTATCCTACACTCCTGCCCACATGCTTTCTGACAGCCCCAACGAATTCAAGATTGAAATCAAAGACCCAGAAGAAGTAAAAAACAGATTCATCCCCATATGCATTGCTGGAGGCAAAGGGAAGCGCGACCAGACAGCTTCAGTTTATCAAAAGCTGCAACAAGATCCAGAATATTATTATCAAGAAGTGAAAGAACATTTTAAAAACCTCAGCCAAAACACCCTTCAGCTTATGACACCTAATCCTAAAATCAATCTGGCTTTTGAATGGGCTAAAGTCACTTTTGACAATCTCATCGTGGACCATCCCGAACTGGGCAAAGGGATTGTCGCTGGTCTAGGAGCCTCGGGAACCTCGGGCCGCCCTGGATTTGGATGGTTTTTTGGGGGAGACTCCTATATCAATTCTTTCAGCATGCTCTCTTACGGAGCCCATCAAGAAGTGAAAGAAATCCTGGCTTTCAATCAAAAATGGCAGCGTGATGACGGAAAAATGGCTCATGAACTTTCTCAAGCTCAAGGATATATTGACTGGTGGGAAGACTACCCTTACGGGTATATCCATGGAGACACCACTCCTTATTACATAGCTGCTATGTATGACTATATGAAATTATCCGGAGACACAGACTTTATTGAACAAAGCTGGCCTTCTCTGGCCAAGGCCTTTCAATGGTGTCTCAGTACAGATAAAAACAAAGACGGTCTTATGGACAACAGTTCTGCGGGTCTTGGTGCTCTGGAATACGGAGCGCTGACCGGGATTGAGACAGATATCTATTTGGGGGCCGTCTGGGTGAGAGCTGCTCAATCCATGGAGGCCTTGTCACGAATTCTTGATAAAACCGATTTTTATAAACAGGCCGTTTTGGTTTCCCAAAAAGCCCAGCACGCCTTTGATGAAAAATTTTGGGACCCGGAAAATCAATTTTATGCGTATGCTTTCAACAACAAAGGCGAGACAGTCAAAGAAATCTCTCCCTGGAATGCGGTTGGTCTGATGTGGGGACTGGGAGATAAACAAAGAACCCGGCTCTCTCTGGAGAGGCTCAGTTCGTCTGAGCTCACCACGGATTGGGGAATCCGCAGCATTTCCCCTCACAGCCAATACTTTCAACCTCTCAATTACAATTATGGTGCGGTGTGGCCTTTTTTATCCAGCTGGGTCACCACAGCTCTGTACAAACATCACATGCCCTTGAGCGGTTATCCCCTCCTTTTGTCCACCGTAAACCACACTTTTGACCATGCTTTGGGATGCGTCACGGAAGTGTTCTCCGGAATCCGGAATGTATGGCCCCAGGAGGCGGTTCCTCAACAGGGATTCTCCACTGCCGGGGCTGTGCTTCCCCTGGTGGGGGGGTTGATCGGTTTGGAGGGTGATGCCCACAGCAAACACATTATTTTTGCCCCTCATTTTCCCGGAAACTGGAAGCATGTGAACATCAAACACTATCGAGTGGGAAACGCAAAATTCTCATTTGATTACAAGAGGAATGAAAGCACAGTTTTTGTGAATATCATGCCGGAAAACGCACAAGATTATGAGATGCAGTTTGCTCCTTGTTTGGCCAAGGGAACGCAGGTCAATCAGGTTCAGGTGAATGGAACAGAGGTCCCTTTTCATTCTATTGAGCAGCACCAGGTCACTCAAGTCATAGCCCAATTTCCTGTAGACAGCCAACCACTTCAGGTTCAAATCTCGTTTGAGCCTTGTCTGGAAATCCTTCCGGTTATCCCCTCTGTCAGGGTGGGAGAGCCTGATTCAGGACTGAAAATCATCTCTTTAGATAAATCTGAACAGACCATGAATCTGATGGTGGAAGGAATCAGCGGGAAGAGCTACCGCCTGGATGTGATGCACCCCGAGGTCATTGATAAAATCAAAGGTGCTGTGATCGATTCCGGGCAGCTGGTTCTCACTATTCCAGATGACTCTGCCGGCGAATTTAAAGCCCATACAGTTCACATTGTACTTAAAAAGTAAAATAAAGAGCACTAGTTAGCCATAAAAGAGAAAATAAAAATAAGAATCATATTTCTATGAATATTTAAAAAAAGGAGAGAGCTCATGAGTTTCCCATTCATCCCCAATAAAAAAGTAGAAGTCCCTGACATATCTTATAAAGATAAAGTCACCCTGTCTTCCAAAAAGACAGCCCTCATTATCGTGGACATGCAGAACGACTTTGTCAAAGACAAAGGAAACCTGAAGGTTCCTGCAGCCAAAGAAACCGTTCCCCGGATCAAAAAACTCCTCCAATCAGCAAGAGAATCCAATGTGCCCGCAGCCTTCACCCAGGACACCATGAAAGAGGATGACCCTGAGTTTGAAATATGGCCCAAACACTGCGTAGAAAACACATGGGGATGGGAAATCATTCCGGAACTCAAACCAAAAAAGAACGATGTGGTGTGCCGGAAGCTGCGTTATGATGGATTCTATGGAACATGGCTTGAACACTATCTCAGCCGTATATGGAAGGTTGAAAATCTGGTTATAGTGGGAACTGTTTCTAATATCTGTGTTCTTCACACCGCTGCTTCTGCCGGACTCAGATGGTTTAAAGTGATTGTCCCCGCAGATGGAATCTCTGCTCTTTCGGAATTTGACCAGGCTCTCACTTTAAGCCAGGTCTCAAACCTTTATTCAGGAGTGGTCCTTAAATCAACCCAAGGGATTGACTTTAAGTGACCTTTCACCAAAAAAATGGATAAAATTAAAAATTCGGCTCTCCTGACTGACCTTTACGAACTAACTATGGCTGCCTCTTATTGGGAACACAGAATGAACCAACCCGCCACCTTCAGCCTTTTTGTGCGGCGTTATCCTCCCCATCGGCGCTATTTTGTTTGCTGCGGGCTGAAAGAGGTGCTCAAGTATTTGAAAGAATTAAAATTTACAGACGACGACCTTGGGTATCTGGAAAGCAGAGGGCTTTTTAAATCTGAGTTTTTATCCTATTTAGAGAATTTCCGGTTCCACGGGGATGTGCACGCTATGCCCGAAGGAACCCTTTTCTTTGAAGACGAGCCTATCCTGGAAGTCACCGCTCCTTTAATAGAAGCCCAGGTTGTGGAGACTTTTTTGATAAATACCATCAACCTTCAGTCCATGATCGCCACCAAGGCATCCCGGTGCGTTCATGCAGCGGGTGAAAAAAAGCTGGTTGACTTTTCATTCAGACGGACCCAAGGAATCGATGCCTCCTTAAAGGTGGCCAAAGCCAGCTACATGGCCGGGTTTATCGGGACCAGCAATGTCTTGGCCGGAAAGCTGTACGGAATTCCTGTGTATGGAACCATGGCTCATTCCTTTGTTTCCAGCTTTGATAAGGAAATCAATGCTTTCCGGGCTTTTTCCCAGACTTTTCCAGAAAACTCTATCCTTCTTGTAGACACCTATGACTCAATATCAGGAACCATAAAAGCTGCCCAGGTAGGAAAAGAAATGGCTGAAAGAGGTGAAAACCTTAAAGGAATTCGTCTGGACAGTGGAGATATGGCTGAATTAAGCCGAAAGGCAAGACAAATACTGAATGAACATGGATTGGAAAAAACCATGATCTTTGCCAGCGGGGCATTTGACGAACACAAAATCCAAAAGGTTTTGTCTCAGAAAGCCAAAATCGATTCATTTGGAGTGGGAACGAAAATGGGCGTCTCCGCAGATGCGCCTTATCTGGATATGGCCTATAAAATAACCAAATACAACGGAGAACCGGTTCTCAAACTAAGTACGGGAAAAGTCTCCCTCACTTCAGATAAGCAGGTGTTTCGTTTTTCTTCTGATGAGGGATTGTATGACCATGACATCATCGCTCTGAGGGAAGAAAAATTGAAAAACGGAAAACCTCTGTTAATCCCGGTCATGTCCAAAGGAAAAATTGTATATGAGTCTCCTCCCCTCTCAGAAATACAAAATCAATTTAAGGAAAATTTTTCCCTTCTTGAAGATAAATATAAAGCCATACAAAAAGACGAACCACATTATCCAGTTAAAATTTCCAAAAAACTCAAGCAGCTCCAGGAAGAAACCATCCAAAAGCATAAGAATAAAGAAATTTTGGTATGAGGCTATCTTTTCTATAATTGGGATCGGACTGTTTTGACCACAGATTCCAGGGTTTTTCGAGCCTTTTCTTCCAAAGCGCTGCATCTCTCTCTCATCTGGCTGCAGTAATCAGGGTCTTTAATATCCTTGAGATTGATCAGCACATTATAGATTCCGCCCTTTACCCCAACAAAAGCCACTTCCGCTCCCACTCCCACATCTGTCACTGAATTTGGATTCCCGTTTTCAGCAACTGTCCTGGCAACTTCAATTGTCTTGAAGCACAGTTCGGCTGTTCTCATAGGAACAGAAACTGCTTTTTTTAGGCCTTCCTGCATGGCCTTCTGCCGCTCTTTTTTCTCCTTCTCTGTTTTGGAAGGAAGGCGCCGGGCCTCCATAAAAGCATTAAATGCTTGAGTGTCTTCATCCACACCTCTGGCCAGTTGATCCTTGATCTCCTGACACTTTTCAGCAGCTTGGTTTAAAACCTTGTCAACATCCTGGCTTCCCCGTACATTGGCCGATAGATTGCTGACCATGGAGGCGAGAGCTGCCCCTAAAGCACCTGCCAGTGCTGCAATGGACCCTCCTCCCGGAGCTGCTGACCCCCGTGAGACTTCATCTACAAAATCAGTCACTTTCATCTCCACCAGCGAGTCTTCCGGGTTTTTGGGAAGCCCGATCACTCTCTCTTCGATGTTGAAATCTGTGGCATCTGTCAGACCCAATGACTGAACCGCTGTGGCAAGAATATCTTTTATGGGAACACCCTTGGAACGGCCCTGCCTCTCCAGGTAATATTTTCCGGTCTGAAGAATAGCCTGGAACGGAACCATTCCCACGATTTCACTTCCGGTGACTACCAAACCCCGCTTCACTGCCAGCTGTCTTGCCTCTTCCAGCACATGGTGCATGGAGGTGACTTTGTAATCAGTCAGATTAATGGATATCTGGGCTCTGTCGTATTCAGGGACCATCCATCCAATGGCCTTGCAGTGTTTGAACTTACCCGGTTTTTTAACCGGCCTTCCCTCTGGTTTTTTGGGGTCTATATCATGAAGCTCAAGGAGCTTGACCAGGTCATATCCGTGTTCTTTCTGACAGTGCTCTATGGTCTCATCCATGGATTTTCCCACAAAATCACAGTTGCCACAGGGATAACTGCCTTTTTTATATCTTATGATCTCTTCTCCCCAGAGGTAGATAGGGTCTGTATTTCCCCGGCGTGCAGAGCGTCCTTTTTCTCTCAGCTCAAACGCGATATCTGTGGCATATTTGGCTTCCCTGGTATTCAGATTTATGTTATAGGCTATGAGAAATTCCCTCACTCCAATAACTGTGGCCCCAGCCTTGGGATTGAATTCAGCCGGTCCAAAATCAGGTTTCCATTCCGGTTTTTTCAATTTTTCAGGCAGTGCCTCGTATTCGCCCTGTCTTATATAAGCCAGGTTCTGTCTTTCCGGCCGGGAGGCAGATTTTTCATAAAGATAGACGGGAATGCCGAGCTCCTCTCCCACTCTTTTGGCGACTTTACGCGAAATCTCTATGCATTCTTCCTCTGTCACTCCATTAATCGGGACAAAAGGGCACACATCGGCGGCTCCCATACGAGGATGCGAGCCATGGTGTTTGGACATATCTATTAATTCAGCCGCCTTTTTTATGGAATTGAAGGCTGCTTCCTGGACCGCTTCTGGGTCTCCGATAAAGGTAACCACTACCCGGTTCATATCAGGGCCCGGGTCCACATCCAGGAGTTTTGTTCCTTCCACCTTTTCAATTTCATCAGTGATTTCCTTGATGGCTTTTTTATCCCGGCCCTCAGAAAAATTAGGGACACATTCGATTATCTTTTCAGCCATAGCACTCTCCTTTCCTGTTTTCAAAAAGAATTCCAACCAGGAATTTTATTTCCTCTGGCTTCATCAAGATAGCCAATACTTTATTTCATGTCAAGCCGACGGGTTCCGATTCCGATGCGGTCCAGAATTATCACTCCCTCTTGGTCCTGGTCAAACACAAACTTTATTTTATTCAATTCGCCAGGGTCAAACTCTGGAAATGCGGATGCAAAACGAGAAAGAGGAAGTTCAAAAATTTGAAGGGTAGGCTCATAGGACTTACCATAAAGTTTGTTTTCTTTGTTCATTTTTGTAAAACGGGATTTCAAAACAGGCGGAATACTCCTGAACTCAGACAGCTTTAATTTTGCTGAATCTCCCTGGGTGTCCACAAGCTCCACACTTATATCCAGTGGTTCTTGTTTTTTATGATTGTCTTTCTTTTTCTCTTTTTCATCTGATTTTTCTTTATTTTTATCTTTGTCTTTTTCTTTTAAGTCTTTTTTTGGTTCTGAAATTTCTTCATCTGAGGGAGCAAGAGAAAATATTAAAAAAGAATTCATATTTATGTTCAATTTT
>CAYULB010000057.1:7326-13437 GCA_964445575.1 uncultured Eubacteriales bacterium
ATCTGAGGGAGCAAGAGAAAATATTAAAAAAGAATTCATATTTATGTTCAATTTTTTTACACTCTTTTGTGTCAGGTCAATAGAGTAAAAAGGCTGTTCTTCCTGCTCCTGCTGTTTTCTCCATCCCACATAGACCACATTGTTATCCTTGGTCCCGTTTTTCCGGAACCCAAGGTTTTCTTCTCTCCACAAAGCCAGATTCTGAGCAGAAATTCGACTCTCCTTCAAGGAAGCAGTGGTCACATCCACATCTTCCTCAAAATGAGCGATTTCATTAAACCGGGAATCTTCAAACCGGTTTATATAGATGTCCTCAGGCAGCCATTCTTTAACACGGCGGTAATCGCGGAACATGGGAATATATCCTTTTTTATCCATCAGACTGGCCTCCAAAAAAGCCGTAAAATAAAGCCGAGCGATCTTTCTCTGCTTTTCTCCATCCAGAAGAGCTCTGCTGTTCAGTATCAATCCTCCGGGCATTCCCCAGTCATTATCTCCCCAGACTGTATTGAACTGTCCGTGGTTGGAGCGGTAAGAATAGAGATAGGCCTTGAACCAATAATTCTCGTCTGTGAACTCAACTCGATTGTACTGACGGGCCCCTGCAAAGGAGGAAACATCCGCATCATGGGCTCCTTGAACAGTCAGATAATTCACATTCTTCAAAGGATTGGGCTTTCCAGCCGGCTTATACTGGCCGTCACTAGGAGCAATGGCTATAATCGCCCTGATATTGAAACCAAAGTCAAACTCCTTTGTGGCATCATCCGGATAATGGGAAAGCCGGTTGAATGAACCACTTATGGCTGCGGCTTCTCCGCCTCGAGAATGGCCGATCAATCCTATCCTGTTCATATCAACAAGGGAATGAAATAGGTTTTCTTTATTTTTACTCCACCTGCGCCACAGCTTTAAGTGCTGGAGAAGCATCCAGCCCCGGCCGTCATTTTCTTTTTTTAAAGAACCAAAAAAATGTCCGTTAAAAAAATTCTCATCCACAGATACAAAAATAAATCCCCGGCTGGCCAAATGTTCACCCAGATAGGCATAACCATGATCAGAATACTCAGCCATGTTGTGGTTGCCGTGAACACAAAGAACCAGAGGAAAGGGACCAGATCCCGCTGGATACCAGACCCGGCCGTTCCTGGGAAATTTTTCAAAATCAAACCCCCAAAACCAATGCCTGAGCTTTATCCTCCAACCTTGACTTCCCTTCACAAATGCTGAAGCATCCACAGGTTCGGTCTTTATATCTGCTTCCTTACCAAATTCTGCTCTTTTTTTATCTGTTCCGCTCCCATAGGTCAAATACTTGACTTCGTAAGGACCGGGAAGAGATGGGTCCGGCATATTCAGAGGTTCAACTCCAGAAACAAACTCTCTTGGGTCAATTAGATGATCAGAACTGCCTGAATCGCCAAGCCAACATATGAAATAAACATTTAATCCCAAAGCAGCAAGAAGGGCTGCCAGAACAAAAATCTTTTTGGGCACGGAATAAAGACTGAAACCCTTCTTAAAAATATGAACCAGAGCTCCGCCCATAAGCGCCCAGGCAATCCCTATCCCAATCCCAGCCAAGAAACCATTTCCAAACGGAAACTCTGCCATGTAATAGACAAAAACTGCTAGGGCGGCCATCCCGGTCAGGGTTATAAAACGGGGCATAACAAAAAGGACCTTTAGAGAGAGAGCTATCAGTAATCCCATCACAGCCGCAGCCAACAAATAGAAAAGTACCCCGCTTAAAGGACTCAGAATCCCCGGCAGGCCGGGACGAATAAACAGACCGTTGACCACTCCCACAATAAAAATCAAAACCACCAGAGCAGCTGCTGCACCTTTTCTTACCTCAGACGATGGTTTTGTCTTTTCCCAGTTTCTTGAAATCCAAGCAGTTGTTTTTTTCCAGAGATTTAATTTTTTTGATGTTTTCAATTCAAACTCCTTGAAAAAATATTAACCTGACCTATTCATAAAAAAATGGCGATGTTTTTATTATTAATTTATTTTCAGCGATATACAAGATTTTTTCAGAAAGCAATAAATTGTGAGTTGTAAATTGTGAATTGTATTTCATTTAAAAAACTAAATTTATTTCAATTTACCATTCACCACTTACCATTAACCATTCACAATTCACCGCATTCAAAGTCGCTTCAGCCACACCTGAATTTCAGGAAGCCTGCGGCTGCTCCTTGTTTTTTTTAAACATTTAGCTTTTCTCGCTCCTTACGCATTAGCCAAACCAAATAACCTAAAGAATCCATAGAAACTGGAGAAACGAAACAAACTCTATCAACTCTAATCATGCCTTGTGCCTCGCATCTGCAGCAACCTCGACTCGTGAATAATTCAGGTTAATAATTTGTCTTATGAGTGATAAATATACATATTTACATGTTTTTAAATTACATAATACAAGCATCCAGATTACATGTCAAGGATGGTTTAAAAAATAAGAACCATTATCTTAGAATTAAAAAACGACCTTGGATGTCTGAGGCCGGTTATTAGGGATTAAAAAGAAAATTCAAATCCAGCATAAACAGACCTGGGTTTGCTCGGTCCGTAAACATACCCTGAATCCCGGTCTGCCCCTTTATCAAGGTCTTTTTGATAGGAATCAAGAAGATTGAATGCTCCAATAAAAACCTTCACATTATAGTGAGAGGTCAGGTTTATGGGACGGTGCAACTTCAAATCCAGCACTACAAATGGATCCGTGGTTTCCAGTCTATCTTCAGAAATGTAGCCTAAAAAATGCGGGACTTTCATGGTTCCGGTATATTCAGCTGAAACTTCTACACAAAGGATACTCGTATTTACATAATTCAATCTTGCGTATCCATAAGAGCTGGGAGTTCTGAAAAAATGTCTGGAATTGAAGTCAGGCTCTGGTTCCTGAAGACGGCTTCTCTGCAGAGTCCAACCTAAGGTTAGAGAAAAACGGCTTCTCCATGTGTATCTAAAATCCATACTCATCCCATAAGTACTTGAGTCAGAGCCGTTTATCCTTTCAAAAACCAGTGCATTTTCTCTGGGGTCAAATTCCTGTTTAGACAGCACAAAAGTATCAGCAAGCAGGGTATAGAAGCTCTCCACACTCAATTGAAGAAGACTTTGTCCGAATTCTCTTCCAAAGTCCATTCCCGTGCTGAGACTGAAGGACTTTTCCTCTTTCAGATCCGGAGAATTTTCAATGACCATTCCCTGGCCTCCCACTTGAGTGATATGCAAATCTTCATCAAAAATCTGGGGCGCCCGGTACCCGGTTGAAAAAGTGGTTCTCCAGCCTAAATCCGGACTGAAATTAACCAATACGCTCATGCGGGGAATAAAAATAGGACGGTCCAGAAGAGAATGCTTGCTCATCCTCACCCCGGCAAGAATGTAAAATGTCTTGCTCAACTTAAAATCATCCTGAAAAAAAAGACCCAGTTCATTGTATTCCTCCTCTACCAGACGGTCATACCCCAGGGCTCTGTCTATAAGGTTTTCTCCTTTGTATTGGGCTCCCAGAGTGAAAAGGTGGCCGCTGGATTGATAATTTACCTGGGTGTTTAAAAACAGGATCGGATTCTGAGTGGCCCCGTAGGCGTTGGGGTCTTTATGGGAACCATAATAGGTCTCCCTCTCAGCATCCAGATAGGAAAAGGAGAAGTTGTAGTAGAGGTCTTCCCTTAAATAATGGTCCCAATCGGCAGAAAAATCCACTAAATCAGATTTTGCCCATTCAGCAAGATTGGCTTCATGGGGAGGCTTTTCAAATAAGTCTCCCCCCCTTCTTTCCTCAAAAATCCGAAAGAATCCTAATTTTAGTTTTCCTTTGACTCCGGGAAAATGATTGTAAAAATCAACGCCAAAAGAGGTGTTATTTAAACTGCCCAGCTCAGAAAAATCATCTCCATTCAGGTCAATGGATTCTCTGTTCTTATAATTGGCAAACAGAAAGGCCTTGGTATTGCCGCTCTCGCTTACCAGACTGCTTCGAAAACCAACATTGAAAAATGGCTGTCCTGAGATAGCCTCCCGGTGCATTTTTAAATAGGTCTGGTTGGACTGGGGCTCTTTGGTTATAACATTTATGACCCCTGCCACTGCGTTTCCTCCATAAAGCGCTGAACCACCACCTTTGACCACTTCAATCCGATCCAGCATTTCTGAAGGAATCTGCTCCAGCCCGTAAACTCCTATCATAGATGAAAAAATAGGAGAGTTGTTGATAAGGACTTGAGAGTATTTTCCTTCCATTCCATTTATCCGGACCTGAGTAAAGTTGCAGTTCTGGCATTTATTCTCTACTCGAATTCCTGTGGTCATAGAAAGAGATTCTGCAAGATTCTGAGCTTGCTTGTTTTTGATTTCAGTCTGAGTGATGACTTCGGTCTTTACCGGCACTTCTGCGTAAATCCTGGGAGTCCGGGTGGCTGTGACCACGACTTCTTCAGATAACTTCTTTGAAAGGACGATATGAAAGCCCCTTTGGTCTTCTCCCAGATGAAATGCATCAGAAACATAATCTATATGGCCTTCTGCATACACTTCAATATGATAGTTTCCTGGTTCAATACCGACTATCCGGAAACGTCCGGATTTATCCGTTTTTACGGATATTCCTAACTCGGGCACAAGAACAACTGCGCCGCTCACAGGTTCTTCCTGCATATCCTTAACTGTTCCCTCTACACTAACTGTATTTCCAGCTCTCTGTCTTTGTTGTTGTCTGTGCTGCTGAGCAGGCATTAAAGTATTGGCCAAGGATATAAAAAGTAAAATCACAATGATGTGTTTGAGTTTCATTTCTGTCCTCCCCCTCAATGGGAACTTTTACTTAAACAGCTTCTTAGAGAAGCCTTCCAAAACTTGAAACTTAAAACTTAAATTTAGGGAATCAAGAATGTTCTATTTGAGGAGGAGAACGGGAGAGGGGATTAATGGCAGCAGTATAATGGTAATGAAAAGTATATATGGTTGGAAGCGGACCAATGGCAGTAAGTCGAGGAAGAGTGAAGAAATTTATTTGACTTGTAGTCAGAGATGAATTCAGAAAATTACAAGCGGGACAGGTTCTCTCTTCAGTCAGATTTTTTTCAATGTGGAAAAAGTTAATAAACAGAGTGGTGAATAGAAATATTAAAAGAAAGGATACATTTAAATATTTTATTCTGCTGCCGCTCATGAACATTTTTTTCTATCTTAACAAAGCCAAAAAGAATAAGCAATATCAATCACTTTTGAACATTTCCAGTTTACAGCATTTGGATTGATTCGCATTCGCATTTTAATGCATTTCAATTATGTTTTGATCATGAACTGATCATGAATTGATAAGGAATAAGGTGACAAACCCCTATTCAATTTTGGAAGGGAGAGCGGAGGGAAAGAAAATAATTGAAAGAAAGGCTGGTAGCGCTACGGGGATTCGAACCCCGGTTTGATGGCTGAGAACCACCCGTCCTAGTCCCCTAGACGATAGCGCCACCAAAGATGAATCAAAAAAATAGCAGATTTGTTTTTGGATGTCAATTTTATAAGTCATCATAAAAAATTTATTCTGGAATTAAGCAGGGTCGGTTTTTTGATCATCGAAAAGGGTGAGGTCATCTCATTTAATTTCACCCCCAAAACCCTCCAGTAGGATGATTGACTCAGGGCTGTGATAATGACATCATAGGGGCGGTTTAAATGATTCCCGACCATTGAGGAGGGCTCTTCCAAGGCATTTCAGAGAATCTCAATGAGGATTCCTCTCAGGGGCCCTCCTCCCCAATTCACTCCTAGAGCAAAAAAAGATAAAGAATAAATCTCCATAATTCACTATAAGACATTCGTCTTATAAATACTCTGAATTGAATTGACTGTCAATCACTTTTTGTGCTCCTATCTCTGTTTTATTCCACTTATCGTTAAATTCCTGTTTCTGCCCCCTAAATTAAAGCGCTAAGCGAATAAAAACGATTATTTTATTGGCTAAGTTGTTGATATATCAGTTGTTATGCTGATTTTTTTTGGCCCGTCCCCCAAAAGGACCCGCCGGGGAACTTAAGGACAAAAAGAATGCCGGGGGCGGGACTCGAACCCGCACAGAGGAAAACCTCCGAGGGA
>CAYULB010000058.1:0-12787 GCA_964445575.1 uncultured Eubacteriales bacterium
CCCGGATTCATCAATGATGGATTCTCTTTTGAACTACAGCCGAATCTTTCTGCGGGTGTATCCGCAGTGGGGGCAGTCCTCTCCGTTTTTTACCAGCGGAACCAGTTTCCCATCCGTACCATAGCATTTGGGACAGTAAGGTCCCTCCAGTCCGTCTCTTTTGCCTTTAAGCCAGTAAGCGTCTTGCTCAAACATGATAAGATTCCGGACTTCCAGTTTCCGGAACAATTCATCTTTTTCTTTTTTAAGCTCTTGATTTTCTTCGATCAGATCATTGATCATCTGCTGGACTTCAATGATTTTCTTAATATAATCGAGCCTCTCTGTATCTTTTAAAACATTGATGACCGGATTGAGTTCTGTGATGATGTTCATTGTTCCTTCTCTTAGTGTGTCCTTGGCACTGCTTTTAGTCGGGGTACTCTGGAAAAATTGGAAATAAATTTTTTGTTTGAGTTGATCTTAAAATCCGGCTTGAAACAGGGCTAACAGAACCAGGTCTTGTCCCGGATAGGGCTCTTCGTTGTGAAGTTCCAGGTTGATTTGGAATTTTGATTTTTCCGTGATGTGCCAGTTCAAGCCCAGATCAATGGCTTTGTGATACTGACCCTGCTGGCTTTTGTCTTTGTTCAGACTGTCGTAGCGGAGGAGGAGTTCGATTGTGCCTGGCAAGAGAGCATAGGCTCCCTGCACATACATCCCTTGTCTTTCCAGTTCATGATCCCGGGCGAAAATATATTCTGATTTGAGGACAAACCGCCCCTTAACCAACTGGAGCTCCAATCCATTCCTGTTTCTATTGGATTCCGGCTGGCCGGCACCCAGGGTGTGTTTTCCCCGGTACAGGGAAAATCCCATAGAAAGAAAATCAAAAGGTAAATAAACCACCCGGCCGCTTAAATCTTTGTGTTCATTGTTGTCCAGGCGGTTGATTCCTGACCCATTGAAGAAGCCCAGAGTGTATTTGAATTTTGCTACCTGGCCGTAAACAGAAATGCCGATGTCTCTTCCTGAAGAACCCATATCCCTTCCCGGACAGAGATTTTCCACTGCCAGGGACCGGTTGATAAAATCAAGTGAAGAACTGGAAGTCAGGTTTTCAAGACTGAAAGGGATTTTGTACTGGCCGAATTCAAGGTTCATATAGGGGAAAAATCGGATGTCAACCTGAGCATCCAATAAGGCCGTTCTTTTAACTGGGGCCAGCTGCAGTTTGAAGAAAATGGGATCAGCAACTTTTCCGCTCAATTTTAGGCGGGCTCTTCTTATTCGGAAACTGTCGACGGCTTTTGAGGAATGGATAAACTGTCCTTGAATAAATCCTCCCCATTCCAGAGAGGGGACTTTGTTATTGTCAGTGGAGTCCGGCTCCCCCCAAAGCCAGAAATTCATCACCATCGAAAAAAAGGCTACCCAGAATGAAAATTTGCCGCAGCTTTTATGCATGATTCTTATCCAATTCAAAGTCTTTGAAAATAATAATGAGGTTTATATATATGACAAAAGGGGGACAAATTCAAGTCGAGGAAAAAGGGATTTTTGACAGCCTATGAAGTGTCTTAACCTATCCGCTTGGATATTTATGTTGATTATTCCAATCAGATTGATGAATATAATGAGGAAAATAATAATAAATCTTTTGTATTAAACTGCAGGTAAACCTGATTGAGATTTCCTTAAAAGAATTTTTTAAGCGAGATAAAGCTTTTCCTGAACTAGAGTGTTGATCCGGTTGTTGATGTTGATTCCCGTGCGGCAGGAAGCTGTGCAGGAAGCGCAGGTTAGGCATTCATTCAATCCACGTTTATCAGGTAGGTCAGTAAGGGTATCTTTTGCTTGAATGTAGTTGCCGTAGCCCTTGGCATACATATAAGAGCGCATCAGGTCAGGGATTTCCACTCTCTGGGGACAAGTCTCCACACAGGAGCGGCAGTTCTGACAGAAGAGCTTTCCTCTAAGGTCTGCAGCGTAGGCTAAATTCTGTTTTTCTTTTTTTGTAAGAGCCAAGTCATTCATGACGCTTAAATTAGTATCCAGCTGGTCAAAAGTAGTCATCCCAGGAATGGTGGTGCAGACGTTTTCATCTTCCAAAACCCATTTTAATGCGGCTTTGTGGTCCACTTCTATCTCTCCGCTTTCTTGAAGACGCCGGCCTCCTTGGGTTTTCATAGCAATAATTCCCACATTATTTTCAGCCGCATACTGTATTGCTTTTTTTACTTCTTCCCTGTGTTCTTGAGCAAAATTATAAGTAACCAGAATCACATCATAGATTTTGGCATCCACTGCAGCTCGAATATTATCTGGTTCATTAGTATGTGTGGAGATGCCGATGAATCGGGCTTTTCCCTGCTTTTTGACTTTTTCAAAAGCGTTCATCATGGGTTCGAAAGTGACCATGCTGGGATTGTCGCAGGAGTGAAGGTAAAGAATGTCCACGTAATCTGTTCTCAGTCTTTGGAGGCTGAGAGCAAGCTGTTCATTTAAGCTCTCAAGAGTGGCTTTGGGCTCTCTTTCAGTACTAAAATTCTGGGTATCCCGGTCTTTGGCAAAGCGCATTTTAGTGGCGATGATGACTTTATCTCGAACTCCTGCCTTTTCCACTACTTCTCCAATCACCCGCTCTGAATTTCCTCTAAGATAAACATGAGCTGTATCCAAGTGATTGATGCCCATATCTAATGCGCGCTGGAGAAGGTCAGGGCTGTCTGTATTCATAACCCCGAAGCTCACCACAGGGATACGAAGGTTGGTTCTCCCCAGTGTGCGATAAATGATTTTATAGGGACTGTTCTCTTGAAGAGGCTGGCTTTTGAGCAGCGGAAGCCCTAATCCAGCTGAGAAAAGACCTAAGGCTGATTTTCCAATGAATTCTCTTCTTTTCATGGTTTAATTTTCTCCTCCTTCTTGTTGGGATAAAATTCTTTATGTTCGAACCAAACATTTTATTGACATAATTATAATATAATATATAATAATTCTAAATTAAGCAAATCAATTCTTAAACTTTAATAATCAAAACAAGACAAGCATCGGTTCTGATCTCCTTTTAGGGTTCAAGGTCTCATGATAGTAGGATTGTGTTGCAAATCCCAAAATAACCACTATAATGGAGTTGCATGTGGCTGTCTAAAAGAGGGATTAAGGAATGATGTTTCTTTAAGTCCACGAAGGAGAAAACATGGACAGACGCAATTTTTTAAAAACAGCATTGGCGGGAGTGACCGTGCTTTCATCGTCTTCAGATAATCTTATTCAGGGGTTGAGCCGCAGGAAAGGGTCTAAAATAGCCCTAGTAAAAAGCGGAGATAGGGAAGCAGCCATTCGGCAAATTTTGAAGATGATAGATCTTCCCTCTCCTGAAGGTAAAAATGTTTTTGTCAAACCTAATTTCAATACTGCCGATGTATTTCCTGGTTCCACCCACAACCATACCCTATCCACTCTGGTGAAGGAATTTAAAAACAGAGGGTGCAAGACTTTATCTGTGGGGGATCGAAGCGGACCTCAGCCTACCGAAGAAGTATTAAAAGAAAAAGGCATTTACACCTTGTCGGAACAGCTGAGCTTCAAAGTGGTGAATCTCAGTAAACTCACTGAAAAAGAATGGATACATTATAACCCGGAAGGAAATCACTGGAGACAGGGATTTGACCTGGCTGCTCCAGCTGTCAATGCAGAATACCTGGTCACAACCCACTGTTTAAAGACCCACCAGTATGGAGGAGTCTTTACTCTGTCTTTAAAATTAACCGTTGGCTTGACTCCCAGAGGATTGATGAGAGAGCTTCATTCTTCTCCTCATATGCGCTTGATGATTGCTGAATTAAACCAGCCCTTTCAACCGCAGGTGATGGTCATGGACGGAATCGAGGCCTTTGTAAATGGAGGACCCATGACCGGAACCCGGAAAAAAGCGGATGTGTTTTTGGCTGGCACCGACAGAGTGGCTATGGATGCTGTGGGCGTGGCTGTTTTAAAGGAATTGGGGTCCAATAAAGCCATCATGGAGACCGAGATATTCGAGCAGGAACAAATCAAGCGGGCTGTGGAGCTGGGCCTTGGCGTAACCCACTCTGAGCAGATTGAATTGGTAACCGATGACAGACCCAGCGCTGCCTATGCTAAGAAGCTAGAAGAGATACTGCAGGTTTGAATAATTCAGGTTGATGGGAAAGTTTACTCGGCTGCAGCCAGAGAATAAGGAAATCCCGCTGTCAAACAGTTTAAGCGGCTTACTCCTGAGGATAGAGGCTGAGCCACCACTCAGGCTGGCTCTTGAGCCACCGGTCAAACCAGGCCATAATGGTTTTGGTCCATAAAATCCGCTTGCTGTAAGTCATGATATGGTGGTTCTGATCCAATATCTGGATGTACTCCACCTGACGTCCTAAAAGCTTTAAAGCGGTAAAAAGCTGGGTGCTCTCTCCTGGTGGAACGTTGATGTCTGCGGAGCCGTGAAGAAGAAGAAGAGGCGTGGAGATTTTATTGGCGTTGAAAAGCGGGCTCTGTTTTACATAGATGTCCTCTCTGTTCCAGGGAAAGCTGTTGGCAGATGCCACTGCAGAGTATGAGTATCCCCAGTATCCCTTCCCCCAGTAGCTGGAAATGCTGCTGATCCCTGCGTGTGCGATGGCTGTGTTAAACAAATTGGTTTTGGATATCAGAAGCATGGTCATGAATCCACCGTAAGATGCGCCTATGCACCCGACTCTCTTCTCATCCACAAAAGGATGCGCTTCCAGAAATTTATTCACTCCCAGGATGATCTCATCAGCCACTCGAAGACCCCAGTCATTAACATGCCGGGATGAAAACTCCTGACCAAATCCAATGGCTCCACTGGGTTGAAGCACATAAACAATATATCCTTGGGCAGCATAGAGATTCAAAGGATACCGGCCTCCAAAGCTTCTGAATATAGGTGCGGTTCCTCCGTAGTAGTTTACAATACAGGGGTATTTCTTATCAGGAGAAAAATCAGGCGGAAAATATATTCTTCCAAAGATTTCATCACCTTTCTCGTTTTTAAATGACCAGTCTTTGACTTCTCCTAAATCCACATATTGAAACTGTTCGTGTTCCGGGTCTGCGAGCACTTTGTTTTCACTTTTTTTCAGGTCAAGAAAAAAAGCTTTTTGAGGGGAGGACACACAGGAGCCAATGTAAACAGCTGTGCTGTTTTCTGATGCTATGTCAAATCCTGAGATGACATTTGAATTTGTAGGGATAAGGGAATAGACTTTCTCTTCCAGGTCATATTTATATAGCCGGACAAAGGAGCGGTCAGTGGCGGTCAGGTACACGCAGTGGTGATTGTGGTCCCAAACCGCTTGATTTACAGATGGTTTGAATCTTTTGGTCACAGATTCTGCTGTTTTTGATTCTAAATCAAAAATATAAGCTTGCGTGTCATATTCATTGGGAATGGTACCCTTTGAGAGGTTTACACCCCTGTCTCCAAATGTGGAAGCTCCCCCCAGGACCAGAATTTTTCTTCCGTGTGGTCCCCATTGGGCGCTTCTGAACCAGTAGCCTTCCCAAATTTTTTCTTCCTCCAGAGAATCTAAATCTAGAGAATACAAGTGTGTTTTGGAATAGGGTCTCTGGGATAGATCCACAGTTGTGCGAACAAAAAGAAGTTTTTGACTATCCGGGCTTATGGCGTTTAAATAGGTGGAAAGGGAACCAGCGGTCAATCTCTGTTTCACAAGGCCCGGGAAGCTCAGTTTAAACAGGTGGCTCCGGTCTCTCCAGCCGGGCTGGCGGTCTTCTGGATTGAATATTCTTTTAACTCCATTTCTGTCTTTTTTCCCTTCTGTTGTCACAGAAAAAATAATGAAAGAGGAATCCGGAGCCCAGGAATGGCTTCCCAGATTTTTCATGTTTTCAAGCACAGGAACAGAAGTGCCTTTATCTAGATCCACTACCCAAATGGTTCCCTTTAATCCGTCTCGGCTGGTGTAGGAGAATTTATTTCCTTCAGGTGCCCAATTTATCCTTGATATTGAATTTCCTCCCCGGTAAGTACGGATGAGATTCAGGTCAGGTAATGAGTATAATTGAATCCAGCTTTCGGAATTATCTGAGGGCGGTATTGTTTTAGTGAATGAAAGAGCAGCGAGTTTTCCTGAAGGGGAGATGGTAGTTCCAGTCACTTTAGGGCCGTCCAGTAAAGCAGAAATATCCATCCTTTGTTTTGGGGAGAGATTGAATTCAGGCGCAGGCGACCCGTACTTTGCATCTAAAGTGAGATAAGCTTTAAAGGTCAGTTCTGGGTTAATTTTTGGGTCATGGATAAACTTGATCATGATAAGATGTTTTCCTGTTTCAAGTTCTAATTCTCGGGATAAGGTCCGGCCTGCAATTTGATCATCTTCCCCCGGATCAATGTTGA
The DNA here is from genome assembly GCA_964445575.1 of uncultured Eubacteriales bacterium. Classification (GTDB taxonomy): domain Bacteria; phylum Acidobacteriota; class Aminicenantia; order Aminicenantales; family Aminicenantaceae; genus WJMT01. Next base: position 6,398 of record CAYULB010000058.1, read on the forward strand.
ACTTGGATTTAGTGGATATAGGAGCTCCATCGAGGAATATTGTAAAGATCTGGGAGCTTTTTACAGAGATTTCAGCTTGGGTCCATCTTGATGTCTCAATGTAAGTAGAAAAGAAGAAGGTGGATAAAGAATTTGATTTAGAGGGAATTCTTATGGTATTTTGATCGGCCTTTATTATTTCCCATTTGTATTTTTTCCCGTCATGCCACAAAAAAGAACCATTTAATTCAGGTCTTACCTCGGGGAATTTCAAGTCTTGGAATCTGAGAAGGTTTTCAGAAAGAAAAACATTTTGGCTGTCCTCATGAAAAGCGGGAAGAGGAGAAGGAAGCGGACCTAAAAAAAGCCAGGGCTCTATGTTTATTGGGGCGGTCTGTTTTTCTGTTTGAGAAGTAAAGGTCTTTTGAACAGAGCAAAAGAAAAGAAACAGGACCGCAAATATCAATAGAATGTTCTTTAATTTGTTTTTATTCATATTCCCTCCTCACAGAATTGACTATAGCTAAATTAGGTTTTTATTTCAATAAGGCATCTCTGTTTTGAGAAAAGTGGAAATAATAGAGATGAGTTTTGTCTTGGTTTAACTGACGGGAAACACAAAAAGTTTGGATGCTGGTTCTAGAAAAAATCTTGCAAATCACAGAAAAGAAAATAATAATAATAAAAAAAAGTGATAGGTTAACAAGGAGGAAATATGCCGGATAAATTATTAAACTTAATGATTATTTTTTTGTTGGTTGTTATAGTTATTATTATCCTTTTTGGGTGTAAGGGAGAAATGGAAGAACCTGTTGAACCCGGAGATCTGGTTCTGATGAACGGAGATGTTTATACGGTTGACCCTGAAAACCCAAAAGCACAGTCCCTTGTAATAACAGGAAATAAAATCACAGCTGTGTGTCAGAGTCCTGAGGAAGCTGAAAAATACATCGGAAAAAATACCAAGGTTATAGACCTTAAAGGGAGCTTTGTCACTCCCGGGATCATTGACGCACATGTGCATTTTAACAGAGCCGGAGAGCTGATCAATGATGCCAATCTTATGACTGTCTCAGATGAACAAGGATTGAGAGAGGAGATATCCAGAGTTGTGGATATTCTTGATGATGGAGAGTGGATCACCGGAGGCCTTTGGGGAGCTTATGAAAAGTGGTCCTTGGGAGACACTGGAGAGACTCAAGGAAAAAGGAAAAAATCCTGGAAGCCGCATAGAGCAATGATCGATGATATCTCTCAACATAATCCCTGCTTTCTCTGCAGGTATGACCATAAGGTGTGGCTGGTAAATTCAGCAGCTCTCGAAGCCGCAGGAATGTCTGAAGGCATATACAATGGAATGGAAATAGATGGAAAGGGTGAGCCTACCGGAATCATAGAAAGTCCTTCTCCGGCTTATGAAAAAATCAGAGCCGCAGTAAAACCAAAATCTCACAAACGTCTTTTGGATGAAAACCGGGCTGCCCTGAAAGCATTGAGAGAAGCCGGGATTGTGGAGATTCATGATATTGCTCAGCCTGAACAAACTCAGCGCTTTATCGAGCTTCAGGAAAATGGAGAGCTTACCTGCCGGGTTTGGTTAAGGCCTGACCTCTCCCTCGGGGCAGAGCTTAAAGTAAGAGGACTGACCATGGGGCTTCATCCCAAAACAAAACTGCCAGACCAGTGGCTGCGGTATGGAGCTTTAAAAGGATACATAGATGGTATCATGGGGACCCATGGTGCTCTGTTTTTTAAACCGTATAATGACCAGCCCCATAATTACGGACACTGGAGGCGTCACACTTCAGATGACCCAAACTTGAAGAAGGGAAATATGGAAAAAATGTACCAATTGATCAAAGTGGGACTGGATGCTGGTTTTGTTCCCAATGTCCATGCTATAGGTACCAGAGGTGTAGCAGAAATGCTGGACCTTTATGAAAGGCTCAAAAACGAAGGCGTAGACTTGACTGGTTTCAGAGTAATCCATGCGCAGGTGATAAGACCAGAAGATTTTCCGCGTTTTAAGGAGCTTAATGTGATTGCAGAAGTAAATCCTTATCATCTTTCTGATGATATGCGCTGGATGGAAGAGCGCATAGGCAGGGAAAGATGTAAGGGAGCTTATGCTTTTAAAAGTCTCCTGGATAACGGAGCTGTGCTGAGTTTCGGTTCAGATTGGCCAGGTACCAGCGCAGCTCTTTATCATATGCATCCCAAATATTTGATCTATGCAGCGGCAGCAAGAAAAACTGTCAATGGAACTCCTGAGGAAGGATGGTTTCCTGAGCAGTGTATATCAAGAGAAGATGCCATTAAAGCCTTTACCATAAACAATGCTTATGCTGCTTTTGAAGATGACATAAGAGGTTCCTTAGAAAAAGGAAAGCTGGCTGATGTCACTGTATTTGACAGAAACCTACTCACAATCCCTGAGAAGGAAATTTTGAACACTGAAGTGCTCTACACCATTATTGACGGTAAAGTCGTTTTTGAAAAATAAAATACTCCCAACGCAATCAACGCTACAAACGCAATTAACGCAACAAACGCAATCAACGCAACAAACGCAATTAACGCAATCAACGCAAATCACAGGGGAATGATTTTAATTCTTCCTGATATGGCTAGAGAGATTTTGTATTTTCCTGCCCTATTGGAGATAGTGACCGAAGCCAGATTGGATACAGTTCCCATGGGGTGAAATATAGGACTGTTAGTAGCACTGATATTCACTCCCTCTAAAGTTTTTTCTAATTCCATAACCCATTTTTTCTTCTCTGGGTCGTACTTTTCCACTCTATAGCCGGATTGATAAAAGGAAATCCGCACTTTAATGTTTTTAAATATGGATTTGTATCTGGCTAAATTCATGCGTGAGTTTACTTCCCATACTGCTTTTTTCAGCTGGTATTTAGGGGGTTTATCCAGAAATGAGACGGCTGATATTCCAATGAGGATGCCTATCAAAAAAAGGGATAAGACTGTTTCTAGAAGAGAGAACCCTTTATTCATCTTCTTTCCATTCCTTAAATTTAAATTCCGCCATATGCAGAATGGGATTTTTAGTTTTAGGAGAATTTATTAAAAACTCATCGTCCCTTAGGAAACGATTGTCAGTAAATACATTCAGTTGGTTTTGGGAAGTGCGGTAGTGGGAAGCGTGGACGCTCCCAAAGATGTGAACGGTTTTGTTTTCTCCCTGGATTGAGAAATCTCCCTTAGAGCTAGTGAGAGATGCCTGAATTTTCAATTCTTGAGAGTTGCTGTTCTGGATAGAAATACCGCCGGTTCTGCTTTGTTCTTCTATTAGATTGTTTCCCCCTGCAAATATATTGAGCTGGGAATGGGAATCTTTGACATAAGGAACAGAATCTATCCAATCAACTCCCTGTTGGGTCAAGTGGTCTGTAATGGTGATTTCTTCAGAAGTGATGATGGTGAGATGCACACCCTTAAGTATAGATGGAGTCTGTTCTCCTTGTTCAAGCACTATTATCTCTCCAGAAGGATTCACGCTGCCTCCCCTTAAAGACTTGATTCCACCGCTGACAATGACAATTCCCCGGGGGGTCAGGTCAAAGAACTGCTGTTCGATAGGAGTTAAAAAATAGGTCTGGTTTTTTTGCGGATTGAATTTCAGCATCCATATTCCAGCCTGTAGAGTGAATTTTATGGCCTGAGTCTCCTTTTCAACTGCGAGAATCATCTCCTCCACATCTCCCTGAATAAATACCCCTCCCAATCCGAGGTCGTCTTGGATCAAATACACTCCCTCTGGCACAGGTTCGTCTTTATCTTCTAATCCCAAAATCTCCCGCAGCTTTTCATCAGAAAGGTCCTGGGGCTTAAATATTTTAATATTCAAAGCTTTTGCTATCTGTTCAGAAGCTTCATTTGAAATAAGGTCTTGTTCTGTGACATAGATTTCAGGACTCAACTTGCTTTCTGAAGGAGAAAAAACAGATATGTTGTTTTTTTCCAGAAATTCTTTTTTATCTATAGGATAGGGGCTTTTGTCTTTAATGAGAGTAAGGGCTGAGAGGGGGATAAAACCAGTAAATATTTTTAAAGCGGCGGAGAGTTCCTTGGTCTTGGAGAAATTGTATTCATGAATCTTTGCTTGTGATTGAAGGTTGGCTTCATATTCAGAGATAAAATAGGTGCTGTGTTCCTCAAAAAGGGTTCTGTTAAAGGTGGTCTCGCAGGTCCATTTCATATGTTCCCATTTGTTCTCTACTGTAAAAGGAATTTTTATGGAGAGGAGACGTTCTATCAATTCATTTTCGCTGACCGAGACTGGCTGGTTTAAAGCTGAGAATTCTTGTTCGCTGAGAATAACCGGATCCTGAGCCTGGGATATATATCCCCAAAGAACAGAAAATCCCTGTTTGATTCCGTTTTCAGAAGCATAATCCAGTACTGCAGAGTTTTTTCTGTAATGAGTTAATTTGAGGTTGACCTGAGTTAAAAGAAGGGTAGTCAGGCCTAGTGTGGTAAATATGAATATCATAAATGCTGATATCAGACTCACAGCCCCGTGCTCTTTTTTAATTTTACTTTGACGCAAACAAAGCAAGGGCTGGGTTTTTAGGAAAAATAAAGGTTTCATATTTTTTCTCCTGGTTGTTTTTAAGACTTAAGGTAGCTCGGACCAAGTTTGATGTGTCATCATAGAAGCAAGAAAATTCGTGAACATCTTCCAGAAGAGGCTGGGCCGGGCTTGAGTTTACTTTTCTCCTCAAGACCTCTTGTTTTTCGTCCAGGTAGAACTGCAGTTCTCTCAAAAGGATGATGCGCACTTTGTTTTTTTCATATGAATAAAGCAGAGGACTTGAAACCACACAGGAATAAGAGTCAACCAGCAATATTTCTTTGACTTCACCCTTATTTGAGTCAAAGATACAGAGTTTTCTTTTTTCTTTTAGAGCGTCTGTTTCACTCAAAGGAATTCTAGTCTGACCGGACACAAGGCTGGCCGGGCTTGAGAGTATATGGTCAGCTATTTGAACGCTGAGAACTTCCTTGGAACAGCTGATGCTTTCTAACAGCTTTAACTGGCTGGGAATGAGTAGACCTTTTCCAGATTGAAGAACATCTCTTCTTATTTTATCCAGAGCAGAGAGAGCGGATTGACCGGTTTCGTGTTTTTGCTTCATTTTCAGAAAATAAGACCGTGTGTTTATGAAACATCCCAGAGTAGCAAGAACAATGAAAGAAAAAACTATGAGACTGATAAGTGTCTCCAGCAAAGAGAATCCTCGCCTTTTTGCCATTGTTTTTGTTAAAATCCCATTTCTTTTGATATATAAACCGCTAAGGCTACTTTTTTATCATGCTGATTCTGGGGCGAACACTGCACCACCAATTTTTTTAAGCTTGGAGATATATTTTTGATTTCCACTTTGAGAAGGAATTTATTTTTGTTTTCTCCCGTTTCTGTCTCTTCTTCCCAGGAACCCTCCTTTAGTTTGGGATGGTCAAAATCCAGGGATTTCAGTTTTTCGATTTGATTGGATGCAATGGATAAGGAAGAAAGCCTGTTCTGGCACCGGTCTTGGGCCAGGATTGAGTATATGATGAGCTGTGAGGTGCCGAGTATAAGAAGGGAAAATATAAATAAGGAAATCAAAACCTCAATCAATGTAAATCCTTTCTGCTTCATTTTTTATTCCTGTTTAGAAAGGGTATATGCATAAGACATGCCATTTATTTTGATTTTTTATTTAAGGGAAAGTAAGGCATGGATGGTTATTCAGGTGACAACAAAAATTAACAAAAAAGTCAAATAATGGAAACAATAAAAAAATATCAAAATAACCTTGACAATTTTCTCCAACATCCCTATTATATTATTGCCTTCTGAGTTGAATTCGTTGTCAATTATAGATTATAGGTTACATTTAAGAGGAAGGTTTCTTTCCTGGAGTGGAAAGAATTTGATCTTTGAATTAAAAAGCAGAGCGGCCTCAATCGGACCAAATTGTCAATTATTGTTTGGTAATAAGAACTCTTCGGAGTTCTTATGATAATTGGAGAGTTTGATCCTGGCTCAGAGTTAACGTTGGCGGCGTGCATAACACATGCAAGTCGAACGAGAATCAAACGGCTCTGCTGTTTGAGGAAAGTGGCAAACGGGTGAGTAACACGTAAGTAATCTGCCCTCGAGTGAGGAATAGCCTCGCGAAAGCGGGATTAATACCGCATAAGACTCTGGGACAAAAGTCTTCAGAGTCAAAGCCTTCGGGCGCTTGAGGATGAGCTTGCGGCCTATTAGCTAGTTGGTAGGGTAACTGCCTACCAAGGCAAAGATGGGTAGCCGGCCTGAGAGGGTGTACGGTCACACTGGAACTGCGACACGGTCCAGACTCCTACGGGAGGCAGCAGTGGGGAATTTTGCGCAATGGGCGA
>CAYULB010000059.1:0-12444 GCA_964445575.1 uncultured Eubacteriales bacterium
TGGGTGAGGCTCCGATAGCAGCCGGGTCTGTGATGACCATTCCGTCCATGGCCCACACTGTTTGTGCGTCGCTCATGGCCCCACGGGAAGCCATTTCAGACTGCTGTCCGGATTCAGCTCCCCCCACGTTCTCACGGTCCATCAAAATAGACGGTGCCATCTGAAGGACAACCCAGGGGTCTCTGGCTGTGGGAAGAGACTGAAGGACCTCATGGGTTACGTTCTGGCCCACTTCGGTCCGTTTAGTATCCACAACCGGAGTCACTGCAGTGACCGTGACTTCTTCTTCCAAGGTTCCCATTTCCATTTCAATGTTGACCTCAACATTAGATCCGATCACCACGATAATGTTTTGTTTGATCGCGGCTTTGAAACCTTCTAATTCAGCTTTGACGGTGTAGTCGCTGGCAGGTGCTAGAGAAAGGAACCTGAATCGGCCCTGATTGGATGTAATCGAAGTCATGACACCTGTTTTTGAACCGGTCAGTGTGACAGTCACTCCAGGAAGAGGATTGCCCTCCGTGTCAGTAACGGTTCCGTAGATGTCTCCGGTTCTCTGCTGGGCAACTAAAGTTGATGTTAAAAACAGCACGCATAGAACAATTGTTAATTTCCTCATTTTAAATCTCCTTTTTTTGATTTTTTCATCCCAGGAGTCAATTTCTTGCTCCTGCTTACTTAATTTTTTATTTTCTTTCTTCTCTTTATCTTGCTTTTCTCATCACCTCCTTTTTCTCAAAAAAAAAGAGGCTGCCCGAAGCTCGCAAAAGCTTCAAACAGCCTCTTTAATTTAAGTCAGCTGTATTAAAAGTCTTTAAAATTTACTTCCTGCTTTCTTTAATGCAAATATCGTACCAACCTATGGATTTTCTTTTTCCCAGGGTAAATTTGATTCAAACAAAATATTTTGCTTTGAAAAAAAGTATTTTTTTTCAATTAATTGAATTTTTATTCAAATAATTGGATGAAACAGTTGGGAGATTTCTCTACTTTTAAACATCTCCCGCGCAACAAAGAATTTTGGCAATTATTTCAGGATTGGAAAGGTTTTTTACAAACAGTAAAAAGAATTTACAGTCATAGGCTCAATCAAATTTTATCTTGCTTTTAACTTTTTCAGCTATCATAGGCAGTCCGTCCTGAATCTTCAGCTTTTCAATCTCTCCGTATCTTAAATTTTGGCAGTACTTGATAAATGAATACCAGACAGGGTGGATGTGAATCAATCGGCTCTCTTTACATTCTGTATCGGAATTCTTCATGTTTTTCACCCCTTATAAATAAGACCTTTCCTTCTTTTTTGCTAATCAGATTGTCTCTAACCATTTTCATGACTATATCAACAATCTATAATATGCACATTTTATGCCACCTTTTGTCATAGGTCCCACAAACACTCATTATAACTTTTACTTGATATCCCGAGTATACAATCAGCTTGGATTTCTCCTGAGGAGAGGCTTCTGAAAGCCAAATGAAATTCAGGTGAATAAAGATATATGGCATAAAATTTGCTTCTTATCAATCAAACAAAGACCAATCCATAAAGGAGACATAAAAATGAAGAATCGTTTATTTTATCTTTTTCTTATAATAATGGCAGCGACAAATCCTAGCCTCAAAGCACTTGAACTCAATCGGCCCGGCCTAACTATTAAGCAAACATTTGACATTTATGTCAAAGCAGTCCAGAACTCAGATATTAATACTCTTTTTACAACAGTCACTGATGATGACAATTTTTTCTTTCTTACCAGCAAAGGAGAACTCATTCATTCTCGTCAGGGATATTATCAATTTCATGAGGAATGGTTCCGAGAAAAAGATTGGAAAATGCCGGTTGACTTTATAGAAGCCCATGAAGGAAAAGAATACGGATATGCTACCGCACTCTACCATTATAGAAGCAAACTAGATGACGGAAGAACGTATCATCTTGACTCTTATTTTACTTTGATATTCCATAAAGAGAATGAAATGTGGAAAGTTATCGCTGATATATGCACCCCAATTGAGCGCTCTATCTCAGAAGATAATATTCAGTATACCTCGGATCAGGTCTTTCTGTTTGATATCATCAAAAACAGGCGCACGGTGCGCAAATTCAAATCCACACCTGTTCCTCAAGAACATATCATAAAAATATTAGAAGCTGCTCATTATGCTCCCACATCTGGAAACCAGCAGCCTTGGAAATATCTGGTCATCCGAGACAGATCAAAGCTGGACCTCCTGTCTGAAAAAGCTCTCCTCTGGTATTTAGAAAGGTATAAAAACCAGGGAAGCCCTTCAGATGAGCAAATAAAAAATATGTCTGAAAGACTTGAAAAAACATTAAAGAATGTTCTTTCCGCTCCTGTATATGTCGCGGTCCTTGTGGATACCAAAGCAAAATATCCTGGCTACATCCTCTACGATGGTACCCTGACAGCTGGTTATATGATGATCGCAGCAAGAGCCTTGGGATACGGCACAGGATTTTTTACTACTTTTTTTCCGGAAAAAGAAATAAAAAAATTTTTCCAAATTCCTGATCAATATAAACTTATTTGCTTTTCACCCATAGGGATCCCGGAAGAATGGCCTGAAGCTCCCCCCAAAAAAAATATCCATGACCTAGTCATCTTTGAATCATTTTGATTTCCGCTCATTTTTTCCAGGAGATAAAAGATTGAGAAAAGCCACAAATAGAGCGGCCCCCAGTATAGACCAAATAATGGGAAAATTATGAAACCCAAATCTTATATAAGGACTTAAAGGAAGGTCAAGTTCCCTTGCAATAAAAGTCCCAATCAACGCACCAATAAAACCCAGGGCAATGGACGCCAGACAGCCCATCCCTTTTCTCCCTGCTATGTGAGCTCCCAGACTCCCTGTAATGGAAGCAATCAGAAGAAGAAAGAAAAATCCTAACAGACTCATTTTACCTGACCTGTACATAAAAAAATGGCGTGGGATTCATTATTACTTTTATTTTTAATATAATCCTTAATTCCTTTGTCAACCACGACCGCTGGTTCGTGTGAAATGACTAGCCCTTTTTTGGAGGACTGAAGGTCAGATCCTGATTTTTTTGTTAGTACCACCGCATGATCATCACTCCAAACAGAAAGCTGGAAAAAGAAATCTGGCTTCCCCTAGTGACCTCTGTTCTTTGAAACCCGATGTAAGGTCGGAGCTTGACTTCATTTCCCGACTCAATAAAAAATTCTACAGATCCCATCCATTCTTCCGGCTTCCAGACAACTTTCAGGTCAGTCCCGAAATCCAATCTCTCTCCTACTGAATTCCATCCCAGCCGGCCCCCAACATCCATGGTATGGCTGAAATTAGGCCCTGAAAAAACCTCGAACCTGAATCTTTTTTTCAGCTCATCAAAGTCCCTCTGATTACGGAGGATCAAGCCTGTTCCCAGGTCTGACGAAAATCTCTCTTCCACATCAACGGGCATTGATATATGAGTGCGGAAGTACCAAGCTGCAAATAGCTGACTCCCCAACTTTTTTTCGTACTGGAGACAGAGAGGATACCTTATTTTTTCCAGCCGGTAAGGGCCAATGAATCCCTTTTCCCAAAACACAGGGATGTGGCCTTCCAATAGAATAATGAGCCGGCTTTTGGAGGAATCAAGAAAGTCAAGTTTGAACTCATGGGAACCTGCTACCTTATATCTGCTGCGGAAAGGATAAATCCCTGCCTTGAATCTCAGCTTATCCAGATGATTTTTTTGGTTGTTTTCCTCTTTGATCCGTAATCCCATATAAACAGTTTGGGGATAATGATAGTGTTTGGTGGAACGCAGAAACAGATCCAAACTTGGGCTTACCCCACAGGCCAATTCCAGGTCATAAAGGACATATTCCCAATCAATGACTTTTGTTTGTGCAGATATGGAGAATTCAGACTGAAATATTCCCGGAAAATCAATGTTAAAAATCAGGATATGGTCATGACCGCCACTGGTGCCTAAATAAGTGCCTCCCCCTAAACCAACGCTGAGATGATTTCTTTGATACCAAACCCTGGCAAAAAGCTCGTTAACATCCAGGATTACCGGATAGTCTCGGGAGGTTTTATGCCGACATAAATGATGGATTCCTGCATCCACAGAAAAAAACCTTGAGATGGTTTGAAAAACGCCTGTGCTCAGCCAAAAGTCCACTTCTCCTCTTAAATCGCTGTTTATTCTCTGGAGATAGTCCATCTCTACAAAGATTGCTCCTATCCCCAGTGGAAAATCAAATCTCAATCGGGGGCGAAAATAGCGTCTTTCACTGGAGTCTGCTCCAATTTCTAAACTTGCCCGGGCCTCAGCCCTGTGCTGAGCCCAAATAAAGTTCGCAGAAAAAATCACCCAGAAAAAAAGAAATATCTTAAGATAACTTTTGCTTGATCTATAAATATTCTTTCTCTTTATCCTTATTGTCTTCACCTTTTTTTTCGCTCACAGGCTCCAGTCCGACATGTTCACAAAAGAAAAACAGATAACGGCGAAGCCTGTCCAGCTGATGTCTTGGTTCGCTGATCCCATGTCCTTCTCTGGGATAACGCACAAAAGTGACTTCTTTTTCCAAATCTCGAAGGGCCTGATAGAATTCAACGGCCTGCTCTTGAGGTACCCTCTGGTCTTCAGCTCCGTGCATTATGAGAACCGGAGTGGTAACGTTTTTAACATACCGAATGGGAGAATGTTCTTCATATTTTTCTTCTTTATCCCACGGAGTTCCAAAAAACCAGGCCAAATAATGAGGGATATCTGTGGTGCTGTACATACTGTAAAGGTTGGGCAGGCCTGCCCCTGGAGACACAGCTTTAAAGAGGTCTGTCTGAGTCACGATCCAGTAGCTCATGTAACCTCCATAGCTCCAGCCATAACAAACCAACTGATCCGGGTCAGCTAATCCTTTCTCAATGCAGGTATCAACTCCTGTCATACAGTCATCATAATCTCTTATTCCCCAGTAATCACGATTGGCGTTGAGAAATTCCTGCCCGTAGTTTGAACTCCCTCTAAAATTAGGCTGCAGCACCATAAATCCGTTTCCTGCAAAAAATTGGTTGGTAGAACTGAAGGACTGAATGCGGGCAGAGCTGGGTCCTCCATGAGGATTGAGAATAAGAGGATATCTTTTTTGGGGGTCATAATCCGCAGGATAGGTTAAAATTCCTTCTATCCACTGATCATCACTGTTCTTCCACTTTATGACTTCAACTTTTCCGAATTTTATATTTTCTTCCCTCAACCAGGGATTGGCATCGCTGAGCTTTCTTATGTTCTTCAAATTTAAAGAAGCCGTATAAATCTCGCCAGGCCAATGAGGACCGGAATGAACCCATATCCATCTGGTTCCATCATCGGAAAGCTCCCATTGATAATTGATTCCCTCTGGAGGATTTAAGGCTGTGACCTCACCTGTGGCCATATCAACTGAAAACAAATTGTATGTGGTGCGGTCTCCAGTGGACCAATAAATCATTGATCCATCCTCAGACCAAATCGGAGATGAAAAATCTAGGTCAAAATCTTCCAGCAGTATTTTTTCCTTGCCTCCTTCTGGCGGAAGGATAGTAAGCTTTTTATACCAAGTGTTTGTCCCTTGGTGAGGATCAGAAGCAAAGGCAATTTGTTTCCCGTCAGGAGACCATCGGGGACTGGTGTCGCTTCCTGGATTTTCATAGAGTTTATGGGTCTCTTTGGTTTCCACTTCTAGGACCCAAATATCACTGTTCCAGCTTTCATCTACCTTTGGATTGGGTCTTGTTTCATAGGCAATGTATTTTGAATCTGGAGACCACTGGGGGTCACTGACCGTGAATTCTCCCTCAGTGAACCGGTCTTCCCTGCCTTTTTTAAGGTCATAAACCCACAAATGGGCCATTCTGAATTTTTGGTCAACAACCTCCTCATCATCTTTTATTTTCTGTTTTTCTTTTTCTTCCTTGCTCAAAGAGTCTCTGGCAGTAAACAAAATCTTTGTTCCATCTGGAGAAATTTTAAAAGAACGGATGCTCTCCTCATGGTTGGTTAACTGCCATGCTTCCCCTCCATCCCTATACATAACAAAAATCTGTGTGCTAGAGTCTTTTTCTGTTTCTCCAGATTTTTCACTTGAGGAAAGAAAGGCAATTTTTTCTCCATCTGGAAACCAGGAAGGAGACGAACAGCTGTGAGATCCTTGAGTCATCTGCCTTCTCTGGGTCCCGTCTACTTGGACGCACCATATATGAGTAGTAGTTTTGAGGTCTTCTGATTCCATATTTCTTTCCCTTTTGGTGTAAACAATCCATTTTCCATCCGGAGAAATAGTGGGACTGGAGACACCAATGATCCGAAGTGTATTTCTCGCTGACATCACCTCAAGGACTTGTTCCTCATTGGCTTTTTCTTGCGGGGAAATAAAGGGTGTAAAAAAAAGAAAAAGAAGAACAACGCCCAGCGAAATGATTCTGACCTGTTTTGCAGTCATATTGACCTCCATATGATTCAATTAAAGATAAAAACTCTTATATCACATGAAAATCTTAAAATCAAAAATTTGATCCCCTGAATTATTCACGAGTCGATATGAAATTCAGATATGGCTGAATTTCACTAAGTGTGCGTTGTCAATGTATGAAATATTCAACATGGCTTAAATATGGATCTATATTGATGCAGAGGGAGAAGGGCATGGGGTGAGGAATCCCCTGGGAGGGCTGAGCGGGCATGGTTCCTCTTTAGAGGAGAGCGAAGCCCGAGCGGGAGAGAGATTCCTCTCTGGGGAATCTCTCTCTACCAATCCCTCATCACGTAAATAACAGATAATGATTCCAAAAAATATCTTGTATATCGTTTAAACAAAACTAATAATAAAAACATCGTTATTTTTTTATGAACCTGGATTATTCACAAGTCGAGGTAATAGAGAGCTTAAAGAAATCCAGGTATGGCTGAAGCGACATTAAAGATTTAGCCTTCTGATGAGTTTTTTGAGGGAATCCGGCGAAGCCGGGCGCCGAGTATGTTTGACCCACGGACGGGGGGAGTTACGGAGGCGCCGAGAAAAACGAAGAAGAATGGCGTTAAAAATCTTTAGTAAGCACAAGCCAGGCCTGAATTTCATATCGGCTCGCCTGTAAGGTAACAAAATGGCGATTAAAATAAAAAATATAAACATGAAAAATTTTCAGATATTTCTTCTTGATAAAAACTTGTGTATCACGCAAACAAAATGAATAATAAAGACATCGCCATTTTTTTATGAATAATTCAGGTTGGTATTATGAATGAAAAAAAAAGAGGTTATTTTATCATGAAAACTTTATCAATCAATCGGCTTCTGTTATTAGGCATGGTGTTATATCTTGCCTTTCCTTTATTGGGCTCAGATGAACAAAACAAAGCCCTAAAAATCGGTGATATAACGGCAGCTCCGGGTGAAGTTACATCAGGTTTTCTGATTGTTCCAGAAAAAGACAATCTTGAAATAAAAATCCCAGTCACTTTAATAAACGGGAAAAAACCAGGAAAAACCCTTGCTTTGGTCGCAGGAGTTCATGGATATGAATATCCTCCCATTCTTGCCCTTCAGCGGTTAAAAACAATGATATCTCCGGAAGACCTTGAAGGGGCTCTTATATTGGTTCATATAGCCAACCTCCCATCCTTTCAAAAAAGGACGATTTATTATAATCCCTATGATTGGAAAAACCTAAACAGAGTTTTCCCAGGGGATCCACAAGGTACTCTTTCTGAGAAAATAGCTTATATTCTGACAGAAGAAGTTGTGAAGCAGTGTGACTGCCTTATAGATATGCACTGTGGCGACGGAAATGAGGCCTTGATCCCTTATACCTATTGGATGATAGCGGGAGAGAATCCCCTTGACCAAGAATCTAAAAACCTTGCCCTTGCCTTCGGCATTGAAAAAATCATTATAGATAAAACCAGAACTAAGGACTTATCTGAATCCAAATACCTGGGCAATACCGCTGTCCTTCTTTCCAAACCTGCCATAACAATCGAATCAGGTTATCTGGGAAAAACTGATGAAGATTCTATTGTAAGAGTTATAAAGGGAACTTTAAGTGTCATGAAACATTTGAACATGATTAAGGGATCACCTGACTTTGTTAAAAATCCAGTTTGGATTGACCATTACCAAGTCGTCTATTCAGAGACCACAGGACTTTTTTACCCTTTGAAAAAAATGGGCCAAAAAGTAAATAAAGGGGAAATCATAGGTTACACTACTGATTATTTCGGGAATAAAACCGAAGAACTATCTGCTCCTTTTGAAGGGATTGTCCTCTATATCATCAATACCCCTCCAGCCAACAAAGGAGAACCTCTTTTTGAAATCGGGCACATCAAAGAAGAAGAATAAGCTATATAAAAGATATGCAGTTGTTGTATAAATAAATTATCCCTGGAATCTTTAAGATGTATGCTTTTTTAGACAAGTTCTTCTTTGTTTTTCATTCTCTTCTCATCGTGTTTATTCTTTTCGGTTGGACCTGGAAGAAAACCAGAAAAGCAAATCTGTTGGTGATTTTTCTTACCGCCTTTTCTTGGTTCGGACTTGGATTATTCTATGGTTTCGGATACTGCCCCAGTACAGACTGGCACTGGAAAATCAGGATGGAACTGGGCTATTATGATATGCCCCCTTCTTATCTAACCTTCCTTATCAAATCTTTGACAGGAATGAAAGCCAATAAAACAGTGGTGGATATTTTTGCTGTTATTTTTCTTTTAGGAGCTGCTTTTGCTTCTGGCTGCAAAAATATAAAGGATTTGAAAAAAAAGCGCTAAACTCCTCCCTTGAAAAAATTTCAATCCATAAACATAAAAACGATTGGGAAACAAAATTTATGCGATTGATCGAAAATTCTTATTCTTGTGATACTGAAGAGGGGAACGGAATACGGCGGGCTTTCCAGCTTTTCACAACTTTCTCTTCTCCATTCATCCATATCACTTTTCCGTTTATGTTATCCCCGGCTACCTTCCCCTCAAACGACATTAAAACATCATTTCCCTGTAAATCTTTTTCTAAAGTAAAGCTCAGCTTGTCTCCGTTCAGATTGAAGTCATCAATGCTTTTTTTAAATTTACCTAAATTCAGAAGGGCCCAGACTTCACTAAAGTTCTGTGTGATTTCCATCTCATAGTGTTCCAGGCTGTTTCCTGAAGGAACTGACCAACTCCAGGTCCCGGCAATATCAGCAGGAACGACCCAATAATAAATGTGATGTTTATCGCTTCCCACAAACACATCTTTTTCCAAATCAGCTTCCCAATCCCCCATGCTAAAATCATGCGAAACAATCCGAGTCCCAGGTTTTAATTCCTTAAGAAGCTTGGGCCTCAGTTTAAGATTAACAGAGGAAAGCAGATAAAGTGTCACCACTGTGGCCTCGCTTATATCAACCTCAAAAATGTCCTGCTGAATGAACCTCACTTTATTTTCTATCTTCTCTTTAGCTGCATTTTCTCTGCTTTCTCTGACACGCTGGGGGTCAAGGTCAACTCCCACCGCCCGGCAGCCGATTTCTTTTGCCGCCATAATCACAATCCTGCCATCTCCACAACCAAGGTCATAAAGAATATCATCTTCTTCCACTTGGGCAATACTGAGCATTTCCCTAACAACCTGATAAGGGGTGGGCACATAAGGAACATCATATTGATTCCACTGCCCGGCCGGCAAGTCCAACAACAAAAAAATTAAAATAGGGAGTAAAACTGCTGTCACTTTTTTCATGATTATCAGTCCTGTTCTAAAATTAAAATGGATGGTCCATTTTTTATGCCAAATTTATACCAGAAAACCGTAAAAATTCAAAATAAAAAGATTCAGGCATCCAAAAACAAATAAATCATTGTGAACCTTTCGGGATTTCCATATAATTTTCCTTGCCATGCAATCTCAAATGGAGGAGGAGAAGCCATGACCAAAAAACTGAGCCGTAGAAATTTTCTAAAAATTGGCGGAGCAGCAGGATTGGGAGCTGCTTTAGGAAGCTGTTCCATTGGAACGCCCGAAAACACCCTCCAAGCTTATCCTAAAACTGAGCCCATTGAGCATCTGGCAGTCAAACCAATAGATCCAGTAAGAATAGGTTATGTAGGAATAGGAAATCAGGGAAGCGGCCATCTAAGGAACCTGCTCCGGATTGAAGGAGTGGATATCCTAGCTGTGTGTGATATAAGAGAAGAAAGAACTGCCTGGGCTCAGGAACAGTGCAAAAAAGCCGGAAAACCAGAACCCACAGCCTACAACCTAGGCAATGAAGACTTTAAGCGCATGTGCGACACAGAAGATCTGGACCTGGTGTATAATGCCGCTCCATGGGAATGGCATGTCCCCATTTCTGTTAAAGCCATGGAAACCGGTTCTCATGCAGCCACCGAAGTCCCGGGCGCTATCACATTAGAAGGATGCTGGCAGCTGGTGGAAACTTCGGAGAAATACAAAAAACACTGCTGCGTTATGGAAAACTGCAATTATGACCAAACTGAGTTGATGATATTCAATATGGTGCATCAAGGTCTTTTCGGTGAACTTCTCCATGCAGAGTGCGGCTATCTCCATGACTTAAGAGAATACAAATTCGGAAATATCTATTATCCCCCAAATTGGCGCCTTAAATACTCTATGAAAAGAAACGCTGACCTGTATCCCACTCATGGTCTGGGACCTGTATCCCAGTGGATGGACATCACCCGCGGCAATAAATTTGAATATTTGGTATCTATGAGCAGCCCCAGCCCGTCTCTCAGCCTGAAGCGTGAGGCACTAAAAAGATATGGAAAATCACATCCCCGATCTCAAACAGACTATGCTCTGGGAGATGTGATCACAACTTTAATCAAGACCCATAAGGGCCAATCCATTCTCCTTGTTCATGACACTAATTCTCCACGTCCCTACAGCCGAAAAATCTTACTCCAGGGGACCCGAGGATTAGCCCGGAAATATCCTGAGCAAAAAATCCATATTGAAGGCCTGTCCCCTCAACACAGATGGGAAGACCTTTCCCAATACAGCGAAAAGTACCAACACCCGCTTTTAACTTCTTTAGAGGAAAAAGCCAAGGGAGTGGGTCACGGAGGTATGGATTTTATTGAAGATTTTCGCCTCATTCAGTGTCTTAGGCAGGGCAAACCCACAGATTCAGATGTTTATGAAGGAGCAACTATCAGTGCAGTGATTGCTTTAAGCGAAAAATCCATTGCTGAAAAGAGCTCTCCTGTTGAATTTCCTGACTTTACACGGGGCAAATGGAAGACTCGTAAACCTCAGGGGATTGTAACCGCTTAAAATAAAAAAACCCGGCAACGACCTGCTCTCCCACTCCGTTACCAGAGCAGTACCATCGGCACTGGAGAACTTAACTTCCGTGTTCGGAATGGGAACGGGTGTATCCTCTCCGTTATTGTTGCCGGGAAATTATCTATTATCTTTTCAATTGAATGAGCCTTTCTTCTTAAGAAGCCTCTTTTCCCTGAATTATTCATATGAATAGTTCAGGCTTTTTGGCTTGAGTAAACTTTATGGTCAAGCCACACGGTCTATTAGTACTGGTCAGCTCAATCCGTTACCGGACTTACACCTCCAGCCTATCAACCTCGTAGTCTTCGAGGGACCTTTAGCTCCTTTCGGAGTGGGAAATCTAATCTTAAGGCGAGCTTCTCGCTTATATGCTTTCAGCGGTTATCTCAACCAAACATAGCTACCCAGCGATGCCCCTGACGGGACAACTGGAACACTAGAGGTTTGTCCATTCCGGTCCTTTCGTACTAGGAACAGACCCTCTCAGATTTCCTACGCCTACCGCGGATAGGGACCGAACTGTCTCGCGACGTTCTAAACCCAGCTCACGTACCGCTTTAATGGGCGAACAGCCCAACCCTTGGGACCGGCTTCAGCCCCAGGATGCGATGAGCCGACATCGAGGTGCCAAACAGGGCCGTCGATATGAGCTCTTGGGCCCTATTAGCCTGTTATCCCCGGCGTACCTTTTATCCGTTGAGCGACGGCCCTTCCTTACGGGACCGCCGGATCACTAAGCCCTGGTTTCCCACCTGCTCGACCTGTATGTCTCACAGTTAAGCTCCCTTATGCCTTTACACTCTATGACTGATTACCAAACAGTCTGAGGGAACCTTAGGGCGCCTCCGTTACTCTTTGGGAGGCGACCGCCCCAGTCAAACTACCCACCTAACAATGTCCCTCAGCAGGATAACTGCTGCAGGTTAGAACCTCAGAATATTAAGAGTGGTATCTCACAGACGACTCCATCCCGGCTAGCGCCAGGACTTCAAAGTCTCCCACCTATTCTGCACATAATAAACCAAAATTCACTGCTAAGTTGCAGTTAAGGTGCCGGGGTCTTTCCGTCCTGCGGCAGGTAACCGGCATCTTCACCGGTACTACAATTTCGCCGTGCCCCTCTTTG
>CAYULB010000060.1:0-5443 GCA_964445575.1 uncultured Eubacteriales bacterium
TTTTTAGGGGGTCGGGCCCGGCTAAACCTTTTATTTTTAGACAGTTTAGCATTTTTTCCACAGAATAAACACCTAAAAACAAGCTTTTTTAAGGCCAAAAATCGGCTTTATCCTCTTTGTAATCATTGCTATTCTCTTCTTATTTCTTCTGGCCCATTTACTGCTTCCATAAAAAGTCTTGCATCTCGTTCAGAAAAAATAATAATAAAAACTAGATAATACCACAATTATTTCATGAATAGTTCAGGCTAACCTGGACTATTCACGAGTCAAGATTGCTGGAGATGCGAGGCGTCAGGGCATGAAGTCGTGGTCCTTCACTGCGAATGCCCTGCAACGAAGCAGATGCCGTGAGATCGGCTCGCCTCAAAGGTAAAAAAAATGGCGATTAAAAAAAAATTCAAATAAGAAAGATGTTCAAGACATTGTTCTTGAAAAAATCTTGTATATCGCTGAAAATAAATTAATAATGAAAACATCGACATTTTTTTTATGAATAGTTCAGGCTGATTATAATAAGAGAGAATCACCATGAAACATTTTGTTCCGAAGCCAAGGGATTTCTTGATTGCTTTGGGCGTTGTTATCATTTTATTTGGATATTTCACCATTAGGAGCCAAGAACAACTCCCAACAAAAAAAAATGCCCGACTGGAATATGAAGCGGAAATCACTCCTGAAAAGAAAGCATGCACAGTATTAGAAGGAGAACCAGCTTATCTTTCCTTTAAACTCAAGAATACAGGAGAAAAAGCGTGGAATCATCTAGGAGAAAAAGCTTGTCTTTTCTCTTATCATTTGCTGGCTGAAGCAGGCGAGGTTATTCAATTTGACAACCGCCGCTTCTCTCTACCCCTAGCAGTTGCTCCAGGACAGAGCATTGAATTTAAAGCTGCTGTTCAAAGTCCTCTGACCGAAGGAACTTATATCCTAGAATTTGATCTTTTAAGAGAAGGAATTGCTTGGTTTAATGATTATGGTTCGCCCACTGCAGAAGTGGTCCTCAAGGTCAAAAAGAGAGCCTGGAAGGACAATCTCACCTGGTTTCATTCAACACTCAATGAAATCAACCTTCTCCCCAAGCTCATCCGCATTACCCTCAAAGAAAATGAAGTCAATTTCAAAGGGAAGTCTGGCCCTGTATTTGGATTTCTATCCGGCATTAATTACCCCCAAATCTGGATTAGGGATTCAAATTCCATAATATCTGCCTCCCGCTATTTTTACAGCCCCCCATATCTTTCATCCTGGCTGGAAGAACATCTCTATCATCAAAAGGAAGACGGAGCTCTCTGTGATTGGATTGACACACAAGGAAATAAGGACAAAAACACCACCCAGACTGACCAGGAGTCCAGCGCGGTTCAGGCCGCCTACAAGGCTTATGGTCTCTTGGGAAAGGACTGGCTTCGAAAAAAATTAAGAGGAGTTCAAATCGTCGACCGCTTGGAGTGTGCCTTGGAATACGTGCTTCAAAACCGCTGGGATGAAAAACTGGGGCTTTTAATCGGCGCTCACACAGCAGACTGGGGAGATGTGGATATTGTGGACAAAGGTCAGGATGCAGTATATGTGAATCAAAAAACCGTATGGACTGCTGACATTTATGACCAGGCCATGTTTTATAAAGCCTGCAGAGAATTGGCTGAGATGCTGGAGTCACTGGGAGAGAAAAAGAAAGCTGAAAAATGGCATAAAATCGCTCAAAACATTCGCAGAAACACCAACCAAAACCTATGGCAGGAGGATAAAGGATTTTACAGAATTCACCTGCATCTGAGCCCATTAGAGCATGAATTTGATGAAGATGACATATTTGCTTTGGGAGGCAACACGCTGGCTGTTTTGTCTGGAATTGCCGACCCTCATAAAACTCAAAAGATTATTCAAACCGCTCTCTCCAGACAAAACCAGTACACCATCTCAACCATAAGCGGATCTCTTCTTCCTCCCTATCCTGAAAACACATTCCAGCATCCTCTCATGGATCAGCCCTATGAATATCAAAACGGCGGACAGTGGGATTGGTTCGGCGCTCAGCTTATCTTCGCTATGTTTGAAAACGGCTTCAGTCAAGAAGCTCAGACCAAACTTCTCGAAGTCATTGCAAAAAACATGAAAAACAGGGGATTTTTTGAATGGGATACCAGAGAAGGAAGCGGCATGGGAAGTGCCCTGTTCTGTGGAAGTGCCGGCTCTCTGGCTCAAGCTGTTGTGGAAGGCTATTACGGCATCAAACTGAGAAACAATTCCTTTTCTTTAGAGCCCAAGCTGGCAAAAGAATCCGGACAAATTTATGTGTACCTGCCAACCCAGGATGAATTTGTGGAATATGATTATCAGTATGATGCCAAAGATTTTCAAATCACACTCAAATACAACAGCAGCTTCAAACAAAACGGAACCGTAAAAATCCTTATTCCCCTACACAGAGGAGACAAAGCCATTCCCCCCAAGAAACAAGATATAATCGTGAGCATCGACAACCAAAATATTGACTTTGACCTTATCACAGTAAATTCAGATGTTTTTGTTGAGTTTCATACAGACTTTCAGGACCACACAGCCGTAGTCACCCTCCTAAAAGCCATCAAACTTAAATAAAAAAACAAAAAAACGCCCCAAAAAACCGCCCCGTGTTACGGGTTCACTTATTTTTTCTCTTAATTCCTTAGAAGTCTAATTTTAGCCCAAAAATCAATTTTCTAAGAGCAGTATCAGGCCTTTATCTTGGCTTAACTTATTGATATTAAATAAATTAGAATGATATATTTTGGAGCAACCCCTTAGGGGGGCTTAGATTTTGGTCAGACCCCTTAGGGTGCCGTGCTTAGGGTGGTTGCTTAGGGTAGTTAATTAGGCAGGGGGATAGCGTTGCGGCAGCACTAGGGAGCCCTTTGAGAAGAAATGGCTACGGCAACTCCCAGCTCCCTCGGATCAGGGGTTCCTATCTCTTTCCAGGGACTCCAGGTCCGGGAGACCTCAATAAGCAAAATCTTCTCCCTCCCCACTTCTTCTGAAACCCGGAATTCAAACTGCTTCCATTCCTTACTCCTAAGAGTAAGCTCCCCCAAAAGCTTTTTTTCTTTAAAAAAGCCCTCCACTAGAAACAGCTTCACAAGAACCGGATTTTCATAAATATCCGGATGCGAAGCATGCAGAGTTATCGATAAAACCGGTTCATCAATGCGGATAGTCCTGCCGCTTATTTTTTTGGTCCAATGAAAAACCCGACCGTCTGGCGTTTTTTCTTCTTCATAAAAACCAAAATTCTGTTGAATATCAAATTTTTCCATCCGATGACTCAAGGAAAGAGAATGGGTAGAATTCCACAGATGAACTGCACCCCATAAAACTACCAGCCCCATCCCTGCCCCTATCAAACATTTAAAACCAAGAAAACCTTTCAGGCTTCTCAAACCTTGCTTATTCCAAAAATCACTCTGCTCCTTCCGCACCTCTTCATCTCCATCCGCCCCAACCACTCCATCATCCCCATCCTTCCCCTTCCATTTCCCCCATTTCCCCAAGGAAAAAACACCTGCCATCACCATCCAAAAAACATATTTCACCTCAAAGCTCCCAATATAGGAGTGAAATAGAATATTGGGGATATACGCTGCCCCGGCTGCTGCCAGGCCTGCCATTAAAAACGATGCCCCTGAATTGCCCCTAAAACTTGACTTATCCCTAAAACTCGATCGCTTACTTTCTCTTCCCACTTTTATCAATCCCACAACAACAGCTCCAAAAATCCACAATGATAAAATCAAACCCACTCCCCCCATTTCAGCCCAAACATGCAAAAAATAATTTTCTGCTGAGTCAATCCTGCGAAACTGCTCCAACTGGTTTTCATGCTTTTTTTTATCCAGGGAATAATAATTAGGAAGTTCTATGATATAAGCTCCTACTCCCACTCCTGTAACTGGATAAAGCGATGCCATATGCACAGCTTCCTTCCATAAAAAATACCTTTCAGGCGAAACACTGATCAAGCTTCCCCGGGTCTTGATAACATCTTGTACGATTTGCACTCTTTGGAAAAGCCGCGAATCTTTAAGCCAGAAAAAAGCTCCCAGGCATCCCCCCAGAAAAACCACTACGCTCCCCAGCACCAAGGCTTTTTTTAAACCATCCCATTTCACTTTCCTGGATTTTAGCCACCTCCACAAAACCAAGCCTCCAAACACTCCCATCCCTAATAAAAATCCCAGCAGCGAGCTTCTGTTTCCAATATGAGGATACAAAAAAAGGCTCCCTGCTAAAACCAATCCCGGAATAATTTTTTTCCACCCCTTGATTACAAAAACCATGCTCAAAATCAAAGGAAACACCACCACCAAATACGTAGCAAACGCGTTGGGATCTTTAAACGTTGAGTTAAACTGGCCCATTCCTTCCCAGAAACCAGTGCTGCCAAAACTCAGGTCCACAAATCCCTGATAATAACCCAAGGCCAGTGAAACAAAAAAACCTGCCATCACCACCAAAACCATCTTTCTTATAAAATCCCAGCTCCGGACAGAGGCCACAGCCACCAAAATCCCAAAAAAAGTAATACCAGTGAGATAATTCAGGGCCTGGAATAAAGTGCTCATAACCGCTCCCCCAGCTGACACACCCGCCACATTAGTGTTCCATTCATAGACCGCCCCTGACAAAAAGGGATAGAAATTCATATACCGTTCCGCAGTGATAACTCCAGAGACAACCACCAGCATGGAAAACAATATCAGAGGCACGGCAACCGGACAGTGAAAGCCGGAACAGAAATTTCTGGCACTTCCAACTCCCTCACCCCTCTGAAAACCCTTAACCGCTTTATGAACAAGCCAGCCCAGAAAGAAAAACATAAACAAGACCAGAGCTGTGGGAGCATGAGGGATGTGCTCGTCGATCCCGAAAAAATAAGGAAGACTATTGATCAAAGGAAACGCAAAAACAAAAAAAAGGATTCCGTACTCAATATTCCATAGAGTCAAGAAAAAAACCAAAAAAAGAACCGGCATCAGCACTAATTGAAAAGATTTTACAAACGGAACATACTGAAAATAAAAAAAATAGATAAAAATACCCATCAACAAGCTGCAGACAATAAAAACCGCGCGTGAGCTCCAAATTTTATTATTCATTGACTCTTGCATCAGCCTCTTCCTTAACTTAGTCTTTTTATTAGGCCTCTTATTGTCCCTCAATCCCCTGACCCTTCCTAAATCAAATGTAAAACCTTAAATTTTCCCTTCATTTTAACTCAAGGCCAAAGTCTCTGTCCATGTTTTAATAACTCAAACGACTCAACTATCATAAGGTATAAATTCAGAATCATTGAAATTATAAACTGTATGTGTTAAACATTAAAATCTGAACAAGCAGAGAGAGAGATATATATATATAAAGAAAGAGGGGGAAAAGAGAGAGAAAAAGAAAAAAGAAAGAGAGA
>CAYULB010000060.1:5543-6820 GCA_964445575.1 uncultured Eubacteriales bacterium
AAAGAGAGAGAAAAAGAAAAAAGAAAGAGAGAAAGGAAGAACAAAGGAAAGACCTGATGCTAAAGAAAACAGCTGCTTTTTTCTGCTTGGTCCTCTCTGATTTTGCAGCCCTGTTTCTGTCTTTTCTTCTGGCCTACTGGCTGCGAGAAAAAGTGTTCTCTCTGGTCCATTCATCTCTTCTGGAGCGTCCCACCTATCTTCACCTTTATCTGAATGCGGCTTATCTTTTTGCGGTGTGGCTGATCGTTTTTTCTTACGAAAAACTCTACACCAAAAGACATTCCTTCTGGGAAGAAACCCGGCTTCTTTTCAAAAGCAATACCATATCCTTTGTACTGATCATGGTGGTGGTGTTTCTGGCCAAACAGGAGTTCTACTACTCCCGCCTCATCATTTTAACTGCTTGGTTGATAAGCACTCCTCTACTTCCTTTATTCCGGTATCTGACCAAAATGCTGCTAATAAAAATAAGCCTATGGGAAAAAAAGGTAATCATCCTGGGAACCCCTAATGAGAGCTCAGCCCTTATTCAATCCATAAATGAGAACAAAATCCTGGGTTATAAGATTGTAGGATGCCTTTCGGATTCCTCTGAACAAATCGGCAGCTCTATTTCCGGAATCAAAGTTTTGGGACATATGGACGAAATCGAAGAATGGAAAGTAAAAACTAGATTTGAGGACATCATAGTCACCCTGCCGGACCTCCCCCGGCAAAAACTCATTCCCCTTATGAAAAAATGGGAGCTTATAAGCGACAGTATACGCTACATCCCCCGCACCGGAGACCTGGTGAGCACAGGAGTTGAGATCGAAAACATCGGTAAAATCCTGGCGCTTTCAGTCAGAAAAAACCTGCACAAGCCTTGGAATGTCCTTCTCAAAACTTTTTTCGAATATATTCTCACCGCTGTTCTATTTATCCTTTTTCTCCCTGTTTTTTTAATCATTACTGTTGCCATAAAACTGGACTCCACCGGACCGGTCTTTTTTATCCAGAAAAGATTAGGAAAAAGAAAAAAGACCATCCGGATCATAAAATTCCGCTCCATGTATCAGGACGCAGATGAGAGATTAAAAAAATACCTCCAGACCCATCCTCAAGCAGAACAGGAATGGAGGCAGTATAAAAAACTCAGAAGCTACGACCCCAGAGTAACTCCCGTAGGCAAATTTTTAAGAAAGTTCAGCCTGGATGAGCTTCCTCAGTTTCTGAATGTGTTAAAAGGAGACATGAGCCTTGTGGGGCCCAGACCCTATATAAAGGAAGAGCTCAAT
>CAYULB010000060.1:6920-12263 GCA_964445575.1 uncultured Eubacteriales bacterium
CCCCAGAAAGATGAAAATCGGAATAGATGCCCATGCCGCAGAGAGAGAGGGCTCTGGAAACTGCACCTACATACAGAATCTCCTCAAATCTTTAATCCAGATAGATGACCGCAATGAATATATTCTCTACGCCACCCGCAAGCATCACCCCTTTTATCAAATCTTCAAACCCTATCAAAATCAGGTTCTAATCAAAGAACCGCCTTTTCCCGCCCTAAAAAACCCTGTGCTGAGAATCCCCTTGTGGCTGGCCAGAGAAACCTATAAAGACAGCCTGGATGTTCTCCACGTCCAGTACATTGCTCCTCCTTTTCACAAAGGAGCGCTTGTCGCCACCATCCATGACTTAGGATTTATTCATGTTCCTGAAACATTCTCCAGATGGGAAGTCTTCAGGTCCAAACTTTTAGTCCGGATGACCGCTAAAAAATCAAAAACAATAATTACCGGCTCCCAATTCACCCGACAGAATATTCTTCAAGCCTATTGCCTTCCTTCAGACAAGGTTGAAGCAGTCCCTTTGGGAGTCTCCCCCAGCACATCTGCCCCTCAAAAAACCGCCAAAAAACCTTTGGAAGCTCAAAAAACTCTGCGGAAATACAAAATCCAAAATCCCTATATTCTCACAGTAGGACGGCTCAATCCCAGAAAAAATCTGGTCACTCTGGTCAAAGCCTTTTCTCTTCTGAAGCAAGAAAAACAAATCCCTCACCAGCTGGTGATAGCTGGAAAACATGACTTCAACACCCGGAAGGTCATCCAGTCCATCCAAAATACCCCTGCTTCCCCAAACATTTTATTCACAGGACTGGTTTCAAACCAGGAGTTATGGAATCTGTATAAAGAAGCCGATGTCTTTATCTACCCCTCCTTATTCGAAGGAGTGGGCCTTCCTGTACTGGAAGCCATGAGTGCAGGCGTGCCGGTCATCACATCAAACTCATCCAGCCTCCAGGAAACGGCCGGAGATGCTGCCATCCTCGTCAATCCTTTGGACCCCCATGAAATAAGCCAGGCCCTGGACAGACTCATCAGCAGCCAAAATTTGAGACAGGCTTATGCAGAAAAAGGAACCTCCCGGGCGAAAAAGTTCTCCTGGCATTCCACTGCTGAGCAAACCCTCAAGGTCTATGAAAAAGCAGTGAAGAGTTAATAACGTTTATCGCGTTTATTGCGTTTTCTAAAAATCTCCAGGTATTTTCCAACCACAGAATCCCAGTCATAATACCTTTCAATGATTTCTCTGGCCTTCTCTCCCTTTATTCTAGCCTCCTCCCCATGGAAAAGAGTCCAGGTTAATTTATTCCTGAGACTCTCTACACTTTTCTGGAAATACACCCCTGCATCTTGAAGGACTTCCCGGTTAAACGGCACATCCCGACAGATCACAAAACATCCCGACGCCATAGCCTGAAGAAGGGCCGGGTTGGTCCCTCCCACTTCATTACCATGAATGTAGGCGCAGCAGTTGCACAAAAGCTCCCGGAGCACTTTCTGGTCGTAGATGAATCCCGGCTGTTTGACCCTGGGGTCCTCAAAGGAAAACATTTTTCTGGCATAGGAAGATTTGTACTGGGTCCCTCCCACTAAAAAAAGAACCTTATCTGTCTCTGTCTTTTCAAATGCCTGGATGCTGAGCAGAGGATTGTTTTCTGGTTCAAAACGGGTGATCTGTAGAAAATATTCCTTAGGTTTGAGACCGAAGCGCTTCAATATTTCCGGGTTTTGGCTGTCCTGCACCACAGCTCCGTAGGGAATGAAATGAATCTGCCGTCCATATTTCTCCTCATAATATCTCTTCAGGCATTTGGAATCTGTAATCATCTCAATCCTCAGTTTCATGGACAGCCATTCAGCCAACTTTAGATATGCAGTTCCCAATCCCCTCCACTTAGCCCTTTTCCATTCCAAACCATCCATATGCAGAATCATCTTTTTTCTTAAAAATCGAGGTAAAATCAACAAGGGGCTGTTGGCATAATTTAAAACCAGGATGACATCATATTCTTTCCTCTGAGCATGAAGCAGCGACAGAAAAGTGTGAGACAAAGTATCCAGGGCTTTGATTTTACATTCCGGGAGATAAATGAGCTTGATTCCTTTATATTCGCGTGGTTTTTTATCATAGTATCCAGACCGGCAGTAAACCCAGACCTCATGCCCTCTTTTTTTGAGCCGTAAACTCAGCTCCTGTACAAAGGTCTCAAAACCACCGTATCGTGCTGGGATTCCCCGGGTTCCGATTAAAGCGACTTTCATTTTCTCACTCTGCCCACCTCTGCCAAAGATAACGGCTGAAACTCAGAAGCTCTTTCTTCTTATTCCTATAGTCCTTTTTATAAAAAAAATCCAGCAGCATGTACCCCAAACTCCTCCCTAAAAATCCCAGTATAAAAATGAATTTTAAAAACCTCACCCTGACCCGACTAGGACCTTGGTTCTGCTGCTCAAAGTATTTAAAAAGAGAATCCAGCCACAGAGAAGAACCTCTAAAAGAACCGCAGTTTTCTTTCCCATGAAAAACCTGTGCCAAAGGGAAGTAGATGATTTTACCATACTTTCTTATTTCCTTGCCTAAGGCCACATCTTCAGCATACATGAAAAAATCTTCAGAAAACCGCAGTTTCTCGGCAGCTTCTCTTCTTAAAACCAGACAAACCCCGGATATCCAATCCACTTCTCGGATAATCCTCTTTTTCCTGAAGTAAGGCTGGTGAATGAAAAAGCCCTTAAAAAGCAGAGGAAAACAAATGGAGAGCCCTAAAAAATAAAATAAAGCTGTTTTCAAATTTAGGTCATATCCCCCTACCCCGGTTTGAAGCCGGCCAGGAGCGGAGAAAACACTGGGAAGGGCTGCGTAAATATCAGTATTCTGGTCCAAATAATCAATAAGTCGGTTCAATGACTTATCCTGCAGTTCAGCATCATCATTAAAAAAAACCACATAGTCATACCAGAGTTTCTTTTCCTTCAGATAATCCAGACCCTGGTTAGCTGCCCGGCTGAATCCAAGATTATTTTGATTTTGAAAAAGCATCACATCCGGGTACTGCTTTTTCACCATCTCTGAAGTGCCGTCATCTGAAGCATTGTCCACCACAACCACATCCAAAGGCCTCTGGAGGTACTGATTCAAAGAATTCAAACAAACCCTGAGGTTTTCTTTTCTGTTCCATGTGATAATGACAAAAAGCAGCCTGCTGGCTGACTCCCAAGGCTCCTTTATCGGGGTCAAAATTTAAAAATTCTCCTGAGTTTAGATGATATTTTCATGGGGATTTTCTGGAAAATATACCAGAAATGTTTTCTTCCCGCTTCTTTTAAAGATTTTTTCTTCTCTTTTACATCTTTTACAGGCACTGTTTTCTTTTGCTCTTCTCCGGATAAAACCCTGGTGCAGTATTGAACAAGAGGCTCGCTCACTCTCTCCCAATAAAACCGCTTTTTTACCTCTTTTATCCTGTCCTCAGCTTTCTGATAAAACCTAGGGTCTCCGGCAAGCTTTAATAAAGCTGAGGTCAGTTCATCCTTTTTTTGAGAACCCACAGAAATTCCGATAGTTTCCTTATCCACCAATTCCGAGAAATAATCCCCTTCCGTGCAGAGAATGGGCAGTTCGTACTTCAAGTAGTCCAGAATCCGGGTTCGGAACGAATAATAGGTCTCAAAATGATTGATGTGGATAGAAACCCCCACATCAGCTGCTTTGAAATAATCCCCTCTTTTTTGATAGTCCACCCACTCATCATTAAAAAAAACATTCTTTCCGGTCAGGCCCAGATTGCGGCTCAGGGATTCTGCCTGCCGAGCCATATCTAAGGAGGGGAGAAGCGGATTCGCATGCTGAGTGGAGAGAAAAAGCAGCTTGATTTTTGGGTTCTGGACGGCTGCCTTTTGAACCGCTCTTATCAATGTCAAGGGGTCAAACCAGTTGCTGATCACCCCTCCCCACAAAAACAGAATCGAATCCTCCTGTATCTGGGGAAACTTTCCTCTGATGAAATCCCTTTTTCCCTTCTCTTCTTTTGGGGAGTCCTCTTCACTGATTCCAAAGGGCACCACACTGATAAGGCTGTCCAGCGCATGACTCTGGTCCAGATACAGGGGGTTAATCCTGTTTAGAGACAAAAGAGAGCCGGCAAACAGGTCTCTCTGCCTGATGTTGGCACAAAGGAAGTGGTCCCCGTGTTTTAGCTGTTCGTTATAAACCTTTAAATCTTTTGAGTGGACATATTCCCTGTCTTTCAGACTCTGAATTTTTTTCTGGTGGATAAACAAAGTTTCCAGAGGGAACGGAACATAAAGGTCGCAGATCAAATGAGCTTTCAGCGTCTTTATGACCGGAAATTTAGAAAGCACATAACCCTGAATAATGATGATCCGGCTCTTTTTCCCGGTTTTCTCTATCAAAACAGAGTCGGAAAGGGAATAATCCATCACCTCAAAGTCTATGCCTTTGAGGATTTTTGGTTCCGAGCTTTTGTAAGAATAATCCGGCACGGCCAGAACGACTTTAAACTGGCGTGCCAGGCACTTGGCAAGCTCCCAGGCCCTGATACCAGGACCAGCCATTTTTTCACCGACCACATCATCGCTGATCAGAAAAACATCATACACGGCCGCCCTCTTTCTTCGCCCTAAATTCATCCAGATATTTAAGCAAAATATCCAGCAGCTTGACCAGGACCACGAGTTGGACAGCTACAAAAAAAAGAACTGTTAGAATCAAAAAATATTTGTTCCCCCATAATCCCGGGTATTTCTGGTTTATTTGCTTTAAAACCTCAGAGACCGGCTGCAGGGAATAGACCCGAAAAGTCAAATCTCCCCCAGGAGCACGGCTGTTAAAAAAATACTCCCCTTCTGGATAGACATCTTGAGTGTTCATCCAGGCACAGATAGAGTTATCCATAGTTGATTCAGGAGAATGTAGAGCAAAATAATATTCTTTTCCTCTGGAATTCTTTTGGGGAGCGAACTTTATGGAATGGTACAGATTGTTTTTCACTTCAGAGGCATTAAAAACTTTCTGAAGAATGACTTCTTCATCTGGCCTCCCTAGTTCAAAAATCACATCTTTGTCATTTTCTCGGTCAAAGGTTCCTAGCATGACTTCTATTTGAGAAAGATAGTCTCTTTGAGCCATAAAAGTCTGGCTGATGACTCTTTCCCCCATAATATGGGGAGTGGGATTGGTATTGGGGGCCGCATTGATGTCCAGGGTCAAATGCCTGTGAATAAATATCAAATAGACCTGAGCCAGGATAAAACATCCCACCAGTCCCCATTTGATCCATCTAATTTTATTTTTCCCGCTCTCCATTCACAACTCACCACTCACCA
>CAYULB010000061.1:0-12126 GCA_964445575.1 uncultured Eubacteriales bacterium
GGGGCTTTTTTTCTGCAGCTTGTTTTTCTTGATGTATCTTAAAGCAGCCGTCTTAAATCCGCTGAAGCTGAAGTCAAGACTTCTGTCTGACATCTTAGGCAGCGCAAAATCAAATTCTCTGGTATTCCCTCCCTGAGATAATTTTTCAATCACGGGTCCGCCAGGATATCCAATATCTAAAAACTTGGCAATTTTATCCAAAGCTTCTCCGGCAGCATCATCTCTGGTTCTTCCCAGTATTTTGTAGTCCAGCTTTTTTTCCATCAGATAAAGAGACGTGTGGCCTCCTGAGGCCAAAAGAGCCAGTGCTGGAAATTTAATATCCGGATTTTCAATAAACACAGAGTGTATGTGGGCTTCCAGATGATCCACGGGGATTAAGGGTTTCTCCAGGGAATAGGCCAGCCCTTTAGCAAAAGAAAGCCCCACCAGAAGCGACCCGATCAAACCCGGTCCTTGGGTCACGGATATTAAATCAACGTCTTTGATTTTAACTCCAGCTCTCTCTAAGCTTTGTTCAAGGATGTAATTTATGGATATGACATGATTTCTCGAGGCCAGCTCTGGAACAATCCCACCATAAGGAGAATGGGCCTTATCCTGAGATAAAACAACATTGCTCAAAACTTTCATGGAATCTGTGACCACAGAACAAGAGGTCTCGTCACACGATGTTTCTATGCCTAAAACATACATTTCTCTTTTCTTTTCCTTTTTCTTTTTAATACCCAAAGCCTAACAATTCTATTAATCCGGGGTCATGTATAATTCAGACGGCTTGAATTTTTCCAAATTTTGATTATACGGAGGCCTGACAATCCCCTTTTCTGTAATGATAGCGGTTATGTATTCAGCAGGAGTCACGTCAAAAGCAGGATTTCTGACCTTTATATCAGGAAGAGTTATAAAGGTTTCCCCTATCTTTCTCACTTCATCCGGGTCTCGCTCTTCAATGGGAATCTGACTCCCGTGTTCAAGATTAAAATCAACCGTGCTTAAAGGAGCGGCTACATAAAAAGGAATATTATTCTCTTTGGCTAATACGGCTGCAGAATAGGTGCCGATCTTGTTGGCGGTATCGCCGTTGAAAGCAATCCGGTCTGCTCCGGTTACCACTAAAGAGACCTCTCCTTTATTCATGAGATATCCTGCCATATTATCTGTGATCAACATCACGGGTATTTTTTCTCTTTCAAGCTCCCAACAGGTCAACCTGGCTCCCTGCAGAAAAGGGCGGGTCTCGCTGGCAAAGACTTTTATGCCTTCGCGTTCCCTGAAAGAAGACCTGATCACACCCAAAGCTGTTCCATAGCCGGCAGTAGCCAACGCTCCGGCATTGCAGTGAGTGAGGATGCATTCATTGTTCCTTACCACCGTGACACCCCACGAGCCGATTTTTTTACAGGTCTCAATATCTTCCCTTTCTATGTTCTGGGCCTCTTTCAGCATGATTTGCTGAAGTTCAGAAAGAGGCTTACCCCGATTCTTAAGAAAAACTTTTTTCATCCTCTCTAATGCCCAGAATAAATTCCTGGCTGTGGGCCGCGTTCTTTCCAAGCGTAAATAAATCCTATCAAACAGAGAGGAAAGCTCATCCTCCCCAGAGATTTTCATCAGTCCTAAAGCCACCCCATAACCTGCGGCCACTCCAATAGCCGGAGCACCACGGATCACCATTTTTTCAATGGCCTGGGCGACCTGCTCATAATCAGTGCATTCCCAATAGGTCTCTTCAAGCGGAAGCTTCCTCTGATCGATCATTATGACTTTACCATCTTTCCATTCTATAGTGGGCCGCATGATTCAGCTCCTTTTCCAATGCGGTGACTCAGGTCCTTCCCAGCTCCATTTCTTTATCCACTGCAGATAGATTGATTCAAACTCTTTCCATTCTCTTTGATTCAATTCCTCTTTAAGCATCCGATAGCAAAACACTATTTGATTGTCGTTGTCTCTTAAAATCTCTGAGGTAGGAAGGCCCAGCTCTCTGGCCATAACTGCCTGCTCAAAACTTTTGCGGTATTTCTTCATATGACTCAACACCTGGGACTCGATGTAGTGATAGAAACCACAGCTGAGGTCTTTTTCAGTAAGCTTATTGACCTTTTTAAGCAGAACCTCGAGCATCTTCTGCTGCTCTCTGGGTTCAGCTTTGAGGGCATTTTCAATCACAAATTCTGAATATCTCTTTACTGAAAGCATGGACACCGGCTTGAGTTTTGATTTGCTCAGAAGATAGTCAAAGATATCTGCGGCAGACTGTTTCAGACCGAATTCTTCCATGGATAAAGCCAAGGAAAAAAGGGAAACTTCTTTTGCCCATTCCTCTCCTTTTTCAAAACCATAATCAAATGCTTTGAGAAAGCTTTTCTCAGCCTCATCCCACCTCTCCAGCTCTAATTCTGACAGACCTTTCATCATATAGGCTTGGGCAGAGGGTTTGGTTTTGACCTGAAGGCAGGCCTTTTCATGCGCTTTTTTATAAGCGGAATAAGCCATTTCTGTTTGGTATTCTCTAGAAAATTCGCTGCCCTTGGAATAAAAAGTCTTGGATTCTTTGAGATGCGAAACGCAGGACGAGAGGAAAAACAGACTTAACCCGATAACAAACACAACTTTAACAGCAGCTGGCAAATCTTTATTTTTTCTCATTCTTCAATTTTTCTTTCACTATGTCTGCCACCATTTCCTGGATCTCTTTTTGAGAGAGCACCCCCGCACACATAGCTCCGATTTCCTTGAGAACGCTCCCTAATTTCCGGATGAAATCCTTGTTTCCTCTCAAGGGGGATATGGCATCTTTGGCCTCCCTAACCCTGTTTTCAAACTCTATGAGGACCTTTTTGAAATTTTTTGACTTGATCTCTCGGGCAAAAAGGGCACTGAGAAAAGGATCTTTAAGCCCAAGTATTGGGTAAAGAGAGCAGAAAGCATTTCGGAGAAAATCCATATCCTCGGCTTCTATCTGCTGGCTGAAGTATTGTCTTAAAGAATCTTTCTGTCTAAAAAAATCCAGAATAAACTCATCCGGCTTGTTCTTTAAAAAATTCGGGTCAGGCCAAACTTCCCAGGAATAAATGCTCTTTTTCCAGTCCTGGTGTCTGTTGACCAGCCATATGAGAGCTGAAGAAATAACAGGAAAATACAATCCTGTTTTCTCTGGCACAAATTCAGAAAGGATTTTGACTGCGTTTTCTATCTGGCTTTCTATATCACTTTTTTTCATTCAATCCCTCACCTAATATAATGATAAAAACAGCCAAGGTAAAGACAAATTATGGAACATTTTGTTTTCTGCCAGAAAATCTAAAAAACAGAAAAGAGGCAACCATGGAATGTATCCCAGTTTTTTTATATGGCTTGACTTTTATCCCCCACTCAAGTAATTTTGATACAGAAAAAAGAAGGAAGATTCTATCCGTTTGGAGGTTTAGATGTTTTTATTAGGACCATTGGGCCCAGGCGAACTCATCCTCATTGCCTTGATCATCATCATCATCTTCGGAGCCCGAAGACTTCCTGAACTGGGAAAATCTCTGGGCCAAGGAATAAAAAACTTCAAGAAATCTATCTCATCAGAAGACAAAGAGAAAAATAAAGAAAAAAAGTCTCTAGAAGATAAAAACGATTCCTCTTCCAAGGATTGATGAAAAGGACTATTGAAGAGCTCTCCAGAAAGAGCCGGGAAAAAGAATCCCAACTTAAAAAAAAGATTGAAAGACTTCAGCAGGAAATCTCTGACTTTTCAGAAAAAATAGCTGCCTCTAAACTCAACGGCCTTCTTTCAGACCTTGAAAAAACTTTCAAAAAAAAAGGAAAAGATTTTCTGCTGCTTTCAGCCTTCCAACAATTCCGGCAGGTGCTGAATGAATTCATGAACCATACCCAAAACTTTAGGCGTTCCTCAGTGGACCTGGTGCAGGCAACCCGAGAGCTGATGCATGCAAAGGATAAAGAATGGGATGCTCTGAGCAACAATCATGTGCAGATGATATTCCAAAGCATGGAATGGAAAATCGATCAGCTTTCAGCGGACTACAAAGATGTCAATGCCTTAATGAAGCGGTTTATCCTGTTAAAAGAAAAACTGAATCGACTCATTTCTGCCTTGGAAAAAAAAGAAAGACCCCCTTTATCGCAGGTTAAAGAAATCCATCAAAGCATCGAAGATGTCCAATACGCTGGTTTTGAAAACAGGTTCCGGGGAAGGGATGAACAAGTCAAAGAACAGCAAAAGGAATATATTTCTTATTTTAAAAACGGAGGCACAGTGCTGGATCTGGGCTGTGGGAGAGGAGAATTTATAGAGCTTTTGGAAAGCATGGAAATCAAAGCCAGAGGAATCGATACAAATGAACAGATGATTGAAATCTGCAGAGAAAAGGGCTTGAACTGTGAGAAAGCCGACATACTGGAAACCCTGGCTCAATGTGAAGATAACTCTCTGGGAGGGATATTTTCATCCCAGGTGGTGGAACATCTGTCTCCAGATTATTTGAAAAGAATGATTGAAACGGCTTATCACAAGCTTTCTCCTTCCCGCTTCATCATCCTTGAAACCGTCAATCCCCTGTCTGTCTTTTCTCTGGTTCAGATCTATTTTCTGGATTTATCCCATCAGCAGCCCATTCATCCCCAGACTCTGAGTTTTTTACTTAAAAGTTCAGGATTTGAAGACATTCAAATCAAATATTCTGCTCCTCTGGAAAATGAAAAGCTCAAAACGCTTCCTGAAAAAGATGAGGCAGCCAGCCTATTGAATGAAAATATTGATAAAATCAATGCCCTCCTCTATGCCCCTTCCAATTATGCGGCAGTGGCCCAAAAAAAATAAATGGAGCAGGAATGAGCCTATACGCAGGATTTGACCTGGGCGGCACTCAGCTCAAATACGGGCTTATTAACGAACATTCCCAGATCATCTACCATTCAAGAATCGATACCCCGGATAACACTAAAGAACTTTTCCAGCTCATGAAAACACTGTGGGAAGAACTCCAAACTAAACAAAAGGAAAGAATCGCTGCTGCGGGATTCGGTATTCCCGGAATATTCAGCTCTAAAAAGAATAAAATCCTTCAATCCCCCAATTATCCAGAAATCGATAATTTGGATATAAACAAAGCCTTAAAGAAATTCATTCCGGTTCCTTTCAAAATCAACAACGACGCCAACCTGGCTGCTTACGGCGAATTTAAAGCTGGAGCGGGAAAAGGCTCTGACAGCCTCGTACTTCTGACGGTAGGGACAGGAATCGGGGGAGGAGTGGTCCTCAACAAAACCCTCTGGCAGGGGGAATGCGGATTTGCAGGGGAAGTAGGACATATCATCGTCAACCACTCAGGCGAGCGCTGCAACTGCGGAAACAAGGGTTGTCTGGAAACTGAAGCCTCTGGACCCAAAATCGTGAGAAATTATGTCCAGCTGAAAAAAGAAAACAAAAATTTAACTGCTAAGGACATAGCCCTGCTGGCAAAAAAAGGGGACCCCGACGCAAAACAAGCCTTCAATCAAGCCGGATATTTTCTGGGGATTGGATTAGGAACCATCATTAACCTGCTGAATCCGGACAAAATCATACTGGGAGGAGGGGTCATGAAATCCGCCTCTCTTCTGCTCACCCCAGCGGCCAGAGAAGCAGCCAAAAGGTCTTTTAAGGCTTCTTTTAAATGCTGTGAAATCCTAAAGGCTGAACTGGGAAATAAAGCTGGAATCATAGGCTCAGCATCCTGGGCCAAAGATTCTTTGTGATGGAATCTCCCCTTTTACTCATTTTTTTTCAGGAAGATAAAAAGAAGAACCAGTTTTTAGAATCTCTCAGCTTTTTTGTTTAGCCTGACCTATTCATAAAAAAATGGCAATGTTTTTAGGTGGAAAATTAACTGTCTAAGGATTTCTTCCTAACCTCCAGATATATGAGTAAATGAATATAGTGTCCATGTTTTTTTATGTAACAAAGGGAAGAGTTGATATGCCGTAAGGCATGACCAAAACCTGAGAGTCTCTTCCCTTTTTATCCAAAGCCAGAGAAAGTGCTTCTTCTATTGAATTAAAACTTTTAAAAAACAGTTTTTCTTTTATGCTTGAAGGCAGATCAGAAACCAGAAATATCTCATTTTTGAGATGGATAAAAGCAATTCGAGAAGCCACGTGCCTTCCTTGGACAAATTTTTTTTCCAACTCATCCACCAACTGCCGAGGGGTCTTTCCCTCATCAAACAATTCAGCAAACGGCTTCACTCCCAGCCCGTCACCACACTGACCTGCGGTTATTAGAATACCTCCCTCTTTAAGTGCCATGAGTGCGTGCTCCATAGCTTTATGAGTCTGATACAAATCAATGTCTCTGGGATATCCACCTGGAGATACCACCACAATGTCAGCCTTTCCTGGGATAGAGACCCTTGATATTTGATCCAAAAAAGAAGCCCCTTCTCTGTGTGCTTTTTCCACATCCCCTGCAACAGCTTTGATCACTTTTTTTTCAGGATTTAGAACAACATTCACAATAAAATCAATCCCGGCTTTTTGTGCCATCTCCTCCAGTTCCTCTCTCACCGGATTCCCTCTGATCTCACCGGGACTGGCTCCTGGGGCCAGAAATTTCTTGTGATTCTGCTCTATGGTCCGGCGGCTGCACACTCCAGGCGCTAAGGCTTTAGCGCCTCCGCTAAAACCCGCATAATAATGATACTCAATATTGCCGGTGGCAATGACAAAAGAGGCCTTTACTACTTCGGCAAACACTTCAATAGGAGTTCCCTGACTGGTCTCCCCTAAATTCACGCATTTATGGATATCATGCTCAAGGCATTTATAACGAGAATAAATAGAATCCCCCACTAAGGCTCTTTTTTCTTTTTCAGTTTGATTTCTATGGATCCCCAGCCCGAAAATAATGGTTGTTTTATGGGACGGCACCCCCGCTTCTTTCAATTCTTTTAAAACAGGGGGCAGAATTAGATAGGAGGGAGAGGGCCGGGAGATATCACTCACTAAAATGACCACCTTGTCATTTGACGAAACGAGTTCTCTGAGCCGGGGACTTCCAATCGGATTCTTCAAAGCCCGCTCCACTTCTTTTTCTGGCTCTTTTGATCCCTCTATTTGTTGAGGCCGCAGAGTCGCCAAATAGTTTCTGTCCGGAATGGAAATCTCTCTCTCTTCTTTTCCGTATTTGAGGCTTAATTTCATTTCTCTCTTGATTCAGCTCAATCTTCTTGTTGCTTCATTATACAAGAAAAATCTCGCGGTCTCTATTTATCTTTGACAAGTCATACCTCATATGTTATTTATTTTATCTTTATAATCTCCAATGATAAACAACTCTTTAATCCCTGCCCCACTTAAAGACAAACAAAAACTTCCTTCAAATCCATTAAATTCAAAAGAATTTGTCTTATAAATAATGAAGCCATTATCATAAAAATTCAAATGGAGGAAATTATGAATAAAAATTCAGTCTTCTCAAAAATATCTCTATTTTTAGTTTTATTTTCGCTTTGTCTCATCCCTGTTCTAAGCCAAAACCCCATCACCACCCCTGAGGAACAGTTCGGACATAAAATCGGCGATGACTACTGGCTGGCTACCTACACTCAGCTCAAAGAATACTGGGAAAAGCTGGCCCTGGAATCAGATAGGATGGGCCTTCAAACCATCGGAAAAACAGAAGAAGGAAGAGATATGGTGATGGCCATCATCACTTCCCCGGAAAATCATGAAAACCTTGAGCTTTATAAGGATATTTCTCGAAAATTAGCGCTCGCAGAAAACCTTACTGAAAAAGAAGCCAAAGAGCTCTCCCAAAAAGGGAAAGCCGTAGTGTGGATAGACGGAGGGCTTCATGCTACTGAAGTGGTGGGAGCCCAGCAGGAACTGGAGCTGGTCTACCAGATGGTCAGCATGAATGACCCTGAAACCTTAAGAATCCTGGACAATGTCATTCTTCTCACTCTGATTACCAATCCCGATGGAATGGATTTAGTGGGAAACTGGTACATGCGGCACGAAGATCCTGAAAAAAGGACCACCCGCAGCCTCCCCCGCCTTTACCAGAAATACATTGGACATGATAACAACAGGGATTTTTATATGGTAACCCAGAAAGAAACTAAAGCCGTGTGCAACATCCTTTACAGAGAATGGTTTCCTCAAATCGTTTACAATCATCACCAGACCGGTCCTTCAGGTTGTGTCTTGTTCGCCCCTCCTTTTAAAGACCCTCACAACTATAATCTGGATCCTCTCCTGGTTCTGGGAATCACCACTGTTGGAAATGCCATGCACTCCCGGTTTGTTAAAGAAGAAAAACCCGGCTCCACCATGAGAGAAGGTGCCTGGTACCAGACCTGGTGGAACGGCGGACTCCGAACCACTCCTTACTTTCACAATATGATTGGAATCCTTACTGAAATCATAGGAAACCCCACTCCCATAGAAATCCCTTTCCGCCTGGAAAGGCAGCTTTCCAACGGGGACAATCCCTATCCCATAGCCCCCCAAAAATGGCATATGCGCCAATCTATCGAGTACTCCATAAGTGCTGACAGGGCCATCCTGGACCTGGCCGCCAAATTAAAAGAGGATTTTCTGTTCAACATATTCCGTATGGGTCAAAAGTCAATTGAAAGAGGAAGCCAAGACCACTGGACCGCAACTCCAAAAGAATTGAATGCTGTAAAGAGGGCTATAGAAAAAGACGACCCGGAAATGACCGGTTCCGGACGTTCACGCGGATATCCTGTCAAATATTACCAAGAAATACTCCAGAAACCAGAATTCAGAGATCCTCGAGGATTTATCATCCCTTCTGATCAGGACGACTTTCTCACTGCTGTAAAATTTGTCAACACCCTTATCAAAAACGGAATCCAGGTACACCGAGCCACAAAAAGATTTGAAGTCAAGGGGAAAGAATATCCCAAAGGTTCCTTAATCGTTAAAACAGCTCAAGCTTTCCGACCCCATGTCATTGACATGTTCGAACCTCATTACTATCCCGATGACCTTCAATACCCCGGAGGCCCTCCCCAGCCTCCTTATGACAGTGCCGGCTATACCTTAGCCTTTCAAATGGGAGTCCAGTTCGACCGGATACTGGATGGATTTGAGGGACCTTTTGAAAAAATAAATGATATGATCAAGCCTTCTCCTGGAACTGTAGCCCAGCCTGATGCCAGAGGTTTTATTCTGAGTCATAAAACCAATGACTCTTTCATCGCACTCAACCGGTTATTGAAAGCAGGGGAAGAGGTCTTTTGGATCAAAGAGCCAGCTAATATCAATCAAGAGAGATTTCCTGCCGGCACCATGTACATTCCCGCAAAAAATTCAACTCCCAATGCTTTAAAAGACATAAGTGCGGATTTAGGTCTTGCCTTTGTGGGAACATCCAAAAATCTGGCTGATAATGCCTTTAAATTAAGTCCAGTGAGAATAGGACTCTGGGATCAATACGGAGGTTCTATGGATTCCGGATGGATCCGCTGGATACTGGAACAGTATGAATTTGATTTTAAAGTAGTTTTCCCTCCTGAGCTGGATAAAGGAAATCTGAATGAAAAATTTGATGTATTGATATTTGTCAGCCGCTCAATTCCAGACCTGAATTCCCAGGAAGAAAGATATTACAGCAGAGGTGG
Source organism: uncultured Eubacteriales bacterium (assembly GCA_964445575.1). GTDB lineage: Bacteria > Acidobacteriota > Aminicenantia > Aminicenantales > Aminicenantaceae > WJMT01. Next base: position 9,645 of record CAYULB010000061.1, read on the forward strand.
GTCTGTTGACCCAGAAGCCATTCCTGAAAAATACAGAGACAGATTGGGAAGAGTGACCAAAGAAAAAACCCTCCCTGAACTCCGCTCATTCCTCCATAAAGGAGGACATATCATCACCATAGGCAGCGCTACTGACCTTGCTTACCATTTGGGGCTTCCTATTGAAAACGCTTTGGTAGAAAAAGTGGGAGACGGGAAAATAGAACCTCTGCCTATGGAGAAATATTTTATCCCGGGCTCTATCCTAAAAGTTAAAGTGAACAACTCGAATCCGCTTGCTTACGGTATGCCTGAAAAACTCAATGTTTACTTTAATAGAAGCCCGGTCTTCAGTTTACTTCCTGAAGCTCCCTTTAAAGGAATAGAGCCTGTTGCCTGGTTTGATGAGGAAAAACCATTGATAAGCGGCTGGGCCCTGGGTCAGGAGTATCTCAAAGGAGGAATTGCTGTGCTGGAAGCTAAAGTGGGAGAGGGCCGGCTTTTTCTGTTCGGTCCGGAGATCACTTTCCGGGCTCAGCCTCACGGAACCTTTAAATTTTTATTTAACGGGATTTATTACAGCGGATTGAAATAAATGGAGAACAATAACAAAAATAGCAATAAAAACATCGCCATTTTTTTATGAATAGGTCAGGTTGAATGAAGTGGTGGTTTAAAAAACCTCTTTACACTCAGATATTCATCTGTATTCTCATAGGAATCGGACTGGGACTTTTCTTGGGAGATAAAGCACATTGGATAAAGCCCCTAGGGGATATCTTCCTCCGGCTTCTTATGATGCTGATCGTCCCGCTCACTTTCTTTACTCTTATAAGCGGGATGACCCAACTCGAAGACCTTCGTTCGTTCCGCTCCCTGGGAGGAATGATTCTTATCTACTACCTGGCTTCCTCTCTGGTTTCTGGAATATTGGGAGTATCTGTCGCTCTAGTGATTCAGCCCGGGGAAAAAGCGGCTGGACTGCTCAACACGGGAGGAAAAATAGAGCCCGCATCATTCAATTTCATTGACAACCTGGTCTCATGGGTCCCAAAGAATCCCGTTGAATCCCTGGCATCGGGAAATATGCTCCAAATCATTGTATTCTCCATCATCGTTGGAGTTGGACTTTTAGCAGTCAAGAAAAAGGCTAAAAATTTAATTAAAGTCATCAATGATGCTTCTGAACTTATGATCACCATAACAGGATTTGTGATGAAAGCCGCTCCTTACGGTATCCTGGCACTCGTGGCCAATATGGTTGCTTCTATGGAAGCAAAAATGCTCCAGGAGGTCATGAGATTCATTATAGCTGATTACATAGCCCTGCTGCTTCTTCTGCTTCTCTTTTATCCGTTGATATTGATATGGCTGACCAGACTAAATCCCATCCGTTTTTACCGAAACATCTCCCCTGCCATGCTGGTGGCAGCCAGCACCACTTCAAGCTCAGCCACTCTCCCCATTTCCATGCGCACCGCTTCAGATAATCTGGGAGTGCCAGAAAAAATATGGGGATTCACCCTTCCCCTGGGAGCCACCATCAACATGAACGGGATGGCTGCAGCCATCGGCGTGATCTCTGTGTTTGCTGCCAATATTTACGGACTATCCATCACTCCTGTTCTTTTGCTTCAGTTCATGTTTCTGGGCCTGGTGCTTTCTGTGGGCACGGCAGGGATCAAAGGAGCCGGGATTGTGATGTCCACCATCCTGCTAAAAACACTCAATCTTCCCCTGGACCTGATCCCCATCCTGGCTTCCATCTGGCCCGTACTGGACATCGGCCACACTACCTGTAATGTCACAGGCGATTTAGTAGGAACAACCGTGGTGGGAAAAAAACTCAAGGCCCTGGATAAACAGGTTTTCAACGGAAAAAATGTGGTCACCAGAAGAAAGCCATAAGCTGTTAAAAGTAAAATGTGAAATGTAAATTGTTAAGATTAAAAAACAGTATAAAAGAAAGAAAGAAATGAATGATAAAAAAAATAAAAAAATCAATTAAAGGAGGTCTCTTTATGAAAAAATCTTATCTTAAAATTTATTTGGTTCTTTTCTCAATCATTCTTATCACAGGATTATCTTTTACTCAGGAGAAAAAGCCGTATGAAGAAACCTATTTGAAACCGCCTGAATCCATCCAGGATATTCTCACCAGAAACAGACATTTCGATGAACTGGATGCTCTGGGTCCTGACGGAACCCATTTCATAATCCCCATCCAGAGAAGGTTTTCTTCTTTAGAGCTTATGTCTCAGAGAACCTACCGATTGGCCATGCTGGAGTTTTGTCCGGATGTGAACCGAGAATGGCGGCTGTCCACCTATGGGACAGAAGGTCTTAAGATTTACTCTTTAGAAAAAAAAGATTCCTGGATGGTGGACCGTCCTGAAGACATTTTGATCAGCGACATGACCTGGTCTCCGGACGGGAAAAAAATAGCATTTCTCGCCCATCTTAAAAAAGGCACTCAGGTATGGACAGCAGATGTAGAAACAGG
>CAYULB010000062.1:0-12048 GCA_964445575.1 uncultured Eubacteriales bacterium
ACTGTTTGTTCTCTTGAACGGTAGTAGGATTTGTAAAAACTTTTGTAATAATAATCATCCTTATCCAGCCTCATGCCGTTAAAAACCGTACCGATGACCTTGGTGCGGCCTTTCCTCAGCTCTTCAACAGCATGAACAAAGTCTTTTTCCACAGTCTTTCGGGGATACACCACAAAAACAGTGGCTTCCACCAGATTGGATAAAACCACTGGGTCCACCACCGCCAGTAGGGGCGGGAGGTCATAGATGATTCTATCATACCTCCCTTCAACCTCAGAAATCAACTGCTTCATGGGCTTGGAGTTGAGAAGCTCGGTAGGATTGGGAGGGACCGGTCCGCAGGGAATAAGAGAAATCCCCTCCACCTTGGTCTTATGGATACATTCTTCAAGAGAAATCTTGCCGGTCAGATAGCTGCTCAATCCTTTGGTTGTTCTCAACCCGAAAATCCTGTGCAGCTGGGGTTTGCGCATGTCTGTATCCACTACCAGCACTTTTTCATTCAGCTGTGCAAACGAAACCGCCATATTGGCTGCGGTGACTGATTTTCCCTCTTTGGGAAGAGCACTGGTAAAAGCTAGAGACCGGGGCGGACTCCCGGCTGAAGAAAGCAGGATGGATGTCCGGATGGTCCGGTAGTCCTCGCTAATAGTGAAATTAGGATACAGATGATTGACCAGCTCTATTTTTTTAATATTGTCAAATTTGTTCTTGGTTTCCTTATCCTCTTCTCCCCTATAAGTGTAGCGGTAGGAATAGCCCTGTCGTTTGACTTTTTTCATGCCGTTGGGCGGAAGATAAGGGACCACTCCCAAAGAAGGGATTCCGGTCAGCTTCTGCGCTTCTTCCGGGCTTTTGATGGTGTTATCCAGATACTCCAAAACAAAAGCCAGTCCCACCCCTCCAAAAGAACCCACTAAAAAGGCCAGGATCAAACTGAGCTTCTTTTTGGGGGAGACCGGGTTTATGGGAATTTCAGCCGTCTCAATAATAGACATATTAGTGGTTTCAAACTCTCCCAGACGGGCCGAAACCAGGGTTTCGTTCTGGCGCTGCTCCAGGGAAGCCAGAAGCTCCCGCATATTTTGGACTTCAATGAGGAGGTTGTTGTACTGAATGGAATCTGAATTCATCCGGGCCACATCTGCTTTCTGCTCATCCAGGAGCCTTTTCAGGGAATTTTCCTTATTCAATGAAGTCCTGTATTCGGTCTCAGCTGCTTGCAGGGCCGATGAGATTTCTGTCTCCAGCTCTGCCCTCATGCTGTCCAGCCGGCCTTTGAGTTTGACTAAGTCCGGATAATCGGGTTTAAAAACCTGGCTCATTTCCTCATATTCATTTTTTATCTGAACATAATCGGTCCTGAGCCTCTGCAGTACTGGATTGTCTGTGAACCGGGGAAGCGAGTCAATTTTTACATTCCTGAGCTCTTCATACTTGGCTTCAGCATTGATCCGGTCTATTCTGGCACGGGTATAAGCCTGGTTGATATCAGCAAATTCACTGACTGCCGCACTCTCCCTTTCACTTAAAAAATAGAGGTCTTTTTCCTGACTGTACTTCTGGAGTTCAGATTCTTTTACCGCCAAACGCTTCCTTAGGTCTGTGATCTGCTCTTCTAAAAACTGAGTAGCCCGCTGAGTGGTCTGGTACCTTTTTTCTATATAAAAGTCCACAAATTCCCGGGATAACGTATTCACCAGCAGGGCAGCAAATTCCGGGTCAGGAGAGGTAAATCCCACCTCTACCAGCTTGGTGTCGCGCACAGGCGAGATATCCAGGCTTTCTTTAAGACCTTTGGCCATCCTGGAGTAAGGATCGACTTTTTCTTCATTCTCATCTTTCTTGCCATTGTTGGCTTCCTCCAGAAACAAAGGATGATTGACCAAATCCAGTTTCCGGGCCACTCTCTCCACCAGAGCTTTGCTTGCTAAAAGCTCTATCTGGGTGTTGTAAAACCGGGGATCTCTGTAACGCTGCTGGTACCCGAATTCATCCTCAATACTGAGAATCCGGGACGACTCATCCTCGATCATCATGGTAGCTACCGCCTTGTATTTAGGCGTGACCTTAAACACATAAAAGGCTGTGAAAAACACGGCTGCTCCCACACAGGCAATAACCACCCACTTGCGCTTTAAAAGCAGGTGCCAGTATTCCAAAAGGTTTATTTCTGTTTCTTCATCTTCCGGATGATACATCGTCTCTCCCCCATCTGTGATTAATACTTTTGTTCATTCTTGACCTCTCTATACTATCAAATTTTTGCCTAGATTCAAATAAAAATTTCAAGCTTTTTCAGGGATTGACATCCCTTAAAGTTCCGCATATATTTAAAACCTCTTTTAAAGCCATGGCTCAAAAAAAGATTCTTTTTGTCACTCATCTTTTTCACCCAGCTCCAGGGGGTGTGGAAACCCATCTCCACCGCCTCTCCCAGGGGCTGGCAAAAAAGGGATATGAAGTTAAAGTCCTCACCACCAACGCCTATTCCACAGAAGCTTTTTTTCTTGGTGACAAGCGCCGCATGGAAAAAGGCAGGGAAATCATTGACGGCGTAGAGGCAGAAAGACTGGGCTTTAGAACCTTTGGACGGAGGACTTTGAATCTTCTCCGTTCCCTGGCCTGCCGCATCAAATATCCCTATAACTCCTGGGTCCGGACCTATTCTTACGGTCCCCGAAATCCCCGATTTTATAAACGGATCCTTGAAATCAACCCGGACCTGATCCTCACTGCCCCGCTTCCCACTTTTAATATTTATTATGCATGGAAAGGAGCCCAAAGACTGAAAATTCCTTTTATCATCAATCCAGCTTATCATATTCATGACCCCTGCAGCTTCCATAACCCTATTTTTTTTAGGATAATGCGGCAAGCAGACCTGGTCGCTGTCCACTCAGAAAAAGAAAAAAAATACATCCAAGAGCAGGCTGGAGCCTCTCCCCAAAAAATCAAAGTGTTTCCTCCTCTCCCCTTTGAAAAAGAAGACCTTTCGCCTTTATTTTTTTCCCTCAACAAAAACGCCATCAAAAAACAATATAAGATCAAACAAAAACAGGTCCTTGTTTTTCTCGGCCAGCACGGCCGTCATAAAAACATCCCCGCAGTACTCAAGGCCATGCCCCGCATCTGGAAATACAAGCCTGACACAGCCCTGATTATTGCCGGAGGCACCACAGCTTATACTTCACAATTAAAAAAAATGCACTCAGATATGGATTCCCGTCACAGGCATAAAGTCTATTTTTTTGATAATTTTCACAAAAAGGAAAAAGCCCTATTTTACGGTATGGCAGATGTTTTTATCTCCTTATCTGATTATGAGTCATTCGGCATTGTTTTTGCCGAAGCCATGCTTTATAAGCTTCCTGTTGTGGGTAGTGTTTGCGGTATTGCTGATTCTATCATCAATAATTTTCAAACTGGTTTATTGGTTAATCCTCACTGCGAAGATGAGGTGGCTGGAGCCGCGCTGGAGCTTCTTTTAGATGATGAGATTCGAAAAACCTATGGAGAAACAGGACGGCAAGCAGCCATAATCCAATATGACCCGGACATCATTCTATCAAAATGGAAAAAGAGCCTGACTTTGCTTTTCTCAAAGTATGCTCTATAATTATATCAGATGTTATCAAAGGTTTGTTTCTGCATTATCAATCCATAAGGGAGATCAGAGAATGAAAAGACATGTTCTTATTGGTTTATGCTTTTTCCTGACTGTCTTTCTTTTTTCCTTAATCGGATGTAGAGAGGAAAAAGAAACTTCTGATTCTAGCTATAATCTAGTATTTTACCTTGTAGATGCTTTACGACCCGACCACTTAGGATGTTATGGTTACCAAAGAGACACATCTCCTTTTCTGGACCAATTTTCAAAAAAAGGAGTGATTTTTCACAAAGCTTATGCAGTCTCTGATTGGACCCGCCCCTCTGTAGGCACTCTGTTCACTTCCCTTTATCCTTCTTTTCACGGCGCTGTGGACCGGCCGGATAAACTCAAAACCTCTGTCATCACTCTTGCTGAGGTTTTAAATGATGAAGGATATAAGACATCAGCTTTTATTGCCAACGGAAATGTATTTGGCCAGGGATTGAATTTTGAACAAGGATTTGATGACTTTACAGAGTTAGCTTCTCTTTCTGACCGCCACGGGAGCGCCGCAGAAATCTTAGAAATGATAAAGCCCTGGCTTAAAGAACAGGAAAAAAATCCTTTCTTTCTTTACATCCACACCGTAGATCCCCATGACCCTTACTTTGCCCCGGAAGATTACATAAATATGTATAAAGACAATCAAAATTTTCATTCATTTGAGGAATATGTTGTAAAATCCAGACCCCAAATTGGGGAAATAATCAATACCTATGATGCCACAGTGCGCTATTCAGATGAAGTATTCCGGCAGTTTATAGGGGAGCTGAATAAACTTGACCTCCTGAAAGATACAGTGGTTGTTTTCCTTTCCGACCACGGCGAAGAATTTCTGGAACATGGAGGGCTCCACCATGGAGGAAGGCTTTACAATGAACAGATTCATATTCCCCTTATTCTGTGGATACCTGGCCAGGCAAAGGGAAAACACATAAAAAATCATTTGATAAGCATCCTGGACTTAAGCCCCACGGTTTTGGATATATTAGAAGTTCCCATTCCTTCCCTGTGGCAGGGGAAAAGCGCTCTTCCTGTCATCAAAGGAAAATCAAAAAAAGGAAATTTTACAGAAGCATACGGCATGGAAAAGCTAGATGAATTCAAAGTCTTTTCCATCCGAGACTTGAATTTTCATTATATTCTTTCCATGGAACCTGAGTTTAAAGAGATGCTCTTTAATATGAAGGAAGACCCATTCCAGCAGGAAAACAGAGCCAGCAAACAAAGCAGGGTCCTTTTCTCTATGAGAGATAAGATGATGAATTTTATCGCCGATACTTCTGTAGGATTTCATGTGGGGTATTTTAAGAAAAATTTCAATGATGGAAAAGAAACCCTGACCTTAAACATTCAAACAGATGGAGAGTTTAAAGATGTGATCCACAATCGATTTGTCCGGACAACCCTGAATGAAAAAAGCAATCAAATGACTGTAACTTTTTCACGGAAAAATGACAGCTTAAGCTTCTCTCTTATGCCGGAAAAAGCCAATTTAAAAATCTCTCAGCTCCAGGAAAATAAAAAAGAGTTCATTCCTTTTGTACTAGGAAATCAACATAAAGCTGTAGGCGAATTCATTGAAATCAAAGGAAATCATTCTTTGCTGCTTGCTGAATTCTTTCTACCCGAACCCGGAAATCTGAAAGAAAAGGGAATCCATATCTGGAGAGTGCCGCCCTACGAGCATTCTCCTTTCAAACCAGATAAAAAAACTCTCGAAAACCTTAAGACCCTGGGCTATATACGCTAAACAAGCAAAATTTGGTTATTTTTGGGAAAATTCCTTAGGCAAAATATGAATGATAACTTTAACTGTCTGGCTGACAAACACTCCATCAGTCACTGCAAAATGAAGCACATGCCTTCCCAAGAAGCCTGGCCCTGGACTCCAGTAGAAAATGCCGTTTTCCCCGTCAATGGTGGAGCCAATTGGAAGAGGCTTGTTTGAATTCCCTCCCCATCCTATGAGTTTTTTGCCCCATTGACTTCTGAAATGAAGCTCAATCCTCTCCAGCTCCTCAATCTCCACTTCATAGACTCCCTTCTGCTTCATCTTTACTATTTCCAGATATTTTGAGGTGTTTTCATCCCTTAACAGCATATGACCCCTCAGCCAGTCTAGGTCCTCTCTCCTTTGGTATCCTCTATCCAGGCCCAACAGCTCCAAATCAAGCAAGCCGTAAATATCATTCTGAAGACAGTTGAGGTCAAAACTCTGAGCATCTGCTGAACTGCTCTCCACATTCAGTATTTCAAAATACCGTGAACCGATTCCGCTGGTCACTCCATCACTGTCTTCCACACTCCATTGGATAGTGTGCACCCCGTTCTCATAAGCTGTGGTATCCAGATAATAATATCCTACGGCACCATCGCTGTTGGCATAATCCGGAAACAGCGTGGCAATATCCTCCCGGTAGTTGTCGTAGACCGGATGCCCCAGAGGCACTCCGTCTACCCACACCCACATGGTGGACCCGTCTGTGGGGATGTATTTGGGCTGAGGGGTGAGCGCCCAGCCAAAGTTCACAAAGTCCGCTCCGCTCGCCTCTCCGCCTTGAGTCGGCGTGTCAATGGTGCCAAAAGGTTTGATGGAATGGGCGTTATCACTGTGGATCTCTTTCTGTCCTAAAAGGACCTGGTGCCCACTTCCGTCATATGCAATGGCATAAAGGGTAAAGGTGGCGTTGCCGCCTGTAGGCAAAAAGTTGGTCAGCAGCATATAACCCCAGCCGGCCTGGTCTGCCTTTGGATAGGTAGGATAAGAGGACTCCACATCTGGCCTGGCTCCCCTGACAAATATTGCATCTCCAATATAGACCAAACCATCCGGGCCAATGACATGTGAGGGGTCCTCCTCATGAGGAGCTCTCTTTATTTCAACCCGGGTAACCTCCACATCATCCAGACTCCATCCGGTCACCGGAACATTGCCAAACACATCTGTCCCATCCAGCGGAGTATCTATCACTCCAAACGGCCCGCTGTCACTGCCTTGAGCATAAACCGTCAGATTGACTTCTATCACCTGCGGCGAATTCCAGGCTTTGGCATCAGTAACAGTTACACTCCCTGTGTAATCCCCAGGAGAAAGAGAGTCAGGATTCACATCAATCTCCAAAATCCCCTCTCCAGCCCCGCTTAAAGGAGACACACTGAGCCAGCTTTTATTTGCCTCAGCCTGCCAGTTCAAAGCGCCCTCCCCGGTATTTTCCACCAACACGGTTTCAGGGGAAGTGACTGCATCGGTCATTTCAGCCCCGAAATAAAGCGTGTTTTTAGAAAGAGAAAGTTCCGGAGTCAGATTATGGTCCACCAAAACAGGGCCTGTGGAATAGGTTCTGTTTTGGTTTACGCCGTCATCAACCACTGCATAAATCCAGTAGGTTCCCTCCGTAACCTCTGAGGTGTTCCATTGGCAGCTGTCTGCTCCGCTGGATGAAACCAGACCAGAGGCAATCAGAGTCCCGTCAAACCCTGATTGGTCTGTATCATAGTAAAGGGAAACTGAAGCCGGGCCATCCAAATCAGAAAGGTCCCATTCTATTTCAAAAGAACTGTCAGCCGTCCAATCCGAAGTGATCCGGACCTCATCAAAGAAAAAAGCCCGGGAAGAAGTGAATTCATGGGGATCAATGCGGAATGAATCCACTTCACCGGTCCATCCTGATTGAGACGGACTTCCACTGCCGCCCTCTAAAGGAATCTCCTTAAGGTCAAACACGATTTTATTCATAATCCAGCGGTCTGCCAGATGCCGTATCACAATATCCTCAGTCACATTTTCCACGGTCTCATCATTCCGTCTCCACATCACTCTGGCTATGGAACCCTCGCTCACACTTTGGGTCCCGGCTATTCCCATCTTGAACACTAAATTGTGATAACGGCTGGTGTCTATCGGGCAAATCCCTCCCCGGTAAAGAAAATGAAGAAAAAAAACATTAGGATCTCCGTAAGCAGGCGGAGTCTCTGATACGCTTTCGCCGTAATAGACTGACTGGGATGAATAGGCTTGTCCGGCTAAATCCTCATAGTTTAGAGAGGTGAATTCAGCGTTTTGAACTCTTTCTGTATGCTCCACATCCTCTGGGTTATTCATGTCCCATGGGTCACTGAAACTGACTGTGATAAAATCCTGGTCGCTTCCTTCATTTGTTGGCTTGGTCAACTGGAGAACCGGAGCTGAAGTCACTCGAAAATATCCCGAAGAATAGGAAAACGTCTGAGTTCCTGTGGGTGCGACCGCCACATAATAATCTCCAGAGGCTAATCCTCCGGCTAAAAAAGTATGGCTGGTTCCACTGACATTTCCTTTAAGCAGCCCCAGATTCCCATCTTCAGGATTATCATTATCATCCAGGTAAATATCCACATTCCCGGAGTTCCCGCTCCAGGTGATGGTCCGCTCCTGAGAGGCACTGTACTCCACCAGACGGATCCAATCAATTTTGATGGATTGGTCCTTTTGAACCACTGGATCGAGCCTGAGAGAATCTATCAAGCCGCTCCATGGATCACTTCCGCTGGCAATACCTAAGGAAGGAATATCAATGATATAATAAGTCCAGCCATTAAAAACAAAAAAAGAACCGGATGTGGTCACTCCATTATAGATGGTATCTGTGGACCAAAGAAGCTGTCCGTAAGGCCCGGCTGCATCCGGCCCCAGTGACATCCGTACAACCAAATGAGTGTACTTATCAGCGTCTATAGGAAAATTCTTCCCCACTTTTCCCAGCATGGCTGACCCCAGGTAAGCAGAATCAAGAATAAAGACTTTCGCATCAGAATAATCAGCGTCTCCTCCACTGGTGTAAACAGAATAAGCAGAAAAAATTCCATTGGAAAAAGATATATCACTTAAATAGGAAAGCGGCTGTTCATAAGTGTTGAAAATTCGCCATCCCAGGTCAGTTCTCTCATTCATATCCCACCGGTCAGCGAGCACCTGTTCTGCATAATCCAGGCAGGACTTGACTATGTCTTGGGCGGAGGGAGAGTCTACCGCAATCTGAGCTGATAAAAAATTTGTCAGAAAAGTGAGGATGAGAAAAAATAAAATTACATAAATTTTTACTTTATCTGTTTTCACAGCACAGCATCCAAATCAGAATATAACGGGTTCCCGCAACACCGTCAATAACCCTTTAGGGTGATTTTAGGGGGGGTTTAGAGATGCGAGTTTGTTCAAAATTGAGGAATAATATTAATACGGACCGTTATTTTTTCTTTCTGGGATGCGGGGCTCTGGCGGACAAACACAAGTTCATACTCACCCAGGAATCCGGGGCCGGGCTGCCAGGTGAAGAGGCCTGTTGTGGGGTCCAGCGTGGAGCCAATGGGAAGCGGACGCAGCTCATCCTGGAATTTCAAGTATCCGGAGTATGTAAATCCAGAATCAAGGGTGGGTGATTGAGATTTGTTTTTATGGGAAAGATTCAAGGAATCAGAGTCTCTGCGCAAAAACTCATAAGAAAGAGCTGACGGGTCAAGGTTTAGGGATAAAGCCACTCTTTCCACTTCTCTTATTTCAATATGAACCACACCGCTCTCGTCCGGATAAACTTTTTGAGGAAAGGCTCTCAGGTCATAGCCCTTTTTCACATAAACAGGAGCCACACTGGGCACAGCGCTCCTGAGATCATCACTCTTTCCATAAGAAACGCCTGCACTCGAGGCTTCAGAATCCGCTGCTTCACCCTGAGCCTGACCCTCCTCCTCGCTCGAGCTTTCGTTAAAGATATTAAAATACCGTGAGCCGATTCCGCTGGTCACTCCATCACTGTCTTCCACACTCCATTGGATAGTGTGCACCCCGTTCTCATAAGCTGTGGTATCCAGATAATAATATCCTACGGCACCATCGCTGTTGGCATAATCCGGAAACAGCGTGGCAATATCCTCCCGGTAGTTGTCGTAGACCGGATGCCCCAGAGGCACTCCGTCTACCCACACCCACATGGTGGACCCGTCTGTGGGGATGTATTTGGGCTGAGGGGTGAGCGCCCAGCCGAAATTCACAAAGTCCGCTCCGCTCGCCTCTCCTCCTTGTGCCGGCGTGTCAATGGTGCCAAAAGGTTTCACGGCATTGGCATTGTCACACACAATGCTTTTGGTGCCTAATATGACTTCATTCCCTTCTTTATCCTTAGCTTTGGCATAGATCACAAAAGTGCCGTTTCCCCCTTCAGGCAGGAAATTCGTGAGCATCATATAGCCCCAGCCCGCACGGTAGTTTAAAGGATACCCGGGATAAGCTGCTTCCACATCAGGTCTGGCCCCCTCTACAAACACCGCATCTCCGATATAAACCAGACCATCAGCCCCAATCACAACCTCCGAGTCACTCTCATGAGGCTCTCTTTTGATCTTCACACTCACCACCTCAATATCATCCAGGGCCCAGCCAGATACAGGAATATTGCCGGTCACACCCGTAGTCCCGTCTGAAGGTGTGTCAAAGGACCCAAAAGGCACCTCAGTGCTTCCTGCCGCATACACTTCAAGAGTAATATCCACTGTTTGAGGTGAATTGGAGGCCGCAGGATCGGTCACGGTGATAGTGCCGCTGTAAGTGCCCGCACTCAAACCCGATACATCCACTGATACAGTCAGAGCTGATGTGCCGGTCCCTGATGTGGGGCTGCAGCTCAGCCACCCCGCATCAACAGCCACAGACCAGTTCAGAGTGCCCCCGCCCGTATTAATAATAAGAAAATCCTGTTCTTTGGTCGCGTTATCAAATAAATCCGCCCCAAAATAAAGAGAGTTTCGGCTGCACTGAATAAAAGGTGTGCTTGAAGTGGGGATGGCAATGGATGCACTTCCCTGGGATAAGTCACTGACTCTCACAGGAGTATCATAAGAAGAGTACTCCTTTCCGACGCCGGTGTCTTCATAAATAAAGTCATAAATAATCCCCCAAGCTCCGTTACCCAGTTTGTCTTTTAAGTACAGATAAAGGGTCGTGCCTTCATTTATATAAGACTCCAGGTCCTTTATATCCAGGACTATGCTTGAAGAGGGGAAGCCTAGATATTCAGACTCCATGTTTTTCACATAAAAATCCAGAAAATCAATCCGTCTGCCTCCTGCAGACACCCAACTCTCAGTTTCTCTGGAATAGTTATGGGAAAACTGAAACCTGACTCTTTTATCTGAACTATACCCTACCCGGTCATCCACCCAGTAAGCATATCCCTGGGATAGGCCTGAGCCGTATTTAATGGCTTCGTAAGAGATCCAGTAATATCCACTGTCTCCCCAATTCGTACCCCAGGAATTCACGACCCGGAACGCACCGGTCCCGTCATTAGTGACTTTGGTGTCATCAAACCCCACAATAGTCTGGGCATGACCTCCCCGGCTGCTTCCGGTTTTATCCGCAATGGTGTAGGTGTTGTCATAACTGCTGATATAAATAAAATTTTCATACACATAAATCCCAAAAACAACCAATCTTCCGTTCTGAATAAGCTGTTTAACCTGGTCCAAATCTGAATCTGAGCCTAAGTATTTATAATAATATTCTCCGGAGGAACACAGAGTTCTCTGAGAAATGGCTTTTTCAAAGTCATTCTCATCCGGCCAGGTCTGGTAATCACTGTCATCATAGGGCATATCTGCAAGCGAAGCACAGCCAAAGTCATTGAGGACCCGGAATGCATCGCTGAAATAAGCGCCTCCGTCATTTTGAACGTGAATCATGTTGTAGATAAATGCCGGACTGAAAATATTTTGAGCCAGACTTTTTTCAGCCTGAGTTGTCCTGTTGTTTTCTTTGTTCTCTTGATAGCTCTTTAAATAATACCCCACAGCCCAGGCCAAACAGGACCCCTGAGCCCCCTGGGTATCTACCGGAGGAAGATAAGTAGTGTTAAAGTGAGAATCCGCTTTGACCGGCTCCACTCCTAATTTTTGTATGAATGCACTTCCCGGTACAGCATTTGGGTCTAATTCCGGATTTTGGAACAAAAGACCTGTTCTGTAGACATAAGGTGTGGATTGGATGAAGTCCTCTTTTTGCTCCTGAGACCAGAGAGGAGAAAAAGAGAAAAAAAACAGAAAAACAAGACTTAATGATAGAAAAGATAATGCTTTAGGGTGGTTTTTATGCATCTGAAAGCTCCTGACCCTTTATAAACCAGACACTCTTTCTTTATAAATAATGACTTTTTTTTGATGGAGATGCAAGGAAAAAACTGGAAAAGGGGGAAACGCAGAGATTGCTTCGTTTTCTAAATGAAAACTCGCAATGCCAATAAAAATGGGGAATGGAAAGAGGGGAATAAAAAAGCAAGTGAAAATAGGTGAACGGGTATCACGGTACCGTCTTTAAAGTTAAAGTTAAAAATAGGTGAACGGGTATCACGGTACCGTCTTTAAAGTTA
>CAYULB010000063.1:0-11840 GCA_964445575.1 uncultured Eubacteriales bacterium
GTAGTGAAGGACCACGACTTCATGCCCTGATGCCTCGCATCTGCAGCAACCTCGACTCGTTAATAATTCAGGTTAAATGATTAAATATTAGATATAAAAAGTCAAGACAAATTATTGACTTGCAAAAAATACACTTCTATAATGTGAAGACAGTGAAAAAATTCCTACTTTCCCTTATAAGTCTGGCTGCGTTAGCAGGATTTTCTTATGCCTCTATTTTAAAAATCACAGTCAATGCGCCCATCCATCCTGTCACCTCTGAATACATTGTTAAATCCATACAAAAAGCTGAGACACAAAACGCTCAGCTGTTGATAATGAAACTCAACACTCCCGGGGGGCTTGACACTTCTATGCGGGAAATAATCGAAAAAATTCTCAATTCAAAAGTCCCTGTAGTGACCTATGTAAGTCCCAGCGGAGCCAGGGCAGCCTCAGCAGGCTTTTTTATTGGAATTTCAAGCGATATCTTTGCTATGGCTCCGGGAACAAACACCGGAGCTGCCCATCCTGTTGGAATTTCTGTGACCGGGCAGTCCATGGATGAAACAATGGCTGAAAAAGTGACCCATGATGCAGCCTCTTACATTAAAAGTATTGCTGAGAAAAGAGGAAGGAATATATCTATGGCTGAAGATGCTGTCCGAAAAAGCCTTTCCTATACAGAAGAAGAAGCTTACAAAGGAAATCTCATTGACTTGATTGCAAAAGATGTAGCAGATTTAATCCAATCCCTGGACGGTAAAGAAATCAAAAAATTTGATGGGACCCAAACAATCCTGTCTTTAGAGGGAGAGGAAGTTATTGATGTCCCTATGTCCACAAGACAAAAATTTTTATTGACAATTTCCAATCCCAACCTTGCTTATATTCTGCTCATGCTGGGATTACTTGGTCTGTACTTTGAATTCTCAAATCCCGGTGCTATTTTACCCGGGGTTCTCGGAGGGATCTGCCTGCTTTTAGCCATATTTTCATTCCAGATATTACCTATAAATTATGTGGGCCTGCTTTTAATTCTACTGGCCATAGGATTGTTTGTTTTAGAGATAAAAATTCAAAGTTATGGTATCCTGTCTGCGGGAGGAGTCATTGCCATGTTAATCGGTTCCATAATGCTCATCGATTCTCCTATCCCTGAATTAAGACCCAGTCTCAACTTTATAATCCCTGTGGTTCTGGGGCTATCCTTGATTTTCATTTTTTTGATATTCATCGTTATTCGGGCCCATGCAAAAAAAATACATACGGGAAAAGAAGGACTGGTGGGAGAAATCGGCACAGCTTCTACCCGGCTGAATCCAGAGGGAAAGGTCTTTGTGTCCGGTGAAATTTGGAATGCAGAAACTTCTGAAGACATTCCCAAAGGGTCAAAAGTAGAAGTCATTGAAGTCCTGGATAATCTTAAACTTAAAGTAAAACAAATCAAAAAATAAGAGTATAAAGAGAAAGGAGGGTAAAATGATTACTTTTCCAGCAATAGTAATCGGAGTCGTCGTACTCTACATCTTGAACGCTATAAAAATACTCAAGGAATATGAAAGAGGAGTTGTGTTTCGGTTGGGCCGTGTGCTGCCCAAACCCAAGGGCCCGGGATTGATTTTTATATTCCCGCCTATTGATAAAATGATGAGAGTCAGTCTCCGTATAGTGACTATGGACATCCCAGTTCAAGACATCGTGACCAAAGATAATGTGTCCGTGAAAGTGAACGCTGTGGTATACTTCAGAGTTATGGACCCCCAAAAAGCGATTCTGGCTGTTCAGGATTATCTATTTGCCACTTCCCAACTTGCCCAGACCACTCTTCGTAGTGTTCTTGGGGAAAGTGAACTCGATGAAATTCTTTCCGAGAGAGAAAAACTCAACAACCAGCTTCAAGAAATCATTGATAAACACACAGACCCCTGGGGAATTAAAGTCCAACTGGTTGAAACCAAGCATGTGGACCTTCCTGAAAATATGATCAGAGCTATAGCAAGACAAGCCGAAGCAGAACGGGAAAGAAGAGCCAAGGTCATTCATGCAGAAGGTGAATTCCAGGCCGCTGATAAATTGACCAAAGCTGCTGATGTTATTTCCAGGAATCCTCAGGCTCTGCAGTTGAGGTTTCTCGGCACTCTTTCAGAAATCGCAACTGAAAAAAACTCAACCATTGTGTTTCCTCTTCCCATTGATTTAGTTAAAGCTTTTATGCTTGAGAAAGGAAAGGGAAAAAAATAACAGAAAATGAGAAATAAGGACTACCGTGAAATTCAAATCTCAAGGTCTATGCTGGCTTTTGTCTTTACAGCCATTATTGTTTTAGGAATCATTATTTTCCTTCTGGGAGTTTCAGTAGGAAAAAAACAAGCATCCATAACCAAAGAAACTCAATGGGCTGCCGCCCCTATTGAAAAGGTGCAAGAAGAGAAGCCTGTCTCGCTTTCTCAAGAAGAAAATAAAATAAGCCAGGAAATAGCTTCTCACGCAAAAAATAAAGAAAAAACAGAAGAGTCTTCACAAAAAGCAGAAACAGAGAGTCCTTCTCTGACAAAAAAAGACCTCTATTACATTCAAGTAGGGGCTTATACAGACAAAAGCAGTGCTTCCAAAATAGCAGAAAAATACAAAAACATGGGCCTCGAGACTTTTGTTATAGACCCTCTTCCTACTGACCGCAGAACCATTTTTCGAGTAAGGATAGGGGGTTATGATACTCGAGAGGAAGCAGAGAAAGTCAAAGAAAGCCTTATGAGAAAAGAAAACAAAAAAAGCAGTGATTATTTTATAATCAGAGGCTCGGTTTAAACAAATAAATTCACTGACCCAACCCGGAAGAGAGCTCTCTTGAAATTCCGTGCCCAGGAAACACTTCTTGCCGTTTCAAGCGGAGTGATGACAGCTCTGGCTTTTCCCAAAACAGAACTCTTTTACCTGGCGTGGATTTCTCTAATCCCCTTGATTTTTCTGTTATTAAAAACTAATCCCAGAAAAGGCTTTCTTATAGGACTTATATCAGGATTTTCTTTTTACATGGTGCTCCTCTATTGGATCCCAGCTGTTCCCATTCATTACGGAGGTCTCTCATTAGGACTGAGTGTGTTTATATATATATTGTTAGCCCTTTTTCTTGCTCTTTTCTGGGGAGTTTTTGCTTCAGCGGTTTCATTTCTTTCCAAAAAACTCCCTGGACTTATATTCATTTTGATCCCCTTTATCTGGGTTTCATTGGAATTCATAATGACTTATCTATTTACAGGCTTTCCATGGGGTCTTTTGGGAGCAAGCCAGTACAAAAACATCTTCTTTATACAGTTTGCCTCGTTAACAGGAGTGTACGGGCTTTCCTTTGTAATGGTGTTGTTCCAGAGTCTGGTAGTCTTCTCCTCCACTCGAAAGAAACAAAAGTTTGTGTTTATTTCCTCAGCTTTCCTCATTGCCCTAACTTTTCATCTGGGAGGCATCCTATCCTTAAAAGAGATCCCCTCCTCTAAAAAGACATTTACAGCCTCTCTCATCCAGGGGAACACCCCGGCCAGTACAGATTTCACCACACAGCCATTTGAAAAGACCCACCAAATGTTTCAAAAACACTTGTATCTCAGTCACCAAGCGTATGAAAAAGGCGGTGAATTGATCATCTGGCCGGAATTATCCGTGCCCCTGTGCTTTTCCTGTGAATTTGAGCCTTACCTCCTCTTTTCCAGCCAGCTTTATCAATTCTCTCAGGAAACAGGCTGCACACTGCTTCTGGGGACCAGTGAAATGTCTCACACTGAACAAAAATCTTATTTCTATAATGCATCAGTCTGTGTAAGCCCTGACCTGTCTCTTTCCTTCTATTATAAAACACATCTTGTCCCCTTTGGTGAATACACTCCTTATAAGAAAATTTTTTCGTTTATCTCTAAATTCACCCATGCTATTGGAGAACTCACGCCGGGAGAAAAAATAAACCTCCACCGATTCAAGCAAATTCCTTTTGGATCTCCCATTTGCTATGAAATTATATTTCCTTCTCTGGTGAGAAAATTCACCAAAACAGGAGCTGAATTCCTGGTCACCATTACCAATGATGGATGGTACGGAACTAGTGCTGCTCCCTCTCAGCACTTTTCATTAGCTGTTCTAAGAGCAGTGGAAAACAGAAAATACCTGTTGAGAGCTGCTACTACGGGAATAACCGGGGTAATCGACCCTTACGGACGAATAATTAAAAAATCAAAACTGAACACCACCACTTTTCTGAACGCCCAAATCACACCCAATCAAACCCTCACTTTTTATACCAGGTACGGGGATATTCTTCCCTACACCGGGTTGACAATATCACTAATTTCTCTTATTCTTTCCCTTGTAAAAAGGAAAAAATGAAAGAAAATCTTAAATCTAAAAAGACTCTAGCTGACTTAAAATCCCTATCAAAAAATTTGACCCAAAAATTCGAAGAACTAAGAGGTTATCTTTGACCTAGAGAGTAAAGAGACAAAAATAAAATCCCTTGAAAATGAGCTCTCTTCTCCGGATGTATGGGAAAACCAGTCAAAACTGAAATCCCTCCAGAAAGAAAAGAAAAGACTGGGAAAAAGCATTCAGTCATTTAAAAAAATAAAAGAACTCAAAGAAGAAACCGATGTTTTCCTGGAACTCAGCGCTGAGGGAGAAGATGTCCTGTCTGAATTAGACAGCACCCTCAGCCAGTTCAAAAAACTTTTGGATCAGGCAGAATTAGAAACTCTTTTTTTTGAAAAGGATGATACCAGAAATGCTATCCTTACCATTCACCCGGGAGCCGGAGGAACAGAATCGCAGGACTGGGCAGAAATGCTGCTCAGAATGTACCTCAGATATTCTGAAAGGAAAAATTTCCAAACAAAAATTCTTGACCTTCAGGAGGGAGAAGAAGCTGGCTTAAAAAGCGCCACTTTGCAAATCCAGGGAGATTATGCCTACGGCATTTTCAGCCACGAGTTGGGGGTACACAGGCTGGTTAGAATCTCACCGTTTGACGCCAATAAAAGACGTCACACTTCTTTTGCCGCCGTATTTGCTTATCCAGAAATAGACGAAGAAATTGAAATTGATATTTCACCTGATGAAATCAGAGTGGATACTTTTAGGGCTTCTGGCAGCGGCGGCCAGCATGTCAATGTCACAGATTCAGCAATCAGGATCACCCATCTTGAAACAGGAATTGTGGTCCAATGTCAAAACGAAAGGTCTCAACACAAAAACAAAGCCTCAGCTATGAAAGTACTTAAATCAAGACTGTATGAGCTGGAAAAACGAAAAAAGAACAAAAAATTAGAGAAACTAGAAGATGCCAAATCTGAGATTGCCTGGGGAAATCAAATCCGTTCCTACGTGCTTCATCCTTACCAGTTGATCAAAGACCTTCGGACAAATGTTGAAACCAGTGACACGGAAAGTGTTTTGGACGGAGAACTGGATGAATTTATCAAGGCCAGTCTCATCCAACGAAAAGAACAGCATAAGTCAAGCGAGTAAAACCTGCCTACCTGAATAATCCAGGTTAATTATAAGCTCGCTCCTCTTCTCTGCAAGGAATCTTATCCACCCGCCTCAGGATGACTTCTTCACCAACTGCCTAGCCGGGCTTTATTCAGGGAGCTGACGAGAGGCACTAGCCGTATCTGAATTTATCCTTTGCTTTTGGCTTGTTCCCACAGCGCATCCATTTGCTCAAGGCTGGCTTTTTGCATATCGATTCCTTTCTCCTTCAGACCTTTCTCAACAGCCTGGAATCTTTTTATAAATTTTTGGTTTGCTTTTTTTAAGGCCAGCTCCGGATTGATTTTTAGATGACGAGAAACATTTGAAAGAGCAAACAACAGGTCTCCCATCTCTTCAAATAACTTATCTTTGTCCTTTGATTCAACTGCTTTTTCCAGCTCTCCTATCTCCTCCTTGACTTTTTCCAGAACCTCTCCAGGTTTTTCCCAGTCAAACCCAAAGCCAGAGGCTTTTTTCCCTATAAAAAAGGACTCCAGCAAAGCTGGAGAATGCCGGCTTCCTTTTCCAAAAACAAAACGCTCCTTTTTTTCAACCTTTTTTTGACGGTTCCATTCCTTTGTGACCTGGTCCGGAGTCTTTATATCCTTTTCTCCGAATACATGGGGATGTCTTCTTATCATTTTATTATTGATATTTTCAATAACATCAGAGATATTGAACAATTGTTTTTCCTCATAGATCCTGGCCAAAAAAACAACCTCCATCATCACATCACCAAGCTCTTCACTTAAAGCGGCTGGGTCACATGAATACAGAGCCTCAACCGCTTCATAGACTTCCTCTAAAAAATAATCGGTTATGGATTTTTCATCCTGTTTTTTGTCCCAGGGACACCCTTGAGTTCCCCTTAAAACATCAAGAATACTCACCAGCTTTGCAAATCTTTCGCCTGCTTTTTTTTCATCCTCCATCAGCAGCTCCTTGAAAATATTTATCTGTTGTTGTATTATTTTTTTCTGATTTAAAAATCAACCGTAATTATATTTAACTATAACAAAAACAAGATATTCAACAAAATGAACGAAAAACAGCAAAAAAAAGAGCCCCTCCCTCCTCTTGACTTTAGTTCTCTCATGCTGCCGTTTCATACTCAAGCTCTCATTAAATTAGGACAAATTGTAGATCCCTTCACAAAACAGAAAAAAATAAATCTTGAACTGGCAAAACGACTTATTGATATCCTAGACCTTCTTAAAACCAAAACTCAAGGAAATTTAGACTCAGAAGAAGAAGAGCTTTTAAACCAAAGTCTGAATCAATTGAAAAGCATTTATCTTGAAAAAATAAAAGAGAAGCAATCTTGAGCGCATGCAGACCATAGAGGATTTTTCTGAACTCTCTGATTTTAAAAAAAACACCGCTGTTGCCATTGGTAATTTTGACGGAGTCCACCTCGGACACCAAAGAATTTTGGAGCATCTGGTAAGGTCAGCGAAAAAAGACCATCTCATTTCTGTGGTGCTTACCTTCTCCCCTCACCCGGGAAAATTCTTTAACAAAGACAAATTTCTCCTTATCCAATCTCCAAAAGAAAAATTAGACCTGATAGCCCGTTTTCAAATCGAAAAAACTGTGGTGCTTCCTTTTGATAAAATTGTATCTTCACTGTCCCCATTCCAATTTGTAAAAAACATACTCATAAATTCCCTCCGTTCCAAACTCATAGTAGTGGGAAGTAATTTCAGGTTTGGAAAGGGCCGTAAGGGAGACGTCAAAACCCTTCAAAAAATATCCCAACAGCATAACATTTCCCTGCATTCCATCCCTCAAGTCACCTTGAATGGAGAAATCGTAAGCTCCAGTAGAATCCGAACTTTACTTCTGGAAGGAAAAATAGAAAAAGTCAACCAGTTCCTGGGCCGTCCTTACCAGATAACGGGAAGAGTCATCCAGGGCTATTCAAGAGGAAGGCACATTGGATTCCCCACCGCTAACTTAAGCCCAGAAAATGAGATAATGCCCCAAGGAGTGTTTATTACCCAATCCATCATAGGAGAAAAAACGCTTCCCTCTGTTACCAACATCGGGCAGTGCCCTACTTTCAACAAAAAAAAGACCCATATAGAGTCTTACATCATAAACCTTGAATCCGAGATATACGGAAGGAAAATGGGTATCCAACTCCTAAAAAAAATCAGAAACGAGAAAAAATTTGATTCCCCAGAAATGTTGAAAAAACAGATCACAAAAGATATTGCCACTGCCAAAAAATACTTTGGCCTGGATACTTCTTGACTTTTTGTTCAACTTGTTGCATCTTCATAAGAAACTTTGACTGTTCATTAAGAAGTTCTATGGGCGCTGAAAAAAACAAAAAAATTGGGAGCATCTACCACTGCAACAGAAACATTAACCTGACTTATTCACGAGCCGGGGCTGCGAGCTTAATGAAATTCAGGTTTGGTCGAAGCAACATTGAATTCAAACACGGTATTCCATTCACCATTTAAGGAGACAAAATGAAAGAAAAAATAAAGGCCAGGGTTATGGACGCTGGGAAGATGAAACGAGCTTTGCACAGAATCGCAACTGAAATCACAGAAAGAAATCGAGACCTGAACAATCTTGTTATCATCGGAATAAGAACCAGAGGGGTTCATATTGCTAAAAGAATCGCAAAACTGATTAAAGATTATGATAATGTGGAAGTCCCAGTCGGAATACTTGACATAACTTTATACAGAGATGACCTATCAGAACTTGAAGACAAACATGTTGTAAAAAAGACTGAAATAAATTTCTCAATAGAAAATAAAGATGTTCTTTTGGTGGACGATGTGCTGTTCACTGGCCGGACCATTCGTGCAGCCATGGACAGTTTGATGGACTTGGGTCGCCCCAAGACCATCCAGCTTCTTATTTTCATAGACAGAGGGCATAAAGAACTTCCCATAAAAGCAGATTACACTGGAAAATCTCTTCCCACTTCCCGAAGGGAAAAGGTAAAGGTCCAGTTAAAAGAAATAGATAATAAAGATGAAGTCTTGATCATAGAACCAGTAGGAATTGATTAGGAGATAACATTGAGATTTAGCAAAAGACATCTTTTAGGGATTCAGGATTTAACACCATCAGAGATTCTGACGATTCTGGATACCGCTGAATCCCTTAAAGAAATCTCAAGACGGGACATTAAAAAAGTTCCTGCTTTAAGAGGAAAAACAGTCATCAATCTCTTTTTTGAACCCAGCACAAGAACGAGAAGTTCTTTTGAACTTGCTGCCAAAAGACTCAGTGCTGACATATCAAACTTTTCAAAAGTCTCCAGCAGTGCTGTCAAAGGAGAAACCTTAAAAGATACAGTCCTCAACCTGGAAGCCATGCAAACAGATGCTCTCGTAATCCGGCATTCTGCTTCCGGAACTCCTCATTTCTTGAGCACGTTCTGCACCTCGCACATCATCAATGCCGGAGATGGGACTCATGAACATCCCACCCAAGCATTGCTGGATGCCTTCACCATACGAGAAGAAAAAAAGAGATTCAAAGGACTTAAAGTGGTGATTGCCGGAGATATTCTTCACAGCCGGGTAGCCCGTTCCAATGTATTCCTTCTGAACAAGATGGGAGCAAAAGTGGTGCTGGTCGGACCACCAGGCATGATTCCAGAAGAGATGGCTCAAATGGGAGCTGAAATAGATTATGACATGGACCGGGCTGTATGTGATGCGGATGTTATCATGATGCTGAGGATCCAACTGGAAAGACAGCAGAAAAATCTCTTTCCCTCGCTACGGGAATACAGACGCCTCTACAGCCTCACTCCCAAGAGATTTAAAACAGCTAATAAAAACGCGATTATCATGCATCCCGGGCCTATAAACAGGGATGTTGAAATCTCAACCCAATTGGCAGACTCTATAAAGTCAGTGATACTTAAACAGGTTGAAAATGGGATTGCTATTAGAATGGCAGTTCTTTACCTTTTGCT
The DNA here is from genome assembly GCA_964445575.1 of uncultured Eubacteriales bacterium. Lineage (GTDB taxonomy): Bacteria > Acidobacteriota > Aminicenantia > Aminicenantales > Aminicenantaceae > WJMT01. Next base: position 9,449 of record CAYULB010000063.1, read on the forward strand.
AGGAGGAAAAGAACGTGAATTTACTGATTAAAAACGGACATGTCATCGACCCCAGTTCCCGGTTGGACGGAAACTTTGATATTCTGATAAAAAATAAAAAAATTGTTGAAATAAAAAAGAACATAAAATCTGATAATGCGAAAACAATAGATGCCTCTCATTTGATTGTGGCTCCAGGATTCATTGATATGCATGTTCACTTCAGGGATCCGGGACAGGAACATAAAGAGACCATAGAAACAGGCTCTCATGCCGCAGCGGCCGGAGGATTCACTTCTGTCGCCTGTATGCCCAACACCTTTCCGGTAAACGATAATTCAGGCATAACCAAATACATTGTCTCCAAGGCCCATAAAAGAGCTCTAGTCAACATTTTCCCAGTAGCTGCTTTGAGTGTGGGCCAAAAAGGCGAAGCCCTCACTGAAATGGCTGATTTGATTGAATCTGGAGCTGTTGCCTTCTCCGATGATGGTATGCCCATTCAAAACAGTCAGTTAATGCGGAGGGGTTTGGAATATTCCAAACAATTTAACACTCTTATCATTGACCATTGTGAAGACCTTGATTTAAGCTCCCAGGGAGTGATGAATGAAGGTTACTACTCCTACCTGCTCGGTCTTCAAGGAATCCCTGATTACTCTGAAGAAGTCATGGTCGCCCGCAATATCATACTGGCAAAAAATACAGACTCTCATATCCACTTGGCCCATATAAGCACCCGGGGATCAGTTGAATTGATACAGTCAGCCAAAGAAAAAAAAATTGGAATTACCTCAGAAGTCACTCCTCATCATCTGTTTCTGGATGATTCCCTGCTCACCAGCTACAGTACGAACTTAAAAGTAAACCCCCCTATCCGAACAAAAGAGGACAACAAAAGTCTCATCAAAGCAGTCCAACAAGGCATAATCGATGTCATTGCCACCGACCATGCTCCCCATTCTCCAGATGAGAAAGACGTTGAATTCAATCAGGCACCGTTTGGAATAAATGGGCTTGAAACAGCGGTTTCTCTTTTAATGGACAAACTGGTAAACAACAAAGTTATTTCAATGCAGAGACTTGTTGAAATGCTCTCCTGTAACCCAGCAAAAATATTAGGTCTGGAAAACAAGGGAAAAATAAAAGTCAATGCGGATGCAGACCTAACCATAATCGACCCGGAAAAACAAGTCACCGTAGATGTCCACCGATTCCGTTCCAAAAGCAGAAACAATCCCTTTCACAGCTGGAAATTAAAAGGCTATCCAGTTATGACTATAGTGGGAGGGAAAATAGTCTATTCCTTATTAAAATGAAGTAACCAAAACTCCCAAACAAAGCCTGATATCTTATGAATCAAAATTTAGAAAAATTTGAAAAAAAAATAGGGTATAAATTCAAAAACAAAGCTCTGTTGAATCAAGCTCTCACACACAGCTCTTATGCCTACGAAAGCCAGAAAAACCTAAAAGACAATGAGGTTTTGGAATTTCTGGGAGACTCTGTCATTGGTTTTATACTGTGTGACTTTTTATACAAAAACTTTCAAGACCTATCAGAAGGGGAACTATCCAAGCTAAAATCCGCGGCCGCCAGCACCAATGCATTAACCGTATTTTCAAAAAATATCGGACTTCACAAGAGAATCATGCTGGGTAAAGGAGAAATCAAAAGCGGAGGAAGAAAAAAAAAGACCATTTTAGCAGGAGTATTTGAAGCGCTGGTTGCAGGTTTATATCTTGACGGTGGGTTAAAAGCAGTCAGGCGGTTCCTGGAAAAACACTTCAGGGATTTCTTTGAAAAAATAGATATGGACAGTTTCTTAATAAATAACTATAAATCAGCACTTCAAGAACATCTCCAGAAAGAAAATCTCCCCAATCCCACTTATAAAACCATAAAAACCACCGGACCTGAACACAACAAAAAATTTACTGTGGAGGTCTCTTCCCATCATCACATTTTAGGAAAAGCCAGCGGCTTTTCAAAAAAAGAAGCGGAGCAAAAAGCAGCTCAAAAGGCAGTAAAAAATCTTTTAAACAAAAAGCTTAAATCCTTGACCTCCGATACCTTTATTTTAGAGAGAAAAAATGATTGATTCCTACAAATTTGGTCAAATGGTTATTGATGGGAAGGCCTATAACAAAGATTTGATTATTTTTCCTGAAAAAGTAAAGACTAACTGGTGGCGAGGAACCGGCCATTTGCTGATTTTAGACGACCTTCAGGATGTTTTTGCTGAAAATCCAGATATACTTATTGTGGGAACCGGCTATATGGGGCTTATGAAAGTCCACCCTGAGGTCAAACAATATGCAAAGCAAAAAGGAATAAAGCTCATCATCCAGAAAAGCAAAAAAGCTGTGCAAACATTCAATGAGATGGCCTCAGAAGGAAAAGTTTTTGGAGC
>CAYULB010000064.1:0-11713 GCA_964445575.1 uncultured Eubacteriales bacterium
ATTCACCATTCACCACTTACCATTCACCATTCACCACTTACCATTCACCATTCACAATTCACCGTATTCAAAGTCGCTTCACCCATACCTGAATTTCAGGAAGCCTGCGGCTGCTCCTTGTTTTTTTTAAACATTTAGCTTTTCTCGCTCCTTACGCATTAGCCAAACCAAATAACCTAAAGAATCCATAGAAACTGGAGAAACGAAACAAACTCTATCAACTCTAATCATGCCTTGTGCCTCGCATCTGCAGCAACCTCGACTCGTGAATAATTCAGGTTATTTATCATAGATTGAGGATAGAAATAAAGCAATGATATGTTTTTGTATTTGTACATGAAAAATTTAACAAAAAATTAACAGAACATTTATTTCTTTTTAACAAAAATCCCGCATAATCCTTTCTGCTTTTAACAAAGCAAATCTTAAAGGAGGTTTTTCATGAGAAAAATTAGTTTATTGGTTTGTGTTGTGCTCGTCTTGAACCTGCTTTCTGGCCTAACCTTTGCCCAGGGAAGCTTCAAAGGGTATATGTTCGGTGATGCCTACTATGTGGCTTCTCACAGCAATGATGACTATGAAGGCAGAAACGGATTGTGGTTCCGCAGGATTTACTTCACCTACAACAATCAACTTACTGAAAACATTAAGATGAGGCTGAGATTGGAAATGGCAAGTCCCGGAGATTTGGATAAAAAAGATAAGCTTTATCCCGTAGTCAAAGATGCTTATCTTAATGCGGCCATCGGCGGAGGACAGATGTTGGTGTTTGGGATTGTCAGCACTCCTACCTTTGGAAGTAATGTAGAAGATATATGGGGTTACAGGCATTTGGAAAAAACACCTCTGGACCTTATGTCTTTTGCTTCTTCAAGGGATTTTGGAATCGGGCTTAAGGGAGATATCGATAAGAATGGAGCCGTTTCCTACAATATTCTTTTTGGGAATGGTTCATCCAACAAGTCAGAAACCAATAAAGGAAAAAAGGTTTATGGGTCTCTCGCTTTCAAACCCGCAACAGGACTTCTCCTCGAAGTCTATGGGGACTATGAAACCACCAGTGAAAAGAAAAACTATCATGTTTATCAGGGTTTTGCTGCTTACCAGGGAAACTGGGGCCGAGTCGGTCTTCTCTATGCCAACCGCCACTATGACTATGAAGAGACAAAATTAGATTGGACTCTCTTCTCTGGATTTGCGGTTGTTTCTGCTTCTGAAAAACTGGATTTTGTTGCCCGCTATGACAAAATGCTGGGCGAACCTGTCTCAAAGACGGTTGACTATATCCCGTTTTCTACGGAAGCTCCTTCCAATTTGATTATCGGAGCAATCAGTTATGAAATAGCCAGCAGCATCTGGGTCATTCCCAATATCAAATATGTGTTCTATGATGACCCAGATGAAGGAGGCGCTCCTGGAGATGACACTTACATCAACCTTACCTTCTTCTGGAAATTTAAATAAGGGAATGGAATAAATAAAATAAGAAATGGAGGTTTAAAATGATTAAAAGTAAGTTAGGATTGATGGTTCTGGCAGGGGTACTGAGTGTGGGATTGATGGTCACAGTTCCCACTTTTGCTGCCAAGAATCTGACTATTAAAGGGTCCACCACTGTGCTCCCCATTGCCCAGGCTTGTGCGGAAGCCTTTATGAACAAACATTCTGATGTCAATATTTCTGTTCAGGGGGGAGGCTCAGGGGTTGGAATCGCCTCTTTGATTGACGGGACTTGTGACATTGCTGATGCCTCTCGAGCCATTAAAGAAAAAGAAATTGCAAAGGCAGAAGAGAATGGAATCGAGGTCTATGAAAACGTGGTCGCTTTGGATGGGATAGCCGTGATTGTTAATCCTTCCAATCCCGTGGATGCGCTTTCACTGGACCAGATAAAAATGATCTACACTGGAAAAATTTCGAATTGGAATGAAATAGGCGGAAAGAAAATGAAAATCACTGTTATTTCTCGTGACAGCGCCAGTGGAACCTTTGAAACATTCAATGAATTGGCTCTGGATAAAGAAAAAGTAAGACCAGATGCGCTTCTTCAAGCATCCAATCAGGCTGTGGCTCAAACCGTGTCTAGGACTCCTGGAGCCATTGGTTACGTGGGATTGGGATATCTTTCTCCTACCGTTAAAGGAGTTTCTGTCAATGGAGTGGAACCTGCCAATGAAAATGTGGTCAATGGATCATACAAACTTGCCCGCAAACTGTTTATGTATACAGACGGCGAGCCCCAAGGATTGGTTAAAGAATTCATTGATTTTATTTTGAGTGAAGAAGGTCAGAAATTAGCAGAAAAAGCGGGATACGTTCCTCTTAAGTAAAGTATAATGAGGTCCCTAAGCAAAGGCCAGAAGATGAGATGTACCGAATAAAAGAAAAAATTTACAAGGGAATATTCACCCTTCTGGCCTTTGCCTCTCTTATTTTTCTCGTCGGGATCACTGTGACTCTGTTCCTAGAGGGACTCCCAATATTCAAGGAAGTGGGATTTTTTGATTTTATTTTAGGAAAAAGCTGGTATCCTACCTATGACCCACCAGACTTTGGCATCCTTCCTTTGATTCTGGGTTCTTTGTGGGTCACCTTGGGAGCAGTGTTTTTTTGTGTGCCCATAGGTGTGGGAAGTGCGCTTTTCATCAATGAACTGGCCGGAAAAAGATTGAAAGCTGTGCTTAAACCCACCATAGAGATATTAGCCGGAATACCCTCCATAGTGTATGGATTTTTCGGGATGGTAGTGGTGGCTCCCTTTATCCAGAAGCTTTTAAACCTTCCTGTGGGGCTCACGGCTTTTACAGGAAGTCTTATGCTCGGAATCATGGCCACTCCCACAGTCTGCAGTATATCTGAAGATGCCCTTAGTTTTGTTCCCAGGAGTTTCCGTGAGGCATCTTTAGCTGTGGGCGCTAATCGATGGCAGACACTCACAAAAGTGATATTTCCGGCGGCTGCTTCAGGAATATCAACCTCTGTAATCCTCGGGATGAGTCGAGCTGTCGGAGAGACCATGACTGTTTTGATGGTCACGGGAGGGGCTGCAGTCATTCCTCATACTTTTTTTCAGCCAGTAAGGCCTATGACATCCACCATTGCTGCAGAAATGGGAGAGGCTGTCATGGGGAGTGAACATTACCATTCGCTTTTTGCCATCGGACTTATTTTATTTTGCATGACTTTGGTCTTTAATATTATTGCTGAACTGATAAGCAAAAGGTACAGAAAAAAATTAGGATTAGGGAGATGAAAAAGCAGGTCAGTCAAAATATGGGATTTGGACTTTTGTTTTTGTGTATGGGGACAGCTGTTTTTTTTCTGGGATCTATCATTTATTTTATTGTGATAAAAGGCTTTCGAATACTGTCCTGGGATTTTCTCACTCAGGTGCCAAGAGAGGCCATGACTGCGGGAGGAGTGGCTCCGGCTATCGTAGGCACTCTTTTCCTGACTATGGGATCGATTGTTATTGCCCTTCCCCTTGGAATTGCCTGTGCCATCTATTTGACTGAATACTCTCCTAAAAGTTTTGCGGTCAATATCATAAGGATGAGCATAAACAATCTAGCTGGGGTCCCCTCGGTTGTGTTTGGTCTTTTTGGACTGGCCATATTTGTCAAACTTTTTGGGTTTGGGGTTTCTATTCTGGCTGGATGCTGCACTCTGGGTATCCTGGTGCTTCCTCAGATCATTTCCGCATCCCAGGAAGCTCTGTTAGCTGTCCCCCAGTCTTATAGAGAAGCCTCCCTGGCTCTAGGCGCCACCCACTGGCAGACAATCAGAAGCACTGTGCTCCCTTCGGCTCTTCCGGGGATCCTGACCGGTGTTATTTTAAGCATTGGGCGGGTGGCCGGGGAGACCGCTCCTATTCTTTTTACTGCTGCAACCTTTTATACAAGAGGTTATCCCAGGTCTATTTTTTCCGAAGTGATGGCTTTGCCCTATCATATTTATGCTCTTATGACTGAAGGAACTCATCCTCAAGAGCAGACTCAAATCGCTTACGGATGTGCTTTGATACTTCTGGCATTGGTTTTAGCAATCTCTGCGGCTGCTATTATAATCCGTCAGAAACACAGGAAAGCTTATGAACAGTAAAGTTAAAATCAAAGTAGAGAATGTTAGTTTTTATTACGGCAAATCCTGTGCTTTAAAAAATATAACCATAGATATATATGAAAATCAGGTTACAGCCATTATCGGGCCTTCGGGGTGTGGGAAGTCCACCTTTATTCGATTGTTCAACCGAATGAACGATTTAATCCCACGAACCCGATTTGAGGGAAAAATCTGTTTAGACGGCCAGGATATTTATAGGCCCAGAGTTGATATTGTGGATATAAGAAGACAGGTAGGGATGGTGTTTCAGAAGCCGAACCCCTTCCCCAAAAGCATCTTTGACAACATCAGTTATGGTTTAAAAGTCAATGGGATGAAAAACAAAACCGTTATTGAAGAAAGAGTGGTAACGTCTCTCAAGGACGCGGCTATTTGGGATGAGGTTAAAGACAGGCTCCATGAAAGTGCCCTGGGATTGTCCGGGGGGCAGCAGCAGAGGCTGTGTATTGCTCGGTGTCTTGCTGTCAAGCCGGAGGTCATTCTTTTTGATGAGCCTGCGGCAAGTCTGGACCCGATTTCAACAAAAAAAATTGAAGTACTTATTGAGAAGCTGAGAAAAAGATATACCATTGTTATTGTCACTCACAACATGCAGCAGGCCTCCAGGATTTCGCAGTATACGGTTTTCCTTTATTTGGGCAAACTGATCGAGTATGCACCCACAGATGAACTGTTCACCGTGCCCAAAAACAAGATGACCGAGGACTATCTAACAGGAAAGTTTGGATAAAGATTTTATTAGAGCAGAGCTCAAGGGAGGAAAAATGTTAGAAAAAGAACTGATTTTTTTAAAAGAAAGAGTCGTTGAGTACGCGGCCTTGGTGGAAAGTATGATTCAGAACAGCATACAGGGCTTGATTCAAAAAAACGAGCCCCTGCTGAAACAGGTCATTGGACAGCAGGAGCCAAAAGCCAATGAAGTAGAGCTAAGCATTGAGGAGCAGGGAACAGTTGTCATGGCTAAATTTCAACCCACGGCTAAAGACCTTCGCATCATACTTATGATATTGAGAATGAACAACGACTTAGAAAGGATGGCTGATCATGCGGTTAACATTGCTGAAAGGAGTCTTTTTTTGATAAAAAATCCCATGGTAAAACCGCTTATCGATATTCCGAAAGCGGCCGAGATTACCGTGCAGATGCTTAAAGACAGTATTGACTCATTTATTAAAGAGGACTCTGATTTAGCAAAAAATATATGTGAAAGAGACGACAAAATAGATAACCTGAACAATCAAATTTTAAGGGAACTCATAACTTATATGTTTTCTGATCCTTCCACTATAGAACGTTCTATAAAATTAATCCAGATAGCTAATAATTTGGAACGCATTGCTGACTTATCCACCAATATTTCTGAAGATGTGATCTACATTGTTGAAGGAAGGGTGATCAAGCATCATAAAGATGAGGAGTGACCTTCAATATTTGAAAAGACTTCGACTCTATCGCGTCCTTTTTCTTTTGCTTTGTAGAGAGCATTGTCAGAAAGCTTCAGTAAAGTTTCTGATTTAACATGGTCTTTGTGAGGATATGAAGAAACCAGACCTATGCTTAGGGTTGCAGTGATTTTTCCCCCTTTTGTTTGTAAGGGACTTCCCTTAAACATCTTCCTCAGACGTTCTGCTGCTTTTTGAGCGTTTTTTAGCTTGGTTTTGGGCATAACAATAAGAAATTCTTCTCCTCCGTATCGGCCTTTTATATCATAACCGCGAAAAGACTTATAGATGCATTGACTTGCGTGCTTGAGCACACTGTCTCCAACTTGGTGTCCGTATTGGTCGTTTATGTTTTTAAAATGGTCCAAATCTGCCAGCAAAACAGAAACAGGCTCCTTCTGGCGTTCAGCTCTTTCCACTTCTTCCTTAAACCGGTTTAAAACAGCTCCATGATTTAACAGCCCTGTGAGGTCATCTGTTAAGGCCTGTTTTTTAAGCTTTTGAGCGGTTTGTTTCAGTTGCTCTTCCATTTGTATTCTTTTGGTTATGTCTCTTGCGATCCCTAAAATATAGCGAGGCTTTTCTTTTCTATAGATAGCGCTTGCTTTGGTTTCCACATAAACATATTCTCCGTCTTTTCGTTTTAATTTGAACTGGGTCAGTTTTTTTTGAGCTCCTGTTTTTTTTAATTCTTGAATTGTTTTGTAGGCTTTATTCAGGTATTTCAATGGGAGTAATTTCTTGAAATTGATTTGACTGATTTCTTTTTTGGTGTAACCCAGTCCTTCCAAAGCCGGCTGATTGGCATCAATGAATTTTCCTTTTAAATCGTGGATATAAACCCAGTCCAAAGACCGTTCAAACAAGGCTCTCCATCTTTTTTCAGCTTCCTCTAGTTCCACTTGCATTTTCCTAAACTGGGTTATGTCCCTGGCTACTCCCTGAATTGCCACGATCTTATTATTTTCTATAACAGGGGTGGTTATTATTTCTAAAGGCACAAGGTTTCCGTCTTTCCGAACAATTTCTAATTGAAGGGGCTTGTCAATTTTTTCTCCCTTCCGGCGTTTTTGAATGCGGGATTCCACTTCCTTTATATAGGGAGGAGCCACAATATCTCTCACGTTCATTTTTAAAAGCTGTTCAATGTTATAGCCGGTCACTTTTTCAGCAGAACGGTTTCCGAATATGAATTGACCTTTTAAATTGATTTCGAGGATAATGTCTCTGGTATTGTTTATAAGTCTTTTGAGGTGTTTTTCTGTTTTTGTAATTTTATTCCCCTCGTTTTCTTTACGTTTTCTTTATGGTTTTTAATATATACATAATCAATATGGAGTCATTTGTCAATTTGACTTTTCTCAGCAATAAGGTCATTGCATTTTTTATGAATTGTTTAGATTAGGGATTAAAAAGTTATATAATGGATTTAAATGTTTGATAAATCAGAGTCTGATTCAGAATTGTTTAAAATTGCACAAAAGATCTATTCATATGCACTGGAAGCGGTTTCCCCTGAAAAATTGATTCAAGAAAATGTTTTGGTAAAACAGGGAGCTCTTTTTGTGTCAGGAGAAAAGTTTGACCTTTCAAAATTTCAAAGTGTTTACATGGTCGCTTTTGGGAAGGCAGCTCCCAAAATGGCAGAGGCCATGCTTAAAGTTATGGGAAGCAGAATAAAGGGAGGTATTTTTTTAAGTCAACAGGATTTAAAGAAAAAAATCCCTCCTCTTGTGTGCTTGAAAGCCTCTCATCCTTACCCGGATTTAATGAGTGTCCGGGCAGCAAAAGAAATACTGGCTTTTGTTGAGAAAATGGATGAAAGTGACCTTTTGATCACCCTCATTTCTGGCGGGGGTTCCTCACAATTGTGTCTTCCTCCTTTGAGAATAAGCTGGGATGAAAAAGCAAAAACTGTAAAGAATCTTATTTTGGCAGGAGCTGATATCAAAGAGCTAAACGCAGTCCGAAAGCATATTTCACAGGTTAAGGGAGGGAGATTAGCAAAATCTGCTTATCCGGCCTCTGTGGTAAGCTTGATAATATCTGATGTGATAGGAAATGATTTGGAGACCATTGCTTCAGGGCCGACTTATTGGGATTCTTCTACTTACCATGATGCCATAGAAATTCTCAAAAAGTACCATTTATGGAGGGATTCACCTAAGTCTATAAAAAGATTCTTTGAAAGAGGGAGAGAAGGGAAGGAGACTGAAAGCATTAAGAAGGGAGAACCTTATCTTGAAAAGGCCCATAACTTTATTCTGGGGGATAATAAAACAGCTTTAGAAGCAGCAGCTCAGAAAGCCTCTCAAATGGGATTGAAAGTGTCTGTTTTTTCCTCGTCTGAACAGGGAGAGGCACGAGAAAGAGCTGAAGATTATTTATCATTGATGTTAAGGATTAAAGAGCGAGCCAAACCTAATTCTCAGCCAGAATGTCTGATTTCAGGAGGAGAGTTGACCGTTTCAGTAAAAGGCAAAGGAAAGGGTGGTCCGAATCAGGAGTTTGTGCTGGCTTTTATCCAAAAAGCTAGGAACTGGGGAATAAAGGAGGGAGGATGGATTATCGTGAGCCAGGGTACTGATGGAATAGATGGCCCGACCGATGCCGCAGGAGCTTGGGCTTCTAGGGAAGTGTTAAAAAGGATGATCGAGTTGAACCTTGAGCCAGAACTGTATCTCAAAAATAATGATTCATACAATTTTTTTAAAAAATTAGGCACATTGATTAAAACCGGCCCTACCCAAACCAATGTAATGGATCTCCGAGTGTTGATAGGTGGATACAAGTAAGCATCTCCAACACTGTTGTGAGGGGAGAGGGAATGGAATATATATATCATAGAATGAGAGATGCTTTGGTGGGATAATTTTAGCTTGTATATTATCCTGAAATTTATTATGTTAAAATAACCAGAAAATTGAACAGGCTGACTCAAAAAAAGATTTGGCCGGACCTGAAAATAAAGGATTGTAATGGGATACGATTGGAAAGTTGAACTCGCTAATTTTTTTGAAGAGCTAAGGATTCTCAAAGCAAGCAAGCAGGAAACTGTTAAAGATTTCAATCAATTCTGTGAGTTTGTGGTGGAACCTGGTTTTGAGAATTTAGAGGACGAGGTTATTCACTATGGAGTCAAGTCTAAAATCACAAAGACTCCAGGGAAGTCTATTGCCTTTCAGATAAATTTTGGAAAATCAAGGATAATTAATTTTCAATATATGATATATCTTCCCAAAGGATCTCTCAATCTGAAATTGAGATTGAAGTTAAGGGGAAGGAAAACAAAGAAGAGTGAAGCAGAGGAAAAAGAGACTGATTTTATGGAAAAGATTGATCCCAGACATATACTTGATTTAGAAAAGGAAGATATTATTCAAGATGTTATTGAGAAGTATAGGAGCTTTGTTTATGAATCTGAAGCTGTTATTGAATGACCTGGAATGAATTGATTGACTTGTTTTTTTAAATTCTTTATCAAAGAAAATGAGGTTAAATAAAGAACATCCTATGATTCAGGTCTCACTCTTAAAAAAACAACCGTTTCTTGTTCATGGATTCGGAACAAAGCATCTTACAGAACAGTTTTTAGATCAAAAATTAGGATATTCGCAGTTCAAGAAAGTCTACTTGGATCAAAAGCATTCTGATCTCGTTCATTGTATGGATGGAGACTCTGATGGGGTTTTAGAAGGTGATGGATTAATCACAGATTCTCCCAATCTCCTTCTTATGGTAAAGACAGCTGACTGCCTTCCGGTTTTAATAGTGGATACAGAAAAAAAGGTCATTGGAGCGGTTCACTGTGGATGGAAAGGCTCAGGCCAAAGAATTCTACAAAAAGCTTTAATGAAGATGAAAAATAAGTATCAATGCCGGAACTCTTCTCTACTGGCAGCTATGGGACCGTGTATTTGCAGAAAATGCTATGAAGTGGGAGAAGATGTAGTCGGTTTTTTCAGGGATAGGAAGGTAACCTTACATGCATTTGAGAATCATCCGGATAAAGAAAAAAAATATTTTCTTGATTTAAAGAAGTTGAACCATTTACAATTGCAGGAAAATGGTTTAGGTAAAAACAGAATACACTCCGTTGATCAGTGTACTTACGAGAACAAGCACTTACTCTCTTACAGGAGAGAAGGGAAAAATCCTGGCAGGATGTTGAATTTCATCGGCCTTTTGTCATGATAGTTAAAAAAAAGAGGTAAGCATGAAAAAAAAATTATCGAAAATAGAACTTCCTGAATTAAAATTGTTTAAAAAAGGAAAAGTAAGAGATGTTTATGAGATTGAGGATAAGCTTCTTATTGTGGCATCTGATAGAGTATCTGCTTTTGATTATGTGCTCCCTTCTCTAATCCCAGATAAAGGAAAAGTATTGACTCAGATTTCGAAATTTTGGTTTGAATTTACTTCCTTGGTTTGTCCTAACCATATGATTACAGCTGATTTTAAAGACTTCCCTGATACCGTCAAAAAATATAAAAACATCTTGGATAAACGTTCCATGCTGGTGGTAAAAACTGAAGTCATTCCGATTGAATGCATTGTTAGAGGATATATTTCTGGTTCAGCTTGGAAAGACTACCAGAAGGACGGAAAAATAAGCGGAATAAAACTTCCCTCAGGACTTAAAGAGTCGAGCCGATTGGATGATGTGATTTTTACTCCCTCTACCAAGGCAGAAAAAGGGCATGATGTGAATATTTCTTTCAAACAGATGCAGAAGAAAATAGGAGCTGAAAGGGCCAAAAAAATAAAAGATATCAGCCTTGAGCTGTATCAAAAAGCATCTCTCCATGCATTATCTAAAGGAATTCTCATTGCTGATACTAAGTTTGAATTTGGATTGAGAGATGGAGAGTTGATGCTGATAGATGAAATTTTTACTCCGGATTCATCAAGGTTTTGGCCTGTAGAAAGTTATTCTCCAGGAGGGCCTCAGCCCAGTTTGGATAAACAGTTTGTGAGAGATTATTTAGAAAGCACAGAATGGGACAAAAATTCTCCTCCCCCAAAGCTTCCAGATTCTATTATCAAACAAACTTCTCAAAGATACAGGGAAATTTACTTTAAGCTGACAGGAAAAGATAAATTGTAAACTCTTAATCTTGTTGGAAATTTCAATATAAGAGAAGAGAGGATGGAGTACTTGAGAGACAGGAGGGATTCATGGTATTTAACTGGCTGGATGTGATACTTTTAATCATCCTTGTTGTTACGGTCATTCTCGGATTAATCAAAGGCCTGGTTAGACAATTGATAGGGATTTTAGCGGTTGTAGTAGGGGTTATACTCGCATTGGCTTATTATCCCTATGTTTCACAAGCAATCAACCCACTTTTCTCAAACGAAGCACTAGCTAGTTTTTTGGCATTTTTAGCAATATTTGTCGTGACTCTTGTTTTAGGTTGGATCCTGGCAAGGCTTTTTTCAAAGGTGATGAAAGGCTCTTTGAAGTTTTTTAATCATCTTTTTGGTGGCGGCCTCGGGTTTATAAAGGGAGTTTTGATATGTGGAATTATTGTATTTGCCTTGCTTGTTTTTCCTGTTCAGAACAGAGCCTTAGAGGAATCGGTGTTGGCTCCCTATTGTCTTAAGGTGACCCAGGTTGCTGTTGATTTGATTCCATTAGAGCTTAAAGAGAGGTTTAATAAGGCCTACAGAGAGATTATGAATAAAGGAGAGAAAGATGCAAAAAGAGTTTAAAAGCCTTTCTCTTCATCATAAGATGGAGATATTGATCGAAGAGTTGGTGGAAAACAGGATCCCCATTAGAGAAGCACTGAAAGAATTTGAAAAGATATATATTGAAACAGCCAAGAAAAAGCACAATGGAAACAACACCAAAACAGCCGAAGCTCTTGGGATCCACAGAAATACTTTGTACAATCTCTGCAAGACTCTCAAAATAAAGTAGTTTATCTACCTTAAACCTCTCCAACTTGAACCATTCATAAAATATGTATGAAGCCTCATGCAAATTTATCATGATCTACAGTCTTTAATATTTACTGTTTATCAAAGAATATAACGGGATTAATTCCTATTATGACTTTTATTATATTGCATACATATTTTTCCTTTGAGGCGAGCCGAACTGAAATTGAGGTGTGGCTTGTGCTCCCTTCAGATTTTTAACG
>CAYULB010000065.1:0-7648 GCA_964445575.1 uncultured Eubacteriales bacterium
TACTGTTTTTATGGAATAATCCAGGTTAATCATTCACAATTCACTTTTTTTATAATATAATTTGCCACATGTTGGATAACAAATATGTTCAGGAAAATGTGGATCTGGTGAGGAAAAAGATCTCCTCACGGGGGATAGACCTTGACCTCTCCGAATTTCTCAGTCTCACTGAGGAGAAAAAGAAATTCTTGATAAAAATTGAGGACCTCCGCCATAAGCTGAATAAAAATTCAAAATTGATAGGAAAATTGAAGCACAAAGGAGAGGATGCTTCCTCACTGATCGATGAGATGAAACATGTTTCCACGGAGATAAAGAGAAATGAAGATGAATTTAAGGAAATAGAGAGAAAAATAAACCATATCCTTTTGAATATTCCCAATCTTCCCCATGAATCTGTGCCTGTAGGAAAAGAAGATTCATCCAATAAGAAATTGAGGGAGTCAGGGAAAAAGCCTGAATTTGATTTCAAACCCAAGCCCCATTGGGAGATCGGTGAAAAACTAGGGATTCTTGATTTTAAAAGGGCTGCCAAAATAGCGGGTTCCCGATTTGCTGTTTATAAAGGACTGGGAGCGCGGCTGGAAAGAGCATTGATAAATTTTATGCTAGATATTCACATCAAAGAAAATGAATTTGAGGAAACGCTCCCTCCTTTTATTGCCAATAAGCAGAGCCTGCTTGGCACTGGAAATCTTCCTAAGTTTGAACAAGACCTTTTCAAGCTCAAAGGTTATGACTGGTATTTGGTCCCTACGGCTGAAGTGCCGCTGACCAATCTGTTTCGGGATGAGATTCTGGAACCCGGAGTGCTGCCCAAAAGGTTTGTGGCTTACACACCCTGTTTTCGAAGTGAAGCCGGCTCCTATGGAAAGGATGTCCGCGGCCTTATCCGGCAGCATCAGTTCAATAAAGTGGAGCTCATGAGCTTTACGATTCCTGAAGAATCTTACCAGGAGCTGGAAAAGATAACTCTTTATGCAGAGAAAGTACTGAAAGAGCTGGGGCTTCATTATCGGGTGGTCAGTCTGTGCACCGGGGAGCTGGGGTTTGCTGGAGCGAAAACTTATGATTTGGAGCTCTGGATGCCTTTCAGAAATGATTATGTGGAAATTTCGTCCTGTACAAATTGCGAGGAATTTCAGGCAAGACGTGCCAATATCAGGTTCAGAAGAGAAAAGGACTCTAAGCCTGAATTTGTTCATACCCTGAATGGTTCAGGAGTTGCCGTAGGGAGAACAGTCGGTTCTATCCTGGAGACTTTTCAGCAAGAGGATGGAAGTGTTCAAATTCCGAAAGTGCTTCATCCCTATATGCACGGAGTTAATGAAATAACCTGAGATTTTTGCCAACCAGAAGTAAAAATGTTAGACTAGTATTTCTTGAGGAGGGATGGCCGAGTGGCTGAAGGCGGCGGTCTTGAAAACCGCTTCACGAGCAATCGTGACGGGGGTTCGAATCCCTCTCCCTCCGTTTGAACCGTCCCATTGCCTGTCCAAAATGAGCTTTAATCATTATTTGATTCATGACTTCATACAATTTTCTTTTTTGGTCTTTTTAACCTGGATTATTCACGAGTCAAGAAAGCCTCACAGAGAAATTATTCCAGGATTTTTAGGGCTGAAGGAATCACAGAGACTTTGAATTCTTTGACCCCATGGATGATTTTTCCATCATACTGGATATTTATGGGCTGATCAGAGCAGCCGGAAAAACTTTTCCCGGACACAAATTGAATTTCTTTTTTGTGGAGGTGCTTTTGTTTCCAGACAGAGTAAGCAACCCGGGTGGTGTGAATCAAGGATTTTGTGTAGACAATGCTGCAGTTTATTTTTCCATCAAAGGGGGAGGCAAAGGGGCATACCCTCAGTCCGCCGGCATAGGAAGGGACATTTGAGAAGACCATGATTGAAAACTTGCAGTTCTTTTGAAAATTTTCACTGGACAAATTCAATCTCATAGGGATTTTATTCTTTTTGAAAGAATACCTGGCTCCTAAAAAGCCTGCCAAGGTCTGGAATGATTTCCCCAATTTTGCCTGAATAGGGTGGCGTTTCCAGTATTGGGATATGAATTGATTGATGGTAGCTCCCAATCCAAGGCTTAAAGACCCTACAAAAAATGTTTTTTTTGGGTTTTTTTTTGTCTCAAGAAGGCAAATATCCATCTGATGAGTTTTGGCTTTTTTTAAGGATTTGATTATGGATTCAATAGACCTGTTTCCTAAGGAAAAAGCGACATCGTTTGCTGAGCCTGTGGGTATCATGCAGAGAGCCGGATCATAAGGAGTTTTATGAACTTCAGAAGCGGTGATCTGGAAAGAGGTATCTCCTCCCACCACCATAAGGACTTCAAATGATCCTGCTTTTTCCTTGGCAAGCTGTTTGAGATGTGTTTCTGAAGCAGACTCAAACCAGTGGAAAGACAGGGAATTCTTTTTTAACATAGATTTTATAAACTCTTTTTTTTTCAAAGCCAGTCCCCGGCCTGAAGACGGGTTGAATAAGACAGCAATTTTTTCCATTTGAGTTCATCATTATAACACAGTTTATGGGACTATTCATGATTCACTTTGGATGGGATAGTCGGGAAGGTAAAAAATGGTGATTGAGGTGGGAAATAGTAAGCTGCCGTTGACAAAATCCTATAGATACTATAGAATTAATAAAAAATTAAATGAGGAGGAAAAATGAAAAGGTTCACATTACCCAGAGTCGCTCACTGTGCAGAAGGCTGTACGAACAAATCCTGAGTATGATGTAAAACTGCTTATCCGGATCAAAAAATATCTATAAAGCCCTGCTTTCTTAAAGAAGAAGGAGGGCTTTTTTTATCAGTTTAAATTATTGATCAAAAAATGGTAGAATAAATTTGATTTTGTTAAAAAGTCGGAGAGGTGCTGGAGTGGCTTATCAGGGTCGCCTGCTAAGCGACTGTACCGATGAATGTCGGTACCGTGGGTTCGAATCCCACCCTCTCCGCCATTTTTTTTATAAAAAGCCCTGAAAAAAAAGCGGGATCCCATGAAGATAAGAACAATCACTACCGGGTTTAACCTTGAACTTCCTGTTTCTGAAACACAGATCAAAAAAGTCGCTGGTTTCACAAATCGGGTAAAGCATAAATTTATTGAAAAAGGTTATGATGTTCAGACTGTGCGGCTTGTGACGCAGCCGTGGGAGGAATATTTTTCCTCGCCCCACCAGATGAGAGACCTGGTAAAGGGATTCGAAAGAATTTGCTTGGATAACAAGATCGATTACTTCAATTTGGGGACCACCTACCACTCCCAAAACATTCCTTTCATCTATGAATTAATAAAGCTGAGTTCCACTGGATTTTGTACGGTTATGGTCGCTGATAGGGAAAAAATCAATTATGAAGAAGCTCAAAAAACCGCAGAGCTGATTAAAAAACTTGCCTTTATTGAGAAAAATGGATTTGCTAACTTGAGATTTGCTGCTATTTTCAACACCAAACCCGGCAGCCCTTTTTATCCTGCGGCCTATCATAAAGGTCCTGTTTCGTTCGGAATCGGGGCTGAAAACAGTGATTTGGTTTATAAGGCTTTTTCCAGAGCAAAAAACATACAGGATGCTGAAAATCAGCTCAAAATGATACTGGAAGATGAATTTTTAAACTTAGAAGAGATTGCAGAAAGCATAAGCAGGGAAGAGGGCATCCTGTACAATGGCCTTGATGTGTCTATTGCCAGCTCGGTCCATAAGAATGAAAGCACTGCTTATGCTTTTGAGAAGCTGGGACTGGGGCGGTTTGGGGAAGTGGGGACCTTAGCTGTGGCAAAATGCTTGACCGACGGCCTGAGTAAGCTGGAAGTAAAAAAATGTGGTTATTCAGGACTCATGCTCCCGGTTCTGGAAGATTTTGGCTTGGCAGAGAGAAATAAAGAAAAAGCCTTTAATCTAACCAATATCCTGCTTTATTCAGCTGTATGCGGGACCGGGCTGGACACCATTCCTCTTCCCGGAGATGTGTCTTCACAGAAATTATATGCTCTTTTATTGGACATTGCTTCTCTTTCTATTAAGCTGGATAAGCCCTTATCAGCAAGGTTAATGCCAATTCCCCAAAAAAAATCAGGCGATATGACATCATTTTTATTTGATTATTTTGCCAATACTGAGATAATGAATATATAATTAAAAAAAGGGTGGGTTTAATGGTCAATGAAAACGAATATAAAATCCTGGATGAATACTTAGAGCTTTCCTTGTTTGCTGACATTGAGCTGGGATTAGCTGCCGCGCGTAAAATCAATGAAGCTATGGATCAGGTCATGGAAAGAATAGAAGAACTTCTTTCTCCGGTCACCTGGTCTCTTATTCTTCACGACACAAAAAGAGATGTTCTTTATTTTAAACAGGCTAAAGGCAGGAATGCTGAAAGATTGGAAGGAAAGGACATCCCAAAAAAGAAAGGAGTGGCAAGCTGGGTATTCCAAAACAAAAAAAACATTTTGGTTAAGGATGTCACCAAGGAAGCCAGGTATCACCATTATATAGAAAAGTTAACCGGATTTAAAATCCAATCTGTACTAGGAGTCCCGGTTAAAGTCAATGATAATGTCATAGGGGTCATAGAGTTACTGAATAAGGCAGGGAAAGAAAGATATAAGCCAGAAGATTTAAGAGTGCTCCAGACTGTTGTGGATTATGCTGCTTTAGCTGTAGAAAAGATCTATTACTTAGGGGCTGTAGAAAACATGGCAAGGATTGAGCCCTTGACTGGTCTGCTGAATCCAAAAAATTTTATCCAGACCGTAGAGAGAGAATCTGAAAGATGCAAGCGTTATGGACGGCCTTTGACTCTTATGACTGTTGCTGTCAAGAATTTGGAGGACATCCATAAAAAGCACGGAGCTGATATGAGGGACCAGGTGCTCAAGAATATAGCTGAAAATTTAAAAAACAATGTAAGAAAAATCGATACCCTTTCAAGGCTTAAAGATAATAAGTTTGCTGTCCTTATGCCCAACACAAAAAAACATGAAGCAGAGAATGTAAGACAAAGGATCCTCAAACTGTCCAAAAAAGGCATCAAGAAAAAAAAGAAAGGGGAAGTCAATTATTCTTTAGAGATAGACATGAGATCAGTGGGCCCGAAGGATGTATCAGAGCTTAAAGAAGTAGTATCTGATGAATCCAAAGCTAAGGGGGCTTAGGAATTAGATTAATTTTTTGAGAGCTCTTAAAGCATCCATAGCATCTTTTCCATAGGCATCGGCTCCGCATTCTTCAGCAAACTTTTGGGATACAGCCGCTCCTCCGATTATGATTTTTATTTCTGGGGCCTGCTGGTTTTTTATCTGAACCACTTTTTCAATATTATCCAAAGACGAGGTCATCAGAGCAGAGAGTCCTATTAATTTAGAGTTCTCTTTTAGTGCGGCTGAAATGATTCTTTCTGGGGCTACATTTTTTCCCAGATCTATGACTTTGTAGCCCGAGTTCCTCAGGACCAGTCCGACAATATTTTTTCCTATATCATGAAGGTCGCCTTTGGCAGTGGCCAGTATAATTGTTGATTTGGCTTTGACATCGGGTTGAGCGGGAAAGGATTTTTCAATGACTTGAGAGGCTTTTTCCATTGCTTCTGCGGACAGGATTAGCTGCGGAAGAAAGTATTTTCTTTTTTCATAATATTCCCCCACCAGCTCCAGGGCAGGGGAGAGAGTTTTCTCTAAAATATCAAGCCCGTTTTCTCCCTCCTTTATAAGCTGTTGAGTGAGTCTTTGTGCATCTGTTTTTTCTCCCTCTAATACAGCATTGAACAGATGCTCCTGCTTTGATTTGAATTCCGGCTTTTCATCAGGCTCTTCTTGATATTTTTTTTGTCCTCCAAAAGCCCGGATATAAAGATGAAGCGCTGAATCTCTAGCGCTGACTGCATCGCAGGCTTTTATGGTTTCAAAAAGGTCTCTATCAAATGGATTTAAAATAGCTGAATCCAAACCCCTGCTTACTGCCATGGAAAGAAAAACCCTGTTAAGAAGTCTTCTATAAGGGAGTCCGTAAGAAAGGTTGGAGAGGCCCAGGATGGAAGGGATTTTTAAATGTTTTATTTTTTTGAGTGCAGCCAGAGTTTCTTGAGCTGCTTTCTGGGAGGAAGCAAGGGAAAGAACAATGGGGTCAATGAGGATATCGTTTGAAGAGAGTTCATATTCATAGGCTTTTTCTAATAATTTCTCAATAATGGCTGTTCTTTGTTCAGATTTTTCAGGGATTCCGTTTTCATCCATGGCTAAAAGAATCACTCCGGCCCCATATTTTTTTGCAAGAGGGAACAATTTTTCATACTTATTCTTTTCTCCGTTAATGCTGTTGATAACAGCTTTTCCAGCGTAGTTCTGGAGTGCTTTTTCAAGAGACAAAGGATTGTTGTTGTCCAAAAAGATAGGGAGTTTAGTAACAGATTGTATTTCGAGAACAGCTGATGAGAAAAAATCTGGCTTTTTATCTCCTGTTTTTCCCAGGTTCATATCCAGAGCATGAGCTCCGGCTTTTTCCTGTCTGCGGGCATAATTCCTGGCTGAGTTGAGTTTTCCAGATTTGAATTCTGCATCTAATTCTTTTCGGGAGAACGGATTGATGTTTTCCCCCACTATTTTAAACGGTTGAGAGGCTCCGATAAAAACAGTGGTATTTCTGCTGGAGCTGCGAAAAAAAAGATTAATATTCGCCTTTGGTTTGGGCTTTACCCCTTTAAGCCGGTTTGAAATGAGCTTTATGTGTTGGGGAGTCGTCCCGCAGCATCCTCCTATGATGTTTGCCCCGGCTTCATAGTATTTCAGGGCATATTTTAGGTATTCTGAAGGGCCCAAGGGAAAGTGTACTCTGGATCCTTTCTTTTCCGGTTCTCCGGCATTGGCATAGGAAATAATGGGTTTCTCAGTATGGGTCCTGTATTTGATTATAGCTTGCTCAAAGGACCGGGGATGTCTTCCGCAGTTTATACCAAGAATGTCTGCATTGGTTGAAGCCAGGGTAACAGCGGCAGTTTCTGGGTCTGTTCCTGTCACGGTCAGGTCTTTATCAAGAGGATAAGTGAGAGAAACAGCAGTGGGAAGCGAGGTGGACTCACAGGCAGCAAGAAGAGCTGTTTTAGCTTCTAGAATATCTATTTGCGTCTCAATGAGCAGCAAATCTGCTCCCCCTTCCTCTAAATACCTTGCCTGTTCAGCAAAAACGTCATAAGCAGTCTCAAATGTGATGTCTCCTAAAGGTTGGATGAGTTTTCCCATGGATCCGATGGAGCCAGCAACAAACACAGGCTGGTCTCGGACAGCTTTTTTTGCCAGCTCCAGCGCATAAAGATTGATGTCTCTGCATTGCTTTTCCTTTCTGTATTCAGAAAGTTTGATTTTATTGGCTCCCAGGGTGTTGGTTTCTATGATATCTGCCCCTGAATCAATATAGGATTTATGAATGGCTTTGATGACATCAGGAGATTCTAGGTTTAAAAGTTCTGGAAAATCAAATTTTTTTCCTGTTTTTTGGATAACTTCTGTTCCCATGGCACCGTCAAGTATAAGGACTCTGTCCTTTAGTTCTTCGAGAATATTCATGGCAGTCTCCTGAGTGTCATTTTGCCATTCACCATTAACCATTCACCATTAGCCATTCACCAT
>CAYULB010000065.1:7748-11558 GCA_964445575.1 uncultured Eubacteriales bacterium
CCTGAGTGTCATTTTGCCATTCACCATTAACCATTCACCATTAGCCATTCACCATTCCCCATTCACCATATTATATTATCACATGCGCTCGAGCTGTGGTATTCCCATCAGGTCCAACGCTTTTTTTAAGGTTTTATAAATGTAGTAAAGCGTAAGGATCCTTATGTTGCGGGTTTGCTGATTTTTTTCTTGGATTATGGAGTACTTATGATAGTAGGCATTGAATTTCTGGCAGAGATTAAAGGTGTACTTTGCTAAATGGAGGAACTCGAGGGAGCTGGTGGAATGAAGCACTTCTTCGTCCAGTTTAGATGCGTAAAGCACCAGGTCCCAGAAGTCACCCTGTTCCTTATGGGCTAGTGATTCCAAGGTGGGTTCGTTTGATAATATGTCAGACTTTAAATTTTCTTTTTGAGCTTTCTCTTTTTTCCCGATCTTGCTGAATATACTGTTGATCCGAACCAGGGTATACTGCAGGTAAGGACCGGTTTCGCCTTCAAAACTCAGTACGTCTTCGAAATCAAATACAATGATAGAATTTCGGGCAAACTTTAGCATAAAATACCTGAGTGCGCCGCAGGCAATTTTCTTTGCGGTTTCTGACTTCTTTTTTTCCTCCCATTCTGGATTTCTTTTCTCAACCTCTTCCAATGCTTTTTGCTCCAGTCTGTCCATGAGGTCATCTGCTTTGATTCCCAGACCTTTTCTTCCTGAGACCTCAAGAAAGTCCTTTTTTTTCTCTTCTTCTGAAATATCATATCCCAGTTCTTTAAGGCTGTTGTGGGAAAGAGCTACCATTTCGTATGAAAAATGGATTGATTTTTCAGCTTGTTCGTTGAATTTGAGTGACCTCAGTCCTTGAACCACAACTTTTTGAGGGTAAGTCTGGCGCGTATCGATGACATTGTAGACTTTATCCGCATTTCCAAAATCAGGTTTATAGGAAGTTTTTTGGGAAGATGTGATCCAGATGGTTTTGTGGTTTTGTCTAATAAAAGGCTGGTAAAAGAAGTCTGTTTCCAGCAAACCAAACTTCCAGAGCTGATAGGCAATGTCTTTGCTCACATAGGTGACTGTGTGGTTTGAACGTACCAATATTTTTTCTTGATCCGTTTTTCCCTTTAGCTTTATAACCCAGCATCCCTTGTGTTTTCCTCGATCAACAAAATAGGCAGCCTTTTTTTCTTTAAGAAGCTCAAAGGCACTTTCCCAGAATTTAAGCTTTATAATATCACTTTCACGGGCCAGAAGATCGTAGCTCACTCCAAGTCTCTGCATAGTCTGGAGATGGCCTTTGAGTATCTTTCTCGATACATAGAGAGCGATTTCGCTTTCTGGATTTTTTCCTTTTTCTATGTTTTTTAATATTTCAGCTTTTCTTATTTTTGCTTCTGGGTTGTTGTTGAGAAATTGGGTGGTTTCAGTATATAAATCCCAGCAGTAGTAATCAAATTTTTCCTTTATTTGCTGGATGGCTTTCAAATTCATTTTTTTGATTTCTAAAAAGCCAAACACCACATCAGCGACCTGAACCCCAGTGTCATCAATATAGTTCTGGACTTCGACTTTTTCTCCCTTGTATTTTTGACAGCGGACCAGAGTATCCCCAAGGCATGAATTCCTCAGATGCCCTATATGAGCGGCTTTATTGGGATTAATGGACGTGTGTTCAATGATGACCTTTTTTTCTTCAGCTGAAAGATTTGATTCCTCTACTCTCTGGAGCCTGTTCTGAAAAAACTCTTTTCGTTTGATAAAAAGGTTTATGTACCCACCGCCGGCAGCTTCAACTTTTTGGATGTTTTCAAGAGTTGAGAAAAGAGGCAGGGTTTCTTGGGCTATCTTTTGAGGGCTCTGTTTTATTTTTTTTGCCAGCTTAAACGGAAAAGAAAGGGCAAGGTCTCCCATTTTGATATCAGGAGGATAGGACAGGTCCAGGTCCTGCGGATCCATGGGGTATTTTTGTTTGAGAAGTTGATAGATTCTTTTTTTTAAGGTGTTTTTTAGTTCAATCATTGTTTTTTTATAGTATTTTTTCGCTCCATTATATCATATATCCTGGGTTATTCACGAGTTAAAATACTGTGAATGGTGAATGGTTAATTGCGAATTGAAAAACCGTATCGTGAGCTTAATAAAATTCAGGTGTGGCTTGGGCTCCCTTCAGATTTTTAACGCCATTCTTCTTTATTTTTCTCAGCGCCTGCGTAACTCCCGCCGGTCCGTGGGTCAGACATACTCGGCGCCCAGCTTTGCTGGATACCCTCGAAAAATTCATCAGAAGGCTAAATCTTCAATGTCGCTTCAGCCACACCTCAATTTCATAAGGACGTAAAAGGTTGGCTTGGGCTCCCTTCAGATTTTAGACAAAAAATAAGGTAAACGGGTATGATGGTACTGTATTTAAAGACCTTAATTTTCTTGCATAACCCTCTATTATATGGTAGTAAATTACCTTACTTGGATGGTTTCTATCCACTTTTTTTTATGAATAGTTTAGGTTAATAAAGAGAGGATAAACATGAAGAAAACCAGGCTTTATAAATGTCATAAGGATTCAGGCGCGAAAATGGTGAATTTTTTTGGATGGGAAATGCCTGTGGAATATTCCCGTATTGTTGAGGAACACAATGCTGTGCGCAGAAAAGCTGGTTTGTTTGATGTAAGCCATATGGGTGAGCTGATGATTTCCGGGCCCCAGGCTCTGGATTGTGTCCAGTATTTAACTCCTAATGATGCCTCTCGCTTGGACATTCATAAAGCTCAGTATTCAGCCCTAACCACTCCCAAAGGCACTTTTGTGGATGATATGCTGGTTTATAAGGCCAGTGACAGGGATTATCTTCTGGTGGTTAATGCAGCGAACACGGATAAGGACTTTGATTGGGTGAAGAGCCATAAAAAAGGTTTTCAGGTAGAAGTTAAAAACCTCAGTGACGAGTACACCCAGCTGGCTTTGCAGGGTCCTGAGTCTACGGATATCCTTAAACCTTTGACAGACATCGAACTGGAAAAAATGAAGCCCTTTCGGGTAAGAAGAGGAAAAGTGGTGGGAGAGGAAGCCATGGTTTCCCGAACGGGATATACTGGCGAAGACGGGTTTGAAATTTACACCCTTTCTTCCAATCCTGATAAAATATGGGAATCCATACTTGAAGAAGGGGAAAAATTTGGAATCAAGCCAGTTGGTCTGGGAGCCAGGGATACTCTCCGTCTGGAAGCTTGTCTTATGTTGTACGGTAATGATATTGATGATACTACCACGGTTCTTGAGGCTGGACTTGGATGGTTGATTAAATTCAAAAAAAGCGATTTTATTGGAAGAGAAAGCCTGATGAGTCAAAAAGAAAAAGGGATTGATAGAAAGATCACTGGATTTGAGGTCCTTGAAAGGGGGATTGCCAGGCATGGATATCCGGTTTTTATCCAAGAGAAACAGGTGTCCAAAGTGACTTCAGGAACTTTTTCTCCTTACTTAAAGAAAAGCATAGGATTGACCTACTTTCCCATCCAGCATGCTGAACCCGGCAGCAGGATAAAAATCGGGATAAGAGGGAAAAAAGTGGAAGCAAGAACAGTGGAAACTCCTTTTTATTCCCGCAAAAAAAAGTAAAAAATAAAGCATCAATAGTTAACCTGGATTATTCACGAGCGGAGGTCACTTCAGATGCGAGGCGAGCAAAATAAAAAATGCAAACAGGAAAAATGTTCAAGACATTGTTCTTGAAAAAATCTTGTACATAGCTGAAAATAAGTTAATAATGAAAACATCGCCATTTTTTTATGAATAGGTCAGGTTAGTTATAATTA
>CAYULB010000066.1:0-10941 GCA_964445575.1 uncultured Eubacteriales bacterium
TTTTCAGCGATAGACAAGATTTTTCAAGAACGTTTAGCTGAACGTTTCTTCTTATATTTATTTGTATCCTAATCCCCTATGTCTATTTTTGCGTTCCCAAATGTCTACTTTTGATGTTACGCATCATCTTTTTATATTTATTTGAAAATATAAGTAAATTATGATATATGCTAAAGGTCTTAGACATAATCCAAAGGAAGAGGTACTTTTATGACCCTGATTCATATCACACCCTATTCATTTATATTAGGTCTCATTTCACTATTTCTAGCACTGGTTTTGTATTTTTTGCTCAAACGGCTTCCCCAAGGTACAGAGCTAATGCAAGAGATTGCAGAATCCATCCATTCAGGTGCTATGACCTTCATAAAAAGAGAATACACTTATATCTTTATTTTCATCACAGCTGTGTTTGTTCTTCTTTGGCAGCTTTTTAATATCTATACAGGGCTCTCTTTCATAACAGGAGCTTTTTGTTCTATGCTGGCTGGCTTCATCGGCATGAAAGCATCCACTCGTTCCTCGGTCAGAGCCACCCAGGGAGCCATAGAAGGGGGAATGCCCAGAGCACTATCAGTTGCTTTCCAGGGTGGCTCGGTCATGGGAATGTCTGTTGCATCTTTAGGGCTGACCGGAATCGGACTGATCTACTTTTTCACCAAAAATCCCCTCATTATCAACGGGTTTGCCATGGGCGCCAGTTCAGTAGCTTTGTTTGCCAGGGTCGGGGGAGGGATTTTCACCAAAAGTGCTGATGTAGGAGCAGATTTAGTGGGAAAAATCGAAGCACGCATCCCAGAAGACGACCCCCGAAATCCAGGAGTTATTGCTGACAATGTCGGCGATAATGTGGGGGATACAGCCGGCATGGGAGCTGACCTTTTTGAATCTTTTGCTGGTTCAGTTATCGCTGCTATTGCCATAGGTGCCACTCTGAACCCAGCTATAAACTACATTTCGCTTCCTATTATCCTTATCGCTGTCGGTCTGATCTGTTCATGGTTAGGAGTCCTTTCTATAAACATCCTAAAAAATTTCAATCCTCAATCTGCACTGAGAAATTCAACTTATATCAGTGCTTTTTTATTCCTTATCGGTGCTTTTGTTGCTGTCAAACTGGTTTTATCAGACCTGAACGTGTTTTGGGTTGTTTTATGCGGAATGGTCAGCGGCATTCTTATTGGATTGGAAAGTGAATATTTTACAGCGGGCCCTCCCATCAAGGCTCTTGCCAAGACCTCTCAAACAGGACCCGCGACCGTTGTGATTACAGGCCTTGCAATCGGTTTTCAGAGCGTTATTCTGCCCCTTCTCACCATTGCTCTGACCATTTATGTTTCCTACAGCTTATCAGGCCTTTACGGAATCGCTTTATCTGCTGTGGGAATGCTGGCCACTATCGGCATTGTGATGACCACTGATTCCTACGGACCCATTGCTGACAACGCTGGCGGGATAAGCGAGATGTCTGATTCAGGAGAATCCATAAGAAAAATAACTGACAAGCTGGATGCCTGCGGCAACACCACTGCAGCCATAGGAAAAGGCTTTGCCATTGGTTCTGCTGCCCTCACAGCTCTTGCCCTGTTTTCTGCTTATCAGAAAACAACCGGGCTGGAGGCCATCAGCCTGACAAATGTAAATACAATCATAGGCCTGTTGTTAGGAGCTTTAATGCCGTTTGTTATTGCATCCCTGACCCTTAAAGCTGTGGGGAGGGCTGCAAACAAGATGGTTTTAGAAATAAGAAATCAGTTCAAGCGGATAAAAGGACTGATAGAGGGTGAAGCCAAACCTGATTCAGACAGGTGTGTGGACATCGTGACAAAAAGTGCTCTGCTAGAAATGATTTTCCCAGGAATGCTAGCTGTTGTCACCCCTCTTGGAGTGGGTTTTTTTATTGGAGCTGAATCCTTAGGAGGTTTTCTAGCCGGAGCGACTGCAACAGGAGTTCTTATGGGCATTTTCATGGCCAATTCAGGAGCTTCCTGGGATAATGCAAAGAAGTGGATTGAAGCAGGACATTTAGG
This sequence comes from uncultured Eubacteriales bacterium, assembly GCA_964445575.1. Classification (GTDB taxonomy): domain Bacteria; phylum Acidobacteriota; class Aminicenantia; order Aminicenantales; family Aminicenantaceae; genus WJMT01. The sequence goes on from CAYULB010000066.1 coordinate 2,031, forward strand.
CGGAAAAGGAACTGATGCCCATGCCGCTTCTATCATTGGAGACACTATTGGTGATCCCTTAAAAGACACGTCCGGCCCCTCTATGAATATTCTTATAAAGCTCATGGCAGTGGTAAGCCTTGTGTTTGCTCCCCTCATCATGTAACCCAATCCTCCAAAAAAATAACGACTTATTTTATTCTAAAATTTTATTCTTATTTTTCATTTTAATCACCATCTCTTGACCTTACAGGCGAGCCGATATGAAATTCAGCCACACCACCTGAATTTCATCAAGACCATACAATCTTGACTCATGGATAATCCCCTCTATTTCAATCACAGTCTGAATCCAGCCTGTAAATTTGATTTTGCTATTTGATAATTCAGTAAATTTCAGTTATAATTTTCTGACTTACGGATTTAATTTTTTTTTATTTGTACTAGGCTGAAAAAATATGAGAGTAAACGTATGGAACACCATTCAACAGCTCAGTAAAGAAAGAGATGTTGACAAACAAGTCATCATTAATGCTATTGAAGAATCTTTAAAAGTGGCTGCTTCTAATTATTTTAATAAGAACGAAAAAGCTCATATTAAATTTATACCAGAAAAAGGAGAATTGAAGGTCTATGCTGTTAAAAAAATCACCAAAAATGTTTCAGACCCAGCCAATGAAATATCTCTGGAAGAAGCAAAAAAAATAGATATTACAGCAAAGGAAGGCAACTACATAGAAATCGACCTTCCCTCTGAAACATTAGGCAGGATTGCAGCTCAGGCTGCCAAACAGGTGATTTTTCAAAAAGTCAGAGATGCTGAACAGGAAAAGGTTTACAACACATTTGCTCCCCAAACAGGAAATATCATCACAGGTGTACTGCAGCGTTTTGATTCGAAAAGGAATATGATTCTGGAAGTGAAAAAGACAGAAGTAATGCTTCCAGAAAGAGAAAAAATACCAAATGAAAAATTTAGAAGAGGTGACCGGGTCAAAGGAATTATAATCCAAGTTTTAAAAGATACCAAGGGCCCTCAAGTCATTATATCCAGAGATGATAAGAGATTTTTAAAAAAACTTCTTGAAATAGAAGTCCCTGAAATCGCAAGCGGAAATATAGAAGTAAGAGAGATCGTGCGGAAACCAGGAGAACGTTCTAAAATCTCTGTAAGCACCAAAGAAAAGGATATCGATCCTATCGGAGCCTGTATTGGAGTTAAAGGAAGCAGAATTCTCTCAATCAGCAAGGAGCTTAACGGAGAAAAAATTGATGTGGTAAGATGGTCGGAGAATCCAGAAGAATACGCCAAATCAGCTCTCAGCCCTGCTAAAGTGGAGAGCATGGAAATTATTGATAAAAACGAGAAGACATTGAAAGCAGTGGTTCCTGAAGACCAGCTTTCGCTTGCTATTGGGAAAAAGGGATTAAATGTCAGGCTGGCTTCAAAGCTTGTGGGATGGAAAATTGACATTAAAAATGACTAAAACAACTTCAAATCATAGGGATCTAGATAAATTATGAGTAAAAACGAAAAAACAAAAGAAAAACAGAACAAAAAAGAACCGGACAAAAAAATAATTGAAGAAGGGACAAGCTTCAAGGAGCTCTCTGACCTCTTAGACATCAAAGCTAAAGAGCTCGCAGAAAAACTGAGCAAAAAAGGTTTGAATATAGAAGTCAATGACGAAATCACAGAATCCCTTGCCAAAGAGACATCAAAATTTCTGAACATAGAGATTGAAATCTTACCCATTGAAAAAATGGCGCGAATGAATGCTCAGAGCCAGACCCAAGACCTGGTTCCAAAGCCTCCTGTGGTGTCTATTATGGGGCATGTGGACCACGGCAAAACCACCCTTTTAGACGCTATCCGGGAATCAAGGCTGGTGAATAAAGAATCGGGGGGAATCACTCAGCACATAGGAGCTTACCGAACATCATATAAGAATAAATTCATCACTTTTGTTGATACACCTGGTCACGAAGCGTTCACTCAACTGAGGTCCCGAGGAGCCAAAGTGACAGATATCGTGATTTTAGTGGTAGCAGCAGATGACGGTGTTATGCCTCAGACCATAGAAGCCATTGATCATGCAAGAGCCGCCAATGTTCCGATCATAGTGGCTATCAACAAAATAGATAGAGCCCAAGCAGACATAGATAAAACCAAACAGCAGCTTTCCAAACAAAACCTGCTGGTAGAAGATTGGGGCGGAGATACTATATGTGTTGAAATCTCTGCTAAAGAAAAAACCAATCTGGATGAACTCTTAGAGATGATCCTCTTATTAGCTGAAATGTTGGAGATCAAAGCAAACCCAAAAGTACCGGCTCAGGGCATTGTCTTGGAAGCAAGTTTGGATACCTCCAAAGGTCCTGTTGCCACCATCATCATCCAGCACGGAAAGCTTTCGCGCGGAGAAACCTTTGTTTGCGGAACCACATATGGAAAAGCCCGAGCCATGTTTGATGAAGGTGGGAAAGCTGTGAACGAAGCAGTCATTTCAATGCCTGTGGAAATACTTGGTTTTTCCGAAGTCCCTACAGCTGGAGATTTTTTCCAGGTTGTGCCGAGTCTGGATAAAGCAAAAAAAATCACAAATTTTAGACTCTCAAAAGCAAAAGAAAAAAAAGAAAAAAAGGAAGAGCGCCCTACCCTGGACCAGCTTTTTAAAAATATGGAGGAAGAAGAGAAAAAAACGCTTTCTTTAATCATCAAGACAGATGTCCAGGGCTCAGTAGAAGTGCTTAACCACATTCTTCCTAATTTAAGCACAGATAAAGTCAACATAAATATTATCCATTCTTCAACTGGAAAAATCAGTGAATCTGATGTCAATCTTGCCACAACAGCTGATGCTATCATTATCGGCTACAACACAAAGCCCGACAAAAAAGCACTGGACCTTGCTGCTCAAGAGAACGTCGAAATCAGAACCTATAAAGTCATATATGAACTCACTGATGACATTAAAAAAGCTTTAACAGGAATGCTGGAACCCGTAGAAAAAGAGATTTACCAAGGGAAAGCTGAAGTGAAACGCACCTTTCAGATAAAAGGAACCGGGACCATTGCTGGCTGTCTGGTCCAGGATGGAGTCATCGCACGAAATTCAAGAATCAAAGTAATGAGAACCAGTGAAATCATCCATGAAGGAAGGATAGCTTCACTCAAACATTTAAAAAAAGATGTCAATGAAATAAAAAAAGGATATGAGTGCGGAATCCATATTCAGAATTTTAAAGACATAAAAGAAGGAGACGTCATCGAAGCATACGCAGTGGAAAAAATTACTCCCAAATGAATTTTCGATGATTATAGGTTATCTTTGCATAGAAATTTATATCCCCTATTCCCACTCCCTTAAAGAGAAAAGACAAAGATTGAAACGTTATCAAGACAGGTTGAAAAAAAAATTCAATGTATCTTACGCAGAACTTGATTATCAAAACAAATGGCAGAGAGCAAAAATCGGAATGGTGGCAATCAATAATCAGAAAGCAGTAATTGAAAAAGTATTTGCCAAGGTTATACAGGAAGCCGAACAGGTCATTGAAGGAGAGATCATTTATAAAGAAATAGACTTTTTTTAAATCAAATCCAGAGAATTCACTCTTTAAAATTATTTTAAATATTTTTAAATAACCATGAAATCCGAAAAATCAAGAAGACAAAAAAAGGTAGAGAGCCTTTTGAAAAGTCTCCTGAGTCAAATAATTTTGCAGGTGGTTCAAGACTCTCATTCCAGCCTTATCAGCATCACCCGAATAGAGGTAGAAAAAGACCTTTTAACAGCAAACATCTACGTGAGTGTATTTGACAAACAGAAGCAAAAAGAAATCATCGACTTTTTGAATTCCAAACAAGGTTTTTTCAGAAAAGCTGTTGCTTCAAAAACAAAATTAAAGTATAATCCTATGCTCATTTTTAAGGCGGACCCCTTTCAGGAATATGACAAAAAAGTGGAAAAACTATTCAGTAAAATAGATGAAAATGAATGAGGACTCTCTCCACCAAATAAGCGAAAGAATAAGACAGAGTAAAAATATAGCCCTAACCTCCCATTTAAGACCGGACGGTGATTCGGTATGCACCAGTATCGCCCTTCAATTAATGGGAAAACAAATAGGAAAAAATATTTCTATATTCATCAAAGATGATATACCTTTTCCTTTTAACCATTTCCCGGGAATTGAAGCTGTTAGTAAGAGCCAAATAAATCCAGAAGAATTTGATACCGTTATCCTTCTTGAATGTGCTAACGTCAATCGTTCAGGACAAAAAAACATCCAGGATTGTTTTAAAATCAACATTGACCATCATCACTCCAATGACTTTTATGCGGATATCAATTGGGTTGATCCTGAAGCAGCTGCTGTTGCGTGCATGGTGCATGAACTGGGCAAAAACCTAAACATTAAGTTTGATTCAAAAATTGCCACTCCGCTTTACAGTGCTATCGTTTCTGATACAGGGTCTTTTCAGTTCTCAAATACAAATGCGAAAGCATTTAAGACCTGCCAGGAGCTGGTCAATCATGGGGCAGTCCCCCATAAAGTGACAGACATGTTATTCAACAATAATCCACCTGAAAAGGTCAAACTTTTGGGTAAGGTCCTATCCACACTTAAAATGACCCACAAAGGAAAGATTGCCGTTATCACCCTGTTCTCTAAATTCCGGGAGTCCCTTAATATCAAACAGATCGACACAGAGGACATAACTACCTGTGCCCGTTCCATCAAGGGTGTCCAAGTCGTGCTGTTCTTTAAAGAAATTAAAAAAGACTTGTTCAGGGTCAGTATCAGAACCAAAGGAAAGGCAAATGCTATGAAAATCGCTGAAAATTTTTCAGGGGGAGGTCATAGGCATGCCGCCGGGTTTACAGTTGTTGGAAAGCATAAAAAACTCATAAAAGAAATTCCTTCAGCTGTGAACCATATTCTTCATACAGAAGACTTTCAACACCATACATCATTAAATAAAAATAATGTTTAAGGTCTCATGGACGGCATAATTCTGGTCAACAAACCAAAAAATTTCACTTCACATGATATTGTAAAAAAAATAAAAGGCATACTGAATAAAAAAAAGGCTGGTCATTTTGGAACTCTGGATCCCATGGCAACAGGGCTCATGATTGTTGGAATAGGCAAAGCAACAAAACTATTTCCCTTTTACTCAAAATTAACCAAAATATATAAAGGACAGATTGAATTAGGATATTCAACCGATACCTATGACTCAGAGGGGAAACCTACTTCAGAAAAATGCACTCTTTTCCCCTCTGAAGAAAGAATCAACGAAATAATCAAAGAATATAAAGGAGACATCCTGCAAACCCCTCCTCCCTACTCAGCAAAAAAATTCAAAGGAAAACCCCTCTACAAATTTGCCAGAGAAAAAAAAGAAATCAAACTGCCGCCCAGTAAAGTTAAAATATACTATTTCAATCTGTTGGAATATCATCCTCCTTATATTGATTTTGAAACAAAATGCTCTTCGGGAACTTACATAAGAAGTCTGGCTCATGAAATCGGAAAAAAGTCCGGATGCGGAGCACATTTGTCAGCTTTAATCAGAACCAGTATTTCTTCGTTCCACATAAAAGAAAGTTTCACCCTTGAAGAAATAGCGGCCATGACCCAAAAAAACATGAATAAAGAGTTTCTGATTCCTCTTGAAAATCTTCTTCCAGAATTCCCAAAGATTATTCTATCAGAGAGAGGGGCTGAAAAAGCCAGAAATGGAGCCAGTATAAAACTTAATGACTCCTTGAGTATTGACTTCCGGGGCTCTCTCAACAAAAACAGCGAACCTTCCCAAAGGGAACAAACCTTCAGACTCTTCTCTTCCACGGGAAAGTTTATCGCTTTAGCCAGAAAAAGGCAAAAAGAAGGGAAGCTCCATCCCTTTACTGTCATGGATGCCAGAAAGCCCCTTTCAAGCAATAAAGGAGAAAGTCATGCAAAATAGAGAGTCATTTTCGCGCTGGGGAATCATATTCGCAGGCCTGGGAATGGCAGTGGGAACTGGAAACCTATGGCGTTTTCCCAGGATTGCAGCACAATATGGGAGCGGAGCTTTTATAATCGCCTGGATTCTGTTCCTTTTTATCTGGGCAATGCCCCTTCTTATTATTGAACTGTCGATAGGAAAGAAGACCCGCAGAGGAGTCATTGGATCTTTTATGGATATGATTGGTAAGAATTTTGCATGGATGGGAACCTTTGTTGCCTTTGTCACAGCAGCCATAACATTCTACTATACAGTGGTCACAGGATGGTGCATGAAATATTTCTTTGCAACCTGTTTCCAGGGTTTGATCCATAAAAAACCTTTGGAATTCTGGCGTAATTTTTCTTCCTCATGGGAACCAGTTGGTTTTCATTTTCTTGCTATTCTTATTGGAGCTTTAATCATCTTTTTCGGAGTGACCAAAGGAATAGAAAGAGCCAACAAAATCTTGATCCCTTCCCTGTTTATTCTTTTAATTGTGGCGTGCATTAGAGCCCTGACCTTACCCGGAGCATTCAAGGGATTAAACTTTCTCTTCAGCCCAAATCTATCAAAACTAGGAGACCTTGAGATCTGGATAAATGCCTTGAGCCAGGCTGCCTGGTCAACAGGAGCAGGATGGGGACTTCTTCTTACTTATGCGGTCTACAGCAGAAAAAGAGAAAATCCCGTCCTCACTTCTTCTATTTTAGGTTTTGGCGACTACTTCGCTTCTCTTTTAGCTGCGGTCACTATAATACCCACTGTGTTTTCCTTTTTTGCAGGACAAAACCTGGCTCAGGAAAAAGTTTTAGAAGTGATGAAAACAGATAATGTGGGACTTACTTTTATCTGGATACCTAATCTTTTCTCAAAAATCCCCTCCGGTTCTTTCTTCCTTGCTCTGTTTTTCCTTGCTCTCTGCTTTGCTGCTTTTTCTTCTTTAATCTCTCAACTGGAACTCATCACCCGAATTTTCATGGACTCCGGCCTATCAAGAAAAAAAGCTGTGCTTATTGTAGGCCTCAGCTGCTTTTTCCTGGGGCTTCCCTCAGCCTTGAGTTTGGGGTTCTTCAATAACCAAGACTGGGTCTGGGGAATGGGACTTATTGTCAGTGGAGCCTTCTTTATCTTTCTTGTCCTAAAAACAGGCCCCAAAAAGTTCAGAGAAGAAATCATCGGCCCTACCACAAGTCGGTTTAAACTGGGAAAAGGTTTTGATTTTTTAGTGAAATTCATACTCCCCATCCAACTCATCGCTATGCTGGGATGGTGGTTTTGGGACAGCTACTCCAAAAATCCCAAAAACTGGTACAATATTTTTTCTCAAACAGCCTTGGGAACTGTCCTTTTTCAGTGGAGTGCAGCCATTATTGTTTTTCTGATATTTAATAAAATAATCTCTAAAAAACTTTCTAAAAAAAATGAAAATTGAAGCTCTTGTGTTTATGATTATTATTTTTGGAGTTTGTTTGGGGGGATTTGTTTTTTCTCTCTATTTCTCATCCAAAGAAAACAGACCCTCTAAAAAAAGCCGAAAATAAGAAATCTCTCATTATTAAAAATCCTTAGTCAGAATATCCAACTTTTTGAATTATATCATCATTCTAGTCTTGAATTTTAGCCCAATATATTGTATTTTAAATGAGAAATGAGATTAAGCAAAGATGAAATAGAGCATTTAGGATTTTCCATCGTCAAAAATTTAATCAAAGATAAAAAAATCAAAACAAAAGACAAAAATTCTTTAGTTGAACATGTACAGGAATTAATATTTCAGGAATTCCAAACCGAAGAAAAACTTGACCAGGAAGTAAGGCAGATCCTTAATAAACATAGAGAAAAAATACGCAGCGAAAACATCGAGTACCAAACCATGTTTCGCATGATAAAAAGCAAATTAGCAAAGGAAAAAAATATAGTCCTGTGAGTGTACGATTATCAAGAGAAAAAATTAACTATCTTTCCCGCATTATCATGGAGTCCATTTTTGAGGACGACCGAGTGGATTTCCTTGAAGAGCCAAATGAAATCAGGCTTTCTATTGTTAAAAGCATTGAGAATGAAATAAAAATGTACGAACTCTTAGAAAAAAAAGCTGCTGAAAAGATAGAGTCCCAAAAGAAGAGTATTAAAGAAGGCTCCAGAGAATGGGAAATTTTATTCCGAAAGTATTATAAAGATGAAGTCTCAAAGCTCGGAACATCCTTCTAATCCCAGCCCCGGCTCTTCAAACAGAGAAAACTTTGTAGAGACCAAAGAGAGGGTTCGCTATTCTGAAACAGACCAGATGGGAGTAGCTCATAACAAACACTACTTTGATTGGTTTGAGATTGGAAGGACAGAATTCTGCAGAAAAAAAGGATTCTCTTATAAAGAAATCGAGAAAAAAGGCTTTTTTCTGGTAGTTGCCGAGTCTTTTTGTAGATACAAAAAACCACTGCGATACGACGAAGAAATTTCAATCCGGGTCTATCTCAGAGAAGCTTCTCCTAAAAAATTTATCTTTGACTACCAAATTTTCTCATCCCGTGAAAATCAAGTGGCTGCTGAGGGATATACTGTGCATGTAACCACTGATAAGAATGCCAAGGTCACGCCCCTTCCTGATGAAATTTTCAAAAAACTCAAAAATATTTGATATTTAAACCCCTCATTACTTACCTGACTCATTCATAAAAAAATGGCGATGTTTTCATTATTAATTTATTTTCAGCGATATACAAGATTTTTTCAAGAACAATATCTTGAACATTTTTTTTGTTTGTATTTTTTATTTTGATCGCCATTTTTTTACCTTCAAGGCGAGCCAATCTTACAGCTAAAAAACCTAAATTCATATTCAACTTACAACTTACCATTCACAATTCACCACTTACCATTAACCATTCACAATTCACCACTTACCATTAACCATTCACAATTCACCAC
>CAYULB010000067.1:0-10067 GCA_964445575.1 uncultured Eubacteriales bacterium
GATTGCGGCAGATGCGAGGCGTCAGGGCATGAAGTCGTGGTCCTTCACTACGAATGCCCTGCAACGAAGCAGATGCTGTAAGATTGGCTCGCCTGGAAGGTAAAAAAATGGCGATTAAAATTGAAATCATGATAAGAAGAAACGTTCAGCTAAACGTTCTTGAAAAAATCTTGTATATCGCTGAAAATAAATTAATAATGAAAACATTGCCATTTTTTTATGAATAGGTCAGGCTAAAGGAACATGAGGTTTCTTTTGTTAGTGATTATGAAAGGGAGCTAAAAGATATGAGCAAAATAACCCGTTTTGGAGTGTCTCTTGAGAGTCAGCTTCTCACTCAATTTGATGCATTGCTGAAGAAAGAAGGTTATAAAAACCGGTCTGAAGCCATAAGGGATTTGATAAGGAACCGCTTGGTCAAACAAGAATGGGAAGAGGGAGACAAAGAGATCATCGGCATATTGAGCCTGGTTTACAATCATGAAAAAAGAGAGGTCATTGAGATATTAAATCATATTCAGCACCAGCACATCGGGGTGGTGATCTCTTCGACCCATATTCATTTGGACTCTCACAATTGTCTGGAAGTGGTGATACTGAAAGGGAAAAGCAAAGTCATAGAAGAAATTTCAAGCCGGCTTCAGAGCACCCGAAATGTCAAACACGGAGGGCTGATAAGAACCACTGCTGGAAAAAAGCTGGAATGATTAAGTAAAATTATGCCGCCCGTTTCTGGATTGAAACGAGCGGCATTTTGGGGATGGAATAAGGGTTAAGGTTTGTCCATCGGAAAGCCCATGAAAAAAGGAGGGGTAAAAAAGAGGATTTTTTCCATTTTTAGCATTTCATATATATATACGCCTTATTTTGAGAAAAAGTTGCATATTTTTAAAAAAAATCATGTAAATCAGGGATAATTCCCGGAATATCGAGATATTTTAAAAAAGAGAAAAATCCCAGAACCTCGTTTTTAAAAATTTAACAGCGTAAAACCCTTTTTTTTGTGATTTGGAGCTCTCTAAGTTGCTGAAATAGAGAAGGTTAGAAAGATAAACGGTCTTTTCTGTCATGCTTTCCCTTTTGCTTAATAACTATCTTATAATATTATATCATACTCAAAAATAAAATTTCAAGAAAAAAATGCAAATTTTTAAAATATTGAGGTTTTGAGGTGTTTTTTACAAAATATCAGGCATAAAAGTGCCTTCTGTGCAGGTTTTTAACTCTTAGCTGCTGATGAATGAATAGAGGAGAGCAAAAATCCTTGAATCTCAATGACAAGAAAATAATAATAATAATATGATAATTGTTTTTTAAGAGGAGTGAATCATGGATAAAGAAATATTCAGGAAGTACGGGTATCAATTTATTGATTGGGTAGCAGATTATCTGGCAGATCTGGGTGAATATCCGGTTTGCCCCAAAGTGAATCCAGGTGACATCAAAATGGAACTTCCTGATGAGATACCCAGTAAAGGTGAATCCATAGACGAGATTTTTAATGACTTTAAATCAAAAATATTTCCCGGCATGACCCATTGGCAGCATCCTTCATGGTTTGCTTATTTCCCGGCAAACAACAGTCCTCCTTCCATTTTAGCTGAACTGCTGACGGCAGGAATGGGAGCTCAGTGTATGATATGGCAGACTTCTCCTGCTGCGGCAGAGCTGGAAGAAGTGGTGATGGAATGGTTGAGAAAGATGCTGGGACTTCCTGAGGAAATGGTAGGGGTCATTCAGGATACCGCTTCGACATCTTCTCTGGTGGCTCTTTTAACAGCCCGAGAAAAAGCCACTGGATTCAGGAGTAATGCCAAAGGGATGAAGGAACCCCTTGTGGTTTACTGCTCAGAAGAAGCTCATTCCAGTGTGGAAAAGGGAGCGAAAATTGCTGGCTTTGGGAAAGAAAACATCAGAAATATTTCCACAGACAGAGACTACGCCATGCTTGCTGAAGACCTGGAAAAATGGATCGAGGAAGACAAGAAAAAAGGATTGAAGCCCTGCTGTGTGATTGCCACTGTAGGGACGACCTCTTCTTCAGCTGTGGATCCCCTGGATAAAATAGGGAAAATTTGCCGACGTCATAACCTCTGGCTTCATGTGGATGCAGCCTATGCAGGCACTGCTGCTGTTCTCCCAGAAAAAAGGTGGATGTTCAAAGGGATCGAGTATGTGGATTCATTTGTGTTTAATCCTCATAAATGGATGCTGACTAATTTTGATTGTTCTGCTTATTTTGTTAAAGACCCGGATTGCCTCGTGAGGACCTTTGAAATCCATCCTGAATATTTGAAGACAGGAGTGGACAGAGAGGTAAAGAATTTTAGGGATTGGGGCATAGCACTTGGGAGAAGATTCCGCGCTTTAAAGCTTTGGTTTGTTCTCAGATATTATGGAGTTGAAGGCATTCAAGAAATGGTCCGCAGACACATCAGCTTAGCCCAATTTTTTAAGAATAAAGTAGAGAAAAGCCGGTATTTTGAAGTCATGGCACCCATGCCTTTGAGCTTGCTTTGCTTTCGTTTGAATGATGGCCGGGGGGAAGAAGACCTGGATAGAATAAACAGAAAACTTCTGGAACAAGCAAATCAAACCGGAGAGCTTCATCTTACTCATACCACACTCAAAGGAAAGTATGTCATCCGGTTGTGTGTGGGAACATGGACCACTCAAAAAAAAGATATTGAAAATGCCTGGCAGATCATTCAAAAGACAGCCCGAAGACTAATTGCTTGACCTCCCATTTAAGCTCGTTATCTGGGTCTGCAAATCGCGCATAGAATCCCCATCCTCCTCCACCCTGAAGAATTTTAATAGCAGGGTGTTTTTCCCTTTTTTAAGGTTGACTTTCACTTTGTCTTGGTCAGGATAAGCACCTCACCTGAATTTCATTTTGCTCTCCTTACTCTCGACTCGTGAACAAGTCATGCAAGCGTTATTTGTTCATAAAAAATGGCTTCAATTTTTCTAAACTTTATGGAGAGTCACTTGTTATCAGCGGGGATTCCCGGTTCTTTAAAAAAAAGGGATGCTTTGACTGTGGTCACGTTTTCAGGTTTTACATCTAGAGGGAATTCCTGGATGACCAGGTCTTCTGTTAAGACCTTTTCCGGCATGTTTGGATTGGTGTAGGTTATGGGGGATGGGGTGTTGGCAACCAAGGCTTCCTTAAATGACTCAGCATCCTGTGTCACCACAGCAATGTAAAGATTTTTATAGTTCAGATATTTTTTAATGGCTGAATTGACTTCCTCAATCTTGACTTTAGGTATTCTTTCTCTGGCCTCTTCAAGGAAATTTTTGTAGCCGTAATATTTGGAATCAATCTGCCATCCCAGCCTTTCACTGAGGGTTTGGGTATAGAGTTTGGTGTAGTTGACCAGGTATTTTTTGGTGAGTTCGAATCTGTCTTCTGGAATTCCTTCTTCTATGAGTTTTTTGAGTTCTCTTACAGCCTGTCTGAGAACAAAGTGTCGGTTGGAGTTTGACAAAGGTCTTATCCAGATTGAAAAGTACTGCTGCTGTCTGCAGTAATTGGTGGAAGGAAATTTCCCCCGCCCTTGGATAAAATGTTCAATGTAAGCATAGTCTCCGTAGTTCTGTCCTCTTTCTTCCCTGATTTTTTGGAAAAGATGGGATAGATGCTGTCGGTGCTCGCCGAAATGAGAACCGGCGATCCACAGGGCAAAGAAATCAGGATGGGATTTAGTGATAGGAATCGGAAATCCCATGGAAATAGCTGTGGCTGGAGTTTTTTTGTCCGCTATCACAATTTGAAGCCCTTCTGGCATTTGTTGTTTTGGAAGAGTTGATTCAGGGGTGCTTCCCTCGGGCAGGATTGAAAAATCAGATAATACTTTTTTGGGGAATTCAGAAGGATACCCGCCGGCAACCCCTATGGTTAAATTCCCTCGGGCAAAATGGTTGTCATAGAAATTTTTTACATCATCCAGTGTGAGTCCCTTTACACTCTTCACAGTCCCCAATTCAGTGTGTCCGTAAGGATGATCCTGGTACATCATTAAATTCAGCATTTCTTTGCCGAACTGTTCGTCCATGTTGTTTACCAGAGTTTTTTGAAGAAAGTTTAGGTGATTTGTTTTGATCCGGATAAAATCCTCTTCTCTGAATCCCGGGTTTAACATCATGTCTTTGAATATGGAATAATATTCTTCGAGATTGTCTTTATGGATTGTTCCTGAAAAAACCGTCATTTCTTTATCGATCTGCATATCAATATAGGCTGCCATAGGATAAAATCTCTGTGAGATTTCTTTATAAGTCAATTGCTCGCTTCCTCCGTCTGAAAGCATTCTGAATGTCAGGGCGCTGAGACCTTCTTTTCCCGCAGGGTCATCGGCAGAGCCGATATTTAAGACTAATTTGAGGCATACCAGCGGATTATCTTCAAGCGGGAGGAGTACAGTGGAGATGTCACCCGGAGGTTTTTTGCTGCAGTTTATCATTAACAGGCAAAGGCCTAAAATAAAGGGTAACGTCATTTTTATTAAATTTTTCATTTTTCTTCTCCTCCGGTTAGAGTAACTACCGTGCTGTTTGTTTCTATGAAATATTTATTGGCAATCTTTTGTATATCTTGGGGTGTTATTTTCTGGTAAAGTTCAAATAGGTTGTTTATGGAGTTTGGGTCAGTGGTAAGGTTGATGTAAAAGGCAAGTATCCCTGCTGTTCCATCAGTAGTACCCAATTGGCGGGCCATTGAGTATTTCAGGTTGGATTTCACATCTTCAAGTTTATTTTCAGGCACCAGTTCATTTTTGTAATGATCCAGCTCTTTGAATATTTCTTTTTCTACATAAGGAAGGTCTTCGTTTTGTTTGACTACAGCATTGAAGGTGAGAAGGTGAGAGTCTCTTCTGTCCGGGAAGTCAGCATAGAGAGAAAAACATTTTTGTTCCTCTACCACCAGACGCTGGTACAGAGGAGATGACCTGGAAAACCCTATTTCTGCCAGCAGGTCAAGCGCAGCCTTATCAATCTTCTCGTCTGAGAATGCGGGTCCATGAAAAGCCACTGCGATTCGGGGAGTGGTCGGACTGGGCCATTCGTAATGAGCGCGCTTAGCTTTTTTTTGGGAGGGTTCATCCGGCGTTTCAAGTTTGTAGTTGGATGGTTCCCAGTTTCCGTAATATTTTTTAATGTAATCGATCAGTTCTTGATGGTCATAATCTCCCACCACCAGAATAATGGTGTTATCTGGAGCATAAAACCTTTTTTTATAAAGCTTGCTGTATTCAAACTGGTTGGGCATATCCTGAATGTCTTTGAGATAACCCAGAGTGGTGTGCTTGTAAGAGTGTCTCTCAAAAGCAGTGTGTCTGAGAGTTTCATACAGGCGTCTTCCTGGATTTGAAACACTGGAGTAGTATTCTCCTTCGATCACTGCTGCCTCAGTTTTCAACATCTCTTCGTCATAATAAAGATTAATGAATCTATCTGCTTCAATTTTGACCACTCTTTCCAGATTCTCTCTGCCTGCAAAAACAACAAAATAGCAGGTGTAGTCATCCGAAGTGTAACCATTTGTTCCTGCGCCCAGTTCAGTTAAAAAATTATCGTACTCTTCTCTGGGGATGTTTTTTGTGCCTTTAAACATCATGTGTTCGAAAAAATGTGCGAATCCTGATTTTCCGGGTTTTATTTCGTTTCTGGAACCAGACCTGACAATGGTGTAATAAGAAATAATATGGGGATTCTCCAAGGGGACCGAAACCACAATGAGCCCGTTTTGAAGTTTTTCGATCTTGTGTTCGTACGGGAAGACATCTGAACCGGATAAAAGCAAGGGACATACCAGAAGCATGAGAGTCATGAAGCTTATTGATATACTTTTTACCATCCTATCCTCCTTGTTCTTATATTATGATAAGGCTGTATTTGTTTCAATATATATATCCAAAATATATTGAAAGAGGGCAATCTATTTTCTAAATTTTGACAGCCAGCCAAAGGAAGCGTTTTTCTTTAGGTCCCTTCGGGTATAGGGTTTGATATCGAGTATGGGAGTTCCTTCAATCATATCAATACCAGATACTTTAAGGACATTCCCTTCTCTTTTTATTAATTTGACCACAGTCATCCCTATGGGGTTGGGTCTGTCCGGGCTTCTGGTAGAGAAAACCCCTCTTTTCTTTCGGTCATGAGGGGGATGAGCAAAAAGATTTTTTTGCCTGGATTTGTGGAATTTAAATATGATGATAAGATGAGAAAATCCGTCTATGTCTTTTAGTCCCGGTTCAAATTCATGGTAAATCTCAAGCTCTCCTTCGACATCATTGTTTCCACTGGTTTCCTCTCTTTTTTTTCTCTTTATGTCTTCTCTGTTTTTAAAAGGGGAATGGACGATTCCAATGGGACTAATAGACATACGTGAGCCACTTTTCGTATTTTTTGATTTTTCCTCTAACACAGTCCGCATAAGTGTTTTTTATCTTTTTTGTTATTTCACCTGGTTTTCCGTTTCCAATGATGTAATCTTTTTCAGGTTTATTTTTATCAGAAGCGTCTTTTGCTTTTGTAATGGAAGCTATTTCTGCAGCGGTTCCGGAAAAGAAAGCCTCATCTGCATTGAGGAAGTCCTGTTTTGTAATGGGTTCGACTTTAGTTTTTATCTCCAGATCCTCAGCAATTTCCAGAATGCTGCCTCTTGTTATTCCTTCCAATACAGATTCTGAACGGTCATTGGTTCTCAGGGCTCCGTCTTTATAAATAAAGATATTTTCTCCAGGCCCTTCCGCCACGTTTTTTTCGAGATTGAGAAACACCGCCTCATCGCATCCTTTTTCCCTTGCAATAAGACCGCAGATAGTAGACTGAACATAGATCCCGCCCAGTTTTGCAGACATATCATACTGACTGTGATGGACTCTCCTCCAGGGAAGGATGTAGACACAAACTCCTTTTGAAGCATTTTCTCCAAGATAAGCGCCCCATTCCCATGCTCCTACCAAAAGTTCAACCGGAGATGTTTTGGGAATAAGGCCCAAGTTTCCGTAGGAATAAAACAAAAGGGGCCGGATATAAGCGGCTTCCAGCTTGTTTCCCCTGATCACTTCTTTGATGATTTCAGTGATTTCTGGTATGGAATAAGGCGATTTCATTTTCAGAATACTGGCTGAATGCATGAACCTTTCTAAATGTTCTTTAAGCCGGAATACAGCCGGCCCTTTAGGGGTTTTATAGGCTCTGATGCCTTCGAATACAGAATTTCCATAATGCAGGGCATGAGTCATGGGATGTATTATAGCCTCTGACCAGTCATAAAATTTACCCATGAACCAGTATTTTTTTGCTTTAGGAAAGTTTTTATTCGTGAACATTGCGTCTCCTTTGGCTGTTTTTTGTCATTCCTGAAGATACCTATATATCAGATTTTTTGTGCTTTTAAAACAATAAATCCTCCTTTATTATATCCTTTTTTGGGAGTTTCGTCTTTAGTGCTTTTTTTTAGGGACTGAAAAAGAGTCTGTCTTGAATCAATGAACTGGAAACCGGTTTCGATGAATATTTCAAGAATCTTTTCTGGGTATAAGAAATGAGCGTGTCTATAAAATATACTTTTTTCCCTTTTCTTTTGGTATTCCGCACCCACCAAGCTGTTCTTGTTAATCATTCCGATTATCAAATAACCCTTTTTTTTTAAAGTTCTTCTAGCTTCCCGGATGACTTTCACCACATCATCTAGAAAACATATTGTTACCACAATCAGGATGCAATGAAAAGACTCATCTTTAAAAGGAAGCTCTTCTCCTTTTCCCAGGACTGCTTTGATTCCTCTTTTCTTTGCCAGTTGAAGCATATTCAGAGAAGGGTCTACTCCAAACTCCACGTGAAAAGGAGAGGCAAACCTTCCTGTTCCTACGCCGATTTCCAGTCCTGTTCCCGAAGAAATGAGTTCTTTAACCGCCCGGAGCTCGGATTTATAAACAGCTTGGTTATTTTGGTACCACTTATCGTACTCACGCCAATTTTTATCAAACAAATGACTTTTCATTTTATCTCTGCTTCTTCATTGTTGAAAATCTCAAGATCTATTTTGCTTTTGTGGATTTTCTATAGGCCGTCACCGCCCCTATGATGCCCCCGATTAAAGCAGGAATGATCCAGGGGAATCCATCTTTAGCCAGAGGAATATAGGAGATAAGGTTATTGGCAAAAGCAATGGGAAGGCCTGCAGAAGTCAGGGCATCAAAAGCACTTATAGCCAGGGCTCCAACCACAGCTCCCCTGAAAATATTTCTATGGAGCTTTTTCCCGCCAAAAATGGTAAGAAGGATCAAAATGATGGCCACAGGATAGACCATAACCAGGAAAGGAACCGCAATTTGAACAATCTTATTGACTCCAACGGTGGCAAATACGCCGCTGAAGAGAACCGTAAACACACAGATAACCCTGTATTTTAATTTCCCTTTACTTATAGAGCTGAAATAATCTCCCACTGTGGCGGTCAAGCCTATGGAAGTGGTCAAACAAGCCAGCGACACAGCCAGTCCCAAAGCCACTTTTCCGGTATTTCCCAGGATTTGATAGGCAATGTTTATGAGGAGCTCTGTCCGCTCAATATCAGCTGAGAACAGGCTTCGGGAAGTGGCTCCGAGATACATCAGTCCTCCGTAGACAAAACCCAGACCTGAAGCTGCAATGATTCCTGCCAGAGAAGCCATTTTTACCTGGTCTTTAACCTTTTTGTATCCCTTAAATATCAGGGCCGCAATGATGATCTCTGCAAACACGATGGAAGCCATGGCATCCATTGTTTGATATCCTTCCCTGAAAGCAGAGGAGAAGGGAGAAAGAAGGCTGCCTTCAGTGGGAGTTGCTATAGGAAAAAGGATTCCTTTGAGGATAATAAAGACCAGAGTGATAAGCAGAAAAGGGGTCAGAATTTTTCCGATTTTATCCACTACTTTGGATTGGTTGAGGGCAAAAAAGAAGGTAATAGAAAAAAATATCAGTGACCCCACTGCCCGGCTTATCCAAGGAATATTGGGCAGGATCCCCATTTCGTAAGTCACGGCAGCTGTTCGAGGTATAGCCAAAAGGGGTCCGATAGCCAGGATAATCACAATGCTCAAGACCCGGGCGAATTTAGGTCCCACCCGTCCAGCAAGGTGCTCAACGGTTCCTCCGGCTCGGGCCGAGGCAATGATTCCCATGAGAGGCATGCCGATTCCTGTAATAAGAAAACCAACCAGAGCCACGGTCCAAACAGATCCTGAGAGAAAACCCATGTAAGGAGGGAAAATAAGATTGCCAGCCCCAAAAAACATGGCGAACAGAGCAAATCCCACCACTCCGGTGTCATATATTTTTTTGTTCATCCGGAAAGCTCTCTTTAAATAAATTTGTATACCAGAGGCCGGGACAGATGTCAAAATATAAAATCAGACCGGAAAAAACCTCTAAAACAATCCTTTGGTGCTGGCTATGGTTTGAGAGTGAATTTCCAGGAACACAACACATGAGGAGGATGCGGGTCTGGAGGACAGCAGAGGCATTCTGTTTCAATCCGAGGGTCTATGGTTTTGGCAAAACCGCTGTATTCCACAATCCCAACAGGCTTGCAGGGAAAGTCCGGGAGCCCTTTCTTTTTTCTCGCTTCCTGGACTCGGCATTTATTCATATTGAAGACGCAGTGAGTGGAACTTTGTTCTGTGATTTCCTGAACGTTGATGTTGGCATACAGTCTGAATTTAAGGGCCTGAATCAAAGCAGGGATTCCTCCCCCCTGCTCAAGGCCCAGCCTTTTCATGATTCTTTTGGCTTCGATAACAGTGAATTTTTCCCAGGCCCTGCGGTCAAGCTCTATAGCCGTGTCCATTCCCAGTTCCTTTTCCACAGCTTGAAACCACAACCCGTCATGAGCCAGCCAGTTTTTGGAATAGTCTTTAAGAAGCTCCAGAAGCTCTTCCTTAGTGAGGTCTTTTATTTCTTTTGTTTTTTTCATTTCAGTTCATAATAATCTTGATCTTTATAAGTAACTGTTTTTATTTTATCTTCTTTTTTCAATAGATCTATGTATTTAAGGACTTCATTCTTAT
>CAYULB010000068.1:0-9525 GCA_964445575.1 uncultured Eubacteriales bacterium
TTTATTTTATCTTCTTTTTTCAATAGATCTATGTATTTAAGGACTTCATTCTTATGCCTTCCCAATGAATTCGAAATGTCCTCGGAGGTGACCGGCCTTCTTCTTATCATATCCAGAATTATATTTTGGATATTTTCTTCTTCAGAGGTAAGGCCTTTTTTCTTGAAGTGAGCGATGACCTCACTCTCTTTTCCCATCATATTTTTTATTTTTTCCATTTCTTTTTGGGAAAGGGGAAGGGCAGATTTTTCAGAGGGAGGACGGATAACCGTATTGAGCTGGACTTTGTCAGGCTTTATTTCTTGTGCGGCTTTCTTAAGAGCTTTGATATGAGAGGGGGAATCATTGATCCCTTTTACAAAAACAATTTCAAGCCATATTTGCTGCTGGAATTCTTTTCTAAATTTTTTTAGTCCGTCAATGATTTCCTCTATTTTTAATGAGGAATGGGGCCGGTTTATCTTCTCAAAAATATCTTGAACAGCTGCGTCTAAGGAGGGAACCACCACATCAGCCTGTTTTAAAGCATCTCTTACTTTTTTTTGAGTCAAAAGGGTGCTGTTGGTCAGCACTGCCACGGGAATGTCCGTGAATTCTTTTATTTTTTTTATGAGCGGGCCTATGCGAGAATTAAGAGTGGGCTCTCCTGAACCGGAAAAGGTTATGTAATCTATGCGCGGTGAGGTTTTTATTCTTTTTTTTATCTGGGTAAGGATTTCCTGGTCACTAAAATAATCTTTGGTTTTGGTAGTTTTGGTGGTGGTTGGACCCAGCTGGCAGTACACACAGTCAAGGGAGCAGAGTTTAAAGGGGGTAATATCAACCCCCAGAGACAGCCCCAGCCGCCGGGAAGGCACTGGCCCATACACATATGAATTATTCATTTTTTTATGTCTGTTTTAGACTTTGTTTTTATAGACTTCTATAAATCTTTGTAGGGAACGATCATAAGTTTTTTCCACATCATCGGGGAAAAAGCAGGCTGGAAGCTCATTCATGCTCCAGTGATATTGAATGCACTCACAGCAGATTCCTTTTCTGCTGCAGGGCTCATAAGAACAGTTGCAGTGTTCCATGTTTTTACTGCTTTGACATTCGTTCATAATCTCCTCCTTAAGTTGATGTTAATGAATTCATTTCCGGTAATGCTTTTTCCAGGGGCTGCTTTTATGATATAAATAATCAGCCAGTGCCCTCCTTATAGACTCAGAGGCTAGGTCTGCGCAGTGCAGATGCTCTTTAGGAAGCCCTCCTAAATATTTTATAATCTGGTCTGCGTTGATAAGCCCAAGAACTTTGGTGAAAGGTTTTCCTTTGGCAATTTCACAAGCGGCACTCCCGCAGGCAATGGTGGCCCCGCATCCGTCTGTGGTGAAAGCCGCTTCTTTGATAATGTCGTTTTTAACTTTTATAAAGATTTCTATGGTATCTCCACAGTTGCCTTTAACCTCGGCGTATCCGTCTGGATGCGGAAGGGGGCCCATGTGTTTGGGATTTTTCCACAGTTCAATGACCTTGTCCGTGTAGTATTTTCGGTATTGGTCAAGGATCTGTTCCTGCAGCTTTCGCGAAAATTCATCTAAATTTTTGTCTTTGGACATAGCTTAATTTTATAGTATAAATCTGGATTTTCTTCAACCTTAGGGTTATCGATTTTATTTTTAAAACCTAACTTTTTTCTTTATCTGGGCTTCAATTTTGTCCCGGAGCTCCTGCATGGTGAAGTTATACCTCCGTCTGAGCCGGCCAAGAGTTTCACTGTAAGGAATGGAATCAGGAATTCCTAATTCTTTTAAAAGGGTTGATTTGGGGATGCCTGTTTTCTCCTCAAGCTCCAGAAGAGTCATCTGCCCGGTTATAAGAATACCGGTTTCTTGTTCATCCATACGTCCCCGGGCTAATCTCTGTTCTTCCTCATGAATGGATTCTTCTCTTTTGACAGGCTGTTTCACGGGTTCTGTTTTTTGCTCTGTTAGGCCTGGTTGTTCAGTGACTTGTTTTTCCGGAAGACTGATTTGCCTTCCCCTTCCAGAACCTGTCCCGTATTCAGCATATTTTTCTGAGTATTTGGGAGAAAAAGTCCAGATGATCAAAGGGACCAGTAGGGAAATAATAAAGATTCCAACAAGCGCTCCTCCCCAATACTTTTTAAATATCTTTTGTGTAGAGGATTTAATCCAGCTCCAATTGAGAATAAGATGAATGATAATCAGTGCAGTGAAAGCAATGGAAATGTAAAAATGGATGTGGCCCCACTGATGGGAGTGAAGACCCAAGAAGTATTTTTTTGAAACGTCTTCAACCGGCCCTTCTTCAAGATAAAGTCCTTGAAGATAACCTATGCCGGCCAAACCGACCAAGCAGATGAACAAAAGAGAGTCAATAAAGTATTTCCATTTTCTTTTATTCATTTTATTCCTCCTGTTTCAGATGCTTGCAAACAGACCTCCATATTTGTTTGATTTTTTGGGATGCCGGAGATCTGCTGTATTCAGTGAGAGGAATTCCTTGGACCATAGAATCCAGAACGTGGATATCAAAAGGAATTTTTCCCAAAAAAGCGATGGATTCTTCCTCACCCCAGTTTTCAAGTTCTGAACTGTTTTGGTTATTTAAATCATGCTTATTGATAACACAGGCAACTTTTATGTTAAAATGCTGTGCTGTTTCGATCACCCGCTTCATATCATGGATTCCTGATGGGGTGGGTTCTGTGACCACCAGAGCCAAGTCTGTTCCGGAAAGGGAGGCGATCACAGGACATCCGATTCCAGGGGGTCCGTCGATGATGACCCAATCCAGATTATTATCCTCTGCTATTTTTGATGCTCTCTTTCTGATTTCAGTGATCAGCTTTCCTGAGTTTTCTTCTCCTGGCCCAAGTTTGGCATGAACAAAGGGTCCGTATTTTGTTTCAGACACAAACCATTCCCCTGATTCAGAAGGATTCATCACTATGGCACCCAACGGACACATATGGGAACACACAGCGCATCCTTCGCAGGAAAGCTGGTCAATAGTGACTTTCCCTTCCTTGTTTTCATGGATGGCATTAAAGCGGCAGGCCTCCACACATTCCAGGCATCCCGTGCATTCGTCAGGAATAAGACGGGCTTCCTTCCCCCCTGAAAAAGAGTTTTGCTCTATTGTTCGAGGATGAAGTAGAATATGAAGATTGGCTGCATCCACATCACAGTCCACCATTACTTTGTTTGAGGCAAGGTGGGCAAAACAGGCAGACAGAATTGTTTTTCCGGTTCCTCCTTTTCCGCTGATTATGACTAACTGTTTGAGTTTCATGTCCTAAATATTTTTTTCTATTTGGTCAAAGGTGTTTAAAAATTGCTCCTTAAACTCTGGAAACTTATCAGATATGACTTCTCCTCTGGAATAGGCTATGGCTATGTTTTTATCCATAGGGATTTGCATGAGGACTTCTATATTTTCCTTTTTGCAAAAATGAATCACGTCGTTATTTCCGATTCCTGCCCTGTTGAGAATCACTCCATATGGGATTTTGAGCTGCTTCAAGACCTCTACTGAGATTTCAAGGTCATTGAGACCAAAAGGAGTGGGCTCTGTGACCAACAGGCAGTAGTCACTTCTTTTAACAGCTTCAATAGTGGGACAGGAGGTTCCTGGGGGAGCATCTATGATATTTAAGCAATCAGGTTTAATGCTTTTTTTAACCTCTCTTATGAGAGGAGGAGACATTACCTGTCCGATATCAAGAATTCCGTGAGTGAAGTCTATTTTCCCATTCTTCCCGTGTTCTACGATGCCTATTTTCCGACCCTTTTCTTTTATGGCTTTTTCCGGGCACAAGAGTTTACATCCGCCGCAGCTGTGGCAGAGCTCAGGAAAAACCATGACTTGGTCCTTGAGAACAGCCAGTGCGTTGTATTCGCAGATCTCCGCACACCTGCCGCAGTATGTGCATTGGGAGTCATTGATTTCTGGAACCGGAGACAGGACCGGTTTGGTGCTGGTGATTTTTGGCTTGAGGAAAAAGAAGGCATTGGGTTCTTCCACGTCACAGTCAAAAAAACTGACTCCCCTTTTTTCCCCCAACGAATGAGCAAGGCTTACCGCAACAGTTGTTTTCCCGGTGCCTCCTTTTCCGCTGGCAATGGATATAATCATTGGATTGACAGTTTCTTGCCCACACCCATAGGGATATAATCTTTCCCAAAGGCTTTCTGGAAGAGATTTCTGGCGTCATTTCCTGAGCAGTGGGATGGGCCCACTTTTTTGACGCCTTGTTCTTTGAAAGACCGGATGATTTCTTTGATTTCTTCGTTTTCAAACCCGGTCAGATGAAATCCTCCCAGAGCCATGTGGATGTCTTTTTTGGTAAGATTTTTCACGGTGTTGATAATGTTCACAATCCGGGGATGAGCGCAGCCTGTGATCAAGATAAGACCCTTATCTGCTTCCAGGATCAAACTTTGTTCGTTGATCCACCCTTGGATTACTCCTGAGGTGTAAACATTTTCCAGGATTTTTTGAAAAGATTTGACACTGACATAGAAAGCTCCTGCTTTCTTTATGGAATTTTTAAATCTTGATGGGAAAAAGTCAGGGAGATAGACGGTTACTTCAGGGTTTTTTTCAAGAAGAGAGAACAGTCCGCCGGTGTGGTCTCTATGAAAATGAGAAAGGACCACCATTTCGATATCCCTGAAGTCAATGTCAAGTTTTTCCATGTTGAAAAGGAGGATATTTCCGTTCGCTCCTGTATCAAACAAAATATTCTTTTCAGCCCCCTCAATAAAGCAGGAAAATCCCCAGTCAGTCTTTAAAGCAGAGTCATAGGGATTGTTATCATAAACTACCGTCAAATTAAAGTTTTTGTTCACTATCTTGTCATGGGTGCGCCGCATTTGGGGCATTTCATCTGGTTGCAGGGAATCCCTCTTTTATGGGCCACTTTAGTCCCGCAGGAAGGACAGACACACTGTCCACCTGGGCCAAACCCCTGTCCGCCTCTTCTTCCTCCGCGGCCGCCTCTGCCTTGAACTTGATTGTTTTGCTGCATTTTATCCCCCTCTTAATTGTAGTCTTCTTTGATTTTCCGGTCTTCTTTCATTAAATCACCGGCAATTTCCTCCATATTTGTTTTTTCCCAAAAAGGAAGCTTTTCATGAGCCTGCAGGTATTTCAGAGGAATGGGGTGGGTTCCTATGACTACAGGAACATCATAGTATTTTTCAATGAACTGCTTGAAATGACGGATCCGGGGACAGGGAGGATAGCCCACCACCAGGCCGGTTGCCAGGTGGATAGCTTCCGCTCCGTTTTTTATCATCTCTTCGGGCACATATTCCACATTTCCTCCCGGACATCCCCCGCAGTAGGAATACCCCACCACTTCAACCGGTTCATCCTCCGGATATATGGAAAAAGCGCCCACTCTTTCTCTAAGAGCTCTGAAGCATTTCCCGCCTCCACAGCTCTGGTAGCGGCCGCAGATAATGATTCCTATTTTTTTCATGATGGTTCTCCTTTATGAATTTATAAATCAGCTGTTTTATGATTTTTTTAATTTTATGAGCTTATCTACGATTTTCATAAAAGCCTTACTGGTTTCTGAGTCTGGATGTTTGTCAAGAAATGACTTTCCTTCATCTCCCAGTGAGACGATTTCAGGGTCTACAGGAATGCTTCCCAGAAAAGGGACACCCATTTGTTGAGCTGCTTTTTCACCCCCTCCTTTTTTGAAAAGATTGATTTTGTGTTTGCATTTAGGGCAGACCAGACCGCTCATATTTTCTATGATTCCAGATACCTCAAGATTCAATTTTCTGGCAAAGGCAACGGCTTTTCTCGAATCCATTAAAGAGACTTCTTGAGGAGTGGTCACCACAACAGCTCCGGTAGCTGGAATGAGCTGAGCCACTGAAAGCGGTTCATCACCTGTTCCTGGAGGAGAATCAATGATCAGCCAATCCAGCTCCCCCCATTCCACATCCCCTATGAACTGTTGAATGGCTTTCATCTTCATAGGGCCCCGCCATATAACGGGCAGGTCTTTATTTTCTAGTAAAAAAGACATGGAAATGACAGAAAGGTTATCATTGACCGGGACAGGCATGATAGCTTCAGATGTGGTCTGAATTTTCTTGCCTTCCACGCCCATCATTTTTGCCAGATTCGGTCCGTGTATGTCCACATCCAGAAGTCCTACTTTAAGCCCTTTTTTTGCAAAGGCCAGCCCAAGGTTAGCTGCTACCGTACTTTTCCCGACGCCCCCTTTTCCGCTGAAAACCAGCATGCGGTTTTTGATGGTCTTAAGTCTTTGGGATACCTTTTCTCTTTCTTTTTTGATTTTATCTTCCTGTGATTCCATTATTTCACCTCAAGGGAATATTTTTCTAACACATCTTTTATAGGACCGCTCATTCCTGTGATGGCATGGATATTAGAGGATTGGAGAACTGCTTCAGCTTTGGGGCCAATACGTCCGGTAAAAAGCGTGCCCACCTGATTGTTTGCCAAAAATTGAGCTGATTTGATCCCAACTCCCTGCAGCTGGTCTTTGTTCGGATTCTCGATTGATTCAATGCTTTTGCTCTGAGGGTCATAAATTAAAAAATAAGCGGCTCTTCCAAATCTCGGGTCCACTTCATCTTGGATGCGGCTGCCTTTTGCTGTGAAGCAGATCTTTTTTTGTTGGTCGATTTCTTTTTCTTGTTTGGCTTGTTTTTGCATAAGTGAAGGTTTTTCGTTTTGCGGATGGTCGCACAGGTCTTTTCCTTGTTCCAGTTCCTGATTTATAAATTTTTCGATCACCTCGTCCACAGGACCTTGAACCCCTATAATGGGCTGGATGTTTTTCTGGCGGAATAAATTCTGGGCTCGGGGTCCCATTCCCCCTGCAATCACACAATCAACACCCATCTCAGAAAGATAATTAGGAAGAAAGCCTGGTCTGTGCCCCGGATTGTCGATCTCCTCTCTGTTCACAACTTTACCTTGTTTGATCTCAACAAGGGTGTAACGAGGACACCTTCCAAAATGGGCTGAAACAGAATTCCCTTCGGTTGATATGGCTAATTTCATTATTAACTCCTATCTGTTTTATTGGTTATTCACTATCTGACTCTATAATCCTGTTCTCTGTCTTTTTTCAAACTGTAAGAACCGGGAAAGCTGGGGAGCAGCTCTCCCGGCACAATAAACATTCCTATTGGATAATTATGATATCATTTTTTCTTTTTGATTTCCTCCATTCTTTTTGAAATTTCCTCAAGTTCTTCCTTTAAATACTCGGATTGGTCTTTGAGCATTTTCAGTTCATCTTCCGGGGAAACATCTGGTGTTGGGAGCGGATAATCCGGGTAATATGCGGGTGTGGGATAATAACTCCATTCACGTCCCCATCCACGTCCAAAACCGCGTCCAAAACCACGTCCGAAGAATCCTCGACGACCGAAACCGCGTCCCAAACCGCGTCCTGGACCTGGTTTCATGTAACCTGGAGTATCGTATCCGCTGCAGAAACCGAGAGCTCTTCCTGTTCTGGGTCCTTGACCCAATGGGCCTGTTCTGTCTCCTGCTGGCATAAAAATCACCTCCTTTCCTGGCATTTTTTGCAAATACCGTAAAATTCAATGTTATGGTCTGTTATTTTAAAACCATGCTTTTTGGTAAGACTTTTTTCTGTTTTTTTTATGAGTTCCAATTCTTCTTCTAAAAAATCATTGTAATCCAAGATTCTGCCGCACTGAGTGCAGATGAGATGATGGTGATGGGTTTGATCGGATTTTGTGATAAGTTCGTATTTATTTTCGCCGGTACCTAATGGGATTTTGTTGAGATACCCCATTTTTTCAAGAACATCCAGAGTCCTGTAAACAGTGGTCAATCCAATGCCCGGGTATATCCTGAAAAGAGCCTGGTAAATCTCTTTAGCGCTCAGGTGTTTTGAAGTTCGGCTCAAAAGATTAAGGATAGCTTCCCTGGGCGCAGTCCACCGGGAACCACTGCCCCTGAATCTTTTTCTCCATTTATGAGCCCGCATGTTGATCACACTCTCTGTCTTTATCGATATTGATAATCATTTTCAATAACATTATAGGTCCTGTTTGATTTCGTGTCAAGGGGATAAGCGAAAATTTTTTAATTTGACTAAAAAATGATTGGGGTTATACTTTTAGTGAACAATCTGGATGACTCATAATCTGAATTTTTTGAGTGGCCCAGAATAAGAGAGGGAGCTGAAATGTCTGAATACGGAGAAAAAGAAGCCAAAGCCGGATTGAAAGAAAAGCTTCCTGCGATTGCGACTTTCCCCAATCAGTTTCCTGACTATGAGATCAAAATAGAGATTCCTGAATACACCTCAGTTTGTCCCAAGACCGGCCTTCCGGATTTTGGGAAGATCACCATCACTTACACCCCAAAAGATAAATGTCTTGAGCTCAAGTCAGTGAAAATGTACATCCTTGCTTACCGGAACCTGGGAATTTTTTATGAGAATGCAGTCAACCGTATTCTGGAAGATGTGGTCAAAGCCTGCCGTCCTGTGAAAGCCAAAGTGACCGGAGAGTTCAATCCCAGGGGAGGCATTTCATCCGTGGTAGAAGCTGCGTATCCGCGGTCAGGGAAAAGAGATAGATGACAAACCGCAAAAAAAGTAGGGAGATGCTGTAAATTGATGTTAAAAGGACTGATAAAGTCAGCCCGGCCTAAACAGTGGATTAAAAATTTTTTCATTTTTGCCCCTCTTATTTTTTCCCAAAACCTGTTTGAAATTCCTCTGCTGATCAAGTCCGTCATTGCTTTTGCTGCTTTTTGTCTTTTATCCAGTTCCCTCTATATTTTAAATGACATCAGGGATTTAGACGAGGACAGACACCACCCCATCAAATCAAAAAGGCCGCTGGCTTCAGGAAAAATAAGACAGACCCAGGCTTGGACTGCTTTTGGTATTCTTTTGGTTTCAAGTGTGGCGGTCTCAATTTTGTTTTTGAATCAACAATTCCTTGTTGCAGCCTTGATATATGTGATTCTGCAGTTCAGCTATTCTTTTGGATTGAAGCATGTCATCATCCTGGATGTTTTCATTATAGCGGCTGGTTTTATCATCCGGGTCATTGCTGGAGGATTTGCCATCAATGTTCTGATTTCCCACTGGCTTTTGATCTGCACCCTGCTTCTAGCCTTGTTTTTGGCCTTGAGCAAAAGAAGGCATGAGATGATTTTATTAGGTGAAGATGCCATCAATCACAGACCTATACTCAAAGAATATTCTCCTTACCTTTTGGACCAGATGATCGCTGTGGTTACAGCTTCCACAATCATTGCCTATTGTCTCTATACTATTTCAGAAGAAACCATAGCCAGATTTGGAACCTATGAATTGATTTATACGGTCCCTTTTGTTTTGTATGGAATCTTCAGGTATCTTTATCTTATCCACCGCAAATCAGAAGGAGGAAGTCCGGAAGCCCTGATCTTAAAAGACAAGCCTTTGTTGATAGATGTTTTTTTATGGGTGGTGACCGCTGGGATCATTATTTA
>CAYULB010000069.1:0-9402 GCA_964445575.1 uncultured Eubacteriales bacterium
CTAATATATTTAAATTTTAGAAAACAAATCACTTAATGTCAATCAATCCCCCTAGCCGGACCTATTCATAAAAAAAACGATGTTCAATCTTTTGTTTTGCTTTCAAGGATTTACATGCTTTTTACAAAAATGATAACTGAAAACCTTTTGTTTGTTTTTACTTTCATTTTAATCGCCATTTTTTTATGAATAGGTCAGGCTAGTCATTCAACCAGCCGTTTTTTTTATACCACTCAATGGCTTTGCTTATCCCTGTTTTAAAATCATATTGGGAGACATATCCCAATTCCAATTCAGCTTTCTCTATGGACAGGGGTTTTGAATGAGCGAAAAAAGCCAGCCTGCCCATGGTAAGAGGAGCCTCCTTGTTAAAAATTTTATAACCATTTTCCAAAACAAAAGCAATCATTTTTATGAAACACAAAGGAAAGGGCAGAATCGGCAAGCTGACTCCTGCTGCATCAGCGATACATCTAGAAATCTGCTTTGTTGTCATCACTTCATTCCCAGCTATATGATAAATCTCTCCTCTTTTCCCTTTTTCAGCACAAAGCAAAGTCCCTTGGACAAGGTCATTGATATAAACAGGTGTTTGAAGGGTTTTGCTTCCAGTTACAAAAATAAATTTTCTCCCAGCAATGGCTTTAATGAGTTTAAAAGTCCTTTCATCTCCAGGCCCATAAACCCATCCCGGCCTCACTACGGAAACATTTAAACCCTTTAGAGAAAAATCAAGGGCTTTTCTTTCTCCCCTGGATTTAGTCCGATCATACACACTTATGGGATTTTTGAGGTATTCCTCTCCCACAGCTTTTCTCTCGCTCACAGCCCCTAGGACTCCAGCAGAACTAAAATGAACAACTTTTTTCACTCCGGCTTCCTGCGCAGCCTTAAAAACAACCTGGACCCCTTGTTCATTTATCCTGATAAATTCCTCTTCACCAGCTTGAGAGGCTCCCATGGATGCGGCCAGATGAAAAACCAAATCCACATCCTTTAGGGCAGCCTTTATTTTTATTGGATCCCCTATATCCCCCCAGAAAACTCGGCACAAGTTCTCTTCAGGGATCCCCCTCTTGTGCAGAAAAACACTCACTCTGTGTTTTCTGTGGATAAGCTCCCTGACCAGAGCACTTCCAATAAATCCAGAGGCTCCTGTGACTAAAACATTCATGAATCTTTTATTCTCCCTGTCTCAATAGACACTGAATATCTCAGCTTTCTTTATATCGAAGGGCCTTATTTATAATCAGCTCCATTTTTTGTTTGTATTTTGAAAATGTATATTCCCGGCGTGCCATTTCTTTTGCTGCAGCTGCCCTTTCCCCTGCCTCATGGTTAAAAAGAGCAAACCGAATTCCCTCTGCCATATCTTCTGGCCGGGGATTCACCAAAACCGCCATTTTCTCATTCAATACTTGAGTATGGGTCCAGAGGTCAGTGGCTACTAAAGGTTTTCCTGATTTAAGATAGGAATAGATCTTGAGCGGTGTGTTCGTCCCTGAAATCCTTGGAGACACCAGCACATCCGCTAATCCTATGCACAAGGAAATTTCAGAGGGTGCAACCTGGCCTGTAAAAAAGACCCTGTTAAGAACTCCTAATTCATTGGCCTTTGCCTTCATTCTTTTTACAGAGAGGGGAGTCCCTCCAATCAGGACAAATATCACTTTTTGGTCTGTGATTCTAGCTGCAGCTTCCAGCAGAAGTTCTATCCCCTGATAGGTTTGAAAATTTCCTGTATACAAGACTATCTTATCATCCAAAGAACCAAACTCCGATCGCTTGTCCATCATTTTACTTTCATCGGGTGAAGCGGTTTCAAAATCAAGGAAATTCTCCAAGAGAACTCCCTTTTTGTTAAAACCAGCCTCTGTTATCTGATTGTATAAATCTTTACATATAACGATTACGGAATGAGAATTCTTGAGTATGAACCTTTCAATCCATTTAAAAAGAACATCCATGAATTTTGATTTAGAGAAATCAAAGTTTTTGAGCTGCTGAGGAAGGCTGGAATGCATATCATAGACATGAGAAATATTCCACACTTTGGACAAGAGAACTCCTAAAAAAGCAGCTTCTTCATGAGAAAAAATCAAATCATATTTTTTTTTTACCAGCTGCCCGACAGCCTTAAAAAGCAGCAATAGGTCAAGAGGAATTTTGGCCCATGAGGGTCCTATTTTGATGTTTTGAATACCAAACAGATTCGGAATCCTCAGAATTTCAACATTCTTGAATACTCTGTCTTCTCCCAAATGATAAGTGACCAGATCGACTTCATGCCCCAAAGAAGACAGGGCTTTTAACCGGAAAAACACACTTATAGGAGTCCCTCGGGACTGAAAGTAAGGCTCCGGAGCCAACATAAGAATTTTCATTTAAGTCAATTTGAATGAGATTGTTCTTTCGAATCAGATTCGAATATTTCTCTAATATAATATATCCTTTTTTCAATGGATTCATGATAGGCTCGTACCAGTATCTCAGCTAAAAGCCCCAGAGTGATAAATTGAAAACCGATCACCATAAGCAGAACAGCCAACAGAAGCAAGGGCCGGTCAGCTATCCCTTGCTTCAGAATCAATCTCTGATAAGAGAGAACAATTCCAATAATGCCGCCCCCCATGCCGCTTAATAGACCAAAAATCCCAAAAATCTGGAGAGGCCTTGTGGAGTAGCTCATCAGGAATTTCACTGTAAGAAGGTCGAGCACCACTTTTATAAACCGCGTCACGCTGTACTTTGACTGCCCATAACGTCGAGGCCGGTGATTGACCTCTACCTCTGCAATGGATATCCCTATATTACTGGCAATGGCTGGAATAAAACGGTGCATTTCCCCGTAGAGATTGATATTCTTGACCACATCTCTTCGGAATGCCTTCAGTGTGCAGCCATAGTCATGGAGTTTGATCCGGGTTATCATGGATATGATCCAATTAGCTATTTTCGAAGGTATGCGGCGGGTCAAAAATTTATCTTTTCTCTTTTTTCTCCACCCATTAACTAGGTCATGCCCCTCTTCTATTTTGTTTATAAGCTTTTCAAAGTCATTTGGGTCATTCTGCAAATCCGCATCCAGTGTTATGACAATATCTCCAGAAGAATGGTCAAAGCCAGCAGAAAGAGCTGCTGTTTGTCCAAAGTTTCTTCTAAGGCTTATCACCCGGACCCCGGAATCCTGTCTCTGTATTCGAACAAGAATCTCCAATGAATTATCCGTGCTTCCATCATCTACAAAAACAATCTCATAAGTCCTTTTTAACCTTTGGCAGGCAGAAGTGATTTCCTTATACAGCTGTTCTAAGTTTTCCTGTTCATTGAACACAGGAATGACTAGAGAAAGGTCTAAATTATTTTTCATGGTCTGGGTAAATATATCATAATTTACAAAAACTGTGAAATAGAAATTTTCCAGGTTATTTAAGGCTGGATTGACTTAAATATCATTAAACTATATTATAACCCTCTGTCTAAAAAATGAAGAAGATAAAGCTGCACACAAAGATATTCCTGGGGCTGGTATTTGGAATCATCGCAGGAATCATGTTCGGGGAGAAAGTCCTGATCATCGAACCCATCGGAACCATATTTTTGCACCTCATCACAATGATCGTTGTTCCTCTGGTGTTTGTTTCACTGATGCTGGGCACAGCAAGCCTGGGAGACATAAAAAAGCTGGGAAGAATCGGAGCCAAAACCGCTGTTTATTTTATCATAACCACAGTTATTGCCATCACCATCGGGCTTTTTTTGGCCAATATAATCCAACCTGGAAAAGGATTGTCTCCTGAAGTCCAAGACCAGCTGCACCGGAATTACGAAGACAAAGCCCAGGCCGGACTGGAACACATGGAAGAAAAACCTTCCCTAATAGAAGTCATCGTTAATATCGTACCAGAGAATCCAGTGAAGGCTTTTATTGATGGAAATATGCTCCAAATCATATTCATGGCCCTTCTCTTTGGTATGGTGCTGACTCTTATAAAAAAAGAGAAATCAAAATTAATCATCCAAGTCCTGGATGGACTCAATGATATTTTCATACAAGTGGTCCATATAGTCATGAAGCTGGCCCCTTACGGTGTCCTTGCCCTAAGTGCAGCTGTAGTAGGCCAGTTCGGCACAGATATCCTGGTTACTCTTCTCAAGTATTCTCTGGTGGTCCTGGGAGGACTTGCTCTGTACACCATCAGTATCAACAGCCTTACCGTCAGCCTTTTGGGCCGGGTAAGCCCTGTTCGCTTTTTTAAGGCAGTAAAAGAGGCTATCATCATTGCCTTCAGCACATCCAGCTCCATGGCCACCCTTCCTGTAGCAATGGAGAGCGTGGAAAGCATTGGAATCAAGCGGGAATATTCAAGCTTTGTGATTCCTTTAGGATCCACGGTCAACATGGATGGCACAGCTCTTTATCAAGGAGTCTCAGCCGTTTTCATAGCTCAAATCTATGGGATCCAGTTGGGAATCACTGGACAGGTCACCATCGTGCTCATGGCAGTCCTCTCCTCAATCGGAGCCGCAGGTGTCCCCATGGCTGGAATCATAGCCCTGGCACTGGTATTGAAACAGTTGGGAATCCCCCTTGAAGGCATAGCTCTTATCCTGGGAGTGGAAAGGCTTCTGGACATGGTCAGGACAAGCACCAACGTCATCGGAAATATGGCCTGTTCTGTGGTCATTCAGCAGCTTGAAGAAAAAGGAAACAAATGAATCTGTTCAAATATTGGGCCCGGCTGTTGAGAATCTACTATCACTTTCGCAGAAATTCGATCCGTCTTCCTTACCTTCCCATAAGGTTGTGGATAGAAGCCACCAGTTTGTGCAACTATCGCTGCATCATGTGTCCCAACAAAGAGCTAAAAAAACAGGATAAAGGCTACATGGAATTTGACCTTTATAAAAAAATAATAGATGAGGCGAAGGACTTTGTTTTTGACATAAATTTGGCTCATAGGGGAGAGTCCCTTTTGCATCCTCAACTGTATAAAATGATTTGCTATGCAAAAGAGAACCACCTTTTTACCAAACTCCATACCAACGGCTCTCTGCTCACAGAGGAGATGTCCCGCAAAATCATACACTCGGGACTGGACCGGCTTTCTTTTTCCTTTGACGGTTTTCAAAAAGAAACTTATGAAAAAATAAGAAAAGGCGGAGATTTCAACAATACTATTAAAAACATCAAAAGATTTTTGGAGATAAAAAAATCACTCCGCTCTAAAAAACCGGAAACAGTCATAGAAGTCATCAATTTTGACAATTTCTCTCTATCCCGGCTGGAAAAAGAAAAGGAAAAATTCAAAAATAGATTTAAAGGACTCCCGCTCAACAGTTTTGTGAGTAAAGAACTGCACAATTGGGCGGGAGAAATTGAAAACAAAGGAAGCACAAACAAATATTCAAAATGTCCTTTTCCCTGGAATGCCATGGTCATTTTCTGGGACGGAAAAGTTCTTCCCTGCACCCAAGATTTTTTTGGTTATTACCCTGTGGGAAGCGTCAATGAAAAGTCCTTGAAACAAATATGGAACAGCAGCAGTTTAGTCAAACTCAGAGAAAAACTTGTTAGGAAAGACATAGAGGATCTCAAAGCCTGTTCCAACTGCGACAGAGTCTGGAGAAAAAAATTCATGGGGGTCCCTAAAGAATATCTATGGGAATTTATTACCAAAAAAATGCCGTGACAGATAAGATTACTTCTATGAATTCAGCTCAAATTCATTATTGATAGTATCATGAGAAAAATAAATTGGTACCTTTTAGTGATAGGGCTGGCGTTTTCTGTGCTCCCTCTGCTTCAATGCAGAAAAACACAAGGAACTGATTTCAAGACCATCCGGTTTATCGACCGATTGGAAAAAACAGATATTGTTGAAACGCCTTTCAAAAAAATAAAAACTCTGACTGACGAATTATATCCCTTTAAGTCCTTTCCCATGAATGATTTTGGGACAGGGGAAAATCCTTACCAACTCAAAAGAAAACTAAGACAGGGAAGCGGAGTGGTCAACATACTTTTTACCCCCCCCGAGACTCACTTAAGACTCAAGACCCAGATACCTGAAGAAAGTCTTCTTGAATTCAGCATAGGGATAGTGAGAGATCAAAATTCAGACCAAAAAACAAATCCTAAAGACCCTTCCGAAGAAGGAGTTGTGTTTTTAGTCACCCTTGAAATTGAAGGAAGAGAAAAAATCATTTTTCAAGAACATTTAAACCTTCCTCCAGACAAAGACCACCCCACCTTCAATCAATCCTTTCACCGCCTAAACCTTCCCCCTTCCAGAAAGGAGGCAACCGTTTCTCTTAAAACCAAAGGAAATAAACCCTATTTTTCCTACTGGGTCAATCCGGTTATTTTCAGGCCAAAAAATGAAGATAAAAATATTATCTTGATTTCCATTGACACTCTTCGGGCAGACCATTTGGGATGCTATGGGTATCCTAGAAACACAAGTCCCCACATAGACTCACTTGCCTCTGAAGCTGCTTTTTTTATGAACTGTTTTTCAACATCCCCCTGGACTCTTCCCTCCCATGTATCCATGATGACCGCCCTGTATGGAATCCATCACCAGGTTTATTACAGCACAGAAAGAATGTCTCCTTCTCATTTAACCTTAGCCGAGATATTGAGAAACAACCACTTTTTCACCACAGCATTCACAGGGGGTGGATTTGTGAGTGCAAATTACGGCTTTGCCAAAGGATTCGACGCCTATTATGAGGGAAGAGGAGGAGTCTTCCACATGAACTCTGCAGAACTTATCTATGAATCCTTTTCCAACTGGCTTGATAGTAACCAAGGGAAAAG
Organism: uncultured Eubacteriales bacterium; assembly: GCA_964445575.1. GTDB lineage: Bacteria > Acidobacteriota > Aminicenantia > Aminicenantales > Aminicenantaceae > WJMT01. The sequence continues at coordinate 6,824 of CAYULB010000069.1, forward strand.
ATTCTTTCTTTTTCTTCATACCTATCAGCCTCATAATCCTTATGTGTGCCCTCACCCTTACAACACCCTTTTCCTTGACGAAACCGCAGAGTGGACCCATATAAATTTTCTAGGCTATCTCGGCGGTAAGCCCGGAATTTATAAAAATCTTCCCGAAAAAGAGAGAAAAAACGCTGTGGGTCTCTATGACGGAGAAATCCGTTATTTGGACGAAAAGCTTATAGGCCCGATGATAGCAAAGCTAAAAGAAACAGGCCTGTATGAGAAAACAATGATCATATTCACAAGCGATCATGGGGAAGAATTTTTTGACCACGGAGGCTGGGACCACGGCCACAGTCTGTACAACGAATCCATAAGAGTGCCTTTGGTCATAAAATTTCCTGAAGACAAATTCAAGGGCACCAAAATAACAAGCACAGTCTCACTGGTAGACATCATGCCCACCATCCTTGAAGAGATGAGGATAAACAGCTCGGATATCATCACTGACGGAAAAAGCCTGTTCTCCATGCTCAAAGGCAAGGAAAATGAAGACAGGCCTTTTCTTGCTGACATCGGTGCTAATGTTCTGGACTCACATATACCCCAGAAGATCTCCATGACCAAAGGAAAATTAAAATTAATCCTGAATAAAGAGTTCAGCCAGAAAGACTTGGAATTTTTCATCTCTCCCCCGCCAGAAACAGCGCTGATCGAACTGTACGACCTTTGGAATGATTTTAAAGAAGAAAACAACCTGGCTGATAAAAATCCTGTTCTCACCAGGACCATTATTCAGAAAATAAATGATATTTACAGCCAAGCAGAAAAAAGAAAAACAGAACAAACAGAAATCGATGAAAGATTAAAGGAACAATTAAGAGCATTGGGATATATACGGTAGACAAACATGAAAAAATTCAGCACTCTCTCAGTAACCGACCTGCTCCCTGCAGATGCACGGCCTTTTCCCAAAATGCTTTTCCTGGTATTGATGGTGAGTTTCATTCTTAACATCATTGGTATCAATTGGGGACTTCCCAGTCCCAGTTCACGAGGATGGGCTGCAGATGAAATCACCCCGTCATCTGTTCTCAACGGATTGGAAATGAAGTTTTCAAACGGTTGGTCCAGCCGATATCCTCCTCTTCATTTTTATGTTTTATCAGCTTTCTATCTTCCTGTTTATTCTCTAGATGCCTTGAAAATAATAAATATTCCCAACCTCTCCCTGAATACCATCTATTTCATCATAGGAAGACTGGTCAGCGTCTTTATGGGAACCTTTATTGTATTTATGGTTTATCTGTGCGGATGTGAAATCACAGATAAAAAATCAGCTCCTTTTGCCTCGCTGATTACTGCCCTGACCCCCGCTTTTCTTTATTACTCAAAAACCTCTAATGTGGATATTCCCTATATATTCTGGTTTATCATAGCCCTTTATTTTTTCATAAGAATAATGAAATACCACCGCACATCAGACTATATTCTTTTTGCTGGAACCGCTGTGTTCTCCCTCTGTGCGAAGGACCAGGCATACGGCCTTCTCTTTGTGACTCCTTTCATCATTATCCTTTCTCTACACCGGCATGAACAAAAACACCAAAAGAATCCCATCATCCTGAAATCCATTTTCAACAAAAAAACAATATCAGCCATTATTACCGGCCTTTTTTTATTTGTCGTTATTTACAACCTAGCCTTTAATTTCCAAGGATTTAAAAAACATTTATCATTGATTACGGGACCGGCAAAGGGAGAAAGAGATTTTTCCGGTGATATTTCAGGCTTTTTCAACATGTTCATCCAAACCATAAAACACCTTGAGTTCATTTTGGGATGGCCTTTGCTGCTTATATGCATCCTGGGATTCATTTACGCACTGACCAAAAAAAAGAAGTATCCACTCATTTTCTGGTTGATTCTTATTTCTTTCTCTTACTATATGTTCTTCATTTATGTCATTGGAAAAAATTCTATAAGACACCTCCTCCCCCTGTATATATTGATGAGTTTTTTTGGGGCACTGTGTTTATCCTACTTTCTCTACTCATCACGAAGGTTTAAAATGATCAAACATTTTCTGGTGATTCTTGTTTTTATCAATTCTATTCTCTATTCCTTCTCTGTAGACATGATAATGGTCAGTGACTCCCGGTATTATGTCGAACAGTGGATGGAGAAAAATATGGAAAAAAGTGAATCCATCTTATACGTGGGATATATAAATTTCCTTCCTAGAAACAGAGGTTTCTCCAATGCAAAATACCTTCTTCGTCCCAACTTAGATATGATAAACGAAATCAATCCTTCTTATATACTGGTAAATTCTCAGCTTCTAAAATCAAATCAACCTTTTCTTTATCAGAAATTAACAGCTGAAGAGCTGGGCTACAAGCAAGTCTTAAAATATAAGTCTTCTCCCTGGTTTTCTCTTCTTCCCGAACACAAAATAAAAGAGAACGGAAAAATAATCACAAACCTCAATCTTGTAAATCCTGAAATTATGATTTTCAAAAAACAATAAAAAGCTTTCAGCCTGAAGGGAGCTCAAGCCACACCTCAATTTCATCACCATTTTTTTATGAATAATA
>CAYULB010000070.1:0-9247 GCA_964445575.1 uncultured Eubacteriales bacterium
AGGCTTAACATTGAATGACAAAAATCGTAAAATAGAGACACCATGACACCTGGTTGGAAGTGAGAGGGAGATTCCGTGCCTAAAAAGCTTTCTTTTGGAGTTAAAAAATCAAAAGAGAGGGCTCTGCGTCGGAAGATGAAAAGGTTGAAAATTTATGAAAAGGATTTAAAGGAAAATTTTATTCGTTCCAGCGGAAAAGGAGGGCAGAGAGCTGATAAAGCTGCCACATGTGTGTATTTAAAGCATATTCCCACAGGAGCGGAGGTTAAATGCCAGAGAGAGAGAGTCCAATCAATAAACCGTTTTCTGGCAAGAAGGCTTCTGGTGGATAAAATAGAGTCTATGATTTTGGGAAAGAAAAGCAGAGAGCAGCAGAGAATCGAAAAGATCCGGCGTAAAAAAAGAAAGCGGTCCAAAAGGGCTAAGGAAAAAATGCTGGAAGAAAAAAAGAAACATTCAGAAAAAAAGAAGATGCGCCGGTATGAACCAAAGCCCGAGGATTTTGAATAGACAAAGGGTCATGTAAATTCACCTGGATTATTCACAAGCCGAGGTTTTGAGAAATTCAGATTAGCTCACTATAAACATTTTTTTTATAAATAGGTCAGGTTTACTGATCAATGGATGTATTTTTCAAGCGCTGATTTCCATTTCAGATAACCATTTCCATTCAGATGCAGTCCATCGTTGGTATATTCTGGATTAAGCTTTTGGTCTTTAGTCACAAAAAGGGAATATAAGTCTATGTATGTGATCTCGTTAGCTTTGGAGAAATGGTACAGGGCTCTGTTTATACGCAGTATGTGTTCTGTTTTATTGGTGTGGTTTTCAAAAAATTCAAAATCCTTGTTAACCGGAAGCAGGCTCTGCATAAAGATTTCTGTTTCCGGGGATTTTTTATGGATGACTTTTATGATCTGCTTGATGTTGTAGACTACTTCTTGTTCAATGATTCCGTTGGCAAGGTCATTCATTCCTATCAATAGAAAGATTTTTATGGGTTTTGATTGGATTACTTCATCCAGCCGTGAGAGCACTCCGTAAGTGGTGTCTCCGCTTATTCCTCTGTTTATCACTCTTTTGTCTGGAAACATCTCATTCCAATTGCACCCGTCTGTGAGGCTGTCGCCTAAGAATACGACCTCATTTTCAAGATCGGGAAGGATTTCAAATAAAGAGACTCGCTGGTGCCAGTAAGGGTAAAACGTGTCTTCATTTTTATATGGCTCTTGGCATGACAGACTGATAAAAATGATCAATCCTGCTCCCAGCAAAATGGATTTTTTGGATAACCTCATTCCTTCCTCCAGACATGTGTTAATTAGATTTTATTCAGCTCCGGCTTTATCCGGAAAGCTCTATCAGTAATTTTAATAACAAATTAGCTGATTTCTCTAAATCTTTCCAGTTGATTTTTTCTTGGGGGGAGTGACTTATCCCATCTTCACAGGGAATGAATATCAAGCCAATATCAGTAATCTGATTCAGGATTTGGGCATCATGTCCAGCTCCGCTGTTGAGTGTCATATACGAGTAATCAAGCTCTTCACAGTATTTTTTCATCATCTCCCTTAGTTTGGAGGATGTTTTGACCGGGTCTGTTTGGTCCATAACTCTATATTCAAAGCGAAGTCCCCTCGAATGGGATATGCTTTCAGCGATTTCCAGTATTTTCCCCTCAATATCCTTGAGAGCCTGGCTGGACTGGCTTCTGAAATCAAGAGAAAAATCAGCTCTCCCGGGAACGATACTGAAAGACCCCGGATAAACACGGGAACTTCCGATAGTCAGCATGCTCCCGTAGTGCTCTTTGGCTACATAATGAGTCCCTTTAAGGGCAAAGTCAGCCAGGCCTAAAAAAGCATCATGACGCAGTTCAAAAGGGGTGGTTCCCGCATGACTTGCTTGCCCCTGAAATGAGCAGGTCCAGTAGTTTTTTCCAGCAATGCTTTCCACGATTCCTATGGATTTGTCTTCTGTTTCCAATACAGGACCCTGCTCAATGTGGATTTCAATAAAGGCTTCTAATGGAGGGCGCTGTTCACCAGCATTCATGATAGAGTCTATGGTGAATTCAGTATTTTTCAGGATGTTCTTAAGTGGCCGGCTGAACTGGGTTCGGCCCTTTTCAAGGCTTTCCTTTTTAAGAGTTCCTGTAAAAGCTCTAGAACCCAAAAAGTCGCCCACCAGATTCCCTTCTTCATCAGTAAAAGATGCAAGTGAGAGAGGTTTCCTGTGCTTGATTCCCTCTTCTTGAATCCGCTCAAGGCATTCAAGAGCGGCAAGGACCCCGATACTGCCGTCGTATTTGCCTCCATTTATCACGGTATCAATATGGGAACCTGTCATGACGGTTTTTCCTTCTCCTTCTAAAGTGCCGAATATATTGCCTGCTCCATCCTGGTTCACACACAGTCCAGCACAGGATATTTTATCTTTCAGCCACTCCCGGGCCTCCAGGTCAGCTCTGCTAAAGGAAGGACGGCTTATTCCTCCTCCAGGGTCCTTCCCGATTTCAGAAAGCTCTGTCAGATTTTTTTTCAGGCGCTCAATGTTTATTTTAATATCCATGAGATTGCTCCCCCATCTTCATCTTTTTTATTTTCCATTCACCATTAATCATTCATTTTATCTATCTTCAAGGTCGCTGCAGCCACATCTGTATCTCTATTCAACCAGTTTAAGCATATCTTTGACAGCTTTGTCTATACCAACGATCGAGCTTCTGGCAACTATGGAAAATCCTATGCTGAATTCTTTGATTTCTTTAAGGGCAGCTATAGGATGAATATTCCAGTAATCAAGACCATGGCCGGCATGAACCTCCATACCCAGTTTGGCTGCTGTTTTGGCTGCATTCTCTATTTCTTTTATGGCATGCTCTCTTTCTGTACCTGCTTCAAGTTCCGCGTACCTGCCTGTATTTATTTCAATCAAATCAACATTTAATTTATGGCATGTTTCAATTTGTTCTTCAGAAGGGTCAACAAAAATGCTGACTTTAATTCCGCTTTTCTGAAGGCTTTTGATATGAGGAGCCAGTTTTTCTTTGTTGTCAATGACATTGAGTCCACCTTGAGTGGTGACTTCATGCTCTTCTTCAGGTACCAGTGACACGGTATGGGGTTTGATCTCAAGAGCAATGTTTTTCATCTCGTCAGTAGCTGCCATCTCTATATTGAGTTTTGTTTTTATGGTTTGTTTGAGAAGATAAAGGTCTTTCTCCTTGACGTGCCTTCGGTCCCTTCTAATATGACAGACAATACTAGAGGCTCCTGCTTGCTCGGCCAGGAGTGCAGCCAGGGTTGGTTCAGGCACTTTGCTTTTTCTTGCTTCTCTTAAAGTTGCAAAATGATCGATATTAACCGCTAATCTCATGGCAGGACTCCTTTTAAGCAAGTTTATTTTTGTTTCGTTCCATTATTTTAATTCTTTAGAGATTGATTCTGAAATCATTTTGGCAAGATTTTCGATTTTTTTCTTGTCTTCTCCTTCAATCATAACTCTGGCTAAAGGTTCTGTTCCGGAATAACGGATTTTAACCCTGCCTTTTTTCCCCAATTCATGTTCAGCTTTTTGTACAGCCCTTATGATTCGGGGATATCTGCTGAAGTCTTCCTTTCTGGATATTTTAACATTTTTTTGGACTTGGGGATATTCTATAAAACCTTTATGCAGAGAAGACAAAGGAAGGTTCTCATGAATCATTATTTGAATTATTTTCAAGCTGGTGAGGATGCCGTCTCCAGTAGGGCATTCATCAAGAATGATGGTATGCCCAGATTGTTCTCCTCCTAGATTGCTCCCCTGCTTGAGCATTTCTTCATAAACATATTTATCCCCGACATTGGTACGAATAAGGTGAAGCCCGATTTGGTTTAAAGCCTCTTCCAACCCCAGGTTGCTGATGATGGTCCCTATTATTTTATTTGTTTTCAACAATCCTTTTTCTTTCATGTATCTGGATAAAATAAAAAGGGTGTGGTCTCCATTAAGAATTTTCCCTTTTTCATCAATAAATATTGCCCGATCCGAGTCTCCATCAAAGGCAACTCCTAGGTCAGCTCCTGTTTCTACTACTTTTTTGGCCAAACCTTCCGGGAACAGAGAACCGCAGTTTAAATTAATATTTTTTCCATCAGGCTGAGAGTTGATTGACAGAACGTTAAAATTCAGCTCAGAGAATAAATAAGGAGCTATGTCAGAGCTGGCTCCATTGGCACAGTCCACAACCACTTCTATTTCTTTGTGAATATTTTTAATGGGAAATTTATCTTTGAGAAATTTAAGGTATTCTGTTCTTAAGTTTTCATCAATCACAGGATTGAGTGAGACAGGAGAAACTTTCTCAGCAGGATGGTGTATGTGTTTCTCCAGTTCTCGTTCAAAAGCTTGGTTTATTTTCAAACCTTCTGAAGAAAATATTTTGATGCCATTGTATTCATATGGGTTATGGGAAGCTGAGATCATGATTCCTGAAGAAAATGATTTGATTTTGACCAGTACAGCCACAGCGGATGTGGGAACAATCCCTGCTGAAACAGGGAGTCCTTGGGCGTCTCTTATGCCTTGAAACAGAGCCTTTTGAATCCATTCTCCTGAGGAACGAGTATCCCGTCCGATAAGAATATTTGGAGAAAGGCTTTGGGTCTTAAGCAAATGGACTAAATTTTTACCGATTTGGTAAGCTGTGGCATAGTCTAGAGGGAATTCTCCTGCCACACCTCTAATCCCATCAGTTCCGAACAGTCTATTCATCAGGATTTTTATTTATCTTGTTTTTTCGGTTCCTTTTTTTGAATGAGCAGCTTTACCAAAACTGTTGTTTTTGGCCCCATGATTGTGATTTCAGGAGCAGGGGTGATAAGGTCTGCTTCAACAGCAGTGGTGTGGTTAAAGCCAGATATATCAATAGGGCTGGTTCGAACCACATCATTTTCATTGACTTTGCTTTCTGGCCCTTTTACCAATACTTCAGAAGGTTCTACTTCAGTTTTTTCCAGTATAAATCCCTCTGGAACCTCCCCTATTATGTTGGGTTTTACAGGAAGCATCAGCTCTTTGCTTTTCTCAAATTTGAGCTTAACCAAACTGGGAGAGATCTCTTTGACCTCTGCTCCGCTTGGAATGCTTACCATATTTCGGCTCAGCGTGTAGTCCTCTTGGGCAGTGGAGGCTTTTTTTAAGTCAAGGACTGCATGGACGTTGGCTGGAGTTATCTGGTTGATGAGTCTTTCTGGTGCGCGAACAATCACTTGAACTGTTTGTATGGGTCTTTCCACAAGCTCAATATGAGAAGGTATGTTGTGGAGTTCCAACGGGACATTCAAACTTTTTTCAGAAAACCTTTTTTCTTCAGGGATCAAAGAAAACCATAATATCAAAGCTATGAGAAATGAGAATATTTTAAGCCCCAGATTTTGACTGAACATTTTTTTTATATTTGGTTTCATGGTTTTAGCTAAAATAATGGTGTATTTTTTCCTTTAATTGAGCTTTATCCAGGCCCCTTTCCAAATAACCTTCTGTAGCCAGAGAGATGGTGCCGGTTTCTTCTGAGACCACCACGATAACGGCATCAGTTTCTTGAGCTAGACCGAGAGCGGCGAGGTGGCGGGTCCGGGTTTTGAATTGTTTTCCTAGTTTATGAGCGGCGGGCAGGGGAAGCAGGCATCCAGCAGCAAGGATTTTGTTTTCACGTAAAATCACTGCACCGTCATGAAGAGGACTGTGAGGATAAAAAATACTGACCAGAAGGTCTTTGGAAAGCTGGGCGTTTATTTGAACACCTCTTGAAGCATAGCTTTCTAAGGATATTTCCTTTTCTAGGGCTATGATCGCGCCAATTTTGTTTAACGAAAGATATTCAATGACTTGGAAAAGGTCTTCAGAAGTGCTGATGTTTTCTTTTTTTATGAGAGACCTTGACCCAATGGATGTCAGAAACCTCCTGATTTCTCCTTGAAATAAAATAATGATGGCAATGATCAAATATGAGATGAAGCTTTTAATCAGCCGATGAGATACCATAAGATTTCCCCACTGGGTGATAAGATACAGGATGATAACGATTCCCAGGCCTATGGCCATCTGATAGGCTTTGGTGTCTTTTATCAGCCTGAAAAACGAGTACAGAATAAATGATAAAAGTAAAATATCCAGGAAATCTGCGAGAGTAAAACCCTTAATTGCTGTGACCACTTCTGAAAATATTTCAGCCAGCATGCAGCACTTTATCCTTTCTTTTTTCTACTGAAGATTCTCTGAATCCTTCTTCCCACATTATGGCGTCTGCCACAATGACTGCTTTTTTTAAGGGAGCCACGTCATGAACTCTTAGGATATGAGCCCCTTGAAGTATGCTGATCAATGAGGAGGCAATGGTTCCCTCGATTCTTTCCTCAGGTGAAGTGTTTAATAAAGTTCCTATGAAAGATTTTCTGGAAACACCGATGAGGATGGGAAGGCCCAGTTCATTAAAAGAGCTGAGGTTTCTTATTATCCTGAGGTTATCTTTCAATCTCTTTCCAAATCCAATCCCGGGATCGATGATGATTTTATTCTTTTGAATGCCCAGGTTTAATGCTTTTTTTACTCTTTGTTTTAAAAAGGACTTTATTTCCTCAACAGCATTTTCATACCGAGGGGCTTTCTGCATGTTCTTGGGTGTTCCCTTCATATGCATAATGATGATAGGTATTTTTCTTTCAGAAGCCAATTCAAGAGTCTTAGGGTCAAACCGCGTCCCGCTTATGTCATTGAGGATATCTGCTCCTCCATCTAAAGCAGACTTGAGAACTTCTGATTTTGTGGTGTCCACAGAAATGAAGGCATCTGTGTGTTTTCTTATCTCAGAAATAACAGGTAAAATTCTTTTCTTTTCAGCTTCAGCTGTAACAGGATCAGAGCCTGGCCGGGAGCTTTCTCCTCCGATGTCAAGGATATCCGCTCCTTGTTCGATGAGCTCAAGACCTCTTTTGACAGCACTCTTTTTATTAAAGTAAATTCCTCCGTCTGAGAAGGAGTCTGGGGTAACATTGAGGACCCCCATCAGCCATGTTCTTCGTCCCAGGGTATAATCCCTGCCTCGGATCTGAACTGAATGTTCTTTTCTCACTTTTTTTAAGTTGACGCTTTCCCTTTGTTTTGTGTGGATGCCTTTTGTTTCTTTGGGCTTTTCCTGGAAGATGTTTTTTTTGTTCTTAAAGGCCCTTTTCCGTTTAATAGGGCTTCTATTTCTTTTGAACTCAAAACTTCCTTCTCAAGAAGGGCTTCAGCTATATTTTGCAGCTCTTTTTTGTGTTTTTGTAAAAGATTTCTAGTCCGGGATAGATTTCTCTCTATAATTTTTTTAACCTCTGCATCAATGAGCTGGGCTGTTTTTTCACTGAAATTTCTATGAGTAGAAAGCTCTTTCCCCAGAAAGATCATGTCGTCCTTTTCACCGAAAGTCAGGGGTCCGAGGTCAGACATTCCGTATTGGCAGACCATTTTGCGTGCTATTTCTGTGGATTTTTCAAAGTCATTGGCTGCGCCGGTGGTGGTTTTGTTTAAAAACATGCTTTCTGCGGCTCTTCCTGCCATCAGTACAGAGAGTTGGGCTTCAAGATACTGCTGTGAGTAGGTGTATCGATCATCAAGCGGAAGCTGCTGGGTGAGGCCCAGTGCTCTTCCTCTGGGTATGATGGTTACTTTGTGCAGGGGGTCTGCTTCGGGAATGAGAAAGGCGATGAGAGCATGTCCTGCTTCATGGAAAGCCGTGATCTTTTTTTCTTCGTCGCTTATAATCATGCTCTTTCTTTCCACTCCCATGAGAACCTTGTCTTTAGAAGCTTCCAGGTCTTTCATAGAGACCTTCTTTTTGTTGTGACGGGCGGCGAGAAGGGCTGCTTCATTGACCAGATTAGCAAGGTCTGCTCCTGAGAATCCCGGAGTGGAACGTGCGAGAACCGAAAGGTTTGCATCATCATCTAAAGGGATGTTCCTTACATGGACTCTTAAAATTTCTTCTCTTCCTTTGACATCGGGCATGTTGACCACAATTCTTCGGTCAAATCTTCCGGGCCTTAATAAGGCACTGTCCAAAATATCAGGCCTGTTGGTTGCAGCGATGAGAATGATGCCTTCGTTGGCGTTGAATCCATCCATCTCGACCAGAAGCTGGTTAAGTGTCTGTTCTCTTTCGTCATGGCCTCCTCCGAGTCCAGCTCCCCTGTGACGTCCCACTGCATCCAGTTCATCAATAAAAATAAGACAGGGTGCCTGCTTTTTCCCCTGTTCAAATAGGTCTCTCACCCGCGAGGCCCCCACTCCGACAAACATCTCCACAAAGTCTGAACCGCTTATTGAGAAGAAAGAAACATTTGCTTCTCCTGCCACCGCCCGGGCCAGTAGTGTTTTCCCTGTTCCAGGATTCCCTACCAGTATCACTCCCTTCGGGATCCGGCCGCCTAATCTCTGAAACCTTTTAGGGTCTTTAAGAAATTCTATGATTTCACCGAGTTCTTCTTTAGCTTCTTTTACTCCTGCTACATCTTTAAAGGTCACCTTCTTCTTTGGTCCTGTGAAAAGTTTTGCTTTACTTTTGCCAAAAGAGAGGGCTTTGTTTCCCCCGGCCTGCATCTGCCTCATAAAAAACACCCAGAAAAGCACAATAAGAATGATTGGGAACCAAGTGAAAAGGTAAGAATACCAAGGGTTTTTGGTGTCGTCCTTGACATTAATATTGACATTGTGCTCTCTGAGTATGGGAACAAGTCCGTCAAATTGATTAGGGGATACTGTTTTAAATTCTGTTTGGTCCAGATATTTCCCTGTGATCTGATTGCCTGTGATGGTCACTTCTTCCACTCTCTCGTTTTCAACGTCGTTGAGAAATTGGCTGAAGGAGACTTCATTTTTAGCTGCCCCTGGAGATTGAAGCAGACTCCAGAGGACTATAATGACAATCCCTGTCAAGATCCAGAAGATTAAGTTTTTATATGAGTTTGGTTTTTTTCGCTTTTTGTCCATTATTTGTTCCTGTTTGGTCTTAAGAACTTATTTTAGCATTTTTGGCCAAAATTGTTAACCTAGATTGTTCATAAAATATGTATGCATTCTCATATAAATTTACCATGACCCACACTTTTTGGCATATATTGTTTATTCAAGAGCATGATGAGGTTCGTTTCTGTTAGGATTTTTCATTATAGTGCATACCTATTTTCCCTTACAGGCGAGCCGATCTCACTGCATCTGCTTCGTT
>CAYULB010000071.1:0-9238 GCA_964445575.1 uncultured Eubacteriales bacterium
CTGAAAATAAATTAATAATGAAAACATCGCCATTTTTTTATGAATAGTTCAGGTTCACATGAACGATTCACGAGTCAAGATTGCGGCAGATGCGAGGCGCCAGGGCATGAAGTCGTGGTCCTTCACTGCGAATGCCCTGCAACGAAGCAGATGCCGTGAGATTGGCTCGCCTAAAAGGTAAAAAATGGCGATTAAAATTGAAATCATGATAAGAAAAAACGTTCAGCTAAACTTTCTTGAAAAAATCTCGCATATCGCTGAAAATAAATTAATAATGAAAACATCGCCATTTTTTTATGAATAGTTCAGGTTAAATTATTTAAGGAGAAATTACCATGAAAAGAAAAATAATCTGCATTTTTTTTATGGTCCTGCTCACAATTTCATTTCTGCCGGCTGCATCTTCTTCAAAAGACAATCCCGACAGCACCATAAAAAAAGCCAATTATGAACTTGCTTCAAGATTTTCACCGGCTAAACTCAGGAAAATGGTGTTCAGCCTTTCTGTGGATCCTCACTGGCTGAAGCACAGCGACCGGTTCTGGTACACCTATGAAACAAGCGAAGGAAAGACCTTCTACATCGCTGATCCAGAGAAAAAATCCAAAAAGCCGCTTTTTGACAATGTGAAAATGGCGGCTATGCTCACAGAAATCACCAAAGACCCCTATGATGCCAAACACCTTCCTATCAAAGAAATCGAGTTTGTAAAAAAAGACACGGCTATTCGCTTTGAAGTCAAAAGCTCACAGGAAGAGGAAGAAGATAAAGAAAAGGACCAGGAGTTGGAAAAGGAAAAAATGCAGCAGCAAGAAAAAGAGGACAAAAAAAAAGAGAAATCAAAGAAAAAGATCTTCACCTTTGAGTATAACCTATCAACCGGGAAGCTGACCCTGCTTAAAGAATACGAAAAACCTCCTGAAAAACCAGACTGGGCCAACATCTCCCCTGACGGAGAAAAAATCGTGTTTGCCCGCCACCACAATCTTTTTTGGATGGACAAGGAAAACTATGAGAAAATCCTTAAAGACGAGAAAGCTGAAGATATCCAAGAGCACCAATTAACAGAGGATGGAGAAGAAGATTATAGTTATGCCCGGACAGAACGAGGCCAGACCAATGTGGAAAAGGAAAAAAATAAAGATAAACGCAAACCAGTCCGAATCATATGGTCTCATGATTCCAAAAAGTTTGCCATGGTCCGGACCGACAACCGCGAGGTCAAGGACTTCTGGGTTATCCATTCCACGGCCAAACCCAGGCCAACCCTGGAGACTTATAAATATCATATGCCCGGAGAAAAAGAAGCGCCTCAGTATGATGTTCTGATATTCGATTTAGAAAACAATCAAAAAATCCAGGTTAAAGATGACCGGTTTAAAGACCAGTCCATCTCTCTCCTCACCGCCCCTAGAAAAGAGAAAAACAGGGATGATAAAATAAGACCCAGCTTATGGCTGGCTGAAACTTCAGATAAATTATACTTTACCCGCACCAGCCGCGACCTTCACAAAGTGGATATCTGTGTGGCTGACGCCCAAACAGGAGAAGTCCACGTGCTCATTGAAGAACGGCTTAACACCTATGTGGAAACCCGCGCCCTGAGGCTGGTCAACAACGGAGAAGAGCTTATCCACTGGTCTGAAAGAACAGGCTGGGCTCATTTTTACCTTTATGATGGCAGCGGTAATCTGAAAAACCAGATCACCTCGGGTCCTTTTCACTGCGACAACATCCAGGGGATAGACGAAAAAAACAGAGTGCTTTACTTCACGGCCAATGCAAGGGAAAAAGGAGAAGACCCTTACTATGATCATCTCTACCGCATAAACTTTGACGGAAGCGGCTTAGAAATGCTGAATCCCGGAAACTACAACCACTATTCCCGTATGTGCGACTCCAACCGATTTTTTATCAACAATTACTCCAGAGTGGACACCACGCCTAGGTCTGCTGTTTTTGACAACAAAGGAAACAAGCTGATGGACCTTGAAACAACAGACCTCTCCCTTCTCATGGAAGCCGGGTATAAATTCCCAGAGACCTTTAAGGTCAAAGCCGCTGACAGCATCACAGACCTTTACGGCGTGATGTATAAGCCCTTTGATTTTGACGAGACCAAGAAATATCCCATTATCGCCTATGTTTATCCAGGCCCCCAGACTGAATCTGTACCCAAATCATTTTCAACAGGCAGAGGCAATATGAGCCTGGCTCAATTCGGATTCATTGTGATCTGCGTGGGAAACCGAGGAGGTCATCCGGACCGATCCAAGTGGTACCACAACTATGGATATGGAAATCTCAGGGACTATGGACTGGAAGATAAGAAATTTGCCATTGAACAGCTTGCTGCCCGGCACCCTTATATCGACATAGGCAAAGTGGGAATCTACGGGCATTCAGGAGGAGGATTTATGTCCACGGCAGCCATGCTGGTCTATCCGGACTTTTTCAAAGTCGCGGTCTCCTCAGCCGGAAACCACGAAAATAACATTTACAACCGGTGGTGGAGTGAAAAACACCACGGCGTCAAAGAAGTCAAAAACAAAGAAGGAGAAGTGACCTTTGAATACCAAATTGACAAAAACTCAGAAATCGCGGAAAACCTTAAAGGACATCTTCTTTTGACCACTGGAGATATTGACAACAACGTGCACCCGGCCAACACCCTTACCTTGGCTCACGCTCTGATTAAAGCGAATAAGAGGTTTGATTTCTTTATTTTCCCCGGCCAGCGGCATGGATTTGGAGATATGAGCGACTACTGGTTCTGGCTGAGAGCGGATTACTTCTGCAAACACCTGATCGGAGACTTCTCCCAGGATGTGGATATGCTCTACCTCCAAAAGGATGAACCCCAAAATAAAGATAATAATAGATAAGTTAATTCTGCATCTTGAGCCTTTTCCACATCTTCATGAGAAAAAAACCAGAAGCAACAGACACCCCACTCAAAACCAAAGCCGGAATGTATTTTCCATAAATCCAGTAACCAACAGCAAAAAGAGCGCTGTAAACCCCAAAACTCCCCGTGACCATACAGAGAATGCCTTGGGGTACATCCCACCGCTCCTCTTTAGGTTCCACAGGCTCCCCTTCCTTCCTCGCTCTCTCCTTCACCTTTCTCCAGCCCGGTCCTCCAGGCTTGACCAACCGGCAAAACGACCAAAGAGTTTTTTTGTCAGAAGGAGGGGTGAGAAGAGTCACACTCACCCAGCTCACGGTGGTGATTCCCACTCCCAAAAGAAGCTGCCAGTGAGAAGATAGAGAAGGCAAACCCGTATGGGGATGAACCACCTGAAGATAAACCGCCACCAGAAAAGAAACCACCATGGCAGTCAATTCACTGAAGGGATTGATCCGCCACCAGAACCACCGCAGGATGAACAAAAGCCCGGTTCCGGCTCCCACCTGGAGTAGGATCTGAAAAGCCTGAAGAGCACTGCTCAGAAGCAGCGCTAAAATTCCAGTTAAAATCATCAAGCCAACCGTGGAAACTCTCCCTGCAAGCACCTGTTTCTTTTCGTCTGCCTGAGGATTGATGAACCGCTTGTAAAAGTCATTGACCACATAGGAAGAGCCCCAGTTTAAATGAGTGGAAATGGTAGACATGAAAGCTGCTATCAGAGAAGCCACCACCAGACCCAAAAGCCCGGTCGGGAGAAATGTCAGCATAGCCGGGTAAGCCATATCATGCCTCAACACATGGGAAGCCACATTAGGAAAGGCAGCCCTCAGAGATTCTAAGTCAGGAAAAACCACTAGAGAGCACAGCGCCACCACAATCCAGGGCCAAGGCCTAAGCGCATAATGAGTGACATTGAAAAGCAGAGTGGCCCCGACAGCGTGGCGTTCGGATTTGGCTGACAGCATGCGCTGAACAATATATCCTCCTCCTCCGGGTTCAGCACCCGGGTACCATACGCTCCACCACTGAACAGCCAGGGGAAGGACAAACAGCGGGATGAGAGCCTCTAGATTGTTGAAATCCGGAATCAGTTTTAATTTAGAAACAATGTTTTCATGAGTGAGAAGGGAATGGATACCCCCGACCTGAGGGAGCCTGACAGCCACCAAAGCTGCTCCTACAGCACCGGCCATGGCAATGGCAAACTGAAAAAAATCTGTAATCAACACTCCTCTCAATCCTCCCAGAGCACTGTACAGAACCGTTACCACAGAGGCTATGAGTAAAGTCTCAACAGGAGTGAGCTTCAGCATCACGCCGCTGATTTTGATTATAGCCAGAGAAACCGTGGCCATAATCAAAACATTAAAAAAAACTCCCAGATAAAGAGCTCTGAATCCTCTGAGAAAAGCCGCTGCTTTCCCGCTGTAGCGGATCTCATAGAATTCAAGGTCAGTCAAAACCTGGGACCGCCTCCAGAGCTTGGCATACACAAATACAGTCAGCATCCCGGTCAAAAGAAAAGCCCACCAGACCCAGTTTCCCGACACTCCGTTCTGCCGGACAATATCTGTGACCAGATTGGGCGTATCGCTGGAAAAAGTAGTGGCCACCATGGAGATTCCCAGAAGCCACCAGGGCATGTTCCTTCCGGACAGAAAAAATTCAGCAGAGCTTTTTCCCGCTTTTTTTGAGACAGCCAAACCAATGAAAAGGGATAGGATAAAGAAACCGACTATGAATGCCCAGTCCACCGCGTGCAGTTCCAAATCAAATCTCCTATAACTTTTTCATTATCTTTCTGCTGCTTAATAAAAAGAAAATATAATCAAAAAACAATGAGGAGTAAAGAAAAAACCTTTGGTCCTGCTTCAGCTTCACCTTTATCACACCCGGGGATAAATTCAGGAAGGAAAGTTGGTTTTGAGGTCATCCGGAGGCGAGCGGGCATGGTTCCTCAGAGAGGGGAGCGAGCCGAGGAATAAGCTGATTTTGCTCGCTGGGGAAAATCAGCGGGCTTAAGAACCAGCTTGCCTGAATGAATTTATTTATTTATTTCAGTTCTTTTTCTCTATCTCCCCGATCAGATTCTTGACTCTTTCCTGCTTGGAATTGAGCTTCAGAGAAGCCTTGAGAACATCCAGCGCCTTTTTGTTCTGGTTAGTCCTGTAATAGCAAAAGCCCAATGAATTGAGCAGTTCTGTATCACTGTCGTATATTTTATTGCCTTCCAATAGATTGTCTATGGCTTCCTTATATTTCTCCAGACCCATCAAGGCTTTCCCTTTTAGCAAATAATACTGAAACCGGAGATTGGCATCCTCTTTGAATTTTTCTGCCATTTCAATAGCGCTGTTGTAATCTTTGGTCTCTACTAAAAAACTAGTGTATTCGAGAAGGCCATTTTTGTAGTCCGGATTCATTTTATAGGCCTGGCTGTAATGAGACTCTGCCTCTTCATAATTTCCCAGTTTTCTGTTCTGTGATGCCAGCATATAGTAATAGATAAAACTATTGGAAAGGGGAAATCCCTTGGAAAAAGAAATGGGATGTCCCATAGAAGCATGGGGAGAAATCATAAATTCTACAGACCTGCTGTCCAGCTCTTTTCCACTGCTGTCGAGAAGCCTTATCTGGGTTTTGTAATAATCCGGAGTCAGTTCCTCAGCAGATACAGAATGGGTTAGGCTGATCACCTTTTGATAGGAGTAGCCTTTGAGCATTATGGAATAAGACCTTTTAACAGGATTGTTTTCTTTAAGCCCGCTGACCTGCATCTCTATTTTTCCGTTTTCCCAGAGAGTTCTATCCAAGTTGGATACCACAATCAGAAAAGCCACATTATCTGAGGAAGAAAAACTTTTTGACGGATCCAGCACCAGCTTTTCATTTAAGACCTTATAGGGAATATGCATATCCCTTTCATACTCCTGAAATTTATATCCGATAAACGGTCCGAGAATATAAGGGGAGTTTGCCCTTTCTTTTACCTCTA
The DNA here is from genome assembly GCA_964445575.1 of uncultured Eubacteriales bacterium. Lineage (GTDB taxonomy): Bacteria > Acidobacteriota > Aminicenantia > Aminicenantales > Aminicenantaceae > WJMT01. Next base: position 5,907 of record CAYULB010000071.1, read on the forward strand.
TTCTCTTTTCCAAAAGGGTGAATTCCTTCCCAACAGAATTTTTAAGAAGGGCTGTAAGGTCATAACTCCCATGGGCAACAGGGAAAGAATCCTCAATAGAGACGCCGTTTGATTTGACTCTTTCTAAGTCCTGGGGAGGAAAATAATAGGGATAATTTTTAGTGTACTGAAAAATGATTTCTTCTCCTTTTCTTAAACTCACATTCAGTTCAAAATTACAAAAATACTGGTCATTGGGCTCGTAGTAATCCACTGAAAGACTCTGCGGGACAATAGAAAAATGAACAAAATCAAGGCCTGTTTGGGGATCTTTAATCAGCGAAACATCAGAAACATTTTCAATATAGTTGGTCATATACTCTGTGCTCACCAGCCCTTTATAATCCAAAAAATTGGTGGCATAGGTGGGATTGACTTTCTTCTTTGGAGACTCGAAAATTTCAGACATGATGATGTTATTCTCTGGAGAGGGCTGAAAATTATAGGGAATATCCCCGGGAACCAAAGACAGAACCACCAGAGATAAAGTAGGGGCCAATTCTCTGATTTTACGGTAAGCCGCCTCATAATCCGTAAAATCCATTTCTCTTCCTCCGATAAGAAGACTGGTGGGGCCATCTGCCACTGGGTCATAGAGCCGGTATTCTCCGAATCCCCCTCTCTTGTAGAAGACCACGGCAAAATGGGGGGGAAGCCCGGTCCCCTCCCCTCCATAATAATACCAGACTTCAACCGGATAAAGTTCTATGGTCTCAAAGGTTTCCTTGCTGGCCTGCTCACCCAGGATAATATAAATCCTTCCTCGATCGGTTCTCCATCCTTCTCTGGAAGTCGCCCTGCCCAGAAACTCATTGGCATGCTCAAAACGCCTTATGTGTTCTTCCTTGTATTCATTTCTCTTGGTCCCTGGAGTGGGGTCTCTCTGCTTCCAAAAAGATTCAATAAAGATATCCCTTTCCCTATCATTGGTGAGCTGCATAAAGACTTCTCTTTCTTCATCCAGCATGATGTACTGGGTCAAATCTAAAAACTCTCTGTACTTTGCGGGCAGGTCCTCTCTCTTCAACTGACCTGCGGAAAAAAGCAAAGCATAGAACAAAATAAAGCTTATCAGAAACATCCATAACTTTTTCTTCATTTTAACACCTTTTTAAAGGCCCTGGTTCAGGGCCTCTGTACCTAAAGAGTTAGTCTTGTTTGTTTTTCTATATCTTAATTTTAAATATTTTTCTGGTTCTCCCGATATCTGGTTTTCCTATGATAAGAATATCAAAAAAATATTTCCCGGGATTTAAATCAAAGGAAAAAGAAAAGTTTATTTCTTCATTATCCAGGAGTTCTTTTTCTGTAGACTGAAAATCCCTGCTTTCCTTAAAAGTCTGTCTCTGAGCTCCTTCTTTATCTTCATACACATAGAACTGAAATTCAAATTCAGCTTTTAACAATCCTTCTTCCTGTACAAAAGAGATTCCTTTGACAGGGATTGAAATATTCAGCTCTTGTTTATTTTGATCAAAGTTTGCCTTGAAATCTATGTATTGAGTTCCGATTTCATTGCTGTATGAGATCCCAAACTTGGCCATTTCCATGGCCTCCATAAGACTCCCGTAGATCCCCGAATAAGGATTGAGGGTGTAGGTATTGTCCCCTCTTTTATCTATAAATTCCACCGCAAAATTGAACCGGTAATACACCCACAGAAGATAACCTTTGACTTCCGGATGGTTCAGCATGGGCTCATGTTCGATCCGGTCCGGAAAACCGAAATAAATATAAATCCTTCCTCGATCTGTTTTCCATCCAGGTATACCCTCTTTAAACCGTTCATTGGCATACTCCACTCTTTCATAAAACTCCTCTTTAAACTCATTGGCTTCAGTAAGGGGAGTGGGGTCCCTTTTTTTCCAAAAATCTTCAATGAATTCTTCTCTTGACTCCTTGTCAGGAAGATGACTGAATATCTGCTTCTCTTCAGAACTCATAATCAGGCGAGCTTTTTCATAAAAGGCTTCACTCTCCGGGTCCAGGTCCATTCGGGGAGTTAGGGTGCAGCTGGCCAGAAAAACCATAAGAAAAATTCCAAATGTTTTTAAATAATTCATATTGTTTTTACTTTTATCTTCTTAGATAATTTAAAAATCCTTTCACCTGCTCCGCTCTTTCTGAATCCGGGTCAATAGTCAGATATTTTTCAAACTGAGCAATGGCTTTTTCATTCTGGCCTAAAGTCAAATAGGTCAGACCCAGTTGATAAAGGCCATCCAGAAAATCCTCTTTTACTTCAACTGAACGCTGGTAGTATTTCAAGGCTTCCTCATAATTAGCCATATTGTAAAAACGGGTCCCAATATTGTAAAGCACTACGGGATCGTCTATTTCTTCGAATTTTATCTTTCGGTACCATTCCAGGGCTTTTTCTTCGTCGCCTTTGTTTTCATAAGCTTTCCCAATGAGAAGCATAGCATCGGTATTTTCCGGGTCTTCATCCAGTATTTTCTGGTAATATTCAACAGCCTTGTCATACTGCTCCATCTGAAAATAGCAGTTTCCGATATTCTGGCTGATGATATAAGCCTCTGGATTCTCTTCGATAAGCTTTTCAAAGGCTTTCACAGCTTCCTCATATTTCTCTTCTTTAAAAAGCTCGTTGCCGGCTGCCAGCTTCTCTTTAAGTTCATCTGTGATCAGAATGCCTTCTGCTTTTTCTAAGGTGACTTCAACATCTGGATTGTTTCCAAAAGAGGAAACATCCACGGTTATCCCTTTAGGCATATAGCCCACCTTCTCAAAATCTATAGTCCATCCTCCCCCTCTGATTCCCATGGCTACCCATTTTCCGTTTTTATCTGTTTTTAATTCAAATCCGCTTTCAGCCCGGATAGAATACAGTTTGACGGTCACCCCTTCTATGGGATTCCCTTCCTGGTCATAAACATACCCCACCAGCCGGGCCCGTCCTCTGTAGGCTTGAGGGAATGCAAAAACAACCAACAAAAGTATGGAAAAGACACCTAAGACCGCTTTTTTCATCCCTTACCTCCGATTCTTATCTTTCATTGATCTTTTTTGTCTTGAATATCCATTCTAACATTAAAGCACATAAAAAAAAAGCCCCTTCCGCTCAAACGAAAGGGGCTTTTCGACTTCTAGTCAGCCTTTATTAGAACTCGAAGCGAACTCCGAATCTCAGCAGTCTTGGATTCAGGATCTCATTCAAGGAACCAGCTGTGGCGGAAGGAGTAAAACTCTGGCTTCCGTCACTGTAAATATAGAGGGTTCCCCAATCATACTGGTATCTTCTGTTTTCAATGGTGCTGTTGAGAGCGTTGAAC
>CAYULB010000072.1:0-9050 GCA_964445575.1 uncultured Eubacteriales bacterium
TAAGACGGTACTGTTTTTATAAAATCTTGCAAATTATAGAAAAAAAAGCAATAATAAGGATTCCAGCTTTTTTATGAACAAGTTAGTCTATGAATAAAAAAGAATCAGACGTCAGCAAAAATCAGTTAGAAGAAGTAAAAGGTATTTTCAATCATCTTGAAAAAACATTCTCTCAGATGAAAATATTTTCATCTGACCATGAAAACGTAGAATCATTCATCGACCTACTTTATGATAGAACCTCAAAATACTTGGAAAAAAACTGGAAGCTGGAGACAGGAATCGAGGAATTTTCATTCACCCTAAAAGGCATCCCTTTCTACACCGAAAAAAAGATCTCAAAAAGCCTTCCCTTCTTTTTCTACAAAGACGGACTCAAAATGTTGTTTTTTTATAAAGGTTTGACTCGAGATGAATTAAAGAGCTTTTTAGAAATCATAAAAAGAGAAGCGTCTCTTCCTCCAGAAGAAAGCGACATCGTTATCTCATTATGGGAAAAGGATTTCCCCAACATCCGTTACTTTGCCCCCGATGATTATTTAGAAACCAAAATAGGGATTGGAATGGAAATTCCAGAATACAAAATCGACAAAAACAAACTGTTTTCTGGAAAGATCACTCTAAAGCCGGAAGACAAGGCTACCCTGGAAAAAAAAGATGACACTCTCAAAAAAAATATGATCCAAAACATGAATAATGGAAAGGTCTTCCTTTCAAAGGCAGAAGAAGAAATGCTCTCTGAAATGCTGCAAAACCACAGAAAAGAATCCGAAGAGAAACAGTTCAAGAACCTTTTACTCGATGTCTTGTTTCTGGAAAAGCGCCCTGAAAAATTATCTTCCCTTATCAATCAAATCATTCATTATGTAAACCATCAAATAAACAAAGGAAACTTTTCCATTGCTCTTTCCATATACAGAGAAATCGATGAACTGAGAAAACATCCCTTCCAAATTGATGTCTCCAAAGAAAAATCAGTTCGAAAATTTTTTGAATCTCCGGAAACAGAAATCACAGTTTCTCAGGTCGAGGAAATCCTGAAGGGAGAACCGCTGAGAGAGCTGGACGCTCTTCTTGACTATCTTTCCTATAGAGGAGCAAAATCCATATCTGTGCTGAGCTATCTCTATGACCATTTAGAAAAGCCTGACCAAAAAGATAAAATCATCTCTGCCCTTGAAAAAGCAGGAAAAGAAAACCCATCTGAGCTGGTAAAAATAGCCCGGGATGAAAAACCTGAACTCACGTTAAAAATCATATCTATTCTAAGGGATTCCAAAGATAAGAGATCTCTCAATCATATTGCCAGCTTCCTCAGCTTCAGCAATAAAAGGGTTCTCCTTGGGGCCATAAAAGCGATCGGAGACTTTAAAGACCCCCCCGCAAATAAAATCCTTTTCTCCCTGCTCTCCAATCCAGACCAAGAAATAAGAATCAATGCTTCAAAGAACATCCACATAACAGAGGAAGACCCCGTTCTCGATAAAATCATTCAGCTGGTTAAGGAAAAAAGGTTTTTAAAAGAAAACAGAAAATTAAAGCAGGCCCTTTTTTCTGCCCTGACTGAGTCAAACAGCCCAAAAGCCCTTCAAGTTTTAGAAAATTTCATAAAAAAAGTCGGGATACTCAGCTCCCGGACAAAGATAGAATGTGCACTGTGTGCGGTGAATGCACTGGAGAAAGCAAAAGATCCTGCTGGATACCGTATAATCAAAAGTATGATAAATTCCCGAAACAGAAAAATTAGAAAAAAATGCAGAAAAATAGCGAATGAGCTGTCTTTGAACAAAAATAAAGGAAGTGTCTTATGACTGATACTGATTCAGCTTTCAAGCCTTCAGAACTCCATGAAGACCACGTCAGTCCTCAGGTCATTAAAGACGGGGTTCGGATCGTTTATCGAATTAACAGGGCGTATCGAACTTCACTCATCTATGAACCAAACAATTTTATTTACTTGAGACAGATCGATTTACTGCTCAATAAAATCAAAGCTTCTCTGAAGTCATACGGCAAGGCCTTTCTCACAATCAAACAGCATTCCATTGAATTCAACAACCGAAAGCTTAAGTTTAGTTTTGCTGATTATCATATATTCAAATTTATTCAAGACGAATTCAAAAAAAAAGAAATCGGTGAACTGAGCTTTCTTCCTGGATTGGAGAAAGAAGAACTGAATAAGTTTATAACCCTCCTGACAAAAAAAGACTGCGACCAAAAAAATCCATTTGAGGATTTCATCTCTGAAATCAAAAAAAAGAATATTGAGAACATAATCGTAGAAAAAATCCCTTTTTATGAAAAATCCAAGAAAAAAAACAGAGATACCAAAAAAGTCTTCTTCCTGGGAATTACTCATTTAAAGGAAATTTTTCAAAATGAAGAAAGACCGGATGATCAATTATCGCTTTTGACCACCAAAAGATTGATGCAGTCAATATTTAATCATATTACAGATAATGAATCATTCATCCACGGCCTGACAAATATTAAAAATTTCGATGAATACACTTTAAACCATTCGGTAAATGTTTGCGTTTTATCCATATCATTAGGAAGAAAACTAGGGCTTGACAGAAATGAACTGGTCGACCTTGGCTTAGCTGCCTTTTTTCATGACTTTGGAAAGCTTGACATTCCAAAAGATATCCTGATGAAACCCAGCAAACTGAATGAAGAAGAAAGAGAAACCATAGAAAAACACCCTTTTTACGGAGCCATCAGGTTAATTGATTTTAAACAAAAAGCCCATCTTCCCTTAGAAGCTTTGAGTGTTGCCTTGGAACATCATGAATCAGAAGGAAAGGCAGGCTATCCTAAGCTGGTGAAAAAGAGAGCCATAGACCTTTTCAGCAAAATAGTAAAAATCACAGATGTTTTTGATGCCATGACCACTTCCCGGCCCTACCGAAAACAAAACTTCTCTAAAGAAGAAGCTCTGTCTTACATGCTTGAGAAAAGCAGTGAGGAATTCGATCCCATCATACTGAAAATATTTGCTGATATGATAGGAGTCTGCCCTATTGGCTCTTTGGTCCTTCTTGACACGGGTGAAATAGGCGTTGTGTTTGAAAAACAGGAGGAATCCAAATACATTACAAGACCAAAAGTTAAACTGATTGGAGACAATAAAGGGAATAAAATCGACGGTGATATTGTAAACCTTGCTGAGAAAGATGAACAAAATAACTTTAAAAGAAGCATTGTAAAGACATTAGATGAAAAAGAATACAACATACGAACTGCAGACTATTTTGTTGCAGAAGCAGAATAAAACTGAAAAACAGGAGCCATCCTAAGCTTGCTTTTAATCTTACTTCATATATAATAGGCATTTTTATATTTAAGGAAAATTCTGTGATATTTTTTAAAAAGAAGAGAAAAAAAAGAGTGTGCGTCATAGGTCTGGATGGAGTCCCCTTCCCCCTGATCAATGAACTCGCAGAGAAAAACATAATGCCCGCTTTCTCCAGCCTAATTCAAACCAAACCCCTTCGCAAAATGAAAGCCAGCCTCCCGGAAATTTCCTCGGTAAGCTGGACAGATTTTATGACAGGAAAAAACTCCGGGACCCATGGAATATTCGGGTTCACTGACCTCAAAAAGAATTCATACGACCTAAAATTTCCAAATTTTCTGGATGTCAAAACAGAAACACTCTGGGATAAGCTAGCTAAAAAAGGCAAAAAATCCATTGTCATTAACCAGCCGTCAACTTATCCAGCCCGAAAAATAAACGGAAAACTGATATCTGGATTTGTTGCTCTGGAACTTTCTAAAGCGGTTTACCCCCTAACCATTAAACCACTGTTAGAAAAAATAGGATATCAGATCGATATTGACACTTTTAAGGCCAGAGAAAACCATGACTTTTTATGGAAAGAATTGGAAAAAACTCTTGCCCGCAGGGAAAAAGCATGGGATGTATTTTGGAAAGAGGACTGGGATTATTTTGAATTTATTATAACCGGGACAGATCGGCTGATGCATTTTTTATGGAATGCTTATAAAGATGAAAACCATACCTTTCATAAGAAGTTTCTTGATTACTTTAACAGAGTCGACCAAATGGTCGGAAAAATTGTTTCTGCTTTTCACAAAGCCACAGGCGGGTACCAAGGTTTGTATCTTCTTTCGGATCATGGTTTTACAGGTATCAAACAGGAAGTCTATTTAAACTGGTGGCTTAAAGAAAACGGATATTTGGGGTTTGAAAATGACTCTCCTCAAAAGCTTTCTGAATTGACCAAAGAAACCACAGCCTTTGCCATGGACCCCAATCGTGTTTACATCCACTTAAAAAATAAATTCCCCAAAGGACCAGTTAAAAAATCAGAGAAAGATGCCCTAAAAAAAGAAATAAAGAATAAATTAGAGAACCTAAGTTTTAAGGGCAAGAAAGTCATTGAGAAGATTTATGATACCGAAGAGATTTACACTGGTGAAGAAACTCCCCGGGGGCCTGATCTCATAGTGCTCTCCAAACACGGTTTTGACATGAAAGGGTCCATAAAAAAAGACAAGATTTTTGGTCGCTCAAATTTACAGGGTATGCACACCTGGGACGAAGCCTTTTTCTGGGGTGATGCGGAAGAGTATGAAGGTTTAAATATCTCAGATATTGCTGGATTGATCTTGGATTATTTTGGTTAGTTCCTATGAATAAAAAAAAGAAGACCGCTTTTATATTCCTTTTCTTATGCCTACTCATAATTCCTATCTCATTAAAAGCTTATGTAGGTCCTGGAGCTGGGTTTGCTTTTCTCTCTTCCTTCTTGGTCTTTTTTCTTGCCTTTTTCCTGGCTATATTTTCTCTTCTCTCTTGGCCTTTCCGGTTCCTCTTTAGACTGATTAAAGGAAGAAAGACCTATAAAACCAGCTTGGTCAAACAGGCGGTAGTGGTAGGGCTTGATGGACTGGAACCCACTCTAGTTGAAAAATTTATGGATGAGGGAAAGCTTCCCCATCTTTCCGGACTGAAAAAGAACGGGTCTTACAAAAGACTTGAAACCACTATCCCTGCGATTTCTCCGGTGGCCTGGTCTTCTTTTATGACTGGATGTCACCCGGCCAAACACAATATATTTGATTTTCTTAGCCGAGATGCTCATACCTACCTTCCGGACCTTTCTTCCGCCCGAATCAGCAGTCCCAAAAAAGTACTCACTTTAGGAAAGTACAAAATACCCTTATCCAAACCCGTTATTAAAGGCCTTAGAAAAAGCATACCTTTTTGGAAGATACTCGGTCAAAATGGAGTTTTCAGTTCGATCCTGCGAATCCCCATCACCTTCCCGCCTGAAAAATTCCACGGCCATCTTTTATCAGGAATGTGCGCCCCTGACCTTAAGGGAAGTCAAGGGACCTTCACTTTTTACAGCTCTGAGAAAACCGACATCGGGGAAGGAGGCATGGTCATTCCAGTCCATATTAACAATGAATCAATCAATACTTATATCTCAGGTCCTACGAATTCTCTTCGAAAAGACGAACCAGAAATACGCCTGCCTATGAAAATCCATCTTTACAAACAGAATAATTCAGTTTCTTTGACCATCTCTGGAAAGACTATTCCTTTGAAAAAAGGCCAGCTTTCCGACTGGATAAAGATAACTTTTAAGCCGGGTCTGGGGATGAAGATTAAGGCTGTCTGCCGGTTTTATGTCTCTGAAATATCCCCTAAATTTAAAATGTACATGACCCCTTTAAATATAGATCCTGAAAAGCCGTCTCTACCTATTTCCCATCCGTTTATTTACTCGGTATACCTGGCTAAACTTCTGGGTTCTTATAATACTTTAGGTGAAGCTGATGACACCTGGGCCTTAAACGAAAAAATACTGGACGAAGACACTTTTCTGAGACTCTGCTATGACAATCACAGAGAATCAGAAAGCATGATGTTCAATGCCTTAGAAAAAACAAAACGAGGAGTCGTAGCCTGCTGGTTTCAGCTTCCTGACAGTATTCAGCATATGTTTTTTCGCTATCTGGATAAAGACCACCCCTCTCTCAAACACGCTCTTTCTGAAAAAGATGAAAAAGTCATTGAAAATTTATACGTAGAGATGGATCAGCTGGTAGGAAGAGTGATGAAAAAAATAGGAAAGAATTCATGTTTGATAGTCATGTCTGATCATGGATTTAAACAATTCAAACGAGGAGTGAACATAAATTCATGGCTTTATAAAAACGGGTATTTAAGCTTAAAAAAAGGAAAATCTCAAAGCAGGGAATGGTTCAAGGATGTTGACTGGAAAAAAACCAGAGCTTATGGACTCGGCCTGGGTGGGATTTATATCAATGTCAAAGGAAGAGAACAAAACGGCATTGTGGATCCAGGAAAAGAATACACCTCACTTAAAGCTGAATTAAAAACAAAACTGGAAAATCTGAGAGATGATAAAGAGAATAAAAATGCAATAAGAAAAATATATGACCGGGATGAAATTCCTTCCGGTCCTTATAAAGACAACTGCCCTGACTTAATCGTGGGGTATCACGAAGGATACAGAGTGTCCTGGGATTCAGTAACCGGAAAAGTCAATTCCACTTTGATCCAAGACAACGTGAAAGCTTGGAGTGGAGACCACTGCATCGACCCTGAAATAGTACCCGGAGTTCTATTTTGCAATCACAAAATAAAAAAATCAAAAGCAAGCATTACAGATGTTGCTCCGACACTTCTAAAAATGTTTGGAGTTGAATCCCCTGCTCATATGGATGGTTCTTCTTTAATCTGAAACATACACATAGAATCTCTTTCATGTTAGAATAAATACAACACTGAAACAATGACAAGGAATTAACCATGAATCATATAAATAGAAGAGAATTTCTTAAAATGAGTCTTGCGGCAGGTTCGCTACTGACTCTATCTCCTTCCCATATTCTTACAAAAACTATAGGGAAAAAGGCAACTCAAAATAAAATAATTATACTGGGTTTTGATGGTATCGATCCCCGTCTATTGAGAGGCTGGATTGAACAAGGAAAACTTCCTGCGTTTCAACGCTTGTGGGAATCAGGAGACTTCAAATCCCTGAGGACCAGCTGCCCCCCGCAAAGCCCTGTAGCCTGGTCAAACTTTATAACAGGAATGAATCCAGGGGGTCACGGCATCTTTGACTTTGTTCACAGAGACCCTAAAACATACATTCCCATATTTTCAGCCTCTGAAACTACAGAAGCTACCAAAAAAATAACCATCAATGGTTATGAATTTCCCTTATCCAGCGGAGAAGTCCATCTTCTAAGAAAAGGAAGGGCTTTCTGGCAGATCTTAGAAGACTATGATATTCCCAGCACTATCTTTAAAATCCCTTCTAATTATCCCCCCGCGCCCACCAAACAGAGAACCTTATCTGGAATGGGAACTCCGGATATCCTTGGGACCTACGGCATCTGCAACTTCTACACCACCAGATCTGCTGAAGTCGACCAGGATATAGGGGGAGCCAGGGTCCATGAAGTCTATGTTATCGGGAATCAAGTGCATGCCAAATTACCCGGACCTGCAAATCCTTTTAAAAAAGACCATCCTGAGACTTATATTGATTTTGTGGTGTTCCTGGACCCGGAAAACCCTGTTGCTAAAATCAAAATACAGAATCATGAATTCATACTGAAAGAAGGCGAATGGAGTGATTGGAAAAGGATCCAATTCAACTTGATTCCCACTCAATCAGTCAAAGGAATCTGCAATTTTTATTTAAAGCAAGTCCAGCCTGAATTCAAACTCTACATCTCTCCAGTCAATATCGATCCAGAAGACCCAGAGCTTCCCATCTCTACCCCCAAATCTTATTCTAAGGAACTGGAAAAGGAATTTGGACCCTTCTTTACCAAAGGCCTTCCTGCAGATACCAGTGCTCTGACCAATGGATTTTTAAATGATGAAGAGTTTTTACAACAAGACGACCAGGTCTTAAAAGAACGTCTCAATATGTTTGATTATGAACTCAATCGTTTTGATTCAGGAGTGCTTTTTTACTACTTTTCCAGTACTGATCAGAGACAGCACATGTTTTGGAGGCATCTCGACAAACTCAGTCCTATTTATGACGAAAAACTCGCTTCTCAATACAAAGATACCATCTTTAACATCTACCGAACCGCTGATCAGGTTTTGGATAAAACCATACAAAAAGCTGACCGAGATACCATAATCATGGCCATATCCGACCACGGATTTTCTCCGTTCCGCCGGCAGTTCAACGTAAACACTTGGCTTAAAGAAAATGGATACCATAAACTCATAAATGAACGATATCAAGGTGAAGACAGCCTGTTCATGAATACTGACTGGACCAAAACAAAAGCCTACGCCCTGGGCCTGAACGGAGTTTATATCAACCAGAAAGGAAGGGAATCCAGGGGCATTGTCTCCTCAGGTACAGCCAAAGTCAATCTGGTCCATGAAATCGCTCAAAAGCTCGAACAGTACAAAGACCCAAAAACAGGAGAAAATGTTATTTTAAAAGCCTTTATTGCTGATGAGATATACTCTGGCGGCAATACATCTTATTCGCCTGATATCATACTGGGATTAAACAGTGGGTACCGTGTTTCCTGGGCTTCACCTTTAGGAAGACTCCCTAAAGCAGTCATGGAGGACAATAATGACAAATGGAGTGGAGACCACTGCATGGCACCCCAGATTCTTCCGGGAATATTCTTAGTGAACCGGAAAATCAAAAAAGCTCACCCTGCTCTTTACGACCTATCCCCAACTATTCTCAAGATATTCGGAATCCCTATTCCTGAGGAAATGGTAGGCACTCCGGTTTTTTAAAAAAAGAGAGGTAATTAACCTGGACTATTCACGAGTCGAGATTGCTGCAGATGCGAGGCGATCAAAATGTGTTTATCTAGTTTATTTGGTTTGTTTGGTTTATTTGGTTTAAATGCGCGATAAGAGCAAGACACGTAAAAAAGATAATGAAAGACGTAACCCTGGTGAAATTCAGCAGTGGCTGAAGCGACATTGAATGCGGTGAATTGTGAATGGTTAATGGTAAGTGGTGAATGGTAAATTGAAATGAATTTAG
>CAYULB010000073.1:0-8967 GCA_964445575.1 uncultured Eubacteriales bacterium
AAAAACAGTACCGTGATACCCGTTCACCTATTTTTTCTTCTTTTTCACTACGAATCTGTGAGTTGTGAGTAGTTAATTGAAAACAACAGTGAATTAATGGATAATAAATATAATAAGAAATATACGAAGCCCCGAAGCACAAGCAATATCCAAATTTCAATATATTTTATGAAAGAGACAGAAAAATGATTCGAGTGATAAGCGGAAAATACAAAGGAAAACAGCTTAAGCTGGTCAGGAGCAAAAAAGTCAGGCCTATGCCTCATAAATTAAAAGAAGTTCTTTTCAATATCATCCAGTTTGAAGTGCCGGGAATTACTATTCTGGACGGTTTTGCAGGAACCGGCTCTATTGGGATCGAAGCCTTGAGCCGGGGGGCAAAAGAGGTCTTTTTTGTGGATGACTTTTATCCGGCTGTGAAAGCCATTCGGATCAATATCAAAAGATGTGATGCCGAAGATTCTACCCGGGTCATACACAAAGATTTTAACAGAGCTGTGATCATGCTGGCCAAAGAGGAAAAGGTCTTCGACCTGATCTTTTTAGACCCTCCCTATTCCATGATGGAAGAGCGAGACCCCTTAAAGGTGATTTTCAAAAGAGGCATGCTGAGTAAAGGGGGAATCATTGTGTTGAGACGTCATTTTAAAGTTTCCTTTGAGTCAAAGTATTTTGAAATGAGGAGAAAGGAAAGAGTGGCCGAGGACATTTTGGAGTTTTATGGATATAAAGACTAAAAATCGGTACCGTGATACCTGTGTACCTTTAAAGCCGATGATGGTGATGAGTGGGCGAGACAGACTGCACGTGCGAGACGTGAGACGTAATTGTAGTGAAGTATAAAAGGTGAATGGAAAAATGAAAAAGAAGTCAAAAATCACTCCGCTTATTGAGGAAGGAGAGATATTTCAAGACATTTCAGGAGTTAAAAGAACCTCTCTTTTTTTGGGGAAGTACTCCATAAAAGAAGCAGGAGCTGTTTTAAAGAGAAGAAATTTTTATAAGGAAGCAAAAAAGAGAGGGCTCTGGCCCATAGATTTTGAATTGGACTCTTCTCAATATCCTCCTCTTCAAAGGCTCATCATCTACTGCAAACACAAAGACCCGGAGAACGTCATTGTGGACCTGAAAATCAAAGAGGGAGTGTATAAGTCACAAAAAAATTTTCCTTTAAAGGAGAAGAGTTCCAAATTTTTAGTTCTGGAATGGCTGACCCTGCAGAACCCTCTGTCTGAGTTTGAAGACAAGAAGACCCCTCTCCCAGGTCAAAAACACCCCGGACTGAATCTGGGGAAAAAGGTTTTGGATTTGTTTTATTATCTGGCCCGGCTGAACAAAGATAAAGGCATCATTGCCTATCCTGCTTATTTTCATAACGCCCTTCTTTTTTCCAGGTATTTTGATTTTCTTTCCCCTGAAAAAAAAGCAGAAGTGGAAGAGATAAAAAGAAGTTTTAAAAAGATAACCTTTAAGGAATTGGCATGGATTGTTCATTGGGAGTGTTTAAAAGACAGAGAAGGGAATAAATACAAGTGGGAAGCTGAAGAAATGGTTCTTCCTATCGATAAAAAACTGGAAAGCTTTCTCAACTCCAAAAGGTACAAGCAGAAAGTGAAAGAAGCTAAGAAGGAGATGAGCTTTTCTGTGGATTGGGAGTGTTTTAAAAGCAAAATGAAGCACAGGAGTGAAAGTCAAGGATAGCTTGTGCTTCCCCTAAGATTTTTATAATAAAAGCAGTGAATGGTGAATGGAAAAAAGTGAAGGCACTGGAGTTTTTGCTGTGTGTTTGTTATAATATGTCGCTGAATTAGGAGTGAAGAAAATGAAAAAAGACATACACCCCGAATACAAAGAATGCGTGGTGACCTGTGCTTGCGGAAATAGTTTTAAGACCCAGTCCACCAAAGACCAAATAAGGGTCGAAATTTGTTCGCAGTGCCATCCTTTTTTCACCGGGAAACAAAAGTTTGTAGACAGTGCAGGAAGAGTAGAGAAATTCCAGAAAAAATACGGAAAAATTTCCCGGGAAAAAAACAAGAAATAAAATATGTTCCAAGAGTTGGAATCCATACGTAAGAGGCATAAAAAGCTCACATCTCTGCTTTCAGACCCTGAATTTATCTCAGACCCTAAAAAAATCAGGGAAGCTTCCAAAGAAAGAGCTGAACTGGAGCCTATTGTGGATAAGTTCGAGAAGTACGAGCGGATTCAAAAAGAGATTAAAGATTCAGAAGAGATTTTAAAAAACCCGGAGACTGAAGAGGAGCTTGAGGAGCTGGCCAGAGAAGAGGTCGAGCAGTTAAAGGAAAAGAAAAGTAAACTCGAAGAGGAGCTTCAAATAATGCTTCTTCCCAAAGACCCTAATGATGAAAAAAACGTGATATTAGAGATAAGAGCGGGAGCTGGAGGGGATGAAGCCTCTTTATTTGCTCAGGACCTTTTCCGCATGTATTCCCGTTATGCTGAGGAAAAAGGCTGGAAAATGGAAATCTTGAGTACAAGTCAGTCTACCATAAATGGGTTCAAAGAAATCATTGCCAATATAAAGGGAAACCGGGTCTATTCTCATCTGAAATATGAAAGCGGGGTGCATAGAGTTCAGAGAGTCCCTGAAACAGAGGCCAGCGGCCGGATCCACACCTCTACAGTGACCGTGGCTGTGCTGCCTGAAGCAGAGGATGTGGATGTGCACCTTGATTCCAAAGACGTGAGAATAGAGGCTTTTGGTGCTTCAGGTCCCGGAGGCCAAAATGTCAACCGGAATTACACAGCTATAAGAGTGACTCATGCCCCTTCGGGTTTGGTGGTTTCCTGTCAGGATGAGAAATCCCAGCATCGAAATAAAGAAAAGGCCCTCAAGATCTTAAGGACAAGGCTGATGGATATTGCCAGAAGGGAACAGCAGGAGGAGATCTCAAAGAATAGGAAGTCTCAAGTGGGAACAGGGGAGCGCAGTGAAAAAATACGTACCTATAACTTTCCCCAATCACGGGTCACAGACCACAGACTCAATATGTCACTTCATAAACTGGAGAGCATTCTGAATGGGGGGCTTGAGGAAATCATAAAAAATCTGACCATCCATTTTCAGACAAAAATGATGGCAGAGTCCCAGTAAACTCTCTCCACTATGTCCACTTTAAGGGAACTGCATAAAAAGGGAATTTCTGTTTTAAAGAAAGGGGACAGTCCGTCTTTGGAAGCCAGACTCATGCTTTTAAAAGCAGTGGGCATTTCTGAGGAAAAATTTTATTCTGAACCGGAATTGGAAGTGCCCCTTACTCACAGAAATAAATATTTTAGGATGCTTGAAGAACGTCAGAAAGGGGTGCCCTTAGCTTATCTGACCGGAAAAAAAGAATTCTGGTCCATGAATTTTAAAGTAGGGAAAGGAGTTTTGATTCCCAGACCAGAAACAGAAGGGCTTGTGGAGAGAATTATTGAACTTCATCCTGATAATAAAGGATTGATTATAGACATGGGAACAGGGTGCGGCAGCATTGCTTTGGCAGCCGCCCGAGAACTTCCAGGTTCTCAAGTGCTGGGGATAGATATTTCTGATAAAGCAGTGGAGTATGCTCAAAAGAATGCTTTGCTGCATAATATTCGAAATGTCCGGTTCATCCAGGGAGACCTGTTTGCTCCTTTAAAAAAATCTGAAATCAAAAAAAGATGCGGAATTATAGTTTCTAATCCTCCCTATGTGTCTGAAAAAGAATGGATTTTCCTTGAGCCTCAAATCAGAAAATATGAGCCCAAAAGCGCCCTTGTTTCTGACCGGAATGGATATGGATTTATCCATCGACTTGTCCTGGAATCTCTGGAATATCTTATGCCGGGAGGACACCTGATTTTTGAAATGGGGAGGGGGCAGAAAGATACTGTCAGAACATTTTTTGATGAACAGTGGAGAAGTGTGGAATGCCGGAAAGATTTGGCTGGAATCCCTAGAATATTTATTGCTAAAAAGAGAGAAAAGAAAGAGTAGATAAAAAAATGGAAACTTCATTGCGTTTTGAATTCAGATGATGTATAAAAAGTTGAAGTGGAAAACAAAGGAGACCGTTGATGGCTGAGCCGATAAAATTGATAATCATAGATGATAAAGCTGAGCGGAGAAAATCCCTAAAAGAATTTCTCCTGCACTGTTATTCTTTTTCTATAGAGGAATCTTCTGATTTTTCCCGGGCATCCGATAAATTGTTGATTGCAAACAATTTTTCTGTCCTTCTTCTGCAGTTGGAGTCAAATTCAAACCATAAAATCAGCACGATTCAGAGCATTAAAAAGTTCAATCCTGAACTTGGAATCATTGTACTTTCAGAACAGATGGATGCTGAATTTGCGGTTTCTCTGTACAAAAAAGGGATGGTAAACCATATCATCAAACCGGATAACAAGCCGGGTGTTTTTTCTGCGGTGAAAAATGAGCTGCTGAGAAGAGATCTTCTGAAAGAAAACAAGATTTATCAGAAAAGGATAGGAAAAATCAGAGAAGAGTATGAAAAGAATTTAAAAAGGGTGCTGGACCTTGAGGAGATCTATGATTCTACCCTGGAAAATCTAATGACAGCCCTTGATTTAAGAGATGTGGAGACGTTTGGACATTCGCGGACAGTAGCCAAATACAGTCAAGTATTGACAAAAATCCTGGGCATTAATGATCCGGAGACTCTGAATAATATTAAAAAAGGGGCCCTACTTCATGATGTAGGAAAGATTGCTATTCCTGATTCCATTCTTAAAAAACCCACTACTTTGACATCCTCAGAATGGGACAAAATCAAACTTCATCCTTCTCTCGGGTACGGTCTTATCAAAGAAATCAAACTGGTTCAGGAAATCGGAAATATTATCCTGTATCATCACGAAAGGTTTGACGGAAACGGATATCCCAATAATCTGGAGAAACATAAAATACCTGAAGAGGCAAGGATATTTGCCCTGGCAGATGCTCTGGACGCGATCACTTCATACCGGCCGTATAGAAAAGAACGGAGTTTCAATTTTGCCAGAGAGGAGATCAAGAGAAATTCAGGAACTCAATTTGACCCTGAAGTTGTGAAAGCCTTTTGTTCTCTCGATATTAAGAAATGGAAAAAAATCAGGTTTGAAAGTACCCGGCTTATGCCGTTTTTTGAAAATATGGCCCGAATCTCGTCAAAAGACAGCGGCCAGATTCAGTAGTTCCCTCCCACTTTTTCTCACCCCTAAAGGTGAGTTCTTTTGTTTCAAAATCCCCCCTTATTTACTCCCAAAAGGGTATTGCTCTGCATAAGGAGTTTCAGCTATATTTATACGCAGATATAATGAGTTTTGAAATGAGAGGTATATTGACACCCGAAAAAGGCAGAGGTATTATTTAATAAAAAGGGGACAGGAGAATTAAGAATGAAAGAAAAAGATGTTTTTTTGAAAAATTCAGCTTCGGTCATAGAAGAAGTCGAAGAACAGTTAACTAAAATTCTAGGGGAGAGAAGGCGAAAGATAGAGGAGGAGCTGGAAGAAGTTATAAACAGACAGAAACAAGAGGCGCAGAACAAAATCAATGAACTGGAAAAAGAGGTTACTGAAGAGAGGGAAAGTTTAAGTGAATACAAGACTCTCCTGTCTAATTTTGAACAAGAAAAAGCCTCTATAAAAGATGAAATAAAGTCTCATCTTAACATTGTGATGAAACTTCAGTCAGAGATTGAATCCATAACCAAAAAATCCTTGGAGGAGCTGAAAATCATCGATGATTTGAATAAGAAACTTGAAAATATCAATGAAGAAACATTAGTGAAGCTGTCCAGTTTGAGAAAGAAATTAGAGGATAAATATGGAATCGAAGCAGAAATTCCTGAAGCTGTAGAGCTTGTGGATGAAGATTTTGACCTGGATGAAGAGCTTGAGAAATTGAATAAGATCAAAGAGCTGCTGGGAGAAAATGGCAGCCAAACATCTGTATCTGAGATTGAGGAACAGTTAGGAGAAGAGTTAGAAGAAGCGGAGGGATCAGAAGAAACAGAAGAATTGAAAAAAGAAGAGGAAGAGGAAGCAGCAGAAGAATTGAAAAAAGAAGAGGAAGAGGGATACCAAGAAGAGGAGGAAGAAACAGAAGAATCAGAATTGGAAATTGAAGAAGAAGGCGAACAAGAAGAAGAGGAAGAGGAAGAGGTCAAAACTGAAGGAGAAGAAGATACACAAACAAAAGAAGAAGAGGTCCCCCAGGAAGAACAGAAAGAAGAAGCTTACCAGAAATTAGAAGAGTTCAAGAAGGTGGAAGGCAAGGAAGATGAAGCCAAAGTGGTTTATTTTGAAAACGAAGGGAAGGTCACCCTTGACTGCAAACACATAATCGATTCCATCACCAAAGGTATTCAGAATGCAGAAAGCTTGTACATCAAGCTGGAAGATACCACTTCACCAAAAGAACACTTTTTTATCAAACAAGAAATCATCCAGGAGCAGGAAAATGTCCGCAAACTGATCCTGAACTGTCTGAGGGTTTGTGAGATGAAAGACTGCTTTTTCCCCAAGAGCACAGAAGATGTTGTGAACAGCGAGAAGCTCAAAGAAATCCTGGAGAAAGTGAGCATGGAAAACTGGAGCAATGAGAACGACTTCAGCTCTTTTTCTGAATTTATTAATGATTTAAAGAAGGAATTTGATGCGAAGAGCACGCCTTTTGAAGAATATACAGAGTCTATCCTTAATGAGCTGTCAGGATAAAGAATTCACGTACTTTTCCAGCATTTTTTTGTCTTCCAGAGACATTTTTGTAAATTCAATTCCCGCATAATAATGGGAAAGATGTCCATTCCCTTTGTGGGAATAAACCACCTGTCCTCTGCACTCGAAAGCATTATTACCCAGAACAAGAATAAGGTCTAAGTTTTTATGAGGGGGAATCAGTGAAGTACTGGAAACTTTGATTCCTCCCTGGCTTATGTTGATTGTTTTCGTGGCTTCATGGCCTTTTTTGTTTTTATAAATCATGGGAACCGAAGAATAGTAGCGGGGGTACTTTCTTTTTTCTTCTGGGATTTTTTTCTGAAGGGGTTTGTCAGCTTCAGGATCTTTTTTCTCCGGAGAGATTTGGCGGTGATAGAAAGAAACCTTATTTTTTTTCCAGATGTAATCTGTTTCTTTCCCTGAGAGGGGCGTTCTCTTTCCTTTTGCGTCAGCTAAAGCTATATCAGCCTCGTTAACCAGGTTTATTAAGTTTTCTTTATTCACAGAACTGGGGGCCTTAAACTTGTCTTTTGAAAAATGGGTGATACCAAAACTCATGGTCAAATTATGTTGGGGCTGGATCTCTTGGTTTTCAAAATAGGCTTCCTCCACATTCTTTCTTATTCTATCTGTGAATATCATGGCTTCCTCTTCATTTTCCAGCCCGGATAAAAAGAATAAAAATTCTTCTCCACCATAACGGCACAAAATGTCTTCCTCACGGGTGGAAGACTTAAGAATGCTTCCCAGTTTTCTGAGGAGACGGTTTCCTGATTCATGTCCTAATCTGTCGTTGTAATTTTTGAACCAATCCACATCTCCCATAACCAGAGCGTAAGTGCCTCCTTCCCGGTGTCTTTTGTTTTCCATTTTGATTTTTTGGATAACTTTTTCAAAGAAGGGATCCGGCCTTAATAAGCCGGTCAGAGGATCATATTGAATCAGATTGAGCTTTGTGATAGCAATAGATATGTGTTCGGTGATGTAAACTAATGTATCCTGGTCCACCTGATCAAATCCTTTGGGGTCAAAATGGTCATCTTGTTTCTTGTTATAAACTTCAAGAACTCCTATGAGCTCATTTTTATATATGATAGGAAGGCACATGATGCTGAAGAGAGAAGAATTTAACTGCTTTTGGTAGCGGGAGCATATCTCAGCATCTGGGTCTATATTGGAGGCCTTTACTATTTTGGTAAGCTGGGCTGATTTGGCTGCAAAGTCATTCTCGTTTAAACGAACGATGTGTTTGGTAAAATCCATGTGGGAGAGGATGGAATCGTCCCATACCAGGGGTTTTAAATATTTTCCCGTAGAGTGATTTTCTTCAAGAATATAGATGGTGGTGCCCCTGGCATTAATGAGTTCTTTGATCTCATAAATGGTATCAATAAGGCTGGTGACATCATTGGCCATGTAAAGCTTTTTCAATAAGACCTCGATCTTAAGCCTCTCTTTTTTAAAATATTGAAATTTAGCTTGGTAAGCAATGCGCTTTTCCATCTCTCTGACTATGGAAGCTCTGATAAATTTTTTTATTTTTTTTATTTCCTGAAAGGCCTTTTGGTAGTCGATTTCCTTTTTCTCAGCTGACTTTTTGAGAGCCTGGGTTTCGAGAAGAAGAAGTGAGTGTTTCATGGCTGTTTCCAGGGAGCGTCTGAACAGATTCCGGCTGCTTTGGGATTGGGAGAAAAGAAAGGTGGTGACAAACCGGTTTTGAGGCCAGCCTCTGGCCGTGTTTATCATTTCTTCTTCGGAATATCCTGTTATGATAAGAGTGGTGGTTCTTTTAGAGATTCCCTGAAGAAGAGAATAACTGGCAAGGGAGTTATCAGCAACCAGGACATTGAAATCCAGTGATTTCGCTAGAGAGGATGCTTTTTCAAGGGTGGGAGCGTAATGAATCTGCCCTAAATCAGAACAGAGCTTATCCAGATGAAAAGCTTGTTCACTGCTGTTGTTGAGAATTAGGATTTTTTTTGGAAAGTTTTTAGAAATAAGCCTGTCTTTGATGGAGTTAGTCTTCTTTTTGATTTTATCCACTATGGATTGGCCTCAGCATGTATTGTTCAAAATCTGATGCTTACAATCAGATTGATTTCCTCTTTTAGCCCACTCAATTTATATTAATTTTTCCTGCGATAGTCAACCTTTTTTTAAAAACAGTAATAAAACAGTACCGCATAAAACAGTACATAAAACAGTACCGTGATACCCGTTCACCTTGTTTTTCCCCTGATTAATACAATA
>CAYULB010000074.1:0-8427 GCA_964445575.1 uncultured Eubacteriales bacterium
GAGGTCAAAGCAGAAGAGGGGTGGACTATCCTGGAAACAGCTAAATTCTATGGACTGGAAATTCCAACCCTCTGCTACAATGAAGGATTGAGCACTTATGGAGGATGCCGGCTGTGTCTAGTGGAAATCGGGGAAGGAGATAAAGCAAAACTTGTAAGCTCCTGCACATATCCTGCTGAAGAAGGACTGGTAGTGAGAACTGATACCAGAAAAGTTCTCAACACCCGGAAGATGATGATAGAACTTATGCTTTCGGTAGCCCCTAACTCTAAAATAATCCAAGACTTAGCCTCAAAATTTGGAGTGACCCAGATGAGGTTTAAAGCGAGAAATGAAGAGTGCATTCTCTGCGGACTCTGCGTGCGTATGTGTGCTGAGCAAATGGATGGAAAGGCCATCGGATTTCAAAATAGAGGGCATAAAAGAAGAATATCAACCCCCTTTGATGTCCGTTCTGAAGTTTGCAGGCTGTGCGGGGGATGCATGTATATTTGTCCTGCGTGCCAGCTCAGATGCCAGGGACCTGATCCTGATGCAGATGTATGCAATGCCTGTCTGACCATGGATCCCACCTGTGTGGATGTTTATGACGAACTCCAATGCTGGATGTATGATGCGGGACACTGCGGTACATGTGTCAGAGAAGAAGATAAAAAAAAAGAAACTCAGCCAAACCAGACTAAAAAATAATCAGTAAAAAATGGTTTTTTTAATAGATAAAGTAAAGAGTCAATAAGGAGGAATTAAGAATGTCTTATACAAAACTAAATCGGAGTGCCGCTACCCTTACTAAGAACCGGACAGAAGGGTCTATCAGTCCCTTTAGCGGTATGTGTGTGACCTGTGTTGATGGCTGTATTGGGATGTGTGAAATCGGAAAATCAGCCTACCGCGGTCATGAAGTTCTCTACCCACAGCCTTTTGGAATCATCACCTCAGCGTCAGAAAAAGAATACCCTGTGGACCTTTCAGATTTCACCATTCTTGGCACAGCAGTGGGAGCCCATGGAGTGGAAGCTGACAGTGACAAAGCCACTTTCCCTAAAGTCAGCATTGAAACAGCCATAGGCCATGATAAAGGAATCAAACTCAAAGTCCCCTTTGTCATTTCAGCCATGGGTTCTACCAATGTTGCTAAGCAGAATTGGGAAGGCCTGGCAGCAGGAGCGGCCATATCTGGCGCCATTCTTACGGTGGGAGAAAATGTATGCGGCATGGATAATGAATCAGAGATTAAAAACGGAAGAATTGTCCGTTCTGTTGATATGGAAAACAGGGTTAATTTTTACAAAAAATGGCAGGAAAAAGGATACGGAACCGTTGCGGTCCAGGCCAATGTAGAAGACACCAGGCTGGGAGTCCAGGAATATGCCATTGAAAAATTGGGAGTTGACGCGGTTGAGCTGAAATGGGGACAAGGAGCTAAAGATATCGGAGGCGAAGTCAAATTAAAAAACCTATCAAAAGCACAAGAACTGAAACAAAGAGGATATATTGTTCTTCCAGATCCAGAAGACCCGGATGTCATCGAAGCTTTTAAAAAGGGAAGCTTTAAAGAATTTGAAAGACACTCAAGACTCGGCATGGTGGAAGAAGAAAGCTTTATGAAAAGAGTTGAAGAGCTGAGAAAAGCTGGAGCCAAGTACATTTTCCTGAAAACAGGTGCTTACCGGCCTGCTGACCTGGCTCGAGCAGTCAAATTTGCTTCTAAAGCCAAACTGGACCTCCTCACTGTTGATGCTGCCGGAGGCGGAACAGGAATGAGCCCCTGGCGCATGATGAATGAATGGGGAGTCCCTGGAGTGGAGTTGTGGTCGCTTCTTTACAAATATCTCAAAAAACTGGATGAAAAAGGAGAGTTTGTCCCTGATATTGCTGCAGCAGGAGGCATTACTTTTGAAGACCAGATCTTCAAGGTTTTGGCCTTAGGAGCTCCCTATTTCAAGATTATAGGAATGGCCCGAGGTCCTATGGCTGCCACCATGGTCGGTAAAACCATTGGGAAAAGGATCCAAGAACAGCAGATACCGGTTTATGTGGAACGGTTTGGCAGCACAGCTGAAGAGATTTTTGTCACGGCTCCTAAACTCAAGAGAAAATTCGGAGACCGATTCAAAGAAATTCCCACAGGCGGTTTGGGTCTTTACGGTTATTTTGAAAGGCTCGGTCAAGGATTAAGACAGTTTATGGCCGGAAGCAGAAAATTCCATCTCAAATATATCTCCAGAGATGACATTGCTTCCCTGACCAGAGAAGCTGAAAATATTAGCGGTATTCCTTATATTACTGAAATAGATAAAGAAGAAGCTGAAAAAATCCTTAACAGCTGAGAGAATCATCATTTGTTTAAGGATTGAAAAGCCGAAGCTCAAAGGGGAGATAGGAAACTCCTCCATATCTCCCCTTTTTTATTTATACTTCATAAAAACAAATGACATTGATTACTATCATACAGATTTGATAACGGAATTTTTACGAATTAAGACTTTTGCAAGCTCAATGAAAATCAAGCTATACCTAATTTTTATCCTTATTTGTGGAATTTTCTGATAAATTCTTCCACTTCAGGAACTCCCCCCTGATAAATGAGATATCCGTTATAGGGCTCCTTTTCTGTGATCTCATCATTTATAGGAATCAGCATCATTTGTTTGACTTTCTCCGGATCATTTGTCTGAGCCAATACCCATCCCAGTTTTATATAGGCCACCTCAGGAAGCATGTTCTCAGCAGGAACGATTCCTTTGGCCATAAGGTCTCTTCCTGTATCATAAACATACATGTGCACATATCCCCAAAGAGTCTGAACTGTCATATAGATATGCACTCCTTTTTTAACAGCTCTTTCTATAGCCGGGTAAACCGGTTTGTTTACATGTCCCAATCCTGTGCCGGCAATAACGATTCCTTTGTATCCATTATCAACCAGTGAATCGATTATATCGGGCTGCATGTTGGGATAATAATAAATCAAAGTGACCTTCTCTTCAAAAAAAGGAAATATACGGCACTTTTTATCTTTTCTTCGAGGGTTATACTTTTTCTTAATCAGTTCCACATGGTTTCCTGTAACTTTGGCCACGGGAACATCTCCAATTGTCCGAAAAGTGGAACGGTAAGAAGAATGCATTTTTCTCACTCTTGTTCCCCTGTGCAGGAACCCATATTCATCTGAAGTGGGACCAAACATGCACACCAGAACTTCAGCAATATCTGAATGGCCTGCTGCGTAAGAGGCATGCATCAGATTTAAAGCCGCGTCTGAGCTGGGCCTGTCCGAGGACCGCTGGGATCCCACCAACACAACCGGAATGGGAAGGTCCTGAACCATAAAAGTAAGAGCGGCTGCCGTGTGATGGAGAGTATCGGTTCCATGCCCGATGATGATTCCATCTATACCTTTTTCAATCTCTTTTTTTATGGCTTTTGCTAAAACTTTATACTGCATGGGGCCCATATTTTCACTGAATACTCCGAACAGCTTTTCTGTGGTTATGTTGCATATGTCTGCAAGCTCGGGAACAGCACCATAAAGTTCTCCCGGAGAAAAGGCTGGGATCACAGCTCCTGTTCTATAATCCAATCGGGAAGCTATAGTGCCTCCTGTACCCAAAAGTTTGACATTGGGCTTATCCTCTGAATAGGGGAATTTTTTCTCGGGTATTTGATAGTGTGCTTTCTTATACCCCAGCTCTTTAATGTTGTTTATGGTCTCTATATCAATCCCGATGTTGTAACCGCTGGATATTTTAAGGACTATGTGTCTGTCATCATCATTCTCTGCTCTTGGGAGTATGGTCCCTTCAAATTTCCCTCTTGTGGTATCCACTCTTACTTTTCCCCAGACTCTGGCCTGGAATCTTTTTAAAAGGTCCCGTGCTTTTCCCCTGTATCCCTGGAACAATTCTTTTTCATTCATTTTTCTCAGCTTCCTGTCTGACTATCTGCTTGAGCTCTGAAAGAGGAATGTTTCCTAGTGCCCAAGGCCTCAGTTTTCCCATAGCCCACTCAACCATGGCTTCTTTTTCATTGTCTGTCCTTTTATAAGGGACAAATTCTTTTAAAACAGTTGGGATCCTGGCCAAAATATCCTTTTTTTCTCTGTATTTAAAACCTATTTTTTTTAAAATCTGGCTTAAATCTTTATTGGGATGATGATAGAATTCAGGGAGGACCACCTCAGCTAATTCGAATTCAACGGAATGGTCCTGAAGAAACTTCAGTAATGGATAAATTTGCTCATGCCTGAACTCAGATGAGCTCTGGTCCTGCCCCTGAATGTGTTTCAATACATGACCGAAAAGAGTTCCCACATACTTAGGATCAATGTCCACATCATTTACAATTTTTTCCATAATAGGGAAAAGATTATTTCTCAGGATATAGGTAAAGGTATCTTCTGGAATATCCCACTTTCTTAACTGATTGATTCTTTGGTACACATCCTTTGGGAGCCTCTGCCTTATTTTGTCAATATACTCCTCCTCTAAAGGAATGGGAGCTGAATCTGTATCCGGATACATGCGGTCCGCCCCTGGAAGGACCCGTTCAAATATAGTGGTTCCATCTTCAAGTGCTTTCCGGCTTTCTCTTGGTACCCCATCAAATGCAAGCCGGCATCTTTCCTCAATGGTTTCAAGAGCTGTAGGGATGTCCTCTTCTGGACCCCAGATAACTACCTGGGCATCACCTGATTTTGCCCCCAGCATCTTTCTGATCCTGTTCCACTGATAGGGGGTTATGTGCTTTTCAATCTGTTCCGAATAAACCATGTGAGGCTTTTCTATACAGGCAATCACTTTTATCCTTCCGCTTAACTCATCAGCGAACATCTGACCGGGTTGAGTAAAACAAGACAGTATCCCCTTAAACCGAGGAAGATTGACTGCTGTCATTTCAAATCCGTTCTGAACCGCGTCTTTCAAATTTTGAGACTTGAAGCGGAATTTTTCATGTTTAAGAGATTTGGATTTGATACACCATTGTTCTTTTTTTCTGATTCTTCTTTTGAGCTCATCTCTTATTTGAAGGAGAGCCCACTGCCTGAATACCTCGTTATGAGTCAGCTCTGGAATCCATTTGTTATGGGCGACTCCCTTTATCTCAATGCGGGTTCCTCCTTGACAGCTCACATTGACATCCTCTCTCCCTGAACCGATTCCTGTCCTCACTTTTCCTGTGCTCCGGTTTAGAAAACGGATGTATTCAGCCCCTTCTCTTACTTCATCAGGATTTCTAAAATCAGGATAAGTCACTGTCTCAATTAAAGGTATTCCCAACCGGTCAGTCTGATATTTTCTCACATGTCTCACGTCCGAGATCTCCCGGCAGGAATCTTCTTCCAGGCTGAGCTGAATCAACCTGACTTTTTTATGACTCAGCTGGATTTCTCCCTCTACCCCTAAAATGGCTGTTCTCTGGAATCCCGTGGGAATGCTTCCATCTAAATACTGCTTTCGGATGATATGGACTTCTCCCACGATGTTAAATTTGCACAGAAGAGAGATTTCCAAAGCAATGTCAAGAGCTTCTCGGTTAAGTGAGAAAGGAGGAGTGTCATCAATGTCATAAGTGCAGGCTGTTTCGTTTTTTATTCTGTAGACAATCTGCTTTTTTGTCTTGAACTCCATCAAAGCCGTGCCGTCATACTCCCCTAATTCACTCAAGGTGGGGCGCATATGTCTTATGATTTCAGCATCGTATTCTTCTTTGCTGTTATACACACCAGCAGGGCAGTTGCAGAACAACTTTTTTTTAGTTTTTAACTGCTGATGGACTTCAAGACCGGCTTTAAATCCGACCCTGTCATAATCTTTCTGCGAAACCTTTTTTCGGGGGATATAACCTACCCTCTCTTTTGTTTTTTGGTAATTATTCTCAGGATCAAATTCATCGTTCATTTCAAATTCCCATAACGAAACAGTCCATTTTATCAGAATTGAATAATTTTCCAAGTCAAACAGCAGAGCAAATCATAAATTCCCGGTAGAAAAATGTCAAAAATAAAATGCTAGCCGAGAAGATTTGGGAGCAGCGGATTCCGGGATTGCTGCGGATTAAACAAAAAAAAGTATCAAAACCTCTGCAGCTAACGCTGGTTTATCCTGACCTTCTGTTTCCACTTTGTTCTGCACATGAGCGAGAATGCGTCTGAATCCTTTTTTCTCTACTTTTTCAAGAACAGCCCGGTTTCGGATTCTGGAACCAGATTTCACAGGACTGATAAACCTTACTTTGTTTATTCCGTAATTCACCACCATTTTACAATCATAAGAAAAGAGCACACTGTTCCTGCTCAAATAAGGAAGCAGAGACAGCACTAAAAACCCGTGAGCCACTGTGCCTCCCAGGAGGCTTCTGCCTGCTTTTTCAACATCCACATGGATCCACTGTTTATCATGGGTGCATTCAGCAAAATCATTGATCAGAGACTGTGTTATCTTAAACCAATCAGAAACACAAACTTCTTTTCCCACGTGTTTTTTGAGTTTTTTCATGCTTATTTTTTCACTCATCCTAAATTCCTTTTAACTCGTTGAAACTGAGTCCCTTCCGCTTTAGAAAAACCAGCAGAAATAATTTTATTCGAGATTAAAACAAATAGTCTTGGGTTCGGTCATCTCCTGGATAGAAAATTTAATTCCTTCTCTTCCCAGTCCTGAATTTTTTATGCCTCCAAAAGGCATGGAATCCAGTCTGTAGTCAGTAGAATCATTCACCATAACTCCGCCGCATTCTAAATGGTAGGCGATTCTGAAAGCTAAATCCACATCCTTAGTAAAAACCGCAGCATGAAGCCCAAAAGGCAGGCTGTTGGCTTTTTCTACAGCTTCTTCTAAATCAGAAACTGGAAAAAGATTGACAGCAGGCCCAAACACCTCTTCTCGGTAAATAGTGGCGGCTTCAGGAACTTTCTCAAGTGCTGTGGGTTCAAGGACCGCTTTTTTTCGCTTCCCGCCGCATAAAACTTCAGCTCCCATAGAAGCAGCTTCGTCAATCCATTTTTGAACCCGAACAGCTTCTTCCTCTGTAATCAAAGGCCCCATATCGGTTTCTTCTTTCATCTTATCACCAATTTTATAGCTCAAGGTTTTATCTACAAATTTATCTTTAAATGAATTATAAATATCTTTGTGAATGTATATCCTCTGCACTCCAATGCAGTTCTGACCAGCCGCCCAAAAAGAACCGGAAACACAGGATTCTACAGCCCAATCCAAAGAGGCATCTTTCGCCACAATAACAGGAGAATTCGATCCCAGCTCCATACCGACTTTTTTTATGCCGGCTTTTTTCATGATCTGTTTTCCCGCCTCCACTCCTCCTGTAAAGGAAATCATACGCACTCTCTTATCTGAAACCAGAGTATCCCCTATCTCGTTTCCATGTCCGGTCACCACCTGAATAACTTCAGGAGGCAAACCACATTCCAGCAGAGCCTGAGTCAATTTGATGGCAGAAAGAGGTGTCAAAGTGGCTGGCTTTAAAAGAATGCTGTTGCCAGAAGCAACAGCTGGACCCAACTTATGGGCGACTAGATTCAAAGGGTCATTAAAGGGAGTCACTGCCAGCACCACTCCTACCGGAAATCGGTAATAATATCCGATTCTTTTCTCTCCTCCAGGAAAGGAATCAAAAGGAATGGTTTCTCCTACAACGCGCTTGGCCTCTTCTGCAGATACAGTAAGTGTATTCACACACCTGAGAGCTTCTTTTCTGGCTTCCCGGATAGTCTTTGAGCCCTCCCGTGCAATCAGAGTGGCAAATTCTTCGATTCTATCAGATATATATTCAGCAGTTTTGTACAATACTGAAGCTCTTTGATGGACGGTCATCCTTTTTGCTGTTTCATATCCCTTATAGGCAGAATCCAAAGCCCTTTGGATCTCCTCCGAGTCAGCCCTGGGAACAGTATCGATAACAGATTCATCAAAAGGATCATACACCGGGATTTGGTCTTTTTTTTCTACCCACTGTTTATTGATAAACATTTTCATGGTTTTCTCTCCTTTTTATATTTATTGGATGATTATGTCATCATCAGTATCAAAAGTTTTATCCGCTCCCGCAGAAATCAACCGGAAATCTAAATCTGAAATTTTTTCATATTTTATCTCATTCCCCCATCCATCCATCTTTCCTGTGGATATAGGAACAGTTAAACTCAAATCATTGAGTTTATTTGGCAATTCTCCCATTTTAGCAGCATAAGCCTCCAAGGCCCTCTTTAAAGTGTTCATATTAGTCCTAGTTAGTTTCTCTTTAGCTTTGGAAAAGGAATCTACCTGCTCTTTGATGATTTTCTTTTCTCCTGTGCCAATATAGTAAATAAAAAACACGATTACCACTACTAAAACCAGAATCACTAAAAACCCCTTGATTCTCATCTCATCTTCCTATCAATTCATTTAACCCGACTTATTCAAA
>CAYULB010000075.1:0-1544 GCA_964445575.1 uncultured Eubacteriales bacterium
CCCCGACGAAATGAATGGAACAGGCCGAATCTTATTTTTATTATTTATAGGCTTTTATTTTGACGCTTGTTATTTTTCCAACCAAAGATGCGGTTAAATCCGGTTCATGATAAGTGTTTTGAGAGATGATTCGAACATCTCTGAACCCCGCTTTAGTAATGATTTCTTTATATGTGTTTTTTTCCAGAGCTCCGGCAATGCATTCAGCCCAGGCATCAAAGTCTCTTCTGACCTCATCCGGAAGTTCTCGTTCAGTTACTAAATCTGAAATAAGAATCCTTCCTCCAGGTTTTAACACTCTGTAAGCTTCTTTAAAGGTTTTCAGTTTATCCGGAGAAAGATTGATGACACAGTTGCTTATAATCACGTCGACCGAGCCATCCTCGATTGGTAAGTTTTCGATCTCTCCCAGTCTAAAATCAACATTTTTATACCCATATTTTTTTGAGATTTGATTGGCTTTTTCAACCAATTCCTCTGTCATATCAACTCCTATGACAAATCCTTTTGGACCTACTTTGTTAGAAGCGAGAAACACATCGATCCCCAGCCCGGCTCCCAAGTCTAATACGGTTTCTCCCGCTATTAAATCAGCCAACGCAGTGGGATTCCCGCAGCCCAAACCTTTAACTGCTTCTTTTGGTATTTGTTCGATGTCTGTTGTGGAATAACCTATGGCTTTTGATTGTTCAACCGCATCATAATCACAAGGGCAGCACGATGAACAGGAGCTCGTTTTTCCTTTAGCAAGTCGGGAGTACCTTTTCTTTACATGTTTTTTTATTTGATTTCTCTTCATTTATAAAATCTCCTAACAGCATGACTTTATTTCTTTGATTCCAAAGTCCAATAATGCTTTTTTTACTTTGTTGTCTTTAATGCTGTAGATCATGTTTCTTCCGTTTTTCTCGTATTTTAAAATATCAGCTTCGACCAGAACTTTAAGATGTCTTGAAATAGTTGTCTGGTCTTTTGCAGCTTTTTTGGTGAAATCACATGCGCAGTATTCATGGTCCAATAAATACCTCACGATCTTTAGTCTTGTTTCATTCCCAAGGGCTTTGAAAAACTTTATTTTATTTTCAATCATCATATAAACTCAAATATATGTAAAATTATACATATAATAATTAATTATTTTTTTGCTTTCAAGTGAAAATTTGAAAAATTTTAGTTCATCTCCCATTTTCACTATTGTTCATTATTGGCATTATTAGGGCTGGCTGCCCTCCTGTCTCTTTACGGAGCCCATTGCCCGTATGTTCAGCGGAAAGTATCCTGAGGATCTGTTTAAAACCGTGGTGGGTTTTAACCGCTGGACTCTTCGTGTGGCTGCCTATGCCGGATTCATGACTGACCAATATCTTCCCTTCCGGCTTTAGGATTGATTATAGCCGGGCCTATCCCCCCGACTCCCCGACTCCCTGACTATCCAATAATTGCGATTTTAGGGGCAAGAATCATTGTTTTAAACGATAAAAACTGTGGAAATCTGTAATTATCTTATTGATTATAAAAGAGATGGCCGGGCCCGACCCCCCGAC
>CAYULB010000075.1:1644-8201 GCA_964445575.1 uncultured Eubacteriales bacterium
ACTCCCGACTCCACTCGATTATACACCGAGCACAGATGGTTGCTCTATTCGTATCTCAGAGAATCAGATGGATTAGTGGAAGAAGCTTTAAGGGTGTGAAAGCTCACTGTGAGCACAGCGAGCATCAACGCTCCCAAGGCAGAAACAGCAAACAGCCACCACCCTAGGTTTATTCGATAGACAAAGTTTTGAAGCCATTGGTTCATGGCATAAAAAGCAATAGGCCACGCAATGATATTGGCGATAAGGACCAGCTTTGTAAAGTCCTTAACTAGGAGTATAAAAATACTAGGAACAGATGCTCCCAGGACTTTGCGCACTCCGATTTCCTTTGTCCGGCGGTTTATGGCCGATGAGGCGAGTCCGAGAAGTCCCAGGCAGGCTATAAAAACCGCGAGTACTGAAAAAGAGTTGATCAAAGTCCCTAACCGGTCTTCTTCCATGTACATTTCAGCAATCTCTTCATCCATAAAATTGTAATTAAAGGGGGAATGGGGAGCAAATCCTTTGAATTTACTCTCAACAAAAGAGAGGGTATCTTTCATGTTTCTTGAAGATATTTTTAAAGAAAAACGATACCCCGCTTGTGGCTCTAAAATAAGGGCCAGAGGCCGTATGGACTGATGGAGTGAAGCAAAATGAAAGTCTTTCATCACTCCCACCACTCGCCCCATGGAAGTATCTGCCCTTTCAACACGAAATTGTTTTCCCACGGGTTGGTCCCAGCCTAAGGCTCTCACTGCTGAATCATTCAGAATATAAGCTGATTTCACATCTGAAGGAAATTCTCGGGAAAAATCTCTGCCTTCTTTGATTTCAATACCAAAAGTGTCAATAAAGTCATAATCCACTGAATACCAGGCCATCATCAGATCTTGGTCTGACTTTCTTCCTTCCCAGTCAATGCTCTGGTAGGGATGGTTGCCCGGTGAAAAAGAGGAGACTGAAGCCTTGGTTATATTTGGATTCTGAAGAAGTTCTGACTTGATGATGTCTGATTTTTTTCTTAGGCTGCTTTCATATATAGAGACATTGACTATGGAATCCTTGTTAAAGCCCAAATCTTTGTGGTAGATGAAATGAATCTGATGAGAAACAGTTAACGCACTGATGATAAGAATGATAGAGACTGAAAATTGAAAAACAACCAGGAGGCTTCTGGTAATGGATGTTTTTTTCCCTGACCCCAGTTTTCCTTTTAAGGACTGCACAGGATTGATTGATGCGAGATAGAGCGAAGGATAACTTCCGGATATTAAGCCCACTCCCATTGTGATTCCAAACATTCCTAGGATAAAGAGCCAGTTCTGGAAATATTGAAGCTGAAGCTGAGTGTTGGCAAGGGAGTTAAAAGAGGGAAGGACTGCGTAGACCAATAAAATTGCCAGAGGGAGAGCCAGACAAGCCAGGACCGCGGATTCTCCGAGAAACTGTTTGATGAGCTGGGGCCTATTAGCTCCAATGACTTTTCTCATCCCAATCTCTTTGATTCTTTCGGAAGATCGGGCTATGGAAAGGTTCATGAAATTTATGCATGCCAGAAGCAGTATGATCCCGGCTATGGTTGAAAAGAAGGTAATGTATTTGAGCTTTCCATGGGTTTCCAAGTTGATATTGATCAGGGGGTTCAGATGCAGTTTTCTGGGATTTTCAGCATCTCCTCTGTAGGTGCTTAAAAAAGCAGGGGTTTTGGCCTCAAATTTGGAGGGAGCATAGTCTTCCTGGAGCAAAATATAGGTATGGAAGTTCCATGCGCCCCAACTGTCCATATAATTGTAGTTAGAGTAGCTGTTTATAAAATCAAACCGTACCAAAAAATCAAAATCAATATGGGAATTTGAGGGTGGATTTTTGGCCACTCCTGTGACTATGAAATCGAATTTTTCTCCTATATTCAGTGTTTTCCCAAAAGGCTCTTCTTCGCCAAAATATTTTTTGGATGCCCTTTCAGTCAGGATTATGGAATGAAGGTCACTGAGAGCTGTTTCAGGATTTCCCCGGGTGAGATGAAAATTAAAAACATCGAAAAAAGAAGGATCTATCAGCAGAATTTTTCTTTCTACAAAACTTTCTCCCTGATATCGGATTATGGCTCCCTGCCTTTTTATGCGCACAGCGGCTTTTACTTCAGGGTAGTCATTTAATAGAGCTGGGGCTACCGGAGCAGGAGTGGTTTGACTGATTTGCTGTTCGCCTTCCAGATGCCACTCTGAAGTTATTCTGTAGATTTGATCGTGTTTTTCATGGAATTTGTCATAGCTTAGTTCATGTTGGACAAATAAGAATATCAAAAAACAACTCCCCATACCCACAGCAAGTCCCATAATATTGAGAACAGAAAACATTTTAGCTCTATTAATGGTTCTTAATGCGGTTTTTAGATAATTTTTGATCATTTTACCTATCCCCTTTTATATAGATTGATTTGATACACATGTTTGCTGAAAACATTCCAATTTATTTATTATTGAAATTTTTATTGCTTTTTGTTTAAAACGCAGAAAATCCATAAAAGGTTTACTCAACTCACCTATTTTTTCCAATATTCTTAAAACATGATTTAACCCCCCGACCGACCCAAATTATGTAAAAGTCAAGCACTCATCGATTCCAATTTTAATAGAAAATATAGATCCCTTCCGCTGAAAACCAAAAAATTCCTGTTTGTTCGTAAATGAACAGCTTGTGTGTCACAGGCGAACACTTTCTTCTCTGCCGCATTCTCCTTCTGACCTGATATATCTTTTGGCATGTTTTTTGCTCTAAAAGATAACTAAAAGATAACTGAGGAGAATGTCTATGTTTAAGAACTACATAAAAATTGCCTTACGAAATATTTTCAAGCAAAAACTTTTTTCTTTTATCAATATCATGGGGCTGGCTGTGGGGATTGCTGTCTGTATTTTGATCTATTTTTATGTCAGGCATGAGCAGAGTTATGATAAGTTCCATGAAAATGCTGACCGTCTGTACCGGGTGTATATCACGGAAGACCTTCCTCAAAGAGATCCTTTCTCTTATGTTTACAATCCTTTCCATCTTGCCGAAGCTCTGGAGCAGTCTTTTTCAGAGGTTGAGCAGGCGGTTCGGCTGGATGTGCGGACTGATATCATCCGTTATGGGGAAAATAAGTTTTCCCAGAGGGTTCATCTGGTTGAGCCTGAATTTTTTGAAATGTTTACTTTTCCTCTGATTCAAGGGAGCAAGCAAGATGCCTTGAAAAACCTGAATTCAGTGGTTCTTACCCAAAGCACAGCCAAAAAGATATTCGGACAAGCTGATTCCATGGGACAGCGTCTGTCCCTCAAAGTGGGAGATTCATTTCATGATTTTTTAGTCAGCGGCATTGCCGAAGATGTCCCGCCAAATTCAAGCATTCAATTTGAAGCTCTCATTCCGTTTGAAAATGTGAATAAATACAGGAGTCGGCAAGCCCTGGAACAATGGTTTGATGTGTTTTTTGAAACCTATGTATTACTGGACCGGCCTCTCTCTACTTCTGAGATAGAACCAAAACTCCAGACTGTGGTGCAGAATCATTATCCTGAACGGTCTGTGGAAATGGTCACTCTTCACTTACAGCCCATAACCGATATTCACCTGAATCCGGATGTCCCATCTGGATTTGAAGAAACCAGTGACCCTCTCTATTCCTTGATTCTTATGGGGATTGCTGTCTTGGTCTTGATGATTGCCTGTGTCAATTTCATGACACTGGCCTTGGGCCGGTCTGCAGACAGGACTAAGGAAGTGGGGGCCCGAAAAATACTGGGAGCGGTGCGTTCTCAAATTATCAAACAGTTTTTGGGGGAAGCTTTGCTGATGAGTCTTTCAGCGCTTCTTCTCAGCCTTATCATGGTGCAGCTTTTTCTTCCCGCATTCAATCAAATCACAAACCAGAAACTTTCTTTCTCTCTTGGAACAGGAACCATCTTTTTCTTTATGGCACTGATGCTGGTGGTGGGATTGGCAGCTGGAAGTTATCCGGCGTTTGTGCTCTCAAGCTATCAGCCTGTTGATGTGATGAAAGGGAAAAAAGGTCAGAAAAGACGGAGTATTTTTGTTCGTTCCCTGGTGGTAGGTCAGTTTACTGTTTCCATAGGATTGATTGTTTGTACTTTTTTGATGAATGATCAGCTTAGTTTTTTGTTGAATAAAGACATCGGATTTGAAAAAGACAATGTGCTTGTGATTCAAAATTTATCCGCTCAAAACCGGAACCGACAGATTGTGGAACGTCTGCGGAATGCCCTGGCAAAACAAAAAGAGGTGCTGGGAGTTGCCGGCTCCTCTTCCACTTTTGCCAGAGATTGGACAGAGATGGGATTCAGAGACCAGGAAGGGAATTTCAAGCAGTTTTTTCAGCTCACTGTAGACTATGACTTTATAGAGACCATGGGTATCCGGATAAAAGCCGGACGTAATTTTTCCAGGGATTTCAGCACGGATCCAAGAGAAGCCCTGATTGTCAATGAGGCGTTTTTGGATTACTTAAATTGGGAATCGGCTGTTGGGAAGAGTCTCCCGGGAGAGAATTTTCCTCCCCATAGAGTGATCGGGGTGGTGGAGGATTTTAACTTCCAGTCGTTAAGAAATGAAGTGCGTCCTGCTGTTTTGGTCTTGGATACCTCAGCTCTTGAGCGAGGAATCAGTGATGTCAGCACCACCTATTCGGTGGGAAATCTCAATTTCATCAATATCAGAATAAGACCGGATAATGTGCAAAAGACAGTTGAGCTCATTAAAGAGACCTGGAAAAATGTCTCTCCTGAACAGCCTTTCTTATTCAGCTTTCTGGATCAGGATGTGAATCAGCAGTATCAGGAAATCGAACACTGGAGCCGGATTGTGGGGTATGCTACGGGATTTGCTGTTGTAATTGCCTGCCTCGGTCTTTTTGGGTTGGCGGCTCTCTCTGTATCCCGCCGCATTAAAGAGATCGGCATTCGAAAAGTACTGGGTGCCACCACCAAAGACATTGTTCTCATGCTTTCCAGTGAATACATGAAAATCGTGGTTCTGGCCAATATCATTGCCTGGCCGCTTTCCTATTTGGTTATAAGCCGGTGGCTTCAGGATTTTGCCTACCGCATAAACATCAACCTTTTCAAATTCATTCTCGCTTCGGTTATCGCTTTAATGATTGCTCTGATTACAGTCAGCTATCAGTCCATTAAGGCAGGCCTGAAAGATCCGGTCGAGTCCATCCGGTATGAGTGAGACATTATAAATTCTCATCTTATTATCACGACAGAGATAAATCCTACTTGACAAATAGGAATACATTGATACACTTAAAGCCTACTAAAATAGTAGGAAATTGGACTGAAATCTATAAACAAAGGAGGCAGAATGATAGCAAGAAAAATTAAAAAAGATATTTTTTGGATGGGTGCTGTGGACTGGGACCGCAGGCTGTTTGATTCCCTGATTCCTTTGCCTGATGGAACGAGCTACAACGCTTATCTCATTAAAGGTTCTGAAAAGACAGTTTTGATTGACACTGTTGACCCCTCCAAGACCCGCATACTGATGGCGCAGTTGGAAAAGGTTCCAAAAATAGACTATCTCATCTCCCACCATGCAGAGCAGGACCACTCTGGTACCATCCCTGCGGTTCTGGAGCGTTTCCCTGAGGCCAAGGTGATCTGCACTGATAAGGCAAAGGGGATGCTTGCTGATCTGCTTTTGATTCCAAAAGACCGCTTCCAGACAGTTAATGACGGAGAAGACCTGGACATAGGCGGGAAGACCTTAAAATTCATCCACACTCCCTGGGTGCACTGGCCGGAGACTATGGTGACCTATCTCGCAGAGGACAAGATTCTGTTCTCCTGCGATTTCTTTGGCTCTCATCTGGCATCTTCGGACCTCTATGTAAAAGACGAAGGCCAGGTCTACGAGGCAGCCAAGCGCTACTATGCAGAGATCATGATGCCCTTCAGGAAGATAATCACTAAAAACCTCAAGAAGTTGGAATCATACGACATCAAGATGATAGCCCCTTCACACGGCCCCATATATGATAAGCCCTCCTTTATCTTAGAAGCGTACAAGGACTGGGTCATGGGCCCTCCCCACAACCTGGTGGTCATTCCTTTTGTTTCCATGCATGAAAGCACCCGGAAGATGATTGAATACCTGGTGCCGGCCCTGGCAGAGAGAGGACTCCAGGTCCACCAGTTCGACCTGGCGGTGTCAGACATTGGCAAGCTGGCCATCAAGCTGGTGGATGCGGCCACCATAATTGTTGGCACTCCCACTGTGATAGCCGGTCCCCATCCCCTGGCCGTTTACGGGACATATCTGGCAAACCTTCTCTATCCCAAAGCCAGGTTTCTATCTATATTCGGGTCCTACGGATGGGGAGGCAACACCGTAGACATCCTGGCTGGGATGATACCAAAACTTGACGTTGAAGTGATAGAACCCGTGCTTTCCAAAGGCGTTCCCACCGAGAATGACTTCAAAGCTCTTGAGAAGATGGCGGCTGCGGTGGCGGCTAAACACAAGAAAGCCGGATTGATGTAAGCATGATAATCATTTTAGCGCTCGGG
>CAYULB010000076.1:0-7904 GCA_964445575.1 uncultured Eubacteriales bacterium
ATGTAACTCACAGAGACAACCCTTTTTTTCCATCTGTTTAAAAAGATCCGATTTAGAGAAATTCTTTGATTTAAAATAAATATTTGCCAGATTCAAATGACCCTCTATGAACTTGGGGGCCAATTCTATGGCCTTTAAAAACTGATTTTTGGCTTCCCCTCTTTTCCTCCTCTGTTCTAAGATAATACCCAGAAGATTATACGACTGAGGGACCTCAAGCCCCAGTGCTATTGCTTGGCGGCATTCCTTTTCAGCCTGTTGGGGGATTCCCTGCTTGTATAGGGCATGTGCCAGAGTATAACGGGCAATGAGATTTTTAGGGTTTATTTTCAGAGCTGAACGACACTCCTGGACAGCCAGATCCCCTAAACCAAACTGTATGTGAACTGCTGCTAAAGCACATAATGCCTTGTCATATTCAGGTCTTAACTGAACAGCTTTGAGAAATTCATTCTCTGCTTCTCTCAACATTCCCTTTAAAAAATAAGCACGCCCCAAGTTGTAACGAGCCTCTGGATAATCGGCTTTTATCTCTAGAGCTGTTTTATATTCTTTGACTGCCTCCTCGATTTTGTTTTGATTTAAATACACACTGCCCAGATTATTATGAGGCCCGTAAAACTCAGGATTGATTTCAGATGAATTGGCAATCAAGCGTTTTGTTTTGAGCTGCCAATCAATCTGGTTCCGGAACTCCTCATCCGCGGCTACTTTTAATTTCACTGTACGGATACTTCCTTCATCAGCGTAAGAAAGATTGAATACAAAAAGAATGAAACAAATCCACACAAAAATTCTTACTGAAGGAAAAAAAGCCGTATTATTTTTACAGAATCGATTCCAGCTCAACTTAGACCTTACCTATTCAAAAAAATGGAAATACATCCATTATTATTTTATTTTCAGCGATGCATAAGTTTTTTTCAAGAAAAATGACTCAAGCATTTTCCCTCTCTGTATTTTTCATTTTCAACAGGTTATCCTTTGACCCGTGACTATTCCCACCTATTGTGAGGGCTTTTCGATAAGAAGCTGCAGAATCTCCAGTTCATCTGTGTCAAACCAAATCTTCTGGCACCGAAAACATTTGTTTATGGGGATGATATATTGATAGGTAAAAGGCCGGGGCAGCATTTTTGAGCCGCACATCGGGCAGTAAATGTCCTGAGATTTCTCCCTGTTGAGTTTCCGAATTCTGGCTGGATTCTGCAAAAAATTCTCCCTGAAGTCAGCTGCTTTTTTTGCCAAATAATCAGAGAAAGATACCTCCATGCGGGCAATAATCCGGTCCATTTTAGAGGAGTCAACCAGCTTGCCTTGGCAAAAAGGGCAAATCTTTAAGGCAACTCCTTCATAAAAAGTTTCTCTCAGGGGAGTCCGGCAGCGCGGACATTTATTGTACCTTTTGGGATTCACAGGTTTTTTTTGGTACAGATTTTTAAGGCCGGTGCGGATTTGAGGAAACTCCCCGGCCAGAGCTTCGATTCCTTCTTGAGTATTTTTTATCCAAATCTTAAGAGTAAAAAAGGGCAGGGATAGGATTTTTTCCAAGCTGTAAGGTCCTAACCATTTGCCTTTAGGGTCTCGAACAGCCCATATGCAATCTTCTTCAAGTTGGAGATTATCTAAAAAAACTTGAGTCTTCTGCCCTCCTAGGCTTGTCTCATCCCTGGAATAAAGAATCAATCTAGCTTGCTCCCGCCTCTTTCTAATTTCTAAAACTGAATCAATAATTTTTGCTGGCGATGTGGGGATCATTTCTGCCAACTGCCGGATTCTTTTCATAAGCGGAGGGTGGGAATTAAAGATCCGGCTGAGCAATCCGTCTGAGATATCCTTTGATCTAAGAGGCACCATAAAGAGTGGGGTATAAGAAGCATTAAAGTCTCCTATAAAAGAGTTAGAAACATGGGCTTTATAGATAGCACGAGCCAAAGCAGCAGGGTTCCGGTTAAGTTCCACGGCCGCGGCATCTGCTAACAGCTCTCTCTGCCGGCTAATAAGAGTACTTAAAAGATGCATCAAAATAGATGACAGAGAAGCCGCCATATATAACAAGGGATTTCCTCCCCTGGAATCCTTAATCTCTCCTATCTCACTCTGAGAACTATTTTGTGGTTCGGTCATCTCACGCAGGCGTTCAAAAAAATTGGCCAGCGAACATACCAGCGTTATATAGAAAGCATCACCCCGAATAATGTGAGCGAGTTCATGGGCAATCACTGCTTGAATTTCATCTCTGGTAAATTCAGCCAGCAGTCCCTCTGTTACGATAATACTTGGGCTTTTGTCTGCTTCCATTAAAGCCATTGAATTTATAGCAAAAGCAGAAATGACGTAGGAAGTAACCTTGGGAAGGCCAGCAGCAAGACGCATCTCCTCAACAGTGTTGATGAACTGTTTGTGATATCTGTCCTCTTTATCTGGAACAAAGGCCTGCAGCCTCTTTCTTATGAATTGAGCACCATGTAAACGAGCATCGTAAAAGTGAAAAGCAGCAACACTTAGAGACAAAATGAGGTTTATAAGAAAAAAATCTTTCCAGCCGTCTCCACTAAAAAGAGTGATTCCGGGTATGAACAGTCCTATGCTTATTATAAAAACAAAAAAGATCAATCCTACTAGAAAAAAATAGAATACAACCAGAATAAGAATTAAAAAAAGGCTTTTTTGCCACTGCTTGCGCTGGATCTCATAAAAATCTTTGGTGAATTTCTTTTTGGCATTCATTTAAGTTAAACCACAATAATAATATTAAAAAAATACAAGCTGTTCAATTTTTAACTTACTAAGAAATTTTCTGGTTGACTCAAATTGATTTTCACGTGTATTTTGGTTGACAGAATCGCTTAGAGGATGCAGATTAAAGCAAACGGAACAAGAACCGTCCTTGGAATCAAGAACTATGAAAAAAAGGCAAATCATCAAAACAATCAAATCTCAAACGCCGGTCCGAATCAATGATATTGGAGGATGGACAGACACCTGGTTTTCAAAACAAGGAAAAGTGCTTAAACTGGACATTAAAATTCACTCATCAATTCCTGCTGGAAGTTCAACAGGAACCTCTGGTTCCGTGAGTGTCGCCCTGTTAGGGGCTCTGGATTCAATAACCTCTCGGAAACACTCTCCCGGGAAAAGAATCCAGTCTATTCCAGTTTCCTTAAATCTTCAAGGTCTTGAAGTCTCAACCCAAAGCTAAAAATATTTCAAGCAAAGGGCTGGTCTATGGAGGAAGACGGCTGTGAAAAATTCAGGATAATATAAATTCATAATATAAAATTTATAAATCATAATTATGCTTAAGAGGGGTCATCCTTTTTATTTCTCTCCCAAATTCCCAGAAGACGCCGGCGGCCCCATAAACTGTTTACCTCAAACACGGCTACGGCCCCTTCGTAAATATCTATAATATTAAAGGAGTTACCAAAAACACTCCGCTGATACACACTGCTCAATGAATTGGCATTAACCACAATAGTATCTCCAATCTGGGCTGCAAAAGGATGGGAAGATGTACCTGTGAGGATCAGGTCTATTTTAGCGTTGACCAGTTCACGAAGCAGGTCTCCACTGTCTTCTAAAAGTCCTTTTTCTCTGCTGTGAGGAATTGGGAGTACATTGTGATGAAGGAATACAGATTTGATTTTCTCTGGAGTTTGCAGCTTTTTGAGCAAAACCTTTCGCTGGCTCGGGCCAACAATCCCTGCTTGAGAATCATACTGTGCAGAGGATACCCCTTGGAACAGAACCTCTCCACTGGAGAATCTCTGGTCAATTGACCCAAAATAAGTGGGAAAAAGATAATACCCCAGATAATTGAGATCACGCCCTGCCGGGGTATAAACAACAGGGGAGTTGATTTCAGACATATAACTGACTGCAGCATTATAATCTTCTGCAATCCCTTCTCTGACAATCCCGCCGCAATGAACGACTAAATCCGGCTTCAATTCTTTAGTGGTGTCAAGGGCATTCATAAAATTCCGCCTTAAAAACACTCTGGATTCAGAAATCAGGGTATTGGCTATGTGAACCGTTCTGAACACTCTGTTCCCAAAATCAGAAAATATTCGCTTTTTTCGTTTTGGAAAAGAATACTGCTGAACTTTTCCATCCAATCTAACCGTCTTGACTCGCCGGCTTTTTTCTTTGATATCTATAATATTGTATGAATTGACGTCCCCGCATCTGGTCTTGGTTGCACTTGCTGTACCTGCACTGATAAAAACAGTGTTCTCAATTTGATTCA
This sequence comes from uncultured Eubacteriales bacterium, assembly GCA_964445575.1. Lineage (GTDB taxonomy): Bacteria > Acidobacteriota > Aminicenantia > Aminicenantales > Aminicenantaceae > WJMT01. Next base: position 4,253 of record CAYULB010000076.1, read on the forward strand.
CATTGGGATAATGTCGATGTCCAGAGAGTACAAAGTCCACATCCTCCCTGAGGATAAGGTCAAGGATGTCACCGGCATTGTAAAGAACATTCCTTTCTCTTCCTGCCATTGGAATCGGGATGACATGATGATGAATGGCTATTATTTTAATGGCCTTTTCGCTAAATCTATTCATGGATTCCCGAATCATATTGTACTTCACCATACCCACGCGGCCCTGGTCACTGTCTTCAAAAGCACTATTGACATGAATAATCACTGCATCACCCACTTCACGAACACCGTTCAAGGGCCCTATATATTCTTTAAACAGATAAAGCCCTCCTGAACGGGCGTCGTGATTTCCCGGCAGGATGATATAAGGGGTGCTCAGAGTTGAGAGAATCTCCCTTGCTTGTTTGAATTCCTGTCTCCGGCCTCCCTGAGTGATATCCCCTGAATGAATGATCAAATCATAATTTCCTCTTTTCTCTTCATCCATAATCTTATGGAAGGCATCTCTGTTGAAATCAGCACCCCCTCCTATATGGGTATCAGAGATATGAAGGATTTTCATGTTATTCTCTTGATATGTAGGTTTCCAGTGTCTGCCTTACCATGTGCTCAAGGTCCCGAACAGTCACAATGCCCACTACTTTTCCCTTTTCTTTCACCAATAAATGTTTGATCTTATTTTTAGACATGGTTCCAACCGCTTCCCGTACCGTGGTGCTTATATTCACTGTAATCAATTCAGTGGTCATAATCTGACTAACTTCAATATCTGGAGATAATCCTTGGGAAACAGCCCTCTTTACATCGGTATCTGTTATAAAACCCACCACTCTTCCGTTGTTTGTGATGACCAGGGAGCTTATATTGAATTCCACCATCTTAGAAACTCCTTCTCTAAAAGTAGCCTTCTGGTTTACTCCAATAAGCTTTTTGGTAGCAATTTCTCTGACCGGCCTTTTCAGGTCATAGATAACCGGATAGTGTAGATTCATTTGCGGACCTCCTCTTCTAGAGTTGAAATGATGTCATCCATGATCGTAGCGATGGTTTTATCTATGTTATCATTCTCAATGACCATAACTCCCTTTTCCACTGCCATCTCCTTTATAAAATTCTGGATCTCTCTTATATGGTTGATCTGTTCAACATAGCGTTCTGGAACTCTTCGACTTCCTTCAGAACGGTAATAAATCTGCTGGATGTGCTTCTGCACATCTGACAAATAAAGAATGTAATGAAAGCAGAGCATATCATCTTTTTCCTCAACAAGGTCAATATATCCAGGAACCAAATGAATTCCATTGATCATGGTGTGAATTCCCTCTGCCACACCTCTTTTTATAAAGGCATGAACTCCTTCTGCTACTGAATTTACCTGCTGGGTGAATGCAAAAATGAGATTCTCTTTAACAAAAGGATTTTTCAATCTTTTTCCTGCCGTAAAGCTGGATTCGTGAAGAATAGGCATGAATCGATAGGGAACCATGTATCTCATAACTTCCCTTATTCCATCGGACCCTATGGAACGGGTGATCCCAAGACGATGAGCTGTTTCTGCAGCAATGGTAGATTTCCCCACTCCTGTGCTTCCTCCTATCATGATCACCATGGGCTTGGTTAGATATTTGATCTCCCTTGTGATACGGTAGTAGCGCTCTTCAGTCTTATAGCCCCTCTCCAGCATACACTCACTTACAAGGGATTTCAGGACTTGGCTCTCCACTTCATGTTTATTTTTACCTTTGAGTTTCTTTTGTATTTCATTGACTATCTCATAGATCTCACTCATAGGAATCCCTGTTCTTGTTATTGATTTAGCCAGAATGCCTTTAGAAAAAGGATACTTTTTTTTTCCTTTGATTACCTCTGTCATTTTTTCCCCCCTTTGCAAGCAGATTTGCTGAGATTTAAAACTGATTCCTCCAGACTTTGGATGTTTCCTCCAATGATCACAGATCTATTATGCATAAAAACAATATCACAATCCTGTTTTTTAGCTGTTTTTGCTGCCACGTCTATGGAAGCAGCCTTTATCTCGGTCAGCAGAGTATCCGCCTTCTCTAATCCCGTTTTTAAATCAGATTCCAGCTTTTTTCTATGAGAAAGATTTGTTGAAATCCCCACCACAGAGCATTGGAAGGTTTCCTCAACATAACAGCTCAGAGTGTCTTTCATGACGGGATTTGCAGTCAACGCCATAAAGACTTTTCTTCCTTTGATGTCTTTATGCGGCTCCGGCCTGAATACCGTCAGGGCTACCTTCATCTCAGGAAAAAGTCTGCTGATTTCTTTTTCTATTTCACCCACTTTTTCCTTGCTGGCTATGGGTTCTTCGCACATGGTAACCAAAGCAAGGTCTGAGCGCATCAGGCGATATTCCCCAAAAAAACCAATGATATGTCTTAAAGGCTGAGAGGCTCCCACTACCACTATAGATACATCTGTAGCCACAGGCGGCAGAGTAGGGCCAGAACCTTCCATGATGACAAATTTTTGGGGCATTTCGTTTGCTTTTTCTGCCCCTTTGAGGACATTGGATACAACTGGACTCCCGGCCATGCCTCCTCCACACCTCCGGCATCCTACTGTGGGAACTCCGGCTAGAACTGCATCCTCCCAATAATCAGAAGCTGCGTGCCCGCCTTTCTCTGCAATAGATATTAACAAATCAGGAGTTATTTCAAGCTCGTCCGGAATAATAACTTCTGGTTCCGGAGGGCCTCCCCTCCCCATAGCCACTACCACTGGATCAAATCCATTTCTGTGGAGAAGACGAGCTATGGTCACGCTGACTGCGGTTTTTCCTACCCGTTTTCCAGTTCCTATGATGCTTAAACTGGGCTTTTTTAATATTCTGCTTCCGGCTGGAGGAATAAATTTAAAATCAGCCCCCATATAGATAAGATCTTTATACAAAAGAAGGCAAGCAATCCGAAACCGTTCGTCATAATCAATTATTGGTTCATCTGAAAGGTCAATAACTATTTCACAGCCTGTTTCTTTAACTGCTTTGTTGAGAATCTGGAGTGTAGCCTGAAAAGAAGCTCCTCCCATATAAATCTTGTATTTATCCTGGCTGCTTTTTAGTTCCTCCACTGCATTTTTGACTTTTTCAGTCCCTCCTACAAATAAAAGCCCCACCACCTTTCCTCCTGATTTTTGAAGTTCCCCTACGGCCCACTTTGTCACAGGAGGATAGTGCTCTCCGTCAACCAGGCAGAAGAGCTTCTTTCCTTTAATCGTATTCTTATCTATCATTGGTCATTTCCCTATTCAACCAACCTGATTTAGAAGAATGGCGTTAAAAATCTGAAGGGAGCACAAGCCATATCTGAATTTCATCAAATTTACTACTTTTATTATCATTTTCTCTTTGGCGATATGCAAGATTTCATCAAAAACGTATGTTTAATTTTTCTCGAGTTTATATTTTTTATTTTTATCACTTTTTTTCAGACTTTCGAGTATGAAATTCAAGAGTGGCTGAAGCGACATTGAAGATTTAGCCTTCTGATGAATTTTTCAAGGGTATCCAGCGAAGCTGGGCGCCGAGTATGTCTGACCCACGGACGGGGGGAGTTACGCAGGCGCCGAGAAAAATGAAGAAGAATGGCGTTAAAAATCTGAAGGGAGCACAAGCCATATCTGAATTTCATCA
>CAYULB010000077.1:0-7885 GCA_964445575.1 uncultured Eubacteriales bacterium
CAAGGGGTCGCACCGCAGCAACCTATTCATTACAATCAAGTTAACCCATTTTAGACACCATAAAAACCCTCTTAAATGAGATTATGGGGGGGGATAAGCTGGCTTTAATCCAAAGGTTTTGCTAGAATGCCGTAAATGAACATGGGTGTAGTAAGAGCGAAAGGATTGCCCCTTCCAAGTGATTACTATGAATCCTAAAATATTTAAAGAATTGGAGAAGATAAACAAACGGCCAGAACCGTTCCAATTTTATACTGCAAGTGATTTATGGACTGATGAACATACATCAAAGCATATGCTCTCTTTCCACCTCAATAAGGCCATTGACGTTTCTTCGCGCAATGTGGAATTCATCAATCGGTCAGTGAAATGGATCGCATCTGAATTTAACATCGACAGGGGCATTAAGATAGCTGATTTCGGATGTGGTCCTGGACTGTACGCCACACGTTTGGCAAAAAGGGGAGCGAGATTGACCGGTATTGATTTCTCTAAGAGATCCATTGAATATGCAAAGGAAGCTGCTGCCCGTGAGAAGCTGAACATCAGCTATGTGAATCAGAATTATTTGGAGTTTGAAACAGAAGAGAGATTCGACCTTGTGCTTATGGTTATGTGCGATTTCTGCGCCCTCAGCCCCGCACAAAGAAAAAGGATTCTTTGCAAATTCCATAAGATATTAAGACCGGGTGGTTCGGTTCTTCTTGATGTGTATTCCCTGTCAGCATTCAAAAAAAAGCAAGAACCTTCGACATATGAGTTAAATCAGCTCAACGGTTTTTGGTCACCAAATAAATATTACGGTTTTTTAAATACCTTCAAATACGAAAAAGAGAAAGTCGTCCTGGATAAATACACAATTATTGAACCTGAGCGCATCAGACAGGTTTACAACTGGTTTCAGTATTTTACGCCAGAAGATCTTGAGAAGGAATTTATTGAGGCAGGCCTTTCCATTAAGGCTCTCTATTCTGATGTCGCAGGAACTCCATATGATCGTAAATCGAGCGAATTTGCAGTCATTGCCAATAAATCTTAGGGGAGCGAACCATATAACGGCAGGAGTATAACCGTATTCTCGGAACACTCATAGTATTTCTCAAGCGATGGATTGTGTATAATAAAATCAAGAAAGGAGAAGCGAATCATGTTTTCTGAAAAAACTTATATGGACCGCCGCAACAAACTGCGGCAGCAAATAAACTCGGGTATCCTGCTTTTTTTAGGCAATGATGAAAGCCCCATGAATTATGAAGATAATCCCTTTCATTACCGCCAGGACAGTACCTTTCTTTATTATTTCGGCTTGAGCCATGCCGGCTTGAACGCGGTGATCGATCTGGATGAAGACCAGGATTTTATTTTCGGGGATGATTTAACCGTAGAAGATATTGTCTGGATGGGCACGCAGCCCTCTCTTAAAGAGCGGGGAGCTAAAGCCGGAGTGAAAAATATTCAACCTTCACAAGACCTTCCGAAATACTTAAAGCAAGCTCAAGAAAAGGGCCGGACGATCCATTTTCTTCCTCCTTACCGGGCGGAACATCGGTTGAAACTCTATGCCTGGCTGAATATTCCTCCCATGGAAGCCGACCCTCACACATCTGAAGATTTTATCAAATCTGTGGTGAATCAACGAAACTACAAGAGTGAGGAAGAAATTCAGGAGATCGAAAAAGCTGTGAACACCAGTGTCAAGATGCATGTAGAAGCCATGAAAATGGTGCGCCCGGGTATGAACGAAGCCGTGGTGGCGGGACGGGTTCAGGAAATCGCTATTGCAGCCGGCGGCAATCTGTCCTTTCCAACTATCGCCACCATTCATGGGGAAACTCTCCACAATCACTATCATGGAAATATCATGAAAAGCGGGGATATGTTTCTGCTGGATGCAGGCGCTGAGACCGCCATGGGTTATGCCGGGGACTTGTCCAGCACGTTTCCGGTGGCGCCCACATTCACCAAACGGCAGAAAGAGATCTTCGCCGTTGCTTTTGCAGCTCATGAAAAGGCCATTTCATCCCTTAAACCCGGAACAAAATTCAAAGACATCCATCTCTTAGCCTGTAAAACCATTGCCTCTGGTTTGAAAGACCTAAAATTCATGAGGGGCGATGTTGAAGAAGCTGTTGCCCAGGGTGCACACGCGCTGTTTTTCCCGTGCGGATTAGGCCATATGATGGGATTGGATGTGCATGATATGGAGAATCTCGGCGAAGAATACGTGGGCTATGCAGGAGAAAAAAAAAGCACTCAATTCGGACTGAAATCCCTGAGGCTGGGCCGTGAACTGGAGCCAGGATTCGTATTAACGATTGAACCTGGAATTTATTTTATCCCGGAGCTGATTGACATGTGGAAAGCGGACGATAAATTCATTGATTTCATCAATTACGACAAAGTGGAGGAATACAAAGACTTTGGCGGGCTGCGCAACGAGGAAAATTTCTTGATCACAAAAGACGGTTACCGGCTTCTTGGTAAACCCAAACCCAAAAGTATCGAAGATGTGGAAGCCACCCGGCAGTAAGCCCTAAAAAACCTTCTTAAATGTTGGTTAAGGACCCTTTTTCTGATAGAATTAAACCATGAAATCAAAACAAATAAAAAACAAAGAAATTCTAGTTTTAGAGAATCATGATGAAGACAAAGAAATTGAGTTTGAACTGAATTATCTCGCCACCTTAACCATTAACCAGAGAATTTCTTTAATGGAAAATAAGAGCAAGGAAATGAAATCGATCCTCAAAAAAAATGGGCACAGAAAAACTTCTCAAATTATTAAAAGAAAATAAAGTCGACTTCATTGTTATCGGCGCAAGTGCTTTCCCGGTTTACGGATACGCAAGAGCCACTCTTGATATAGATATATTTGTAAGGCCAGTTTTAGAAAACATCAAAAGAATCGTCAAAGCGTTAGAACAATTTGGATATGACTTGAAAGATCTATCCTATGACGATTTATTGACCAAAAAAGTTTTGATCCGTAGATAAATCATCCTTCGTTCGATAGGTATTCTAAGGACATCTTATTCGCTATTTTTCCCCCCTAAAAAAGAGGTTTAAGGACTATTATTCGTCCATCAGATTAACTTAAAATATTGATAAATCTAAAGATAGTATGGAATAATATGGTGCGACCCCATATATCCTATATCATATATTAATTTTTATTTTATGTATTTACATCTCCATACTAATTTAGTATATTAGCAATAACTTATTTAAATCAATCCAACATTCCAATGGATAAGATGGACAAAAAGATAAACGATGATACAGAAGAACAAGCCGCTCTATTTAGAGCTTTGGCAGACCCGACTCGCCTGAAGCTGATGAAGCTGCTCTGCCGGCAGCACGAGCCCAGTGCTCTATGTGTGAATGCGCTGGCGTATCGACTCGGCATAAGTCAATCCGCGGTCTCCCAGCATCTCAGGGTGCTGAAAGCCTTAAAGCTGGTTAAAGGCGAGAGGCAAGGATATCGGGTTCATTACTTCATTAATGGAGACGAAATCAATCACTTAAGAACATTAATTTCTTCAGCTCTTTTTACAGAAGATGAAAAAGATAAACCATAACAAAGGTGACAGAACATGACAGCCAATGACTCAATGGCTATTCAGGTATCCAGTCTGACTAAAAATTACGGCAAATTAACCGCTGTTGACCGGGTAAGCTTTGATGTTCCAAAAGGAGAAATCTTTGGCTTTCTTGGACCCAACGGAGCCGGCAAAACCACTACGGTGAGAATCATAACCGGAGTCTTAAAAGCAGATAAGGGAGAAGCTCTGGTTATGGGATATGAGGCTGGGACTCTGAAAGCCAAACAAATCGCCGGAGTGGTCCCTGAAATGGCTAACGCCTATGAAGATCTTTCAGGCTGGAAGAATATGATGCTCATGGGCGAGATATACGGGGTTCCCAAAAATGTGATCAAAGACAGGTCCAAGGAACTGCTCAAAAAAGTGAATCTTTACTCAAGAAAGGACGAACCTGTAAGAACCTATTCTAAAGGAATGAAGCAGCGTCTTATCCTGTGTATGGCCCTTATCAGTGACCCGGAGATTCTTTTTCTGGATGAACCGACAGCGGGATTGGATGTTCAAAGCTCCCGGATGATCAAAGATTTTCTTATGGAATTTAACAGCAGCGGCAAGACCATATTCTTGACCACCCACCAGATGGAAGAGGCGAATCAGCTTTGCGATAAGGTTGCCATTTTAGATCACGGAGTCATTGTTAAAATAGATACTCCTGAGAGAATCAGAACAGAGATCAAAGGAATGCACTCAGTTGAAGTCAGTTTTGAGGGCGCAGTGAATCCTCATTTTTTCAACTCCATACCCGGAGTGAAATCGCTAAAAAAGAAAGGGGATAAATACAGAATGTATACCGAGAAACCAGGGGAAACCGTGGTTTCATTAGTCAATCAAGCTTCCTCCAGTAATATGGAGATCGTGTCCCTGAATGTGCTTTCACCTTCTCTGGAAGACGCTTTTTTAGCTCTGACCAGAAAGGAAGAATCATGAGTGATACCGCCCTACTCTTTCAGCAAGCCAAGCGCGCCTGGATAATCGCCAAAAAAGATATCCGCGTTTATTACTACAAGGGCCCTGTGATTATATTCGGAATCCTTTTTCCTGTTTTTCTGTTTCTCTCCTTTGCCGTGGGCAGAGACCTTCCCTTTGAATTCCTGTTTCCTGGAATGCTGGGCATGGTGCTTTTTTTTACCTCAACCTCCATATCACCGGCTGTAGCTCCCTGGGAGACCCAGGCCAAGACCCTGGAAAGGCTGATGAGCGCTCCCTTAAAAACCCCTACCATCATCCTGGGGGATATATTGGCTTCTTTTGTGTATGGTTTTCTGGTCTCCGTTGTGCCTGTGCTGGCAGGTGTGATTCTCGGTATAAAGATCCGTCATCCTGTCATTTTGATGCTGGGGATCATCCTGGCCGGATTTTGTTTTTCCTCTCTGGGATTGATTTTCTCTGCAGCGCCTACCAGCATGCCCTCCACCATTATGATGCTTTCGGTCATGGTGAAATTTCCTGTGGTTTTTATCAGCGGGATTTTCATCCCCTTAGACCAGCTTCCTGAGTGGGGGAGAGTTATTTCCTTTGTTTCTCCTCTCACTTACTTCACGGATATAGCCAGACAGTGTATTCAGAATAAAGGATACTTTTCCCTTGGATTTGATTTTTTAATGCTGGCGGCTTTTACTGTTGTATTCTTACTGTTCGCCATGGTTAGCCATCAAAGAACCATGCCTAAAAGGATATGATGAACTCTGCGAAATTTGTATATACCTATAAAATGTTAGGAGGTTAAAAAAATGAATCCAATTCATCACGCTTCTGGCGGCACAGACTCTTGGATAATCATTTTAATCATAGGAGTGGCTGTTGTTTTGATTGGCATTTTGATATGGCTGATCAGTCGGAAAACAGTAAGTTCAGACGGTTTAAAACCTGCTGAGCGCAAAGTCCTTCCCTCGGAACAAAAAGAAATACTCTCCATGGTGCGGCAAAAAGGAGAACCTATATCACAAATCGAAATCGTTGATATGACTTCAGGGGGTCCGGAGTATGCGATAGAGATTATAAAAGAGATGGAAGATAAAGGGGTGATCAAACGCACCTGGGATTCGGAAAAAAACACCTACCTTATTAGCTGTCAATAGGCATATATTTTTATGGCCAAAATCGCTCCTCTTAACCATTATATTGAATCACATCAAATTTTCTCAAAAGAGATGAGAAAATGGGTAAATGACAATTTCACCGCCTATGCTTCGTCTTCTATTAGAGGTGAAAAAATGAACGAAACTAAATTTTATGACGAAAGACTTTCTTTTCCCACAAAATTAGCCAAAGCTCCGGGGGGAATCGTAGAAGTTTACATCATACCCGATGAAAAAAAGAAGAGACGAGGAATAAATTAAGCATATGAATATTTAATATTCCCATTTTGGGAACTTTTTTCTTGACATTCATTTGGGAACTCTCTATATTATATTAATGCGTGTGATATCCAAGAATAAACTGATTAAATTTTACAAAAAGCACGCTGAAACAAAAGGCCCTTTAGAGGCTTGGTATCATGAGGTCAAAAGAGAAAATTGGACGAACCCAATGGATGTTATAAATCAATACAGATCAGCAAGTCCCATAAAGGGAACCAGAGTTGTTTTTAAAATCAAGGGAAATAAATACAGGCTTGTGGTTAAAATCAATTATGAATTAAGGATCCTGTATATTCGATTTATTGGCACTCATAAAGAGTATGACAAAATCAATGCGGAGAAAATATGATGATCAATAAAATAATAAAAACAGAAGAAGACTATAACAAAGCCTTAGCTCGCATTGATGAGCTTATGGATGCCGAACCAAACACTCCGGAAGGGGATGAACTTGAGCTCCTGGTCACTCTGGTTGAGCTCTTCGAAGAAAAAAAATACCCCATAGATATGCCGGATCCCATTGAAGCGATCAAATTCAGGATGGAACAATTGGGACTGCATCAAAAGGATCTTGTTCCCTTTATAGGCAGCAAAAGCAAAGTATCAGAGGTTCTCAATAAAAAAAGGCCTCTTTCTCTCTCAATGATGCGCGCGCTTCATAAAGGATTAGGAATTCCCGCAGAACTTCTGCTCAAAGAACAGGGAAAAGACTTTCCGAAGGTTCCAGAGGAAATCCCTGAAATAGACTGGACCCGATTCCCCATTCAGGAAATGATAAACTCAGGCTGGATCGCTCACCAAAAAAACATAAAAGGAAACGAAGAAGATATCATCCGGGGATATATCCAAGAGGCAGGGGGCATGAATCGTTTTTCCAAACTGCTGTTTCGCACCAGTCAAAGTCCCCTGAAAAAATACAGAACAGACAAATACGCTCTTATGGCATGGTGTTTGAGAGTTATGGAGCTTTCAAAGAAACATCCGTTAAAGAAAAAATACCAACTAGGCTCTATCAAGCTGTCCGATATACCAAAACTCAGTTATTTTAAAGATGGACCCCTCCTAGCAAAGGAGTATCTGGAAAAACACGGGATCCAATTCTTCATTGTCCCTCATCTGAAAAACACTTACCTTGATGGAGCCGTCATGGTTATAGAAAAAAACAAACCTGTCATTGCCCTCACTTTAAGACACAACCGCATAGATAACTTCTGGTTCTGTCTCCTTCATGAACTGGCCCATCTTAAAAAACATCTTTGCGCTGATAAAACAGGCATGATCGTGGACGAGCTCAGTACACAAAGAGCAGGCACAGTAAAGAGAGATTCAAAGGAAAAACAGGCGGATAAGATCGCTCAAAACACATTGATTCCGGAAAAACACTGGAAGAATGTGAACCTGGATTCCAAAGATCTGGCAAAAGAGGTGATCAGTCTTTCAGAAAAACTAAAAATCCATCCAGCCATTATTGCCGGAAGAATCCAGTATAAAAAAAATAATTATAGAATATTGAGTCAATATTTCTGATTTAAATTCAAGAAAACAAATCACTCACAGCCTTCATCCAGAATGGTTTACAGAGGGAGCCCTGGAAAACATCCACAGAGATATTCAATTCTCTTGGTGTTTTGTGGCAGAGGAGAATGAGCAAATCACTGGCTTTATTTCGGTATTCAGCCATGATGGAAAGCCCATGATTGGCTGGCTGGGAGTGAAACCTGAACTCAGAGGAGAGGGGATCGGAAGACGACTGCTTGAGAAAGTGGAAAAAGAACTCAAAAAGCTGGACTATAAAGATTTAAGAGTTGAGACAGTGGGCGAATGCACTCCGGAGTACAAACCCTATGCAGAGACCTTGAGTTTTTACAAATCCGCTGGATTTAAAGTCGAAAAACGCTGGCTTATTCGCTATTTTGCCCCCCT
>CAYULB010000078.1:0-7873 GCA_964445575.1 uncultured Eubacteriales bacterium
CCCATGGTTCCATTCATAGATGAGGATGCATGCATTCATTTCAAAACCGGAGAATGCCAATTATGTGAAAAAGTCTGTGAAAAAGAAGCCATTGACCATGAAATGGAAGATGAGGAGATAGAGGTCGAAGTAGGCAGTGTCATTCTTGCTTCAGGATTCAAACCCTTTGATGCAAAAAGAATTCAGGCCTATGGATACGGCCGATTTGATAATGTCATAACAGCATTGGAATTTGAAAAACTTGTGAATGCTTCAGGACCCAGCGGGGGGAAAATACGCCTCGCAAACGGAAAAGAACCTGAATCCGTAGGAATCGTTCACTGTGTGGGGTCCCGTGATGAGAATTACAACGAATACTGCTCCAGAGTCTGCTGTATGTATTCTCTGAAATTTGCCCATTTGCTGAATGAAAAGACCAACGCCCAAGTCTATGACTTCTATATTGACATGAGATGCTTTGGCAAAGGCTATGAAGAATTCTATCACCGGCTTTTAGAAGAAGGCACTCAATTCATCAGGGGAAGAGTTTCAGAAATAACAGACACAGCGGTAACAGATAAAGAAGAGGGAAAACTAATCATACGGGTTGAAGATACTCTTATAGGAGTCATGAGACGGATTCCTGTAGACATGGTTATCTTATCGGTAGGCCTTGAACCGGGGATAGACCAAAATGAGATTGCTCGGATTTTCAATATTTCCTGCAGCCAAGATACTTTTTTTCTGGAAAGACACCCCAAACTGGGACCTGTTTCTACATTTTCAGACGGAATCTTTCTTGCGGGAGCCTGCCAATCTCCTAAAGACATCCCTGACACAGTCGCCCAAGCCGGGGCAGCAACTTCCGAGGCTCTTTCTCTATCAGACAAAGGATCATTCCAGCTCGAGCCTGTTACCGCAGTGATTGATAAAGACCTTTGTTCAGGCTGTCAAATTTGTGTCAGTCTATGCCCCTTTACCGCCATTACCTATAATAAAGAGGAAGGAATCTCAGAAATCAATGACGCTCTTTGCAAGGGCTGTGGAACCTGTGTTTCAGCCTGTCCTTCTGGGGCCTCCCAGCAGAAACACTTTCGGGACAACCAGATATTTGCTGAAATAGAAGGGTTGTTTATTGAATAAAAAACACAATAACAAAAATATTCTTTTAAAATGATTCTAAATAATCTATAATGTCTAGTCATTCTTTAAGAAAAAGGAAAGAAAGACTACAAGACGAGGAGGCTTCAGATGAGTAACGAACCTTTCGAGCCCAGACTAGTCGGCTTCTTGTGCAACTGGTGCTCTTACACGGGAGCTGACCTTGCCGGCACTTCTCGAATGACTTATGCACCAAACCTTCGCATAATCAGAGTCATGTGCAGCGGCAGGGTAGACCCACAGTTTGTCCTCAAAGCTTTTAAAGAAGGGGCAGATGGAGTGTTGATATCCGGTTGCCACCCTGGAGATTGTCACTACCAGGAAGGAAATTATAAAGCCCTGAGACGACACAGGCTTCTGTCTCGAATGCTCGAACAAATGGGAATAGAGAAGAACAGATTTAGACTGGAATGGGTCTCTGCAGCGGAAGGAGAAAAATTTCAGAGAGTTTGCAATGAATTTACTGATGAAATAAAAAAATTAGGACCGTTAAGTTTAAATGGAGGCAAAAATGAGCAATGATAAACCTAAAGTCGCTTTTTACTGGTGCGCATCATGCGGAGGATGTGAAGAAGCGGTGGTCGACCTTGCTGAAGACATATTAAAGGTAACCTCAGCTGTGGATATCGTATTCTGGCCAGTAGCCCTTGACTTTAAGAGAAAAGATGTAGAAGCCATGGAAGACGGTTCTATTGCCGTGAGCTTTATCAATGGAGCTGTAAGACTATCAGAACAGGAGGAAATGGTAAAGCTCCTTCGAAAGAAATCCGGTCTGGTGGTAGCTTTTGGCAGTTGTTCCCATCTGGGCGGGATTCCAGGATTGGCTAATTTTTGGAATAAGCAATCTATATTTGAATATGCCTATCATAAATCACCTTCAACAAAAAATCCTGAGAAAACCGTTCCTTTGGAAAAATCAGAAATAGATGGAAAAGAGCTGGAACTTCCTAAGTTTTATGACATCGTGTTTACTTTAAATCAAGTCATTGACGTAGATTACTATCTTCCCGGCTGTGCCCCTCCCAAAGACCTTATCCTGAATGCGGTGAATGCTATTCTGGAAGGAAAGCTTCCTCCCAAAGGAGCTGTTCTTTCTCCCAACAAATCTCTCTGTGATGAATGTGACAGAAATGATTCCAAACCAGAAAAGCTTACTATCACTGAAATAAAACGGCCTTGGGAAGTGGAACTCGACCCAGAAAAATGTTTTCTCGCCCAAGGTGTCATCTGCATGGGCCCTGCCACTCGAAGCGGATGCGGACAAAGATGCATCACAGCCAACATGCCCTGCAGGGGATGTTTTGGCCCTTCGGATCAAGTCTTTGACCAAGGAGCTAAATTTCTATCTGCACTGGCCTCTATCATAGAAACAGATGACGAAAAAGAAATAGATAAGTTAATGGACAGTATAGTTGATCCTGCAGGGACTTTTTACAGATTCAGTCTTCCTTCATCTATCTTAAGAAGAAAAAAAATGGAGGCAATAAAATGACCGAAAAAATCACCATAGATCCTATCACTCGCCTCGAAGGACACGGAAAAATAGAGATTTTTCTTGACGATAAAGGCGATGTAGACAGAGCTATCCTTCAGATCCCGGAACTGCGCGGATTCGAAAAATTCGCTGTGGGACGGCCTGCTGAAGAGATGCCCCGAATCACACCCAGAATCTGCGGTGTCTGCCCCACAGCCCATCATATGGCATCCACAAAGACCCTAGACGCTTTATTCCATGTAGAACCTCCCCCTGCCGGAAGGATGATAAGGGAATTGATCTACAATACATTTCAGTTCGAAGACCACACCCTGCATTTCTTTTTCCTGGGGGGACCTGATTTTGTGGTGGGACCTCAGGCACCTGCTGCGGAAAGAAATATACTGGGAGTCATAGGAAAAGTGGGAGAAGAAATCGGGCTTAAAGTGATCAAAGCCAGAAGAGAAGCCCGGGATATGATCAACTACCTGGGTGGGAAAATTATCCATCCTGTTTGCGGGCTCCCGGGTGGCGTTTCCAAAGGACTGGATGAAGAACACAGAAAGGAGTTTTTAAAGCAGGCAAAAGGAATTGTTGAGTTCGCTCAATTCGCCTTGAAAATCTTCGATGATGTGGTCCTGCAAAACAAAGAATATGTAGATCTGGTGGTAGGAGACGCATATCAACTAAAAACCTATTATATGGGAATGGTGGACAAAGATAACAAAGTCAACTTCTATGACGGTGACATCCGAGTGGTGGACCCTGAAGGAAAAGAATTTGCAAAATTCAAGCCAAAAGATTATCTCAAACACATTGAAGAACATGTGGAACCCTGGACTTATATAAAATTCCCTTACCTTAAGGAAGTGGGGTGGAAAGGATTTGTAGAAGGGAAGGAAAGCGGTGTGTACAGAGTTGCTCCCCTAGCGAGGCTCAACGCCTCTGACGGCATGGCAACTCCTCTGGCTCAAGAAGCCTATGAAAAAATGTACGAGACTCTTGGAGGAAAACCCTCTCATCACACCCTCGCTTTTCATTGGGCCCGTCTCATTGAAGCCCTTCAGGCTGCAGAGTGTATGGTCCAGCTTCTTGAAAACAAAGACATCACTGATCCCAAAATCCGAAATATCCCCACAGAAAAGCCTGATGAAGGAGTAGGCATTGTCGAAGCCCCCAGAGGAACTTTGATTCACCACTACAAAACCGATGAAAAAGGAATCATCGAAGAAGCAAATCTTATTGTGGCTACCATAAACAATGCTGCCGCCATAAACATGTCCATTGAAAAAGCAGCCAAAACTTTCATAAAAGGCGGAAAAGTCTCAGAGGGCCTGCTCAACATGGCTGAGATGGGATTTCGTCCCTATGACCCATGCCATGCCTGCGGCACTCATTGTCTTCCCGGAGATATGCCTCTCATCATAGATATTTACGACAGCAGCGGAAAACTTGTGGAAAAAATAAAAAGGGACCGAAAGCAGTAATATTTTTTCATAATCATATCTGACATCTTTCCTAATAAAGGGAAGAGTATGTTTACTTGAGTCGGTTTTCTAAATAAAGTATAATCGCATCTGTATAAATAATTTAGCACACACTCGTTCAATGAAAACTCCTCATTTTTCTCTAAGAAAGAAAATAATCCTGAGCTTTCTGGTGGTCATTTTATTTGGAGGGATTGTCACTTTAATCCTGGGCTCCAGACTTATAAGAAACACCCTCCTTTCTCAAGCTCAGGATAAGGTCAAACATGACCTCTCCTCAGCACAGATGGTCTTCAATGAAAAACTCAACCATATAAAAGAAGTGACCACCTTGACATCCACCCGGAAAACACTTCAAGAAAGTTTAATCAATCAGGAATACGGCTCTATCTCAGAATACTTAGACCATCTGAGAAAAGAATACAAACTGGATATACTCAATGTGACTGACAGTAAAGGAAATGTCCTCATTAGAACACGAAATCCTAATCAAACAGGAGACAACAAATCCCAAGACGAAATCATAAAAAGAGCCTTGATGAGAAAAACTTCAGCGTCCCCTCAACTAATATCTCGAGAAGACCTTTTAAAGGAAGGAGCTGATTTTGCTGAAAAGGCAGCCATTCAAATTAAACCCACTCCCAAAGCTGCGGAGTCATCCCAAAAAGAGGAAACCAGCGGAATGATCCTGAAAGCAGCCTCACCAGTATTGGATGAACAAGGAAACCTTCTTGGGGTTTTGTATGGAGCCGTGCTGATAAATAATGACTACGAAATTGTAGACCGAGTCAAGGAAATGGTTTACAAAGGAGAAAGATATAAAGGTCACGAAATAGGAACCGCGACCATATTTCTCCACGACCTCCGGATATCCACCAATGTTAAAAACAAGGACGGAACAAGGGCTATCGGAACAAGAGTATCCAAAAAAGTCAATGAAGTGGTTTTAAAAAATGGTAAGTCCTACATAGACAGGGCTTTTGTAGTCAATGACTGGTATATTACAGCCTATGAACCGATTAAAGATATTGAAAGCCGCATCATTGGAATATTGTATGTGGGCATGCTTGAGAAACCATACATTGACACAGCTTACAAAGTGATGATGACCTTCACATTAATGGCATCCTTGTGTGTGGTTATCCTGCTTATCCTGCTTTATTTTACCACCAAAAGAATCATAAACCCTTTGCATAAAATAGTGGAGGCAACTCAAAAAATTGCCAAGGGAGACCTCTCACACAAAGTCAAAGTCAATTCTAAAGACGAGATAGGATATCTTGCCGAATCATTCAATAAAATGACCGATGACCTTGATGCAGCGAATAAGAAATTACTTGAATGGGGAAAAACGCTTGAAAAAAAGGTTGAGGAACGAACCAAAGAACTCAGAGAAATGCAGGCTCATCTCATCCAGTCAGAAAAACTTGCTTCTCTGGGGAAGCTTGCTGCCGGTGTAGCCCATGAAATCAACAATCCTTTGGGAGGAATCCTTATATACAGTCATCTGCTCCTGGAAGACTTAAATAAGGAAAGTCCTTATTACGATAACCTAAGAAAAATAGTCAAAGAGACCTCTAGATGCAAAGAAATCGTAAAGGGTCTGCTCGAATTTGCAAGACCTAAAGAACCGGAAACAAGCTTAGTCAATATAAATGATGTGGTGGAAAAAGCACTTTCCATAATGGAGACCAAAACCCTGTTTCAAAACATAAAAATAATAAAAAAATACTCTTCTTCTCTTCCAAAAATTACAGCTGACAGTGCTCAGCTCCAACAGGTTTTTATAAACATAATACTCAATGCAGCGGAAGCCATGGAAGGAAATGGATCTTTGACCATAGAAACGGAAGTGGATAGTGAAAACAGTCAGATTTACATCCGATTCCAGGATACAGGACCTGGAATCCCTGACGAAGTGAAAAACAGACTCTTTGAGCCATTTTTTACTACTAAAGAAGTTGGAAAAGGAACTGGTTTAGGACTTGCTATCAGCTATAGCTTTATAAGAAAACACAATGGTACCATTGATGTGGAGAGCAAAGTTGGTGAAGGCTCCACCTTTATTGTCAAACTGCCTATAAAGAATGAACAAAAAAAAGAATAAAAACCCTAGAATTTTTATCATTGATGATGAAGAGTCTATACGAGATTCCTGCACCCAGGTTTTAACAAAAGAAGGATATGCTGTTGACACTTCTTCAGACGGAAAAGAGGCCCTTGCAATTTTAGATAAATCCCATTTCGATGTAATTTTGTTAGACTTAAAACTTCCCGGAGTTCCGGGGATTAAAATTCTTAATCAAATAAAAAAAAATTTCTCTGAAATTCCAGTCATAATCATCACTGGGTTTGCTTCCATAGAATCGGCTGTCAATACTATCAAGCAGGGAGCCTTTGATTATCTTGCTAAGCCTTTCAGCCCGGAAGAACTTCGCACTATGGTGAAAAAAGCTTTGAATGCAACAAAATCTCAAGCCGCTCACAAAGAGAACCAAACCACAGGACAAAATCAATTTTCAATGGTAGTAGGAAAAAGCAAGCCAATGGCAAGAGTCATAGATATCATGAAAAGAGTCAGCCCCACAGAAAGCACCGTACTCATTACTGGTGAAAGCGGAACAGGGAAAGAGCTGCTCGCTTCAGAAATCCACAGGCATAGCTTGAGAAAAGACGCTCCGTTTGTGGTGGTGGACTGCGGGGCCTTGGTGGAAACTTTGTTTGAAAGCGAACTTTTCGGACATGTTAAAGGTTCTTTCACAGGGGCCTATGAAACCAAACACGGACGTTTTGAGGTCGCGGATGGAGGCACGATATTCTTAGACGAAATAAGCAACATAAGCATGAACATACAAGCAAAGCTCCTCAGAGTCATCCAAGAACGGGAAGTCACCCGAATCGGAAGCACCAAACCCATTAAAATAGACGTAAGAATTCTTGCAGCCACCAATGTAAGCCTGGCCAAACAAGTGAAACAGAACAAGTTTAGAGAAGATCTCTTCTATCGTCTCAGTGTGGTGCCTATAAATATTCCTCCCTTGAGAGAAAGAAAAGAGGATATCCCCCCCCTCTTGGAACATTTTCTTCAAAAATACAATCAAAAATTATCCAAGGACATCAAAGGCTTTACCCGCGAGGCAAAAAAAGCTATTTTGAATTATGACTGGCCCGGGAATATCAGGGAATTGGAAAATACTATTGAAAGGGCTGTCGTTCTCACCAGAGATCAAAAAATAGGGCTGGAGGACCTTATCTATCATGGAATTGGTTCTTCACTCTCTCCCTCCCTTCCAACAGGAGGAAGGTACAAGTCGCTAGAAAAAGTTGAAAAAGAATACATTGAGTCTGTTCTCAGGTCGCAGCATGGAAATAAAAGTAAAACCGCTCAAATCCTAGGAATAGACCGTAAGACTCTTTATTCAAAAATAAAAAAATACAATATCAAATAGTCTGGACTATTCACGAGTCGAGATTGCTGCAGATGCGAGGCGATCAAATTATGTTTATCCAGTTTATCTGGTTTGTTTGGTTTATTTGGTTTAAATGCGCGAGAAGAGCAAGACACGTAAAAAAGATAATGAAAGACGTAACCCTGGTGAAATTCAGCAGTGGCTGAAGCGACATTGAAAATACTGTGAATTGTGAATGGTAAGTTGTAAGTTGAATATGAATTTAGTATTTAAGGATATACGATTCTCCATTTACAATTCACTATTTACTGTTTTTATTGGACGGGGGGAGTTACGCAGGCGCCGAGAAAAATGAAGAAGAA
>CAYULB010000079.1:0-7675 GCA_964445575.1 uncultured Eubacteriales bacterium
TCATTTAACCCGACTTATTCAAAAAAATGGCGATGTTTTCATTATTAATTTATTTTCAGCGATAGGCAAGATTTTTTCATAAAAGCAGTCATGGTAAATGGAAAATAATGGAGATCAAAACAAGGTAAACGGGTATCACGGGACTGTTTTTTAAAATAATTTAAAAAAAATTAAAAAAGTTATTGAAAAACGTTTTCAAATATAATATAAGTTTATCTTTATATGTTTATATAAGGATATATTAATTTACTTGTCATGAAAAGAGAAAAGCAGGCTCAAATTTTTAAAGCTCTTGCCCATCCCACCAGGCTAATCATTGTAGAAAAACTACTGGAAGGGGAAAGATGCGTCAATGACATCAAAGATCTTTTTGACGTCACCCAACCCAATATTTCCCAGCATCTAAATATTTTAAAGTACTCCGGGATTGTTGACTTCCGCAAAAAAGGCAACCTGCGCTGTTATTTCTTAAAAGACAGCGAGAAAATGAAAAAAATAATTCAAGCTATAAGATGAGTATCCATTTGAATTTTTGTTCTCTCAGGCCAAAATTAAAAATTTATATATTTTATAGGAGGTTTGTATGGCTAAAGTCGCAATAACCGTTAATGGTTCAGAACCGGGAAATGTGTTTCCACCCTTCATTTTAGGGTCATCTGCTGTGGCATCAGGAGATGAAGTAATTCTTTTTTTCTGCCCAGGAGGAGCTCCGGCTATGGTCAAAGGCGCCATAGAAAAAATGAAAGTCAAAGGTCTTCCTGACCTCAAGGAATTATATGAAGGATTGAGAGGCCTGGGTGGGAAAATTTATGTTTGTGAACTTGCCCTGGAAGCAAAAGATTTAAAAAAAGAAGACTTCCGTGAAGGCATCGAGATCATTGGTGCCACCACATTTATTAATGAAATCAAAGACGCTACTTTGACTTTTTCATTTTAAAATCAATAAATTTTATAAGGAGGAAAAAATGGCACAAAAAACTCTTAATGCAATGGGACTTAAATGCCCGCAGCCGATTCTCAAAGTCGCTTCAATGGCTCCTCAAATGCAGTCAGGAGATATCTTAGAAGTAGTGGCTGACTGCGAGTCTTTCCCTAAAGATATGAAAGCATGGGCAGAAAAGACTGGAAAAACTCTATTATTCTGCAATACTGACGCAGAAGGCAAACATACTGCACAAATCCAATTTTAATATCCAGGTTTTTTCCAGTCTCTTACATTCATTTCAAGTATAAAAACGTTAATACCAAATTGAAAAAGGAAAAAACATGGAAAAGAAATACAAACCAAATATAGTCGGTTTCTTATGCAACTGGTGCTCTTACGCTGGCGCTGATTTGGCGGGTTCTAGCAAAACAGAAGTTGATCCATCCATCTCAGTGGTTCGTGTGATGTGCTCCAGCCGGGTAAACTCTAATTTAGTGCTTTCTGCTTTTCTTTGGGGAGCTGACGGAGTGCTAGTTGCTGGGTGCCATCCTGGAGATTGCCATTATGAACAGGGAAATTATTATGCCAGAAGAAGATTTGCCCTGCTTAAAAAAATAACCAAAGTGCTGAATCTCGAACCAGACCGCCTTCAATTATCCTGGATTTCTGCATCTGAAGGAAAAAGATATGCTGAGATCGTGAACAAGATGACAAACAACATAGCCCAAAAAGGGCCCAATCCTATAAAAAGTAACCCTCAAGTCTAAGGAAGGCCAAGAATAAAATGAATAATCAAAATGTATTGATAATTGGAGCAGGTGTTGCAGGGATGGAAGCAAGCCTAATTCTGGCTGACGCTGGCCTGAAAGTGCATCTCATTGAAAAAGATTCTCTTATCGGAGGTCAGACTATTAAATTTGAGGAAGTCTACCCTAATATGGAATGCGCAACCTGTATGCTCGCTCCTAAGCAACAGGAAGTTCTCCAGCATGACAACATTACTCTCTATTTATTAAGTGAAATCAAAAAGCTGGAAGGCTCAGTAGGCCAATTCAAGGTTCAGGTCAACAAAAGGGCAAGATATGTTAACCTCATCAATTGTATCGGATGTGGAGCCTGTTACGACCCCTGCCCGGTCAGCCTTGACAACGAGTTTGAAGAAGGAATGTCTCAAAAAAAAGCCATTGCTGTAGCCTGCCCCGGAGCTCTCCCCAATGTACCTGCTATTGACCCAGAACACTGTCTTCGTTTAAACGGAAAGAAAAAAGACTGCAGTGCCTGTGAAGAAGCCTGCGGCTTTGACGCGATTGATTTCACAGATAAAGATGAAACCATAGACCTAGATGTGGGTGCCATTATTGTAGCCACTGGATTTGATCAATTTGATGTGGGCCAACTCCCTGAATTCGGATACAGAAAACACCCCAATGTCTATACTGCTATGGAGTTTGAGAGGCTTTATGCTCAGAATGGTCCCACTGGAGGAGAACTGACTTTAAGACAAGAAAAACCCATTAAGTCTGTAGGCATCATTCACTGTGTGGGACGAGAAGAAAAGGGATACTGCTCAGGAGTTTGTTGTATGTATTCAATGAAATTTGCACATTTTGTCAAAGATAAATCCCCAAAAGCAGAGGTGCATGAATTCCATACAGACCTGTGCATTCCTGGGAAATCTCATCAAAAATTCTTTGAACACCTTGTAAGCAAAAAAATAGATTTTATCCGGTATAAAGATATCCAAGTCAACGGAAAAAATGAAAACCTTGAAATAATCTATACTCAACACAATGGAAAAAAGAACTCCATCAAATCTGATATGATTATTCTCTCCCCTGCTTTGGCCCCCTCAGCTGGCACAAAAAACCTAGCCAAAATACTGGGAATAAGCCAAGATTCAATGGGATTTTTTTCTACTCAGGAACAGAATCTAAGTCCCATAGATTCAGAAAAAAAAGGCATTTTTATCATAGGGTGCGCTGAAAGTCCTAAAGATATTCCTGATTCAGTTTCCCAAGCTGAAGCAGCAGCGGGAAAAGTATTATCCTTCTATAGCAATGCGAATAAAACAAATGAAATTTCAATCAAGGACTAAAAAATGAATAAAAATATCGGAGTTTATGTTTGTGAATGCGGACCAAATATCCCACAACGAATAGATATTGACAGGGTGGTTGAAGAATTATCTTCTTTAGATGAGGTAAAGATAGTTAAAAAACACTCCTTAATGTGTTCCAGCGACGGAAAGAAATTTCTTAAAGAAGAAATAGAAAGAGAAAAATTATCTCATGTAGTTGTGGCTGCCTGTTCTCCCAAAGACCATGAAAATACATTTATGAAAGTCTGCAAACAAGCTGGTATGAATCCTTATCTATTCCATCTGGTCAATATAAGAGAACAATGCGCCTGGATGATTCCAGATAAAGAAGAAGCAACATTAAAAGCCATTAAATACATTAAAGCAGGAATTCAAAGAGTTTTGTTTCATGATCCACTTAAAAAAAAGGAACTCGAAATCAATGTCGATGTTCTGGTTATAGGAGGCGGTATTTCTGGAATCGAGGCTGGCCTAACCCTGGCGGGACCCAATAGAAAAGTCAAGATCGTAGAAAAATCAGATTCTCTAGGAGGTATGGCAAGAAAACTTTCTCAACTCCTACCTCATCAAGGTTCGGAAATCAGAGCCATAAAAGAAAAAATCGAACAGGCAGAAAACAATAAAAATATAACTATTTATACATCGAGTGAGGTGAAAGAAGTCCGTGGTTTTTTAGGTAATTTCGAAGCGGTTATTAGAAGCAATCATGGAAATGGCGGAGGAAGGGAAGAAGAAATTAAAACCGGCGCAGTGGTGCTGGCTACAGGTTTTGACTTATTCAACCTAAAAGAAAGCCCAGTATACGGCTACGGAGAAATTGAAAATGTCGTGAGCGCTCTTGAATTTGAGGAGATGATCAGCTCTTTAAAAATTGAGTTGAAAAATGGCAGTAAGCCTAAATCTGTAGCACTTATTCACTGTGCCGGGAGGAAAGAGAAAGGTTATTGTTCCAAAATATGCTGTCTGTACAACCTAAAATTTGCCCACTACCTTAAAGATAACTTTCCTGATATCAAGGTTAAAGAACTTTATCGTGACTTATGTCTGCCGCATAAAAAAGACCAATCTTACTTTGACCAGGCCAAAGAAAAGGGAGTTGAGTTTGTCAGAATGGATGAAGTGGTTAAAACAAAGAAATCAGGAAATAAAATAGAAGTGGAATATAAAAATAATGACACCAAAGATAAAGTTTCCGTAGATATGGTCGTAGTGGCTCCAGCCATAGTTCCCTCTAAAGAGACCTCCCATCTAGCTGAATTACTGAATCTCCCTTTTGATAAATCAGGGTTTTTTAAGGAGCAGCACGAAATGCTGGATCCTGTATCTACCCCCATAGAAGGAATTTACATTTCTGGATGTGCTCTGGGTCCCAGAAACATACCTGAATCCATCACTCAATCACATGCCATCTCAGGGAAAATTCTCTCAAGTCTTATCCCTGGCAGAAAAATAGAACCAGAAGTCAAAGTTTCTGAAATAAAGGAAGAGCTCTGCACAGGTTGTCAGACTTGTCTTTCTGTGTGTTTCTATGGAGCCATCAGCTATGATCTCTTCAAAGGTGTTTCCATAGTTAATGAAGCTATCTGCAGAGGCTGCGGAAATTGTGTGGGAAGCTGTCCTTCTGGAGCGATTCGTTCAAAACACTTTACTTATCCCCAGCTATACCATGAAGTCCTTGAAGCCCTGCGTTAACAAATGTTGTTCCTTGCAAGGAGAAACAAATGAATCATGAAAAAGAAGAAAAAGCACTTCCAGACAAAGGCAAAATTTTATCTGGAAAAAAAGACACAAAAGAAGAAGTCATCAATATTTTCAAAAAAGCCTTGGCAGAAAGTATTTTTGATGCAGTCTTGATCCCAGCTAAAGTTCCTCAAACAGATGCTTATTCCTGGATCCTGCTTCAGGATGAGACTCTGTTTGAGATGGCCGATCCACTGCCTCCTGTTATGACTGTTCAGGGTGGCAGGGCTCTCTCAAGCTTTTCAAGAAACGGAGAACTGGAACTGAAAATAGCTGCTTTGATGAGGCCCTGTGAAGTGCGAGCAGCCGTTGAGCTTTTCAAGCTGCACCAAATAGACTTGAACAATATCACTCTCATCAGCATTGACTGTCCCGGTGCCATGCCCCTCTCAGACTATATGAGCGACCCTAAAAAAAGCACAGAATCTTTTAAACAGATCTCAGAAAAATGGGAGAACAGCCAATCCCTAAGATCAATATGCCAAGTCTGCCAGCGGTTCAGTGTTTTAGAGGGAACCGCCTCTGACCTGCATATAGGGCTGTGGGGAGAGAAAAATAAAAAAATCATAGCCATTCCAACTTCTCAAAAGGGAAGAGAATTTTTAGAAAAACTTGGCTGGGAACCCAAAGATCCCCTTGAAGAATGGAAGTCCAAAAAAGATAAATTGGTCAAAGAAAAAATCAAAAAAAGAGATACATTCAACACAGAATGGCAGGAAAAAATAAAAAAAACAGATGGCTTTTTTAATGAATTGAATAAATGCATCAACTGCCATAACTGCATGAATGCCTGTCCTGTATGCTACTGCCAGCAGTGCTACTTTGACTCGCCAACTTTAAATTTCAAACCTGAAATACACCTCCAAAAATCCAAAGAAAAGGGAGCTTTGAGATTTCCTTTAAACACCATGCTTTTTCATATCGGACGCATGTCACATATGATTCTCTCATGTGTTTCCTGCGGTGCTTGCGAAGATGCTTGCCCTGTATCCCTGCCAGTGAGTCAAATCTTCAGTATGGTCGGAGATCAGACTCAGAAGGAATTTAAATACACCCCTGGAATCAGAAGAGAGGATGTTCTGCCTTTACAGGACTTTACTGAGCAAGAATTTTGTGAAGTAGAAACCCCTGATGAATGCGAAGAAAAGACAACTGAGGAGGCCCGGTAAAATGACGAAAACCATAAAAATCAAAAAAAAGTCAGAGGAAGCCCTGCGTGATTTCCTGAAACTGCTGCTTGAAAAAGAAAAAATCAAAGGCGTAATCACATTAAAAAAAATGGATGATCAAGGAGCAGTATCCCACTCCTTGATAACCAGTCTGAGTGAACTCGAAAATGCTGTTCCTTTACACCCTTTTATGCCGGTCAATGCTGGAAAAGCACTCTCCAGTTTCACCCGGATTGGAAAAACCGCAGAACCCATTGCAGCGGTCCTCAGGCCCTGTGAACTCAGAGCTTTTGTGGAGCTGGCAAAAAGAGCTCAGGGAGATGTTGAAAACATACTTATTATAAGCTTATCTTGTGGGGGAGTTCTCCCTTTGAACTTAATGGGAGATAAAAATCAAAAAAACATTCTTGCTCAGTATTGGGAGTCTGTTAAAAAAGCAGAGATTTCCCCAGAAACCAGAGAAACCTGTCAGTTTTGTGAAAATTTCCTCCCTATCAATGCGGATATAACCGTAGCCACTGTGGGACAGAAAAACTTAGATGATGAGTGCGTTTTGTTTCTCAATACCTCTCAGGGAGAAGAGTTTGCCAAAGAAATCTCGGGGAGTTCTGTTTCAGAAGAAATCGAAACAAAAGAAATCAAAGATCTAAAGAAAAAAAGAGAACAACTCAAAGAAAAGTATTTTAAGCAGACAGAAACAGGAGACACCGGATTAAAATCTCTTATAAACATATTCGCACCGTGTCTGGGTTGCCACGGATGCAGCCATGTTTGTCCTATCTGTTACTGTACACTCTGCGATTTTGATTCCAAAACCCATGAATATCATCCTGCTGGCTTGAGTTCTGACTTTAAGAAAAAAGGAGCTCTTAAGGTTCCCTCTGGAAACCTTTTGTTTCATCTGGGAAGAATGACCCATATGGCTGTCTCATGTATAAACTGTGGGATGTGCTCTGACGTCTGCCCAGTCAACATTCCGGTTGCCACTGTGTTTTCCAAAGCAGGGTCTTCTCTTCAAAAAGTGTTCGACTATTTTCCTGGAAAAAGTATCGAGGAACCAGCTCCAGCAGGCACTTATAAGGAAGAAGAATTTACAGAAATCGGAGAGCATTGATTTCAAACAAAAAAACAGAGGAAACAAAAATGAACAAAAATTTCACACCCAATATAATCGGATTTCTTTGCAACTGGTGCTCCTATACAGGTGCTGACCTTGCCGGAACATCCCGCATGAAAATTCCACCCTCTTTAAAGACCATCCGCGTGATGTGCTCAGGAAGAATAGACCCTCTTTTTGTTCTGAAAGCTTTTCTAAAAGGAGCGGATGGAGTGATGATGATGGGATGTCATCCCGGAGACTGCCATTATCAAAAAGGAAATTACAACACCCGCCGAAGATATGTTCTGTTGAGCCATCTGTTCGAAACCCTGGGATTGGAGAAAAAACGTATTGGTTTGTGGTGGGTCTCTGCTTCTGAAGCTAACCGGTATGCTAAGGTCACCAATGAATACACTGAAGAAATCAAGAAATTAGGACCGAATCCCACATCAAAAGAAATTTTTTTATAATCTTACTTGGATTATTGACAAGTCGAGGTTGCTGCAGATGTGAGGTGATCAAATTGTGTTTATTAGTTTATCTGGTTTGTTTGGTTTATTTGGTTTAAATGCGCGAGAAGAGCAAGACAGGTAAAAAAGATATTGAAAGACGTAAACCTGGTGAAATTCAGGTATAGATCAAAC
>CAYULB010000080.1:0-7602 GCA_964445575.1 uncultured Eubacteriales bacterium
ATCTAAAATCTAAAATTAATCAATAATCGTTTTAATCTAATAATAATTATTTTAACCTAAACTATTCATAAAAAAATGGCGATGTTTTCATTATTAATTTATTTTCAGCGATATACAAGATTTTTTCAAGAACGTTTAGCTGAACGTTTCTTCTTATCATGATTTCAATTTTAATCGCCATTTTTTTACCTTCCAGGCGAGCCAATCTTACAGCATCTGCTTCGTTGCAGGGCATTCGTA
Organism: uncultured Eubacteriales bacterium; assembly: GCA_964445575.1. GTDB lineage: Bacteria > Acidobacteriota > Aminicenantia > Aminicenantales > Aminicenantaceae > WJMT01. The sequence continues at coordinate 241 of CAYULB010000080.1, forward strand.
GTGAAAGACCACGACTTCATGCCCTGCGCCTCGCATCTGCCGCAATCTTGACTCGTGAATAATCCAGGTTAATAACCTTGCCCTTATAGAGATGATTTGCTTTTCGATTTCTGGGCTTATAAATCTAATTCGATATCACAGGATTGGCTTGGGGATCCATGGGATTTATTCGTGAAGCCAAGGAAAATAAAAACGGATAGCTCTTCTTCATATGTTTCAAGTATGAAATCCACGCGGTGGTGATTTGGGAGTAAGCTCTCTTTAAGTCATTGGCTAAATGTTCATAATCTTTTCCCGGCAGAGACTTCAACTTATCTCCTCTGAACTCAAGCTCTTCTGAGAGGTGAAACACAGCCCAAAGAAGGTCTGTGAAATCATCATGCTCCAAAAGATAAGGATTCTCCAACATGCGCAAGAGGAAAGGGCGTTTGTTCACCAGGTAATCCCGCAGCTCACATAATTTTTCTTTATCCATATTTATTTTGTACTTAAATTTTTTTGCTGCGCTCATAGCACGGTCAAAATCTTTTTTATCCCATTCTTGAGTAACTTTCAGCTTCTCAGCAAGATGCTCTGAATTCTCCACGAATATATTGAATTTATTAAGAAGTTTTAGCCCTACCTCACTAAAGAAACTCCCGATGACCATATTTAATTTCTTCATAAGGGCTTGCTTTTCTTTTCGAGCAAGTATCCGTTCAATAAGCAGCACAACCAAGAAAACATCAATAAAAAGAAAACCAAAGTCCCCCAACATGTATATGAAGATATGATGGACATCGCGAAATATAAAATAATGCAGGGTGTAAGTAAGGGCAGATGCTGCAATGAAAACAAGGCCGATCCTGAAAGTCCATGTAAATATTTTTTTCATTTTTTTTCTTCTTTTTTTATTTCGAATCCAGGTCTTTTTCTTTAAATTCCCTCTGCTGTCCAGCTCTATCAATCTAAGTTGGCAAATAATTTCATTCTTCTATTTTGTCTTCCCCTGAATATATTCACCTAGTTTTTCCCCAATTTTTTTAACGGAATCCAGCTCTTCTTCATCTGGTATATACTTTATGTTTATTCCCTCAAAAGGAATATCCCACTTGAGTTCCTTAAGTACTTTTTCAATTTCACCTACGGCTTGACCTCCCCAGCCAAAAGACCCAAAAGAAAAGCCTACTCTTTTTCTCGGTCTCAATCCTTTAAGATAGATTAGAAATTCACCCATAGAGGGAAGCATCCCGTTGTTCAAAGTCGGAGAACCTATTAGAATTAAGCGAGACCTAAGAACATCTGTGATAACATCTGACACATGAATTTTTTTAAGATCCCTTACCGTCACTTCAACTCCAGCCTCATACAACCCCTTTTCGAGCATCTGAGCAATTTTTCTAGTAGAACCCCACATTGAATCATAAACAATAACCGCCTTCTTGTCCGCTTCATAATTAGACCACTGGGTATACTGCTGAACAATCTGGGGTATAAAAGATCTCCAGATAAGTCCATGACTGGGACAAATCATCTCTATATCCAACTCAGAAACCACTTTTAAAGCGTTCTTGACTTGATCGCCGTAGGGCATAACAATGTTCCCGTAATATTTGGCAGCTTCTTCTTCCACAATATCCCAGCCGATCTCATCAGCGTATCTTTCTGAGGAGGCAATATGCTGTCCAAAAGCATCATTTGAAAACAGGACCTTTTCCTCTGGCATATAGGTCACCATGTTGTCAGGCCAGTGAACCATGGGAGTGTGAACAAATTTCAGCGATCTTTTCCCAAGACTTAAGGAATCTCCAGACTGGACCACATGAAATCCCCAATCTTTTTTGTAGTGCCTTCGCAATCCCTTTTCTCCCTGAACAGAGGTAATGACAGTGGCATTGGGAGCATATTCAAGTATTTTTGGGATCGAACCAGAATGATCCATTTCAACATGATTGGATAGGATATAATCAATTTGAGCAGGATCTATGATCTCACGGATTCTATCCAGCATTTCATCAAAAAGATAGTGCTTGACTGTATCTATAAGCACTGTTTTTTCGTCTATGACAAGATAAGAATTATAAGTCGAACCTCTTTGTGTCAAATAACCATGGAAATTCCTAAGGTCCCAATCAATTCCCCCAACCCAGTATATACCTTCTTTTATCTTCTTTTTAGCTTTCATCTTTCACGCAACCTCAAAAGAATCTTTATCAGCTCCACAGACCGGGCACACCCAATCATCAGGGAGATCTTCGAATGCGGTTCCAGGCTCTATTCCGTTGTCTGGGTCTCCTGAGTTTGGATCGTAGACGTATCCACAAACAGAACACTTATACATATTCATTTTTTTCTCCTTTCTTCCTTATTATTTTTAAGACAATTTTTGCAGATGCCTTTAAAGCAGCCCTGGATTTCAATGACTCTATGCCCCTCGACGTTTCTTTTCTTAAAATATTCTTTTTCCACCTGAAGGTCAATAATCACCCCACATCTTTCACAAAAAAAATGGTAATGAGGGGAAACGATTACATCAAATCTAGTTTCTGTCCCAGTAAAGTATAAGGGCTTGATCAAATTCTTTTGACAAAAAATTTCCAAACTATTGTATATGCTGGTCATTGAAACAGTCGGGACTTCTTTTTTCACTGCTTTATGTATTTGCTCAACAGTAGGATGATTTTTATTGTGATCAAGATAATTCAAAATTTTTAGCCTTATATAAGTTGGTTTTATGTTCTTTTGTTCCAGCCTTTTTTGTAACTGTTTCATTTTTGTATTTGTTATAAATTATACACCTATTTTATTCACCATGTCAACAAATGAATGAATGGTTTCTTTGATTTTCATTTTCTTATATGATATAAAACCTCTAAAAATTCTGGATTTAATGCAACACGGTATTCTCAAATTAGAAGATGGAACAGAAGTTAGGGGGGATTCTTTCGGAAAAACAGTTTCTGCCTCCGGTGAAGTTGTCTTCAATACAGGAATGGTGGGGTACAATGAATCCTTGACTGATCCTAGCTATAAAGGACAGATATTGGTCCTGACCTACCCTTTAATCGGCAACTATGGAGTTCCTTCTAAAGAGACCGATGCAGGTCTCTTGAAATTCTTTGAGTCACATAAAATTCAGGTTTCCGGCCTTATAGCATCTGATTACTCTTATAGCTACAATCACTGGAATGCCGTTAAAAGTCTCTCTGAGTGGTTCAAAGAAGAAAACATCCCTGCTCTAACAGGTATAGATACCAGAGCTTTAACAAAAATATTAAGAGAAAAAGGCACTATGCTGGGAAAGATCATCCTTGATCAAGATGTAGAATTATTTGACCCAAATCAAGAAGACCTGGTAAAACAGGTAAGCATCCGCGAACCTGTAGAATACAATAAAAACGGGAAACCCAGACTGATTATCATTGACTGCGGCGTCAAAAACAATATTATAAGAAGCTTCCTGAAACGAAAATGCTGTATTCTTCGAGTTCCCTATGACTATGATTTTTTCTCCCATTCCTTTGATGGGGTGGTCATATCAAATGGGCCTGGCAATCCAAAAACTTACAAACAGGTTATAAAAAACATAAAAAGATGCATTGAGAAAAAGATACCCACTTTTGGAATATGTTTGGGAAACCAGCTGTTAGCCTTGGCTGCTGGAGCCAACACATATAAACTTAAATACGGTCATAGAAGTCAAAATCAGCCCTGTCTTCTCATGGGGACTAAAAAGTGCTACATAACTTCTCAAAATCATGGATTTTCTGTTGACGCCAACACCCTGCCTCATGAATGGATCCCCTGGTTTATGAACATCAATGACCAAACCAATGAAGGCATTAAGCACAATAAACTCCCTTTTATGTCAGTTCAGTTCCATCCTGAACATTCACCAGGGCCTGTGGATACTGAATTTATCTTTGATGAGTTCTTAGAGGTTCTTAAGCAGTGAAAAAAGTCATTCTCCTTGGAAGTGGAGCTCTGCAGATAGGACAGGCCGGAGAGTTTGACTATTCAGGAAGCCAGGCAATCAAAGCTCTTAAAGAAGAGAAAATCAACGTCATTCTTATCAATCCGAATATTGCCACAATCCAAACCTCAGACTATCTCGCAGAAAAGATTTATTTCCTTCCTGTAACCCCGTATTTTGTAGAAAAAGTCATAAAAAAAGAAAAACCAGAGGGCATACTTTTAAGCTTTGGAGGCCAAACCGCATTAAACTGCGGAGTAGAACTTTATAAAAAAGGGATTCTTGATAAAAATGGAGTTAAAATTTTAGGGACTCCCATAAAAGCTGTGATGGACTGTGAAGACCGAAAATCTTTTTCCAGGAAACTTAATGAAATCGGAGTGAAGATCCCAAAAAGCAAAGCAGCCAACTCTCCCCGGCGAGCTCTAGAAGCCGCAGAAAAAATCGGTTATCCGGTCATCACAAGGGTAGCCTACGCTCTGGGAGGTCTTGGCTCAAGCCTATCTTTCACGAAACAAGACCTAAGAAAACAAGTACAGAAGGCTTTCTCCTTTGCTTCCCAGGTTTTAATAGAAGAATATCTAGAGGGATGGCAGGAAATCGAATATGAAGTGGTCAGAGACAATCAGGACAACTGTATAACTGTATGCAATATGGAAAATTTTGATCCTATGGGTATTCACACCGGCGAGAGCATTGTGGTTGCTCCATCTCAAACCCTTTCTGACCACGAATACCATAAGTTGAGAAAAATTTCTATCCAGGTCATACGACACTTGAATATTGTCGGTGAATGTAACATCCAATTCGCCGTCAATAAAAATAGTGGGGAATACAAGATCATTGAAGTTAACCCTCGATTATCCCGAAGCAGCGCACTGGCTTCCAAAGCGACCGGATATCCCCTTGCCTTTATTGCTGCGAAACTTGCCATAGGGCATTCTCTTGTCGACCTTCCCAATTCTATAACCAAAAAAACCAAGGCCTGCTTTGAACCTGCTCTGGATTATGTGGTAGTAAAAATTCCTCGATGGGATCTGACTAAATTCAAACGGGCATCCAAAAAAATCGGAAGCGAGATGAAAAGCGTAGGCGAAGTTATGGCCATAGGAAGAAATTTTGAAGAAGCTTTACAGAAAGCTCTAAGAATGCTTCAGGTAGGCATGTACGGGCTGGTCTGTAATGACACAAACATTAAAGACCTCAACCAAGAACTTAAAAACCCAACAGACAAAAGAATCTTTGCCATAGCTGAAGCGGTGAAAACTTTTTCCATAGAAAAAATTCACAACCTTACCCAAATAGAACCTTGGTTTTTATATAAAATAAAAAACATTGTCAGCCTCTATCAAAAACTAAAAAAGCAGAAATTTGAACGTCTCTCTAAGGATCTCCTCCTGGAGAGCAAAAAACTCGGTTTCTCTGACAAACAGATCGCCTTAATCTACGGAAGAGAAGAACTAGAGGTCCGGAAGTTGAGAAAAAAACTATCAGTCTTTCCTTACGTTAAACAAATCGATACCCTTGCTGCAGAATATCCTGCTCAGACAAACTATTTATATCTGACCTACAACTCAGTAGAGGATGACCTTGAGTTCGAGGACAGAAACAATGTCATAGTTCTCGGATCAGGCTCTTACAGGATTGGTTCTTCTGTTGAATTCGACTGGTGTTGTGTGAACACAGTCATAAGTCTTCGGTCCCTTGGATACGAAACCATTATGATCAATTATAACCCGGAGACAGTCAGCACCGACTATGACATTTGTGATCGTCTCTATTTTGATGAACTGAGTTTTGAGACCGTAGCAGATATCTATGAAAAAGAAGACCCAAAGGGCATCATCATTTCTATGGGCGGACAGATCCCCAACAATATAGCCACTAAATGCGCCCAATACGGACTCCAAATTCTAGGAACAGCTTCTCAAAATATCGACCGGGCAGAAAACCGTCATAAATTCTCTTCGCTTCTGGATAAACTCAATATCGATCAGCCTGAATGGAAAGAATTGACCGATATTGAAGAAGCTAAAGATTTCGCTGAACGAGCGGGATATCCGGTCCTTATCAGACCCAGCTATGTTCTGAGCGGCGCAGCAATGTCTGTAGCTCTTAATGACAAAGAGTTAGTGAGCTATCTGCAGAGGGCTTCTGAAGTCAGCCCGGAATATCCTGTTATCATCAGCAAATTTATTGAAAATGCCAAAGAAATAGAACTGGATGGAGTGGCAAAAAACGGAAAACTTTTTGTGTACGCTATATGCGAGCATGTTGAAAATGCCGGTGTTCACTCCGGTGACACGACCATGGTCCTTCCCCCTCAAAGGACTTATCTGGAAACAACCCGCAGAATGAAAAAAATCACCAGAGAAATCGTGAGAGCCCTTCAAATCAATGGGCCTTTCAATATCCAATTTATAGCCAAGGACAATATGGTTAAAGTCATTGAGTGCAACCTTCGTGCCTCAAGGTCCTTTCCCTTTGTTTCAAAGATATTCAAACTCAATTTTGTGGAACTGGCAACCAAATTGATAATGGGAATAGACCTTCCGCTTATTGATAAATCCTGTTTTGAGCTGGATTATGTGGGTGTCAAAGCCCCTCAATTTTCCTTCACACGCCTGAAAGGGGCTGATCCCGTACTGAGTGTTGAGATGGCCTCCACCGGAGAAGTCGCCTGCATCGGTGACAGTTTTGAAGAAGCCTTTCTGAAAGCTCTCCTATCAGTGGGTTATGATTATCCCAAAAGGAATATTTTGCTTTCCACAGGTCCCTTTGAAAGTAAAGCCGTTTTTCTGCCTGAAGCCAAAAGACTTACTGAGTTTGGATTTCGCTTGTATGCCACTCAAGGCACCGCAGATTTCCTTAAATACAACGGAATTGAAGCTGAAACCTTGTACTGGCCGCTTCAAAAAAAAGAACCCAACATCCTGTCATTTATCGAGCAGCGCAAGCTTGACCTCATCATAAATATTCCTAAGAGTATTGAAGCTACTGAACTCACAAATGATTACATAATAAGAAGAAAAGCTGTGGACTTTAATATCCCTCTCATCACAAATCTTCAGTTTGCTGTTCGCTTTATAGATGCAATATCCAAAGTCAGTCTCAATGATTTGGTAATTAAATCATGGGATAAATATTAATCTGGATTATTCACGAGTCGAGATTGCTGCAGATGCGAGGCGCCAGGGCATGATTAGAGTTGATAGAGTTTGTTTCGTTTCTCCAGTTTCTATGGATTCTTTAGGTTATTTGGTTTGGCTAATGCGCGAGGAGCGAGAAAAGCGAGACAGGCTAAATGTTTAAAAAAGACAAGGAGCAGCCGCAGGCTTTAGGAAATTCAGGTGTGGCTGAAGCGACTTTGAAGAAGAATGGCGTTAAAAATCTGAAGGGAGCACAAGCCA
>CAYULB010000081.1:0-7602 GCA_964445575.1 uncultured Eubacteriales bacterium
TGCGCTCGTAGCTCAGCTGGATAGAGCGTCTGACTACGAATCAGAAGGTCGCGGGTTCGAATCCTGCCGGGCGCATTTTATTTTTCCTCTAGAGTTGAGATGATTGATAAAATCTAATATTGGCTGATTGCTTCTATAATTAATTTCAATTTCATTTAATTTAACTTTGATGTTTATTTCCTATTAGGGGTATGAATAAATTAAAACACATACTTGACCAGAACAAAAATGAGAAGCATGAGGAAAGCAATTTGATAGCCAGCAACAGCTCCGGCTTTCCAAGTGTCTATAGTTTTTTCATTTTTCCACCATTCTGAGATAACATTTGGTTCTTTTTTGATGATATCTTTTACTGTTTTCACAATGCCCACTAAAGGAATCAGCTCTCCCCTTAAAGGGCGATCTCTTTTTCTTTTTTGTTTCATTACTATCCTCCAATGATTATTTATATTATATATTGGCGGTTCAGGCTATATAAATTTTTCCATTTTTTCAAAAAAAATAAAAAAAGCAACATAGCCCAAGCCATACCTGAATTTCATCTCAGCTTGCTAAGAAGGTAAAAAAAAGCGATTAAAATATTCTTTGAATGATCTTTTTAATAGATATTTTTAAGGAATGGAGAACCTTTTTCATATTGGTTTCGTAGATATCTATTGAGGTTAACACAATGAAACTCAACATAACTGTCGGAGAAAAAAATGCGAATAACTGTCATTCTAATCATGATTCAGTTTGTGTGGATGTCCATAACACTTCCCGTACATGCTGAGGATGAGTCCAATTTCTCAATACCGGTTTTGTCGGAATCCCCCAAGATAGACGGCAAGGTAGATAATGACCTTTGGGAGAGGGAAGCTCTTAGAATCGATGAATTTCTTCAGTTTGTTCCTAAAGAAAAAGGAATTCCAACAGAAAAGACTGTCGCTTACATAGGAATGGATGAAAAGAATCTTTATATAGCTTTCCGGTGTTTTGACTCCCAGCCTCAGAAGATCAGAGCTGCCATAACCAACCGGGACAACATAATCGATGATGATTGGGTGCTTGTCTCTTTGGACACTTTCAATGAAAAACGCCGGGCTTTCTGGTTTTTTCTCAATCCCATTGGCGTTCAAATGGATGGGATAAGAATTGAAGAGGGAGGAAGTGACAATCTGGATGGAAGCTGGGATGCTGTGTTTTATGCCGAAGGAGAAATCGATAGTGACGGATATACCGTAGAACTGTCCATTCCCTTTAAAAGCCTGCGCTTTCCAGACGAAAGAAATAAAAAGTGGGGATTAATTCTAGGCCGGACCATCGCTCGGACCGGTGAAATAATAATATGGCCTCCAGCATCCAAGGACATTCCAGGTCTTTTAACTCAGCAGTCTATCATAAGTATTGATGGAGAAGTGGAAAAGGGAAGGAATTTTGAGTTGATGCCTGTTGTCACTTCCTTGAAGAAAAAAGAGAAGAGTGCAGATTTTCAGCCGGGCTTAAACTTCAAATGGGGAATAAACTCAGATATGACTCTCGACATGACTGTAAACCCTGACTTCAGTCAGATTGAAGCTGACGCTCCTCAGATTGATGTAAACCAGAGATTTGCTCTTTATTATCCTGAAAAAAGACCTTTTTTTCTGGAGGGAATGGAGATATTCCGCTTTCCTGAAATCGAGATGGTCTACACCCGGCGGATTATTGACCCTTTGGCCGGCGCCAAGCTCACAGGGAAAACAGGAAGATTCACTTACGGCCTGCTCTCTGCCTATGATACCAGCCCCACTGAAAGCCTCTGGGATATTCACAATGGTGAGGGTTATGGGATTGATAATGCTCTTTTCAATATATTCAGGGTAAAAGCAGATGTGTTTTCTGAATCGTATATTGGATTTTGTTTGGCTGACAAAGAGATGGATGGTTCCTATAACCGGGTGGCAGGATTGGACGGCCAGCTGAAATTCAATCAAAAATATTTCTTTTCTTTTCAGGCCTTAGGTTCCAAAACTAAATATAGAGAAGAAGAAAGCGAGTTCGCCCCTGCAGTCTATGCTGATTTCAATTATTTTTCCAAGCATGTTGGAGCAGGGCTTTACTGGATGTCCCTTCATCCTGATTTTGAGGCCTCTTCAGGCTTTGCTAACAGAGTTGATTACAAAACCGTGGGAGCTTATTCTTTTTTCCGGCTTTTACCTGAAAAGAAAAACCTAAATCAGATCGATTTTCGCCTTCAGGCGGGGAGGCGCTATGACTACTTTGGCTCAAACATTCAGGATGAATGGTTGAGAACCCAGGTCAATTTCAGACTGTCTGAGTTCAGTCAGCTTAATTTGTCTTATCAGAGAAGTATGGAACAGTACAGCGGCATTGATTTTAACAAGAATTCTTTTGGGATAAGTGGACAGTTTATGATGATTAAATGGCTTTCGCCACTGGGTTTCCAGTTCCAAACAGGAAATTCCATTTACTATGATACTGAAGACCCCTTCCTGGGTTACAGCAATGTCTATGGATTGTTTATGAATTTCAAGCCTTCCAAAAGGCTTCAGATGGGAACGAGTTTCAGCAAGCAGACATTTTGGGAGAAGTGGGGAGGAGAACTTCTTTTTGACTATAATGTTATCCGGCAGCGATTCACCTACCAGTTCACCAAAGAACTCTCTCTCCGGACGATTGTTGATTACAACCATTTTTATAAAAAACTCTACGGAAGCTTTCTGTTCAGCTACATCCTGAGGTCAGGAACCGTATTCTTCCTGGGTTTGGACAATAATCTTATCCGTGACGAGGCCGGGATTTATGTTCAGGACGATTACAGTATCTTCATCAAGTTTTCTTACTGGTGGAGAATTTAACAGGAATTCCAGCCCCAGAATTTCCCATTGATATATAGAGTTTGTTTCTAATATAATGAAGTGTTTGATTTTTAATTTCTAATAGTGGAGAAATGGATGTCTTTTGATGCTGTTTTCGGAACATTTCTTGTTTTCTTATCTCTGGGCTTTCTTCTCTTCCTTTTTTTTCGGAGCAAACGCATCATAAAACTCATTCAAAAAAAGGACCTCCATTCGGCTCGAGAGATTCAAAATAAACTCAATGGCAAATAATCCCATTCCAATAGGATCTGAATTATCCCGAGACCTCTCTCTGTTCCATATCACCATGATGGGGTTGGGAATGATGATCGGTGCCGGGGTTTTCTTAGGCATTGGCAATGCCATTTATCATGCCGGTCCCGGGGGAGTTATCCTGACATTTGCTCTAAATGGCGTCATCGCGATATGTACGGCCATGTCTTATGCAGAATTGAGCTCAGCCATTCCTCGGGCTGGTGGCGCTTATAATTTTGCCCGTCTTGCCTTTGGACGGGGCCCCAGCTTTACCGCAGGATGGATGGAGTGGTTTGCTTCCAGTGTAGCAGGCAGTTTGTATGCGGTTACTTTTTCTATTTATACTGTGAGATACTTTCAAGGGCTCAAACTTCTCGATTGGGTTCCCTTTTCCACATACACCACAGAAAAAGCAGTTGCTTTTCTGGTAGCAGCGTTGTTCCTTTATATCAATTACCGGGGCGCTTCTGAAACAGGAAAGGTGGGAGCGTTTTTTACTTTAGGACAAACCATTTTCCTGATTTTCATTGGTTTGGTCGGGATTATCACAGCCATCAATGACCCTTCACGGCTTCAGAATTTTTCCTTTTTCATGCCACACGGCTGGGATAAGCTTTTGGTCACTATGGGATTTACCTATGTGGCTTTTGAGGGATATGAAGTCATTGCCCAGGCAGGAGATGAAACTGTTGATCCCAAGAGGAATTTACCCAAAGCCATGATCTACTCTGTGGTTATTGTCACCATCACTTATGTGGCGGTTTCCTTTGCTTCTGTAGTGGCGGTTAAAGCTGGTTCGCCTGGTATAGAGGGACCGGTCTGGGAATGGATCGGCCAGTTTAAGGAGCGGGGGTTCGGAGAAGCGGTGTCAAGGTTGATGCCTTATGGTGATTTTTTCCTGACACTGGCTGTGATTTTTGCTTCAATCTCAGCATTGAATGCCACTATTTACTCGGCTACCAGAGCCTCTTATGCTTTGGGCAGGGATCGGCTTATTCCAAAGATCTTTTCAAAAATATCCAAGCGGCAGAGAACTCCCTACGGCGCTTTGCTTTTTACCGGGATTCTTGTCATCGGAGTGGCGGTGCTTCTTCCCACAATGGATGTGGCATCCAGTGCCAGTATTATGTTTTTATTCCTTTTCTTTCTGGTGAATGTCAGTGTGATCAGAATCCGGATCAATATGGGAGATGAATTAAACTATGGATTTCTTATGCCGTTTTTCCCCTGGATTCCGCTTTTTGCTATTATCTGCCAGGCTGTACTGGCTGTGTGGCTGGTTAATATGAGTCTTATTGCCTGGATTATTGCACCTCTTTGGGTGATCTCGAGCATCCTTATCTTTCATTTCTATTCCAAAAAAAGAGCTCTGCCCACCAGGGAAGAAGTCCAAGTTATTGAGGAAGAGAGAGCGCCTGAAGGTGAGGGATACCCGATTATGGTGGCTGTTGCAAATCCAAACAATGCCATACCCATGGTTAGAAGCACGTACTATATCAGTGAGGCTAAAAAAGGCCGGATAAATCTGCTGCACATGGTTCCCGTACCTGAACAGGTGCCATTGTCAGACGCTAAAGACCTTATTCTGGAAGGAAAAGAAGCGATCATTGAAGTTATGCTCCACCTGTGCATCAAGTTTCCCATCACCACCACCATCCGTTACTGCCGGAATGTTGCCAGGGGAATTCTTAGCGCGGTTAAAGAGAAAAAGATACAAATGCTGATTATGGGATGGGAGGGGAAATCACACCGGCATGCCTTCTCCTTGGGAAGCACTTTAGACTATGTATTGGAAAGAGCTCCCTGCAATGTGGTGATCCTCAAGGAGTTAGGGGATAAAGAGTTTAATAACATACTGGTTCCTGTGGGAGGTGGGCCTAACAGCTGTTTTGCTCTTGAGATCGCTTCGATTTTAGCGAAAAAGCACGACGCTGAGATCACTGCTTTTATCGTTAATGACGAAAAAGAGAAAATCGATATAAAAAAGGCATCTTTGGCTCGAAAAAATGGGGGGCCTATCGCCTTTAACCGCATTCGTGTTAAGAGGATCACAGCTCCATCTGTACCAGAGGTTATTCTGAAGGAATCCGAGGGTCATGAACTGGTTATTCTGGGGGCCACACAAGACCCCTTGATCCGGCAGCTGACCCGGGATTCCATAACCTATAAAGTTGCTGTTAACTGTGACCAACCCATGATCATAGTCAAAGCCTCAGCTGGATTCAAATCCTGGATCCGCCGCTGGCTTTAAATTTAACTTGAATTAATCATTCAGCTTGGCTGTGCGAAATTATCTAAAACATTATTTTAAAACAGAGGGATATAAAGCACAGATATACTTTATTCCTATGAAGTTTTTTTAGCGTCAGTCTTTTTTATAAACTGGATAGATATCTTTGGGGATATTTTTGTAAGGAAGAGCACTCAAGTCAGCAGGGCCCCATCCAGGGGCATCCACCTCAAAAATAGCCCCTGCCAAACCAGTCTCATGGAATCCTCTCCTGAAATGAACCCGGGACTTGAGGACAATGATATCCACATCTTTCATGTCAATACCCAGAGGATCCAAATAATCAGGAGTGGTCACCTGAGTGAGCTGAGGAGTAAGGATGACACGGTTGTTTTTACCAAAATGAAGAACAGCCACGGTTCCCCTCTGGCCATAATCTCCAAGAAATTCAACAGTGCCTTCAATACTCACTGGATTTCCGGCAAATTTATCCGTGTATCCGCCCACATCAATGGCAATCGTTTCCCCCTCCTGTGTTGTTTTTTCTATCTTTTCAATAGCCTTCTCATCCCGAAGAGTGGCGATGCAGAAATTCTCAGCTCCCTGGTTGATCAGTTCTTCCAGGATGTGAGTGGATCCTCCGGTTCTGTCGCTGTGATCAGCGATCACTACCGGTGTTTTTCCAGCCTCTGCAGCCTGAATCGCTAAAGCCACCCCTTCTTTGGTTTTGGGAAGCTTTTTTCCGGCAAACTCTTTCCTCATCCTCCAGATATAATCGGATATATCATCCGCGATATGATCTGCCAGTTCTTGGTCGTTGTTGGTCACCACCATGACTGTGGCTCCTGCATCAGGAACATCAGCATAGGCAAATCCGAAAGCCACAGAGGCGTAAACTCCTGGACGCCGGCATTCCCATCGACGGGCCCGCTCCATAATATCCATGGCTGGAGAAACACCTGTCCCTTGATACACGCTGGGAGTGATCACTCCCGGCTTTCGAGTAGCCATAGTAGGCTGGTAATGGCCGCAGATGGTGTTGATCATAACCCTTGCTGCCCTTTCTCCTTGAAGAAACGTATCATAATGGGGGTATCTTTTGACAATAAATACGGCATCCGCGGCATCGGAAAGCTCATGATCTTCGTTTCCATGAAGGTCCAAAGTGATCATGATAGGGATATCTCCCACAGCTTCCCGTACTCTTCGAGCCAGTTCAGCTTCGGGCTTGGGAATACCTTTTACAGCCATAGCTCCGTGAAGGGAGAGAAAAACGCCGTCAAAAGGCCCAAGCTCCTTCAGATCCTCAATGATGAGTCCGGAGTATTTTTCAAAAACTTCAGTTGTGTTCCAGCTTCCTGAAGAACCTCCTCGGGCTCCTCGTGGAGATGTGATTCCTACCAACTCCACACCTCCAAACTCTTCACACATGCTTTTAAAGCCCCCGATGTATCCGCTTTGGGTATCCACAATTTTACGGGTGGGCGGACCATAATATTCCCAATCCTCGATAGTGGTGGGCTTGGGGCAAAAGGTGCAGGTTTCATGGGAAAATCTGGCTACGGCAATTCTTATGTCCTTTTGATTATCTGCTGCTTGTTTGCACCCGCCTAGAATTCCAAAAATAAGGTAAAATAAAGTTATCAGCAAGAAAATTTTTCTCATTCAATGACCTCCTTTTGTTTTGATGATTAGGAATTTGCTCTCAAGAGGTTTATATCACTCAGCATTTGTGAGGTCAAATGAGATCTCTTAATGGATTGACCATTATTTGAAATTAAGTGAACAGGACCATGTTTTAAGAAAAGGAGAGATACAGGACAGGATTTTCTGAATACTTTAAAAAATTTTCAAAATCAGCAAACGAAATCCCCAATGTGGCTGTATTCACATTGGGATGAAAGTTCAGGGTTTTAGCGCTCTTAAGGTCTTGGTCTATCACAACCTTAACCTGATTCCCATGGTCATTGATCAATCCAAAAGGGGAGACCGCTCCGGGCTCCAGTCCAAGATCCTTCTTCAACCTCTTTGGAGAGGCAAAACTCAAACCATCCTCTCCCAGTTTTCTTCTCAGACCCTTTAGGTCCGCAGCTTTGATGGCTTCTAAGATCACCAAATAGTGGTGATTTCCTTTTTTTTATTCACGTTCACACCTTATGATACATTTATACAATCAGATGGCACTCCCTATTTATCCCCATTAATTCCCTCATTGAGTTTATCAGTCTTTTCAGTCAACAGTTCATTACATAGTTTCTCTACAACAAGGGCAAAATT
>CAYULB010000082.1:0-7570 GCA_964445575.1 uncultured Eubacteriales bacterium
AACCAGGTGTCATGGTGTCTCTATTTTACGATTTTTGTCATTCAATGTTAAGCCTAAAAACCCGGTGATACAAATAAACGATAAACCCAATTCTTCAAAAGGAAGCTCTTCCTACCAAAAATATATTATGCTACACTATTTGTATGAGCCAGTTGGTGATCACAATCACAACCATTTTCACTCTTCTCATTTCTCCCCAGACTCCAGTATCCAAAAAGATCGAAAGAGCGTTCCTCCAAAACGATCCATCAATTCTTTACTCGCTTTTTCCTACCAGTTATCATATTTATCTATCATTCCCAGAGCCGATTTCTTTTTCAGATCAACTCACAGACCAACAGGCTTATTTTTTTTTCCAGAAGATTTTTTCAGACTATTTGACTTTTGAATTTTACACTCTGACAGAAACAGAGCCACCTCAGGAAAACAATCAAATTTTTAAAACCCGGTGGTCTTTCAAAGATAAAAGAAACAACAACCAATTTGTGTTTCATGTGTTTTTTCTTGTTAGAGAATCTGAAAAATCCGCCAACAATCCTGAACAATGGAAAATCATAGAAATCAAAGCAGAAAGAATTTGAAGCAAAGCAAATTCAAACAGAAAAATAAATTTCTTCTGTTCAGTTTTCTAATAAGCACAAGTCTCTCCGTTATCATTCTTGTCACCTGGCTAATATATCCCCTGTTTATATCTTCAAACTACTATCAAAACAGTCTTAACAAATTGAGAAACAAGTCCCAGGCCATCCAAAATGAATTTTCTTCGGTGGTCGAAAAAATTCTAAACAAGCACAAGGTATTAAACCAGGAATCTACTCCAGAACAAGAGCAAATATTTTCTTTTTTCGAAAAATTT
Organism: uncultured Eubacteriales bacterium; assembly: GCA_964445575.1. Taxonomy (GTDB): domain Bacteria; phylum Acidobacteriota; class Aminicenantia; order Aminicenantales; family Aminicenantaceae; genus WJMT01. The sequence continues at coordinate 857 of CAYULB010000082.1, forward strand.
CAAATAAATAAAGAGCAGGAAGGGATAGCTTATTATGATGAAACCAAAAAGCTCATGCTGTGGACAGGAAGAGTGATAGACATCCAGGAAATTTTGCTCTCCCCAAAAAAGGAAGAAATAAAAAACCAACAAACATTTTTAATAAAAAACAAAGCATCCGTATATTTGGTCTCTATCAACCAAAACAGCGATGGGTCTTATTTTGTTTTTTATTATCGACTTGCTTTTTTGCCTCAATTCAGAGCCCAGTATCTTCAGGAGCACCACTTTCTGAAAGACAAACTGATGTCTAACTGTAAAATTGACTACTGGGACTTTAGAGAAGACATATCCGGTTTTGAAAGAATATTCCATAAATACAATGATGAATACATAGGACAGCCACGGCTTCAAAACGAAATACAAACTATATTTTTTCCTTTAAGAAACAAGCAGAGCCGTATCATGGCCACTGTAACCTTGAGCTCTCCCCCACTGACTTCACTTATCTCAGCTCAAAAACAAAACCTGCTTCTGGGGTTTTATGTTTTCTTAGTGGTGTCATTGATTCTGCTGCTTATTTATATAATCCGGTACTCCCAGCTTGACAAAAGACCTCATCTGCTTCAATTGATTTTTGTTGTTGTGACCTTAGTATCCATCCGTCTCATTTTTCTCCCTATCAGCCGTCTGGAAGCGGTCCAGTCTCTCCCAGTTTTCTCTCCAGCCACAGCAAGTTTCATCTCCATAGACAATCTCACTAAATCACCCGCTGATATATTCCTGACCTCTCTGCTGTTGGCTTCCCTAACTGGATTTCTTGTTTCCCTCTTTAATAAATCCATAAAACCTCGGCCCCAAAAATCATCTTTTCTCTTTAACATCCTTCTGGGTACTTTTTCTGCATTTATTTCAGTTTTTTTAATCCATATTTTATATAAACTGATTTACCTTCTTGTGTTCAACTCTAAACAAAGCTTACTGAATCTCTCCTTAAAACCAAGCTTTTTCCTTCTGCATATCAGCGTCCTGTTATTTGTTTTTAGCTGCCTTGCTTTGGCTTACATCACTGCTAAAACAGCTCATGTTTTTTCCTCGGATAAGATTGTTCCTTTTACAGCACTTCTGGCTGCATTCTTTGTTTACATCATTATCTTTCAGGGACAAATCCCAGTTCTGGTATTCGCTCTTCAAGCCGTGGTTCTTTTTATTCTTTTTGCCATGACCCATTTTCCAGGACTGAGAAACAGGAAAGAATGCCTCTTAAGTGCTTTTTTAGTTTCCGTCCTGTTCATCCATGCCTCAATCCATCTCATAACAGCGGATAAAAAGAGAGCCATTTTAGAGCATTCCTTAAAAAACATAGTCACCTCACAGGAAGACTGGGCTGTATTCCTCATTGAAGAGTCTATCCAGGAAATAAAAGGAAACCAGAATCAAGTCCTTTCTTTTTTTCGCCATCAAAGGCCTCCAGAAACAGCTTCTTCCCTTTGGAAAAGGACTCTTATTTCAAAATTCAATTGGTATTCAAGTTTAGAAATGCTTGATTCTGAAGGAAATATCATATCCAGATTCTCCTTAAATATTCCCAGTGTGCACTTCGGAACTGACCTCCCGTTTAGTGAAGACTGGACCATCATTAAACAAACCATCCCTTTTCTAGGAGAAGACAAGGACTTTCTCACTGGATATAAAGACTGGGTCGAAGAAAACGGTCATTATTTAGGAAGGACCCTTCTTTCTCTCTCAGTAGGGCATGAAATACTCCCCTTTCTTTATTCTGCAAACCCTTACTTTGAACTCACCAGAGCCACCTCTATACCTTCCTTAAAAAACATTCATCTCGGATTTGCCCTGTTCAATTCCCAAGGAAAATTAATCTTCAACCCCAACAATTTATCTAAAGGGATACCCTCAGAATCTCTCCAGAAACTCCACTCTTCAAATCAACCTGTCTGGTCTGTTTTTTCTGATAAAGGGAAAAAATTCAGAAGCGTATACTTTGCCAAAGAAGACTCTATTTATTCTCTTTTTATTCCTAAAAAATCTTTCATGACCCATTCAGTAGAATTCTTGATTAATTTTTTCCTCTATCTCTTCCTTATCTTACTGGGGGCTTTTTTCTTTTTCGCTGCTTCTTCTCATCAAAAAATTAAAAATCCTTTCTGGTCCTTTTCCAATCGGGTCTACATTTCTTTCATTGCTGTCTCGCTCATCCCTCTCCTTTTATTTTCTATCCTGACCAGGAGTTTTTTTTCTCAAATTTTCACCCAAAAACTGACCGAAGAAGCAGAAGCCCAGGCTCAATTCGCCCACAGCATCATGGAAGATTTTACTTTTTTTCAGCAGGAGGAGCAGGTTTCAGTTACCATTCCGCCAGATGAAATGGTTATGTGGATCAGCTCTACCATATCAAATGATGTCAACCTTTATGTAGAGGGAAAGCTGGTCTCATCCAGCCACAGAGAATTTTTTGATTACGGTATTCTCCCTGAACTTATTGACGGCGGTATCTATTATAAAGCCCGTTTTGAGAACAATCCTTTTTACACTCAGACCCAAAAAATAGGTGAATACTCTTTTCATACTCTGACCATTCCTTATGAACATCAGGATTCCTTCTTTCTGATTTCACTTCCCTTCCCTCTCGAGCAAGAAGAAATTTCAGCGTTTTCTTATGAATTGTTCGAATTCTTAGTGTTCATCTCGTTTTTCTTTATCACGGCTGTCCTGATTCTGGCAAGGGGAATAGGTGGGATGATATTAAATCCCATTCAGAGGCTTTTGTCCGGGACCAAAGAAGTCAGTTTAGGTAATCTTGAAGTCTCCATCGATTACAAAAAACAGGATGAGATGAAAACTTTGATCGACGGCTTCAATACCATGGTCAAAAGCCTCAGAAAACACCAGCAAGAACTTGCCGACATCAGCAAAAAAATCGCGTGGGCAGAAATGGCAAGAAAAGTAGCTCATGAAATTAAAAATCCTCTCACTCCCATTCAGCTGTCTGCAGAACATCTTATGAGAGTTTATGAAGACAATCGAGAAGATTTTGAAAAAGTGCTTAAAGAGTCAACCTCTTATATAATCACAGAAGTGGACAATTTAAGAAAAATCGCTCAAGAGTTTTTAGAAACTTCCAAAAAAGCATCTTTGCAAAAAGAAACACTGGACCTTAAACAAATCATGAAAGAAACCATAGAACCCTATAAAAGCATTTTGTCAGAAAGAATAAAGTTCATGGAAATGTATCAGGGTCAGGATATGATTTTTAGGGGAGATAGAGCAAAAATAAAAACAGTTTTCAGAAATATCCTTACCAATGCCATAGAAGCAATCAAAGACCAGGGAACCATTGAAATAAAGGCCTCTTCCACCTCTGATGAAATACATCTCGAGATAAAAGACACAGGATCAGGACTGAAAAAGAAAATGCTGAATGAAATTTTCGAACCTTACTTTTCAACAAAAAAAGAAGGAACCGGACTGGGGCTGCCCATAGCCAAAAAAATAATTGAAGACCATGGAGGGAGTATCAAAGCTTCTCTGAACCATCCTGCGGGACTGAAGATATCCATTACTCTGAAAAAAGCAGAGTAACAGCCTTTTATCTTATCAAAAGAAAATTTTTATTTTTTTTCTTCTTTCAATTCAATAAGCACGCCATTCAGATTATCGGGATGCATAAAAATAATGCGGCTTCCTTTAGCTCCTGAAACCGGCTTTTTTTGTACAAACCGGATTCCCTTCCTCTTAAGCTCTTTGACTTTTTTCTCTAAATCCTCTGTCTGAAAACAAAGGTGATGAATCCCTTCTCCTTTTTTATCGATAAATTTCTTTATGGGTGAATCATCTCCAACCGCTTCCAAAAGCTCTATGACAGGGGGTTTGTCTAACTCTAAGACTGCCACTCTCACTCCTCTTTCCTCTATCTCCTCAATGTCTTTTTTGGAAAAAGAAAAATACTTTTCCCATTTTTTCATGCTTTTTTTTAGGTCTTTAACAGCAATGCCAATATGATGTATTTTTTCTGTCATTTAAGAATCCTTAAATTTTTGCATAAAATTTTCAGCTATGGTATAAGGATCGGTCTTTCTTTCATAGATTTGATCAACATAGGCGTGGAGCTCACTGTCCTTTACATTTTGATTGATCAGATGAAAGATTTTTTCGCGGATAATATCTCTCAGCATCCACAAGATCAATCTTTTCTTTCTGGCAACCTTCAGCTTCTGTTTTTGGTTTGACGCAAAATTCTCTATCTGGTTGACAAGTAAATCCACATTTTTTCCGGTGGTGGCCACAGTTTTGACCACAGGAGGCACCACCTCTTTGTCCAATCCCAAATCCAGCATTGCTTTTAAATGACGTTCTGCTTTTTCTGTATCCGGAGAGTCTGCTTTATTGAGAACAAAAATATCTGCAATTTCCATGATACCTGCTTTAAAAGCCTGAATATCATCTCCAGTTCCTGGAGTTAAAATAACCAGAATCAGGTCAGCAAGTTTTACTATCTCTACTTCGTCCTGTCCCACTCCCACTGTTTCCACCAGAACGACATCCTTCCCCCCTGCCTCAAGGACGGCAATCGCTTCACTGGATGCTTTAGAAAGCCCCCCTAAATGTCCTCTGGTAGCCATACTTCTGATAAATACATCTTCATCTATACTGTGGCGCATCATACGAATCCTGTCGCCAAGTATGGCACCACCGCTGAAAGGACTGGTAGGGTCAACCGCAATGATGCCGATCTTCTTTTGTTTTTGTTTAAAAAGTCCTACCATCTGGTCTACCAAAGTGCTTTTTCCTGAACCAGAGGCTCCGGTTATTCCAATGATTATTGACCTGCCAGAATAAGGAAAAATTTTCTTCAAAACCTCCTGAGCCTGATCATCCCGGTCTTCAATCATAGAAATAGCCCTAGCCATGGCCTGGGGACTGCCCTTTAATATCTCTTTAACAATGTCCATCTGTCTCACAAATAATATTCCTTATTTATAATAAAACCACCAAACATTCAACCAAAAGGATTGACTCAATGATAAAAGAAAACAGAAAAAAACTCTTTAAAATCCTCTTAAAACCTGCTGGGCTATGATCCACCGCTGAACTTCTGATGTGCCCTCTCCAATGGTTGCCAATTTGGAGTCACGATAGAATTTCTCTACAGGATAATCTTTAGTGAATCCATAACCCCCGTGTATTTGAACGGCATTTGATGAGGCTCTCACAGCCAGCTCACTGGCATAGAGTTTTGCCATAGCCGACTCCTTGGGTATTCTCTTGCCCTCATCTTCAAGGAAAGCAGCTCTGTAGGTCAGAAGCCTTGCGGCATCCAGCTCAGTAAATCCATCTGCGAGCATCCACTGTATGGCCTGAAAATCTGATATGGGATGATTAAATTGAACCCGTTCTTTGGAATATTTAAGGCTGGCTTCCAGGGCTCCTGCAGCAATTCCTAAAGAAAAAGCAGCAATACTGACCCGACCTCCGTCCAATATCCCCATAGCTTGACGGTATCCTTCTCCCTCTTCTCCTAATAAATTTTCTGCGGGAACCTCCAGATCCTCAAATATAATTTCTGAAGTGTCTGCCGCCCTGATCCCCAGTTTATTTTCTTTTTTCCCTACTTTGAAACCTTTCATTCCTTTCTCAACAATGAAAGTTGAAATTCCTTTTCTTTTGTTTTCAGGATCCGTAACAGCCATTACCACTGATATTTCTGCAATCGAAGCATTGGTGATAAACAACTTGCTTCCGTTGAGAATCCATTTGTTTCCTTTTTTTTCTGCTCTTGTTTTTAAAGCGGCTGCATCAGATCCAGCTTCAGCTTCTGTCAAAGCCCAAGCCCCGAGAGTCTCTCCTGAAGCCAATCTGGTGAGATATTTTTTCTTTTGCTCTTCAGAGCCAAAAAGATTGATGTGATTGGAACAAAGGGAGTTGTGTGCGGCAACCACCAGACCTACAGAGGGATCGACTTTTGACAGTTCTTCCAAAATAATGACATAGTCTAAATTTGAATATCCGGCTCCAGAATATTCAGCGGGAATAATGATCCCCAGTAATCCCATTTCCGCCAGCTTTTGGGTAAACTTTTCCGGCCACTCCGCTTTCTCATCACTTTCTTCCACCAGCGGTTTGATTTCCTTTTCTGTAAAATGACTTATAGACTCTTTTAACATCTTTTGTTCTTGAGTGAATAAAAAATCCATATCCGCTCCTTACTTTGTGATGATTTAAATTTTTTTACTGAATTCATTCCAGCTTTCATATTACTTTCAACAAAGTTATTAATCAAGCATTTATCCTGAACTATTTATAAAAAAATGGCGATGTGGTAGTGTCAACCTCGGCTTGTGAATAATCCAGGTTATTTGACATATAAGGTGAAATAATCTAAATTGATATCCATTATGCCTGGCTTATTTCGGATTATTCTCTACGCTTTGATTGCCTACTTAATCTATGTTATTGTCAAATTCTATCAATCACTGAAACAATCAAAAAAAAGCCGCCCAAAAAAGAGCTCTAAACTCAGTATTATGGTTAAAGATGAAGTCTGCAACACATATCTTCCCGAAGAAGAGACTATAAAGGAATGGCACAAAGGAAAGGAATACTACTTCTGCTCCCATGAATGCCGGGAAAAATTTTTAGAATCCAAAAAGAAAAGTTAATTCAGTTAAGGGGCCAAACTCCAGCAGTCTATGGTCACCGTATCCTCTAAAGAAACCT
>CAYULB010000083.1:0-7078 GCA_964445575.1 uncultured Eubacteriales bacterium
GGACTGTGGATCCGGAGGCTGGGGGTTCGAAGCCCCTCGCTCACCCCATTTACTGCTGTTCAATGAGCTCCAGCACATTGGCTGAATCACGCCATCCTTTTTTGACTCTCACATGAAGGTCTAAAAATATTTTTGAATTCAAGATTGTTTCGATTTCTTTTCTCGCTTCTGTGCCGATTTTTTTTATTAAGGATCCCTGTCTCCCCAATATGATTCGGCGGTGGCTTTCTTTCTCCACAAATATATCTGCATGAATATAGGTCAGGAGGTCTTCCCTGGTTTTTCTCTCTTCAATTTTATTTATAAGGACTGCGGTCACAAAAGGAAGCTCTTTTTCCACATATTTGAGAATTTTTTCCCTAATGATTTCAGAGAGCAGAAATCTTTGACTTTGAGTTGAAAGTTCATCTTTGGAAAATATTCTTTCTGTTTCAGGAAGATACTGGTAAATGCTTTTTTCCAATTCATCTACATTGGTTCCCTTGAGGGCTGAGATAGGAATGATTTCAGCAAAAGGGAAAAGGTCCTTGTACCTGTCGATCAAAGGCAGCACCTTTTCTTTTTTGATGAGGTCCACTTTATTGATGAGAAGGAAAACCGGAGTGGAGACCTTTTTTAAGGTCTCGATGACAAACTCATCTCCACGCCCGAATTTCAGAGTGGCATCGATGAGAAGGCATATCAGATTTGCTGTTTGTAAGGAAGAATAAACAAAGCTCATCATTCTTTTGTTAAGCTTGTGAAGAGGCTTATGGATTCCTGGGTTGTCGATAAATATGATCTGTCCTTTTTGGGTTGTTTTGATACCGAGGATGCTGATGCGGGTGGTTTGAGGCTTATCAGAGATAATGGATACTTTATGCCCGAGAATTCTGTTAAGAAGGGTGGATTTTCCTACATTGGGCCGTCCTATAAGAGACACATAACCCACATTTTGTTTTTTTCCCTGGGGATTATCCTTTTTCATTTCTTCCTTCAAATATTATATTCCTTATTTTTTCCTCTTCTTCTTCCATGCCTTTGAAGTGTTCGAACCCTAAAAGATGAAGGAATCCATGGATGGTGAGTATTTCCAGTTCTCTTTTCAGGTCATGGGGTTTTGGTGAGCTCTGTCTGGAAGCCTGGGCAACAGAGATGACGATATCTCCAAGATAGTATCTTCCGTCAGTGCTTTTTTCTTCATGAGGAAAGCTCAGGACATCGGTCACTTTATTTTTATTGAGAAACTCCTTGTTGAGCTCTTTGATTTTCTGATGATCAACAAAAGCAAGAACGATTTCAGGGTTTTCAAGTCGGTAATATTTAACCAATCGTTCCAGCAGATTTTTAAAATGACCTTTATTTACCTGGAATTCATTTTGTTGATTGAGAACTTCTATCATTTTTAGGGCTGCTTTTTTCCTGTTTTTTTGGTTTTTTTGGGGGGAGTTTTTCAAAGTTGAATCCAGGATATTCAATTCGCGGGTGGTAAACAGTGTCAAGTGTGGACAAAAAAGAAGAGGCAATTGTTTTGAGTTCCTTAAGGGAGAGGTCACAGTAGTCAAGCTGACCATCCAGAAGGTAGTTATTGAATATCTCATTGATAAGTCTTTTTATATTGGCTTCAGTCGGCTTTTCCAGGCTTCGGGAAGCCGCTTCCACTGAGTCTGCCAGCATCACCAGGGCGGCTTCTTTTGTTTTGGGTTTGGGGCCTGTGTACCGGTAGCTTTCTTCTCCCACTTTATGCATCTCTGGGTCATATTCCTTTTTGGCTTTTTCATAAAAGTATCTCATCAGTGAATCCCCGTGATGCTGAGCAATGATTTCTTTAATTTTCTTGGGGAGTTTCAGTTGATTTGCTTTTTCCATCCCTTCTTTGACGTGATTGATTATGACCAAACTGCTCATGCTGGGCTTTAGGTCTTGGTGCCTGCTGATTTTTCTGTTCATGTTCTCAATAAAGTATTCGGGCCTTTTTATTTTACCGATATCGTGATACATGGCTCCTGCTTTGACTATAAGTGGGTTGAGATTTATTTCCTCCGCTGCATTTTCTGAGAGTGAAGCTACGATAAGAGAATGATGATAGGTTCCTGGTGCTTCCATAGCCATTTTTCTGAAAATAGGCAGGTCTGAATTGGTCAGATCATTGAGTTTTGACTGGGTCAGTATGTTAAAAGTGTTTTCAAAAAGGGGAATAAAAATGAAAGCAAGAGCCCCGCTCAATATTCCTCCTAAGACTCCCATAATGATTTCGCTGGTAAAAAGGCCCAGCGGGCCAATGCTTTCTCGTAAAAGATGAAATATGATTATGACTATGAAATTTATGGGAGCGACTAAAAAAACGCCTGATTTAAAAACAGATATCATGTTTCTCCCATAATGTTTTGTCCCGAATACACCGGCTACTCCTCCCAGCACAGTGAATAACACAAGATAAAAATTAGCCTTGAACAGGTGACCCACTATAACGCTGTTGAGCAGAGTAAAAATAATTCCCATATGGATTCCTAGTATATAAGTGAAAAGAATACTTCCCAGCTGAAAAGGAAGTGCATAGTTAAGACTTTGGGGGTATTCCAGCAGGGAAACATTGGAATCTTGGCTGATAATCTGGACCATAAATATGGAAAATTTATAAATGAGCAGACTGAGCAGAGCTAAACTGCCGGTCATGATGTATTTATTGAGGGCTCCCTCTTTGTTTTTTGAGGAGTTGAAATAGAAAATAAGAGCACCCAAGAGGATGCTGAATAAAAGAAAAGAGCCGAGAAAATTGGTCAGCCAGCTGGGTTTCTTACTGAGGTTCTGATTGATGGCTTCAATCTGCTGTATGGCGTCTTTATTGGCTTCGTCTCCCCTTCTGAGAATGACTTTTCCTTTTTTAATATTGTAAAATACGGTCTCAACACTTGACCTTGCGGTCGCTTTCCTGAGTTCTGTTTCAATGGGATTATAAGTGACATTTGCTTCGATGAATAAAGAGGAAAGGGCTTTGAGAAGTTCCTTTTTTCTGTTTGAGACCTCTAAATCTGAGATTTCCTGGGAGATATTTTTTTTAAATTCGTTTAAATCCAGGATTTCACTTGTTTGAGCTTTTTTTTCTCTTCCTGTGCTGGCTAAAAGAGTAAAGCCCTTTTCCTGTTCGTTGCGGGTGAACAGATTTTTGGATGTAATGATACCAATATTTGAGTACTTCTTGATCAAAGTGAGAAGGATTTCTTCCAGTTGAGAGGAAAAGTCTTCCTGGGCAAGAGACCTGATCGTTGCCTCAGGTATCTCAATGCTGTATTTTTCCTGCAGTTCTTTTTTTAGGCCTTGTATTCGGCTGTTGGTCACTCCTTTTTTTAGCAGCTCTCTTCCCGAACTAAAAAAATCCCGGATTTTTTCTTCGGTATTTAAAAACACATTTTCATCCAGGGTATAGACAGGGAGAACTGCCTCAGCAGCTTCTCTTTTTCTTTTTTCAGTGGTTTCTGTGTCTTCTACAGTCATATCTGCAGGCGCTGTTACATTTGAAGAAGCAATTTCTCCTTCTTCAAAAGTGGGAAGAGAATGAGTCGGTTTGTAAGAGGTCAGGATGGACAGAAAAAAGGTAAAGAGGACAAAATAAAAATAGGGACTCTTGATTATTTTTTTAATAAACACAACTTCTTTTTTGGGGGACAGAGAGCGCTGGTTCTTTTCTTTTTCCTTTTTAGGAGAAGAGGTTTCTTTTTTAAAGAAGTTGATTTTTTTTATGTTGAATGCATCCATGTCTATTTTTTTTCTTCTGCTTTTTTATAGGCCTTGATAATTTTTTGGACCAAAGGATGTCTCACCACGTCTTTTTCATTGAACTGAATGAATGAAATTTCTTTGATGTCTGAAAGAATTCTCATCGCGTGCAGAACTCCGGATTTTTTTGGCTGTGGAAGATCGATCTGTGTTATATCTGCTGTCACTACGAGTTTAGAATCAAAACCTGTTCTTGTCAAAATCATCTTCATCTGTTCTTTGGTGGTGTTTTGAGCTTCGTCTAGGATGATGAAAGCACTGTTTAAGGTGCGCCCTCTCATATAAGCCAGAGGAGCGATTTCGATAATATCTTTTTCAATCAATTTATTTGCCTGTTCATAAAGGATTAGATCAAACAGAGCATCATACAAGGGGCGAAGATAGGGATTTATTTTCTGCTGGAGGTCGCCGGGAAGGTAGCCCAGTTTTTCTCCTGCTTCCACTGCTGGCCGGGTGAGGATAATTCGGTTGACCAGTTTTTTTTGAAGAAATGAAAGCGCTACAGCCATAGCAAGGTATGTTTTGCCTGTTCCTGCAGGCCCGATTCCAAATACCAGGTCAGTTTTTTTTATGGCTTCTATATAGTTTTGCTGGTTAAATGATTTGGGAGTCACTGATTTTCGGGACAAAACAAGAGGCTCAGAGGGATGGAATTCAAAAAGTCCATTGGGTCTGCCTCTCTCTAAAATATCAAGCGCTATGTTGAAGTCTTCTTTTCTCAGAGATTGGCCTTTTTGTTCATACTTTTTCAACTGATTGAAGTAATGTTTGGCAAACTTTTCTCTGTCTTCCGGCCCGTCAATAATTAAAGAACTTCCGCGTATTGAGAGGGAGACTCCCATTCTTTTCTCCAGCTTTCTTAAGTTCTTATCACGTACCCCTGTAAAGCCACGATTACTTGCAAAAGGATTTTCGATTTTTTCCATATTAATAAAGTGTTAGTTGTAGAGGTGGGATTTGTTTGTCATTTTGTTTTTTTTAATAACATAATAAACATTATTATGGGATTTTTGTCAAGTCAACCCTCCTGGGTTATTCATGGACAGCCAAATTTATCTTGCAGGAAACGTCTATATAAATTAATATAATAAATGCCATGAGACTAAACCATGATACCAGTTATATCGTGTCAGGACTGGAACGTTCAGGAACATCTATGATCATGCAGATACTGGATGCCGGAGGCGTTCCTGTTGCCTATGATTTTAGGTCCCGGCCTCCGGATGAAAACAATCCCAAAGGGTATTACGAACTCGAAGGAGGGAAGATCATAAACAAGCTGATGGAGGGTAATTTTCCTTTAAATAAATATAAAGGAAAATTTATTAAGATTACCTCATTTGGGATGAGATTCCTGCCCCGAGGAAAATATAAGATCATCTATGCTCAGAGAAACATCGAAGAAGTGCTGGACTCCATGGAAAAAATGTCTAAACAAAAGGATGACCAAAGAGATGAGACAAGAGATATTTTCCTTAAACTTGATAAACTGGTTCGAGAAATGATTACAGAAAGAGATGATATAGAGCCGCTTTTTGTCAATTACAATCAGATCATAAAAAATCCTGAGAAAAACATAAAAAAGATCAGTGACTTCCTAAAAGAAACTGAATTAGACCTGGATAATATGAAAAAAAGCGTGGATATGAGCCTTTATAGAAACAGAGAAATCCAAGATATAGGAAAGGGGGAATAAAGATGCCAAAAAAAAAGAAGAAAATATCAATCCCTGTTTCTATTTTTCAGCAAATAGAGAAATTAGCTGAGAGCGCAGGCAAAGACTCAGTGGAAGATTACATAGTTAAGCTTTTAGAGGAAAAAATTGCTGAAGAGAAAAAGAAAAGCAGTGAATTCAGCAAAGATGATGAAGAAAAAGTAAAGAAGAGACTTAAAGCACTGGGTTATATGGATTGATTTAAAAGACAATTCACTTTCTCAAAGAAACAGGGGATTGAGGAATTTTTTAAAAAACAGGTGAGTTTAGGAGTACAGATATGAAGATAGGTGTAATCGGGACCGGTTACGTGGGGTTGGTGACCGCAGCAGGACTTGCTGATTTAGGTCATCATGTCATTGGCACTGATAAGGTCAAAGAGAAAATAGAGAAAGCGTCCAGGGGTATTTCTCCGATTTATGAACCGGGTTTGGAGGAGCTGCTGGGGAGGAATTTAAAAAAAGGAAACTTGAGCTTTAGTTCTGACCTAGAAGAAACCATAAGAGCTTCTGATGTCCTGTTTGTATGTGTGAACACACCCCAGAGAAAAGACGGGAGTGCTGATATGACTTATGTAGAAGGAGTTTCCCGCTGTATTGCCCAAAACCTTAATGGGTATAAACTGATCGTTGAGAAAAGCACGGTTCCAGTGAGGACTTCTTCATGGATCAAGCGCACCCTCACTCTTTATAAAAACGGCGAATATTCCTTTGACGTGGCTTCAAATCCTGAGTTTTTGAGAGAGGGTTCAGCTGTATCTGATTTTTTAAATCCTGACAGAATAGTCATTGGAGTGGAGTCTGAAAGAGCCAAAGGTATATTTTTAAAAATCTATGAAAAATACAAAGACAAGATTCACTTCACTAATATTGATACTGCTGAGCTTATAAAGCACGCTTCTAACTCTTTTCTTGCCATGAAAATATCTTTTATTAATTTGATTTCCGATTTGTGCGAGAAAACCCATGCTGATGTAGAGTATGTGGCAAAAGGAATGGGACTGGACAAGAGGATCGGAAAGCAGTTTCTCAGAGCGGGATTGGGATATGGGGGGTCGTGTTTTCCAAAAGATGTGAGGGCCATGGTTAAGATCGGAGAAGACTTGGGGATTGATATGAGTCTGGTAAAAGAAGTGGACAGGATAAATACGCTCAGAATAGAGAGGTTTATAAATAAAATAAAAAACGCTTTATGGGTGCTTAAAAACAAAAAATTGGCAGTTCTTGGTCTGGCCTTCAAACCAAGAACAGATGATATTAGAAACGCTCCAAGCCTTAATATCATAAAAAGGCTTTTAGAGGAAGAAGCTCATCTTTCTTTATACGACCCGGAAGCAATGGCAAACGTAAAAAAGATCTTTCCCGAAGATCCACCGAACATCCTTTACGCTGGATCTGCTTATGAAGCTTTGAAAGAGGCCAATGCAGCTCTGTTTGTAACAGAATGGGATGAATTCAAAAAGCTTGACCTTAAAAAGACCCTAAAGTTGATGGATAATCCCATTGTTATAGACGGCCGAAACATATTTGGCCCTGAGAAGATGAGGGAGCTTGGATTTGAGTATTATTCTGTAGGAAGAAAATAATCTCATCCGGTCCTATTATGAAA
>CAYULB010000084.1:0-6794 GCA_964445575.1 uncultured Eubacteriales bacterium
CGTAAAAAACAGTACCGTCATACCTGTTCACCTAGTTTTTCGCCCACCTAGGATATTCGGTTTATTCTGTTTCTATGGTTTTTTTGGTTTGGTCAGTGTGTGAGGGCGAGAAAAGCAAGACAGGCTAAATGTTTAAAAAGGACAAGGAGCAACCGCAAGCTTAATGAAATTCAGATATGGCTGAAGCGACATTGAAGATTTAGCCTTCTGATGAATTTTTCGAGGGAATCCAGCGAAGCTGGGCGCCGAGTATGTTTGACCCACGGACGGGGGGAGTTACGCAGGCGCCGAGAAGAATGAAGAAGAATGGCGTTAAAAATCTGAAGGAAGCGCCAGCCATATCTGAATTTCATCTCGGCTCGCCTGAAAGGGAAAATATGTATGCAATATAATAAAAGTCATAACAGGAATAAACCTCATTATATCCTTTGATAAACAGTGCTTATTAAAGAGTGAGGATCATGATAAATTTGTATGATGATGCATACATATTTTATGAATAGTCCAGGTGAACATGGACTATTCGCGAGTCGAAATGGCTGCAGATGCGAGGCGCCAGGGCATGAAGCCGTGGTCCTTCACTGCGAATGCCCTGCAACAAAGCAGATGCCGTGAGATCGGCTCGCCTGAAAGGGAAAATATGTATGCAATATAATAAAAGTCATAACAGGAATAAACCTCATTATATCCTTTGATAAACAGTGCTTATTAAAGAGTGAGGATCATGATAAATTTGTATGATGATGCATACATATTTTATGAATAGTCCAGTTTAGTAGGCTTTAGCAAAATAAACCAAAAATCGGGCATCTTTCCCGCAGCAGACACATTTCCCTTTTTCCTTTTCTGAAACAATCACTCTTATGGTCGCCTTGGTGTCCTCTTTAACTTTTGCCTCACAATCAGGACTTCCGCACCAGTAAGTTTTGATAAAGCCCATCTTAGATTTCATTATGGATTCAAATTCAGAATAGTTTTCCACTTCAAGAGTGTTTTCCTCACGGAACTTTAAAGACCTCTGGAGCATCTGCTTCTGAATATCATTCAGAATTTCCTGGGCTTTATGACTCATTTCTTCCTGACTTACAGCTTGTTTTTTTCTGTTATCCCGCCTCACGAAAAGCACTTTATTATCCTTAATATCCCTCGGTCCAATTTCCAATCTCAGAGGAACGCCCTTCATTTCCCACTCTGAAAATTTCCAGCCGGGAGTGAACTGCTCTCTTTTATCCAGTTCCACTCTGAATCCATTTTTTTCCAGCTGGTTCTTCACTTTCTCTGCAGAGGGGAGCACTTGCTTTTTCCAGTCTCCAACAGCAATGGGAACAATGATAACTTGAATCGGAGCCACTCTGGGAGGAAAACAAATACCTGAATCATCCCCATGAGCCATGACCACAGCTCCTACCATTCTGGTTGAGACTCCCCACGAAGTCTGCCATACATACTGAAGCTTCTGATTTCTGTCTTCAAACTTAATATCAAACACTTTAGAAAAATGCTGCCCAAGAAAATGAGAGGTTCCCATTTGAAGGGCTTTTCTGTCAGACATCAATGCTTCTACACTGTATGTGGCCGAAGCACCGGCAAATTTCTCTTTTTCGCTTTTAAGCCCAGTAATAACCGAGATAGCAAGTTCTTTCTCCACAAATTCCCTGTAGACCGAAAGCATCTTTTGAGTCTCCTCCTCTGCTTCTTTGCTTGTTTCGTGAGCTGTATGACCTTCTTGCCACAAAAACTCAGAGGTCCGGAGAAAAGGTCTCGTCACTTTTTCCCATCTCACAATATTAGCCCACTGGTTTATCAACACCGGAAGGTCTCTGTAGGAATTGATCCATTTGGAATACATATTTCCGATGATGGCCTCGGAGGTGGGCCGAACAGCTAGTCTCTCTTCAAGCTCATCCTCTCCCCCATGAGTAACCCATGCAACTTCAGGAGAGAATCCCTCCAGATGTTCTGTTTCTTTTTTTAAAAAGCTTTCCGGGATAAAAAGAGGAAAATAAGCGTTTTTATGTCCTGTTTCTTTTATTTTTGCGTCCAGGATATTTTTAATATTCTCCCAAACCGCATACCCATATGGCCTTATAACTATCATTCCCTTCATAGGAGCGTAATCAGCAAGTTCAGCTTTACGGATGACCTCCACATACCATTTGGAAAAATCTGAACTTTTTGGAGTTATTTTCTGCACAAAACGGCTGTTATCTGTCACTTCAATCTCCGGTTATTTTTGGGTATTCTATAGGCAGTCAAAGTCTTTGTCAAGCCAGCCGAAGAAGGGAGAAATCATGGTTAAAAAAATTCACCCCCTAATTTCATCCATAAGGGTGATTGTTTTCTCTACAGTGATGTGGCATCTTATTCTCGAGTTTTTCATAAAGGAAGCGATAATGACAAAACGATCCATCAAGGCCAAGGTAACTGATAATTTTCTGAAAGAAAAGGGATTTAAACTGCCCCTCCCTACAGTAGTGGAAGGAATGGATAAATCAGGGAAAAAATTTAAAGAAGAAACAGTCCTGTCATATATCAGTCCGAGCGGGTCATCTTTTTGGCTGAATACTCCTGTGGAGAACGGATCTGACTTAAGATTAACCATTGACCTTCCTCCTAAGCTCAAAGAAAACAAAGACCTTAAAATGATCATCAAAGGAAAAGTAATATTTATAGAAAATCCAGCGGATCAGAGCTCTAGGTCCCGGGTATCGCTTCAATTTGAAAATAAATACATCATAGATGAGTGCCAATAAAATATGATCGAATCCCCTTCTTATTCCGTATCAAAGCCAGGAGAAAACGAAGAATGCTTTTCTATCTCTCTGCCAGTATGTGTTCAGGGCAAGGATGCTCTGGGTCAAAAATTTAAGGAAGAGACCTCACTCAAGCAGATCAGTTCAGAAAAAGCATTGTTTGAATTAAAAACCAGAGTATTGATCGGCACAAAACTCCAAGCCTCTCTGCTGGTTCCCAAAACTCTTTTCCTGCAGCATCCTTTAAAACTAATCGTTTTAGGAGAAGTGGTCAAAGCAGTCACAGATTCAACCAATCATAATGAACAAAACGTATTCTTGAAACTGGACAAGAAATTCAGCATAGAAAAAATAAATAATTCATAAGCCTTTCAAATTCATTCGCTTTTTCACCTGCATTCCTCCTTATTCCCCGCCTGTCTAATATCTTGACATAAATATTTTGATTGTTTAATATAAACTCGAATTCATGATGATAAAATCATCTTTATTAAGGGGTTAAAGCACTTCTATCATGAAAAAAAACAAACCAGAAACCATACAAAAAAAAATAAAAGTTCTGATCTACTGCACATCTGATTTAATTCTTTCCGGAATATTAAAAGCTCTGGGAGAAGGGAAAGAAATCGAAATCACAGGTATAGAAAAATCAACTGTAGACTCTCTTTTAAATTCAATAAAGACCAAAAACCCCGATGTTATCGTCTTTTCAAATGCAGACCCTCTCCCTAACATCAAAGAAGTTTGTAAGGCTATAAAAGATATCACAGGAGACAAGAAGAAATCCAAGTTGATGCTTATTGGAAACATCCCTCCCCAAGAAGATATCGTGGGGCTTATGAATGCTGGAGTCAGAGGTTATTTTGATCTTAATGAACCTCTAGGCCATTTAACGGATGCAACCAGAAGTATCTATAAAGAGGAGATCTGGCTGCCGAGAGACAAAATGAGCAGTATTATGGACAGAATCATCTCTGTAGTAGGTCGAGATTTGAAAGAAAAAACTCTGGATCAACTCACCCCCACAGAGTTTAAAGTGTTGAGACACATTGGACAAGGAAAGAGCAATGAAGAAATAGCAAATGAAATGTTTATCAGTAAAAATACTGTCAGGTCACATATAAAGAGTATATATGCAAAACTGGGAACTCACAGCAGGCTTCAGCTTGCTCTGTATGCCATAAATTCAGCTCTGTTCTGATTTATTTATACTTTTCGAGAGGCCATTATGAAAAAAAAGCCAAAAGCCAAAAAAGAAAACAATGATGACATGCTGCTTAACCGCAGAAAAGAATGGAGGCTTGAAATTCCTTTATCAGCTACGGTTAAAGGCAAGCTTCCCAATGGAAACACCTTCAGCGAAAAAACAACTATAGAGAACATCAGCTCAGGGGGAGCCTATTTTGGACTTGATTCGGGGATAACTATAGATACCGAACTCAATCTTATAATCGAAGTCCCTTCCAAATTAACTGAGGGGAAAAAGAAAAAACTCTTCTTATCAGGTGTAGCTGTAAGAATGGAGAAAGCTGAAAAAAAGAAAAAAAAGAATAACATAGCGGTTCACTTTGACAAGGACTACAAATTTCTTGACTGATATAAAAGCCCACTTTCTTATTCTTATAAAACCATTTCCTTCCCAATTGGGCATAAAAAATAAAAGATAAGTTTTTACATTCATGGGGCACCAAATACTGACCGCAGCTTTAACTGGAGGAATTGCCACAGGCAAGTCAGTAGTGGCAGATGTATTCAAAGAAATGGGCTGCTACATCTTTTATGCTGATAAAGAAGCTCACCGTCTTATGGAACCAGAAAAGCCTGCCTGGGGAAAAATTGTGAGCCACTTTGGAAAAGAAATTTTAAATCCAGATAAAACCATAAACCGGTCAAAATTAGGGAAAATTGTTTTCTCAAATAATAAAGAACGTCAATTCCTTAATTCTGTGCTCCATCCTCTGGTAAACAAAAAAAGATTGAAAGTCATTGAGAAACTGAAAAAACAAAAAAATATTCAAATCTTTATATCAGAAGCTGCTTTAACCATAGAAGCTGGTCTGGTTGACTATTTTGACAAAATCATTGTGGTACACTGCAGCAAAGAAATCCAAATCCGCCGTCTTATGCAAAGAGACCGCATCTCAAAGCAGGAAGCAAAAAATAGGATCAGCTCTCAAATGCCTTTAAACGAAAAGAAGAAGGATGCGGATTATTTGATAGATACATCAGGTCCTCTGTCTGCCTCTATAGAACAGGCAGAAAAAATTTACAGATATCTTCTCATGGATTATCATACCCTCAGGAGCTAAAAGATTTTAGGGCAGCAGCTAACAAAGGAATCATGATTTCATGATGCCCGATAAAATAGAATCCTCTCCCCTTTCCTTTTTTAAAGGGCCTTTGAATAATGTTTTGTAAAGGTCTGTAATGAATATTGAAATCAAACACAGCCGTATAGAAATTCTCAAGCTTGCTTCCTCTGTTTCTTATATAAGATAAGGCTTTGAGAAATACTTCAGGAAGAATGACCGCGGATCCGATATTAATATAAACCCCTCCTCCTTCCAGGAGTTCAATCAACGAGCAAAAAAGAAAAAAATCCTGCAGGGATGTCTTTCCAATAGCAGCTCCATCAGCGTTTGGGTGAAAGTGGATAGTATCTGTCCCTACCCCCACATGCACGGTGACAGGAATGTTCAATCTATAAGCAGATGACAAAAGGCTCAATTCTTTATAGGGAAAATCAGAGTGGTTAATCATTCTCCCTACGGATTCACCCAAACCTATGTTTTCTCTGCTTCCCTTTTTTGCCGCCTCATTCAGAGCCTCTCCCGTCTCCTTGGCCATCCCGAAATACCCCTTTTTTATCTGCTCCTGAACATTCTCTGAAGTTTTCCCAAAAAAAGCGATTTCAAAGTCATGGATGATCCCTGCTCCATTTACAGCCAACGCGCTGATCAAACCCTTTTCCATTAGATCTATCATCACCGGATTGAGCCCTACTTTTATCAAATGAGCGCCCAGGGAGAATATCACTGGCTTATTTATTTCCCGAGCTTGATGGACAAGAAATATAAATGCTTTAAAATCTTTCCCTGCTAATATATCAGGAAGGCTGTTAAGGAAACTCTGAAAAGATGGGTCAGGCTTAATTTTTTTTGCAAAATCTTTGTGATGAACCTTACTCTTCTGCTGTGTAAGGGGATATGTATTTAATTCTTCTGGCCATAAAGGTTTTATCTTGTACTGGCCCATGTTGTCTCCTTCATTATTATCTTAATCTAAGCAATAGGTAAGATTTCTTAAGAGTAATTATCCTGACCTATTCATAAAAAAATAGCGATGTTTTCATTATTAATTTATTTTCAGCTATGTACAAGATTCTTTCAAGAACAATGTCTTGAATATTTTTCTTGTTTGTATTTTCTATTTTAATCGCCATTTTTTTATGAATAATCCAGATAAATTGGTATGAGAAGGCCTATCTATTTTATGAATGACTCGATTCAATCGATGTCTTTGATTTCCTGGCCGGGCTTGAATTTGATTCTTTTTCCCTTTTTGATTTTAATCTGTTTGTTTCTCCGGATATCTCTCCCATACCCGGTTTTTTTAGTGACTACTTTAAGGCTGGCAAATCCTCTTATCTCTATCTTCTCCCCCTTTTGCAGGGACTGTTTCATATGATCCAGGATAGAATCAACAATTAATAAGGAATCGCTTCTGCTAAAATCAGCGTTTTCTTCAATTTCCTGTGCTATGTCCTTTTTAATCATTGACTCGCCTGCCTCCTTTTTTTATTAACCTGACCTATTCATAAAAAAATGGCGATGTTTTCATTATTAATTTATTTTCAGCGATATACAAGATTTTTTGAACAACGTTTAGCTGAACGTTTTTTCTTATCATGATTTCAATTTTAATCGCCATTTTTTTATCATTAAGGCAAGCCGATCTCACTGCATCTGCTTTGTTACAGGGCATTTGTAGTGAAGGACCACGACTTCATGCCCTGATGCCTCGCATCTGCAGCAACCTCGA
>CAYULB010000085.1:0-6673 GCA_964445575.1 uncultured Eubacteriales bacterium
GAATTTCATCAAATTTACTACTTTTATTATCATTTTCTCTTTGGCGATATGCAAGCGCTTTAAAGGCTGCATGCAGATGGGTCAGGACATCCCCCGGAATATTCTGAATCAGCACTGACATATTCTAGTTCTGTTTCTCCATCCCTTTTTCTGAGTATATGGCCGATATTCAGCACTTGTCTTTGCTTACTCCCGTATCTGTAAACTGTGATTCCTTTGCATTTTAAACTGTGGGCGAGAAGGAGAATCTTTTTCACATCTTCAGAGGAAGCGTTAAGAGGCAGATTAACTGTTTTTGAGACCGCATTGTCTGTGAATCTTTGGAAAGCAGCCTGCATCTTAACGTGCCACTCAGGACTTATTTCCAGGGCCGTGAGAAATAATTTTTTTATGTCGTCAGGAATCTCCTTTATTTTTTGGAGGGATCCTTTTTTGGCTATCTGATTCATGAGCTTTCTACTGTAAATTCCCCTCTCTTTAGCTAATTTTTCGAACAAATCATTGGTCTCCAGAAGTTTGGTTCCTTCCATAACATTTCTTATGAATACCACTGCAAAAAGAGGTTCGATTCCACTGGAACAGCCCGCAATCACACTGATAGTGCCGGTGGGAGCGATAGAAGTCACTGTGGCATTCCTCATAGATCTGAAACCTTTTGTCTCCCAGAGGCTTCCCTCGAAATGAGGAAAAGATCCTCTTTCTTCCCCTAGTTCAACTGATTTTTTACGGGCTTCTTCTGAGATGAATTTCATGGTTTTTTCCGCTGTTTCCACGGCCTTTTGAGAGCTATAAGGTAGGCCCAGCTTGATCAGCATCTCAGCAAATCCCATGACTCCTAACCCAACTTTCCTGGAGGCCTTGGTGGTTTTTTCGATTTTACGAAGAGGATATTTACTGGCATCAATGACATTATCTAGAAAGTGTATTCCCGTTCCAATGACGCTTCTCATCTTCTGCCAATTTATTTCCTTTTTTTCTTCATCCACCATTTTCGATAGATTGACAGACCCAAGATTACAGCTTTCATAGGGGAGCAACGGCACTTCACCACAGGGATTGGTGCATTCAATCCTTCCCAGCCGGGGAATTGCATTATTCCTGTTGACTTCATCCAGAAAACTGAGCCCTGGATCCCCGGTTTTCCAGGCTGAATTTGCAATCAAATCAAAAACATGTTTTGCAGGTAATTCATCCTGGGGGTCCCCTGTCCTTGGGTTTATTAATGGATAACTTTCATTAGCTCTGACCCTGTGCATAAAATCATCGGTCACTGCTATAGATAAGTTGAAATTAGCAAAAGCATTCTCTTCGCTTTTGGCGTTGATAAATTTAATAATATCTGGATGAGTGACGTCCAGAATGCCCATGTTCGCGCCTCTTCTCCTCCCCCCCTGTTTAACCACATCGGTAGCCACATCAAATACCTTCATAAAAGACACAGGGCCTGAAGCGATCCCCTTTGTGGATTTGACTATGTCTCCACAAGGACGAAGCTTGGAAAAGGAGAATCCGGTCCCACCCCCAGATTGGTGAATCAGAGCCATGTGTTTTACCGAATCAAAAATACCTTCTATGGAATCCTCAACCGGGAGGACAAAACACGCTGAAAGCTGCCCTAAGGGAAGCCCTGCATTCATCAAGGTGGGAGAGTTAGGAATAAATTCCAAATTCAGCATAGCTTGATAAAACTCTTGCTCAACTGCTGAAGTATCTTTCTTTCCGTAAAGCTTGTCTATTTGGACAATGGCATGAGCCACCCGTCTGAACATCTTCGCAGGAGTCTCTGTAATCTCTCCTTTCTCGTTCCTGGCCAGATATCTTTTTTTCAAAACTCTTAAAGCATTGATTCCCAGTTTTAGATCATCTTTAACCCCGATTAAATTTTTAGCATTCCGGATCTCTGAGTGTTTCTGCCTGTACAGAATATAGGCTTTAGCTGCATCTGAAAAATTATTTTCAATCAAAACCTCCTCTACCACATCCTGGATGTCTTCTATATGGACAACTCCAGAAGGATATTTCTTACTCAGAACTCTGACCACTTGGTCTGACAAGAACTGCGCTTGTTTTCCTTCTCTCCCTACGGCTGATAAGGCCTTCTCCAGGGCTTTTGTGATTTTTGTCTGGTCAAAATCAACCTTGAGCCCGTCTCTTTTATATATCTTATCAATTCCTGCCATTTCCTTTTAATCCTCGGATTCCCCTATCTCTAAGTCACCATCGACACCCATCCAGTCCTGCCAAACCATTGAGGGCCTGTCTTTAAACATAGAGACCTATGAGATGGAAGATTCTTCCAAAGCAATTGATGGTCTTGAGAGGCTTAAACAGAATATTTCAAAAAAACAAAATTCCTCACCATTCACAAATATTTCTGTGGGGACATGAAAAAGACCCTGATCCTGATTGGTTGATTCCCTTCTCTTCTTCCACTAAGCGGTATTTGAATATGACATGAGCCATCATATCTATCTCACTCTTCTCATTTTCTACCAGGATATATTTTTTTTCAGAGATTTGATCCACAAATACATGCCGGATTTCAAACACCAGCTTTCTGTTAGGATATCTTTTAAAGAATTCTGAAATCTCGTTTCCTGAAATCAGATTCATAATCTCTGAATCATCTTCCATTCGAGCTCCCAATTTTGCCAAAATTTGACCCGCTTCGCTGTAATTCT
Organism: uncultured Eubacteriales bacterium; assembly: GCA_964445575.1. GTDB lineage: Bacteria > Acidobacteriota > Aminicenantia > Aminicenantales > Aminicenantaceae > WJMT01. The sequence goes on from CAYULB010000085.1 coordinate 2,682, forward strand.
CTTCCAATTGTGTTTTTAACTTGAGGAGATGATTTGATAATGACTTTTTGGGATTGGTTTTCCAATCTTTTGACAACAGGTAATCCTCGGCATTAGATGAGAAAACCGTTTTCGCCGTTATTCCATCTTCTTTTGAAATCTCACCCTCTTCAGTTTGAGCTTTTACAACCGGTCCTTCCTCTTCCTCAGCCATCTCTCGTTTAGACGAACATAACATCAAAGCAAACACACAAAAAACAATCACTAAAAAAACTAACAAACTTTTTGCTCTCATAACACCCTCCTATTAAAATTATAACTATCCATTGACTCCCCATTCATAAATCACTGTATCTTTTCCTGATTTGATGGTATGTCTTTTTGGTTTGTTCTAATATTTCTATAAATCTTGGGTCACTGTGCAGATTGTTGTAGCCGGGATTATCATGGAGAATGGGAAAAGAATACAGGTAGCGCTGTTCTGTTTGGAATCCAAAGGCAATCCCCAATTTAATATTATCCACAGCTTCATCTCTCATTCCTAGAAGGGAATAAATGCAGGTAATTGGAACTATGTATGTTTTTTTGACGTTTTTTATCTGTTCTAAAGCCAGGTCTGACTGCCCTCTCTTAGCATACAAAAGTGCCTTATAAACCCTTAAAGAAGACTCCCCCACATCCGGCTCCCGTTTTTCAGCTTCCTCAATTTCTTTTTGGGCTTGAGCGAATTGTCCCATCATGATGAGATTTTGGGCATAAAGGAGGTGAATTTGGGGATTTGCCTTTTCTATTTCATATCTCTCCTCTATGGTTTTGGCTCCCTCTTCAAACTCGCCTACATACCAGTGGCACAAGGCTTTGAATAAGTAGGCTCTCAGATAAGAAGGCTCATTCCGAATGGCCCTTGAAAAAAGATGGATGGCTTGTCTGTAAAGACCTATACTGGCCAGGAATGAACCAGCGTCCGTAATAACCAAAGAATCTGACGGGCCAATTTGCAGTGCTTTCTTGAAACTTTTATAGGCCTTATCCAAATCTTCCATGTAAAAATAAACCCAACCCAATGATAGATTTGTTTCTGCCAAATCAGGATTCAAATCATGGGCTTTTTCAAAAAATTCCAGCATTTGAACTAAATTTTCTCTCTGTTTGGTCTCAACATAACATGCCTCATAAACCGCTCCTTTTCCCCAGTAAGCCAGTGCAAAATAGGGATCTATTTGGAGAGCTTGGTCGAATTTTCCCAATACTTCAGAAAACCACTCATCAAGGCTCGGAAAATGGCTTCTCTTTTCCAACAGGTTCATTCCTTCCTGATAGAGCAAAGAAGCTTCTAATTTCTCACTCTCCCTTCTTTTTGCTGTGATCAGACCGCTTTCCGTAAAATACATCCCCAGGTCTCCCATCACCTTTTTGGATATCTCATCCTGAATTACAGAATAATCCTCCAGTTTCGATTCATGGGAATAAACTTCTAAACAACTTCCGTTTTCAGCAGATATGAGTTCTGAATAAATTCCGATTCTTTTCGTCTTGTGCTGAACTTTTGTAGAAAGAATATAATCAATCTTTAAATCATTCTTAATCTTTTTGATATCATAAAGAGGACCCTTATATTTTTCTACAGACGCAAAGGGAACGACTCTCAGTTCTGGACTCAGCTCCAAAAGACGGTGGATCACTCCTTTAGTCAGCAAGAAACACAAAACCTCATCAGCTTTTTCGGAAGCCAGGTTTTCAAAAGGCAGAACAGCAATGGATTTTTTTAATTTGTTAGAAGGTCCCCACCAATTGAATACAAAGTAGCTGACAACCAATACAAAAAACGCAGCGGCCAGAATCCCCGGAACCATGAATTTTTTGAGCGGCTGAGTTTGACTTTCTCTCTCGGGTTTTTTGGTGGTCCAAACAGAATCACTTTTTATCTTTTTCCTCAACCTCATCAAATCGGTTTTCAATGAGCCTATCTCCTGATAACGCTGAGCAGGATTCTTATAAAGGCATTTCCTTACTATCATTTCCAATTCCATGGGTATATCTCTTCTTAACTCAGGAAGAGGATTAGGCTCTTCGTTAAGAATAGCATGTAAAACCAATGGTTCATGAGTGCCCTCAAAAGGAAGTTTTCCTGAGAGCATTTCATACAAAACCACGCCAAAAGACCAAATATCCGTGCGGCAGTCAATCTCTCCTCCTAATGCCTGCTCAGGGGACATATAGGAAACAGTGCCTTTTATCGCCTTGGTCTCTGATAACCCTGTATCTCCGGAAATCTTTGCCAGACCAAAATCCATAATCTTTACCTGATTTTTCGAGGTTACAATGATGTTTGAACTCTTTATATCTCTATGAATAATGCCCTTTTCATGCGCTTCCTGCAGGCCCTCTGCAATTTGAACGGCAAAATCCAGAGCTTTGCCCAGTTCCATAGGCTTTTTTTTTGATAGTGCCCTCAGGTCTATTCCTTCAATATATTCCATGACAATAAATGCACTCTCCCCTTGTTCTTCAATTTCATAAACCGTGCAAATGTTGGGATGATTGATAGCAGCAGCTGCTTGGGCTTCGTTTATAAAGCGCTCTAAATTTCTTTTTTTCTTGATATGGCTGGGAAGAATAAACTTTAGGGCCACCAGGCGGTTGAGCTTAACATCACGGGCTTTATACACCACCCCCATTCCCCCCGAACCCAACTCTTCTAAAATTTTGTAATGAGAGACTTGTTGTCCAATCATGATAACAGAATATTTTCCCTTAATTTGGAATAAAACCTGCTTATTTCCCGCAAGATATTTTTCTTATATCAAAGCTTTCTTCCAAAGTCAATGTCTATCTCCCTATCCTATAACCACCAAAATTCTCTATTTGACTCGCTTGTGATCAATAAAAATCAGAACTATTTGCTGGCTCATCCGTCTTTTGTGATAGGATAAAATGCGGATGGAGAATGTGGTGACGCTTGATTTTGAAGTCCAGTCAAACTCTTTCTTTTCAATCCATAAGCGCTCTCATACTCATAATACAAAATGCGGTTATGCTCTTTTTATCTCCAATTATAATCCACAGATTTAAGGCGAAACAAAATTCAGGCAGCAATGCCTTGGCAACATAAATATAAGCACAAACAAGGAGGCTTGTTATGGCAAGTTCAACTGGAAAAACAATAGGGCTGATCCTTTTAGCCGCTCTATTAATTTTATTGGTGGTCCGTATATTCCCATTCTTCTTAATGCCTTTAGGAATTTTTGTTCACACTTTCAAGTCAATCCCTATGCCCAACTTAAACGGCATTGAATACGGTCCGTTCGGTTTTCTCCATTTCTCTCCCATTTCAATCGCTTCCCTGATTATGCTGGTCATCTGGATTTTTGTCATAGTCTGGGTTTACAGAGATGCAGAAAGAAGAGGGATGAACGGCATACTGTGGGCTCTGCTGGTCTTTATTGGAAATCTAATCGGACTTCTGATTTATCTGATTGTTCGCTCCGACATCATTTCCAGAGAAAAAGAGAGCCCAGAGATCACCCCCCCCAAACCCTGTCCCAACTGCAGCGAACCCGTGGCAGAACACTTTATTTTTTGTCCCAACTGCGGAACCAGGCTGCAGCCCGTATGTCCAAAATGCACCAGACGCGTTGAAAGTAACTGGCAGGTCTGCCCTAGCTGCGGAGCAAAACTAAAAGAGGGTTAAATAAATGTTTATTCCTCTTTTTCTTCAATTTCAGTTATGGGAGCGGTTTTAAAAAGATATGTTTCTAATTCTTCATCTAGATCAGGGAATCGTCTGCGAAGCCATTCCAAAAGCATAGCTGCATGCTCCATCTCTTCATTCCTGTTGTGGATGAGTATCTTTTTAAGCTCTTCATCCTGGGCCACATCTGCCCTCTGATTATACCAGTCAACAGCCTCTAATTCTTCAATCAAACTGGTCAAAGCTCTGTGTGTGGCTTTGGCTTCTTTGGATAAACCGGACTCATGATAAACCGTGCTCATATTTAGCCTCCTTATTTAAT
>CAYULB010000086.1:0-6274 GCA_964445575.1 uncultured Eubacteriales bacterium
TTAATAATGAAAACATCGCCATTTTTTTATGAATAGGTCAGGTTAGTTATAATTAGGAAATGGGAAAATAAAAGGAGGTTAGGATGTATCCGGAAAAATATCATTATACGAAAGACCATGAATGGATTAAAGTGGAAGGAGATAAAGCCACGGTTGGTATAACAGACTTTGCCCAAAGCCAGCTGGGTGATGTGGTTTATGTGGAACTGCCAAAAGTTGGGGATAAACTTGAGGCTCACCAGTCCCTGGGAGTGGTGGAGTCGGTAAAGGCTGTTTCTGATGTGTATTCTCCTGTATCTGGAGAGGTTTTAGAGGTCAATGAAAGGCTGAATGATGACCCTGAGATTCTGAACAAAGACCCTCACTCAAAGGGTTGGATAATAAAATTAAAAATCAAAGATAAATCAGAACTGGAAGAACTTATGTCAGCCTCTGAATATGAAAAATATTTGGAAGGACAAGAAAAAGAGGATTGATCGATTAAGGAAAGAGCCATAAAATGAAATACAGTTCGTTAAGTCCGAAAGATAAAAAAGAGATGCTCCGATTGATAGGAGTCTCTTCTCCCCAGGAGCTGTTTGAATGCATTCCGGATGGTATAAAACTAAAGAAAGATTTAAAAATCCCCCCGGCCAGGTCTGAGCCTGAAATCATAGAATATTTTAATGACCTTGCTAAAAAAAACTTAGGAAACCAATACCTTTCTTATCTGGGGGCCGGGGCTTATCAACACTTTATTCCTGCTGCAGTGGATTATTTGAGCAGCCGGGGAGAGTTGGTCAGTCCCTACACTCCTTATCAGGCAGAAGTAAGCCAGGGAACCCTCCAGCTGATATTTGAATTCCAAACTCTGATCTGTCAGCTGACAGGGATGGAGATTTCCAATGCTTCTCTTTATGATGGAGCGTCCGGAGCTGCTGAGGCCGTGTTGATGGCCAGTCGGATTAATAGAAAGAAAAAAGTCCTGCTGTCCAAGACTCTTCACCCTCACTACAGGCAGGTTATTCAAACATATACCAGAAGTCTGGATGTAGAGGTCCAAGAAGCATCCTATGATGATTCAGGAAAGATTGATTTGGAGAAGTTAAAAAACAATTTCGATAAAAATATCTGTGCCGTGGTGTGTCAGTCTCCAAATTTTTTCGGGGTTATTGAGCCGCTGGACGAAATCTCAGATCTGGCTCATAAAAAAGATGCTTTATCTGTGGCTGTAGTGGCAGAAGCCAGTTCTTTAGGTATCCTTAAAGCCCCAGGTGAAATGGGAGCGGATATTGTCACCGGAGAAGCCCAGTCGTTTGGAATCCCGTTGAGCTTTGGAGGTCCTTATTTGGGTTTTATGGCCTGTAATAAAGAATTTTTAAGACAGTTTCCAGGCCGGATATCCGGAGAGACCAAAGATGTGGAGGAGAAAAGGGGTTTTGTACTGACTTTATCTACCAGAGAACAGCATATAAGAAGGGAGAGAGCAACTTCGAATATTTGTACAAACCAGGCTTTGTGTGCTGTGAGGGCCACTATATTTTTGGAACTTTTAGGAAAACAGGGATTGAAGGAATGGGGATGGCAGAACATACAGAAAGCCAACTATGCTTATGACCTTCTAACGGACCTCAAAGGAGTCAAGCCGAGATTTTCTGGCCAGATTTATAATGAATTTGTCATAAAAACTGAAAAAAAATGGGATCAAATTGAAAAGGAATTGATGAAAAAAAATATAATTCCTGGTCTTTCTCTGGAGAAATTATATCCTGAGCTGGAGGGATGCGGTCTGGTGTGTGTGACTGAAGTGTGCAAAAAACAGGATATTGACACACTTGCCGAATCATTAAAAGAAATTTTAGAAGCCTGATAAATGAGAGGAGAGTTGTATCAGTCATGATCCGTGAACGTTTGATATTTGAAATAAGCGATAAAGGAAAAAAAGGCTTTGTCTTTCCCGAGCTGGATGTTCCTGAAAAAAAGAACATAGAAAACCAATTCCCGCTCAGAAAAGACATTAAAGATTTCCCTCAGGTCTCTGAAGTGGAAGTGGTGAGGCATTTGACTCGTCTTTCTCAAACAAACTACTGTATTGATAAAGGGATTTATCCACTGGGGTCCTGTACCATGAAGTACAATCCCAAACTGAACGAAAAAATCGCTCAAATGGAAAGCTTTGTCTCATCTCATCCCCATTCAGACTTAAAAATAAACCAGGGGAATCTGGAACTCCTTAATACCTGTGAGGAGCTGCTGAAGGAGATAACAGGAATGGATGCTTTCACTTTTCAGCCTGCTGCCGGAGCTCAAGGTGAATTGGTAGGGATGATGCTGATCAGGGCCTATTTAGAAGAAAAAGGAGATCCCAGAAAGTTTGTTTTTATTCCTGACTCAGCTCATGGAACAAATCCTTCCAGTGCCCATTTATGCGGTTATAGGGTCAAGGAAATAAAGTCTAACGAAGACGGCACTGTTGACCTGGATGACCTCTCAAAAAATATGAACCAAGATGTGGCTGCCATTATGATCACCAATCCCAACACACTGGGAATATTTGAAAATCAGATCAAGGAAGCCTCAGAAATCGTCCATTCCAAAGGTGGTCTTGTGTATATGGATGGAGCTAATATGAATGCTTTAATGGGAATCTGCCGTCCCGGCGATATGAGTGTGGATGTGATTCATTTGAATCTTCACAAAACTTTTTCTACTCCTCATGGAGGTGGTGGTCCGGGATCAGGTCCTGTGGGAGTCAAGAAGATTCTGGAGCCTTATCTTCCAGTTCCCAGAGTGAAAAAGAAGAACAATCAATATTTTTTTGATGCAAAACATCCCAAGAGTATTGGCCGTGTTCATGGCTTTTTCGGAAATTTCCTGGTGGTGGTTAAAGCAGTGGCTTATATCCTCTCCCAGGGACCGGATGGATTGAAAGAGGTATCTGAAACCGCGGTTTTGAATTCAAATTATATAAGAAGAAGTCTTGAAAAAGAGTACCATCTTCAATACAAAACCCCCACCCTCCATGAATGTGTTTTTTCCGATAAATACCAGAGAAAGTTTGGGGTTTCCAATATTGATATTGCCAAAAGGCTTATTGACTTAGGAGTTCATCCGCCCACTATGTCATTTCCCTTGATTGTTCATGGTGCCTTAATGACAGAGCCCACGGAAACAGAAAGCAAAGCTGACCTGGATATGTTTATTGAAGCCATGAAGCAGATAGCCAAAGAAGCAAAGGAAGACCCAGATGTGCTGAAGTCAGCTCCTCATGAGTCTTATGTCCGCCGTCTGGATGAGACCAGAGCCGCGAGAGAGCCAAAACTGAGATGGAAGCCGTAAAACAGGGAATCTGATGAGTATTCAACGATTGATTATGAAACTCCAGGAATACTGGGCTGCCCAGGGCTGTTATTTGGCTCAACCTTATGACCTGGAAGTGGGAGCGGGGACCATGACTCCGGATACTTTCTTCAGAGTTATTGACAGGAGAGACTGGAAAGTGGCTTATGTCCAGCCTTCCCGCCGGCCTACAGATGGAAGGTTTGGAGAGAATCCCCATAGGGTTCAAAAGCATTTTCAATACCAAGTCATTATGAAACCCTCTCCTCCTGATATCCAGGAAAGATATTTGGAAAGTTTAAAGTTTTTAGGAATTGAATTAAAGGAACATGACATTCGTTTTGATGAGGATGATTGGGAGTCACCCACCATAGGAGCTTGGGGAGTGGGATGGCAGGTTCTGCTGGATGGACTTGAAATAACTCAGTTCACTTACTTTCAGCAGGCTGGGGGAGTGGACGTTTTTCCGGTGCCAGTAGAAATAACCTATGGTCTTGAGCGTCTGGAGATGTTCCTGGAAGGAGTGGATGATATTTATGACTTGAAGTGGTCCGATGATGTGACTTATGGTGATTTGAGATTTCTGGAAGAGAAAGAATTCTCCGAATACAATTTCAATCAGGCAGATATCAATGTGCTGCAAAAATCATTTTCAATGAATATTCGTGAAGCAAGGAAGCTGATAAAAAGAGGTCTTCTTCTCCCTGCCTATGATATGTGTTTGAAATGTTCACATTTATTTAATCTTTTGGATTCTCGAGGAGCTGTCAGTGTGACAGAGAGAGTCAAGATTATTTCCCAGATAAGGTCATTAGTGGTTCAGATCACGAAAAAATACACGGCTAGGAAGGAGTTTTAACGAATATGGAATTCTTATTGGAAATAAACACGGAAGAGATGCCTGCGGCTCATGTGAAATCAGCTCTAATGCAGTTAGAAAAAGGTCTTTCTAAAAAGCTCACTGAAGTTGATTTGGTTGATAAGAATAACCAGCCAGGGAGCATGAAGACTTTTGGAACCTGCCGGAGATTGGTCCTGCTTGCGGATATTGTCTCAAAACAGAGGTTCAAGCAGGAAATCATCATAGGTCCGCCCAGAAAAGTCGCCTTTGATAAAAACAATAATCCCACTTCTGCAGCTAGAGGATTTGCCAGGTCAAATAAAGTCTCCATACAAGACCTTGAGGTCATAAAAAACAAAAAAGGTGAGTATATCGGGATAAAAAAAGAGATCAAAGGAAAGCCATCCAAAGAATTGCTGAGAGGCATAATACCAGAACTGATTTTAGGAATATCTTTTCCCAAAATGATGAGATGGGGAAAAAGCTCCATCCGGTTTTCCAGACCTATAAAGAATATACTCTGTTTATTAAACGGGAAACCTGTTGAATTCAGGCTGGGAGAAACAGCTTCTCATTCATATACTTATGGACATAAGCTTTTTCATCCCGAACAAATACCAGTGGATTCATTTGAAGATTATTTAAACCGTCTGGAGCAAAAAAAGGTCATTATTGATGTAGAGGCGAGGAAGCAAAAAATTGAAAAGCAGATAGAAAACATGCTTTCTTCTTTGGGGGCAAAGGTTTTTCCGGATAGAGGACTTCTGGAAAAGCTGACTTTTGATGTGGAGTACCCCTGTGTATTTATGGGAGAGTTTCCCGGGGACTACCTGAGTTTACCCATTGATATTTTAAGTACAGCTATGAAAGTGGGCCAGAGTCTTTTTTCAGTGGTGAATAAAAAAGGCCGCCAGCTTCCCTTATTTCTGGGAGTGGCTGACGGAGGTCCAGATACCAAAGGACTGGTAAAAAAGGGAAATGAACGAGTGTTAAAGGCAAGATTGGAAGACGCTAAATTTTTCTGGGAGCAAGACCAAGAAGAGCCTCTGGAAGAGAAAAAGAGTCTTCTCAGCAGGATTGTTTTTCAAGAGAAATTAGGCACTTATGAAGAGAAAGTAAAAAGGATTAAAGAACTGGCAAAATATATCTCAAAAAAGGTAGACATGAGAAAGACCCAACCCCTTATTCAGGCTGCTGAGCTCTGCAAAGTGGATTTGATCACAGAGATGGTCAGAGAGTTTCCGTCTCTTCAGGGGAAAACTGGGGGACTGTATGCCAAGAATCAGGATTATCCCGAAGAGGTATGGAAGGCTGTTTATGAGCACTACCAGCCGGTTAGTCAAGACGACACCCCTCCTTCAACCATCAATGGAGCGGTTCTTTCTCTTGCTGATAAGATCGACTCTATCGTGGGGGCATTTGGAGTTGGAATAGAGGTTTCCGGTTCTAAAGATCCTTTTGGATTGAGAAGAAATGCTCAAGGGATATGCACCATAATTCTTGATCAAAAATTCAACTTTTCGCTCTCTGGACTTATTCAGAAAGCTGTTTCAGGATATCAAAACATTTTGATCAAATCTACTCAAGAACTCAGCAAACAATGTGAAGCTTTTTTCAAAGACAGGCTGAAATATCTTTACGACAAAAAAGAGTATCGCTATGATTTAGTCAATGCGGCACTGGGGGCGGGATTTGATAATATTTATCATTCTTTTTTAAGACTGAAAGCTCTGGACAAAATCAAGGATACATCTGAGTTTAACTCATTGATAATTGTTGTAAAGAGAGTGAACAACATCCTGAGAAGCCAGCCGAAACAAAGCATCAATCCCGACCTTTTTATAGAAAAAGAGGAAATCAAACTGTACACCGAATATTCGACCTTAAAGGAAAAAATTTTACCATTGCTAGAAGCAGGGGATTTCACAAAAGCTCAGAATTTCATTCTGGATATCCGGTCTACCATAGATAATTTTTTTGACCATGTCCTGGTCATGGCAGAGAATCCAAAACTGAGAAAAAACAGGCTCGCTTTGTTACGAGCCATCAGCAAGCTGTTTTTAAAGGTTGCGGATTATTCCCAAGTGGTCGTGGATATGGATAATTTATAAAAAA
>CAYULB010000087.1:0-6252 GCA_964445575.1 uncultured Eubacteriales bacterium
ATTCTCCGGTTTTGAAATGAATGCATGCATCCTCATCTATGAATGGAACCATGGGAACAGACTGTCTTATGGGAATTCGAATAGCCGTAGAAGGTCCTAGAAGCAGTTCATCATGAATGACTTCTCTGCCATACAAATCTTCCACTGTTATCGCACTTGTGGGGCAGAAAAAAGAACAGGCCGTACAGCCAATGCATTCCTCTGATTCCTGGCCAAAAGGCGTTGATACGACTCTATCTGCTCCTCGCTCATTAAAGCTGATGGCATTAGCCCCCACCACTTCTTCACAGGCCCGGACACAGAGGCCGCACAGGATGCATTTTTCCTCTGGATCTTTAACAGTGAACCTGGTTTCTTTGATTCCCAGGTCTTCAGCGATTTCTTTTAGGGGTTCTGCTTGTGGAGCTTGTGCCATGAGCATTTCAACGTTGAGCTTTCTTGCTCTCAAAGCTCTTTCTGAATCAGTCTTGACTTCCATTCCTTCGGTAACTTTTGTATTACAGGAAGTGACTATTTCAGATTCGCCCTTTTTTGTGACTTCTACCACGCAAACTCTGCAGGCTGCATAGGGATCTAAAAGAGGATGGTAGCATAATGAAGGTATTTTTATGTCGTTTTTTCCTGCAGCCTGGAGAATTGTGGTCCCTTCTTCGACCTTGACTTTTTTGCCGTTTATTGTGAGATTAACCATTTATTTCCTCCTTATTCTACTTTACTTTCACAGCACCGAAGCGGCACACATCATAACAAACACCGCATTTGATACACTTTTCTTGGATTATTTTATGAGCTGTTTTGGTCTCACCAGAAATAGCATCTGCTGAGCAGTTTTTGCGACAAAGGTCACAACCATGTCCCACTTTAAGACATGTTTCTTCGTCAATAATGTAAGTATTCAGCTCCCTGCATACATGAGCTGGACATTTTTTGTCTTTAATGTGAGCTTCATATTCGTCTCTGAAGTACCTCAGAGTCGTGAGCACAGGGTTGGGAGCTGTATTTCCCAGCCCACACAATGCTGAGTCTTTTATGGATTTGGCAAGGTCTTCCAGCAGGTCAATGTCTTCTTCTGTGCCTTCTCCTTTGGTAATGCGTTCCAGAATCTCATACATGGCTTTGGTGCCTTCACGGCAGGGAGTGCACTTGCCGCAGGATTCATTCTGAGTGAAAGAGATAAAGTATTTGGCTACATCTACCATACAGGTGTCTTCATCCATGACCACCATTCCACCTGAACCCATCATTGAGCCAGCCTCGGTTAGACTTTCGTAATCTATGGGGAGGTCAATTTTCTCAGCAGGGATGCACCCGCCAGAAGGCCCCCCTGTTTGAACCGCTTTGAATTTTTTCCCATCAGGGATTCCTCCTCCTATATCTTCTATGATTTCTCGGAGAGTGATTCCCATGGGAACTTCTACCAGACCGGTATTGTTTATTTTACCTACCAATGAAAAGACTTTTGTTCCCTTGCTGGCCTTGGTTCCTATATTTGAATACCATTTTGAACCGCGGTTTATAATGACAGGGACGTTGGCCCAAGTCTCTACATTATTTATACAGGTAGGATGACTCCAAAGTCCTTTTTCAGCTGGATAGGGCGGTCGGGGCCTCGGTTCGCCTAAACGTCCTTCTATTGAAGCCATTAAAGCGGTTTCTTCTCCACAAACAAAAGCTCCAGCTCCTCTTACAATTTTAATGTCAAAATCAAATCCGGAGTCCAGAATATCTTTTCCCAAAAGACCGTATTCTCTTGCCTGTTGGAGAGCATTAATTAGCCTGGACACAGCCAGAGGATATTCGTTCCTCACATAAACAAATCCCTTGTGAGCTCCTATGGCTTTAGCTCCAATGATCATTCCTTCAATGACCGCGTGAGGATCTGCTTCAAGGATGCTTCTATCCATGAACGCTCCAGGGTCTCCTTCGTCTCCATTGCACACGATGAATTTTTGTTCTCCGTTGGTAGAGGCTTTACGGACAAATTCCCATTTGAGTCCAGTAGGGAAACCGCCTCCTCCTCTTCCTCTCAGTCCTGAGTTTTTGATTTCTGTTATGATTTGTTCGGGTTTCATGTCACTCAGAGCTTTGGCTAATGCGCTATAACCATCCCGGGCAATATACTCATCAATCTTTTCTGGGTCGATGAGTCCGCGGTTTCTGAGTGCGATCAAAACTTGTTTCTTGAAAAAATTGATGTCACTCAATATAGGTATGGGTGATTCTTCTTCGGGTGGTTTGTACATCAATTTTTTTACAGGACGTCCCTTTAAAAAGTGTTCCTCTACAAGATGAGGGACATCCTTGCTCTCAAGCTGTTGATAAAAAATATTTCCTGGCTGAACAACAAGAAGAGGTCCTCTTTCGCAGAACCCATTACAGCCTGTGGTAACCACCAGCACTTCATCTTCAAGACCCTGTTTTTTTATTTCTTTTTCAAGGGCATCTTTTATTTCAAATGAATTATTTGAGACACAGGCAGTGCCGGCACATACCATAAGGTGCAGCCGATAAGCTTTTTCTTTTTCTTTTTCCATTACATTCCACTCCTTTTAAGCATCTGTTTTTTCACTCCCTTTTCCTAAGGCATATTTTTTCACTAAATTCTCCCCAATGACATGCTTTTGGAATATTTCTTTGGCTTTCGTTTCTGTGAGGTCTATATACTTGACCGGTGCCTGTCCTGAAATTTCAACTGTCGCCATAGGTTCTCTGCTGCACAAACCTGCACATCCTGAATTGGTGAGCAGGATATTAGAAGCTTCTGATTTTTCAAGCTCATCCATGAAAGCATTCATTATTTTGCGTGCTCCGGCTGCAATACCACATGTACCCATATGGACAGTGATTTTTGCTCTGTAATCTCCTCCTTCTCGAAGTTCAGTCTGGCGTTTTGCTTTCTCTTTAATTTTTTTCAGGTCGTCAATAGTAAGCTTTGGCATAGTTATCCTCCTTCACTTTTTATATTTTCTAACTACTCTGGAGACTTTAGACTGGGATACTTTCCCATGCACTTCCTCGCCCACCATGACTACAGGGGCAAGACCGCAACATCCCACACATCTTACAGTATCCAAACTGAATTCAAGGTCTTCTGTTGTTTCTCCCTCTTTTATTTTTAATTCCCTCTCAAAAGCTTCCAGAACAGGCTGAGCCCCCCGAACGTGACATGCCGTCCCCAAACACACATGAATAGGGTGCTTCCCTTTTGGTTCAAGGCTGAAGGCTGAATAAAATGTAGCCAAGCTCAGAACCCGGCTTAAGGGGACGTCGAGTTCTTTTGAGACATCGATCAATGCATCTTTTGGCAAATATCCAAAATGCTCTTGGATATCCTGAAGAACTGCTATGAGAGAGCTTTGCTCAGGTTCGTATTTGCCAATGATTTCTGTTATTATTTCCTGTGTCATTTTTGCCTCCTAATAGAGTCAATTCCTTTATTTATATTTAATTTGATAGCTTTAAGGACTTCCGGAGAATTGAGGGGGATTCCGTTGAGTTGTGACTTTATTTCTTTAGTGTCAAGCTTGTATTTTTTCCCGTTAAGCTTATGGAGGTACACCAGATTGACTTCAGGATGGCCTGATATGATAGAGATAAGGGTGGAAGCAATGTCTCCCATGGGTTTTTTGTCAATATGGCTGGATTGAAACACGGCTTTGAGAGAGGTTCCTTTTCCTGGTTTTGATTTTATGGAAAAAGTTCCGTTTGCCGCTTTAGCCGCTTCGGAGAGTAAGGGAATGCCCAGTCCTACAGGCCGGGTGTTTTTGGTAGTGAAAAAGGGATCCTGTGTTTTATCTAAAATTTGTTTGTCCATTCCTTGTCCATCGTCTGAAATCTCTAAACAGCTGATATCTTTCTTTAAATTCTCCTCAAATTTTATTTTTATATTCTTGGCTTTTGACTTGATTGAATTTTCTGTAATATCCAGTATGTGTAAAGATAAATCTTCCATTTTTCCCTATGCCTTTAATGCATGATTTTTCTTCCTTCTTGACTGAGGAGCGCTTTTTTTATTTCTTGGGTATTGCTTTTCTCTATATAAAAAATTGTATATCCATTTCCCATTTCTTTCAGGAAATGAGCATCAGAAAATTGTACCATGGGAAGTTCTGGATTAAATCTTTTTTTAGCTTGTACGATTGAGATAAGGGGAGAGATTTCTACGGCATCCAGTCTAATGGAATCAGGGATAAATCCTAGTTGGCTTATAATACTGAAAGCGGGCCTGTCTATGTGGGAAGCAATGGCCAGTCCTTCCATGGAATGGATAAGCTTCACCATTTTTTCTAAGGAGAGGGAAGTGGCGCCAATGAGCAGATGTTTGTTAAAGCGAATGACATCTCCTTTTTCATTGACTACGACCTGCATTCCAAATGTTTTTTCGTCATTTTCCCCCGGAAGGTTTTTGTATATAATTTCTTGCAGTTTGAGGGCAGAAGTTATTTTATCAAACAGAGCTAAAACATGGATTTCTTCCTGAGTAGTTACTTCTATTCCAGGCAGGACTTGGATTTTGAGTTTTTTGGCTGCTTTTTTTAATGCAGGGACATTTTCAGCAGAGTTGTGGTCGCATATTCCTATTAAATCTATTTTTTCTGTTTTCGCCTTATGAACGATATTTTGAGGCGACATCTCCAGGTCAGCACAAGGAGATAGACATGTATGGATGTGAAAGTCAGCTTTTATTTTTTTCAACATCATTTAGCACTTGCTTTTAATAATTGATAGAGTTCTCCAGAAATCTCGAAGGCAGTTTTTTTTGTTGAAAGCAGGGGACATTTTTCTTCCTCTGCTTTTTTTAATGTGTCTGAATCCGGTTTTCTCCCATTTACTATGATAATTCCTGCCAGTTCTTTTAATTTTGCCACAGCAATTATATTGAGATGGATTTGCAAAGTGATCCAGATATATTTTTGTTTGCTGTTTGCGATCACATCTGATAACAGGTCACTGGTATAGGCCCCTTTTACTTCGTTATCCAGCTTTTCTTCAGCAGATAAGATTTCTAAGTTTAATTTCTTTTTGATTTTTTCGAGATTCATTTTTGTTTTCCTTTTCGTTTTGTTTTCTGTTGGTTGTGCTCTTTTTCCATCATTGATTTTGATTTATTTAAAAGTTCTGATAGTTCATGGGAGAGTTCCTTAAGCTTTTTTGGGAGCATGAACACACAGTCAAGAACAGAAGCTTCATTTTTCACCACGTCTTCGGCAAAAGCAGAGCAGGTAGGAGAGCCGCAGGCCCCACAGTCTATCTTGGGTAATTTATTGTATAATTTTTCTTTTTCTTTTCGTTTCCTTATGGCTATGGTTAGGTCGTCGTTAAGAGGCTTTATAGGTCGGGGGTGAAGTTTGTGCTCTTTAAAGAAATAACCCTGAGCGTATTTTTTCCTGACTTCTCTTATATCCGGACACTTTTTTATTTTTTTCAGTTCAAGCTCTTCGATAAGCCTGAGGATTTTATTATAGGATATATAGAGATTTTCAACGATGAGTGAGCCCCCAATGCATCCCTGAGGACAGGAATAGGCTTCTATAAAATCGATATGCTTGAGTTTTCCTCTTTCGATGTCATCGAATACTTTAAGTATTTCCGGTAGTCCCGACACAGAAAGAGAATTGGTGAGCTTAAGAGTTCTGCCTATCCCTCCTGCTAAAGCCCAGCCGACTCCTAGAATACAAAGGTTATCGATTGATTCATCATAAGAAGACTCGCCTTCCTCGTTTTCCATTGCTGAGAGGAGCGGACCGTATATATCTGATATTGAAATAGCACCGTCCAGATAGGACTTTTCTTTTTCCGCTGGCTGTTTAATGGAAATCATTTTAGCGGGGCAGGGAGTTATATAGAACGCCCCTATTTCTTTCTCTTTGAGTCCATATTGTTTGGATTTTTTTTGTTTGACTTCTCGTCCAGCAATTTCTCGTGGGATGTCTATGGGAGTGATATGATTGATCAAAGATGGGTACTTGACTTGGATCAGCCTTACTATTGTGGGACAGGTGTTTATAATCAGAGGTTTTGGGTCTTTATTTTCTCTTAAATATTCCTGGATGGCAAAGCTGATTTCTCCACAGCTGAATGCCAAGTCATAGGCATCGTCAAAACCCAATTTTTTCAGCCCGTTTAAAATTTTACCTGGAGTAATTTTCTGTCCGAATTGAGCATAAAGCGCCGGAGAAGGAATCGCTACGGTATGTCTGAATTTTGTCAGTTCTCCAAAAGGGTCAGTGAGAGGGATAATCGCACTGGAGG
>CAYULB010000088.1:0-5911 GCA_964445575.1 uncultured Eubacteriales bacterium
AGAATGTTTTGTGATATTTAATGATTATGTTAATTGGGATAGATATCTGCTGTCAATTTATTTCATAAGGAAGTTTTCCAGGAGTTTGTTTTAAAAAAATTATAGGGTTGAGGCAGAGTAGTGTTTAATCATAGAAAAGAGAAGGGATTCATGATATATTCAACTAAAGGAAAGGAGAAGAACATGAATGAGGACCGTAAAATAGCCCAAAAACGCTCCCTGATTCCCATTGAGAAGATTGCTGCTAAATTAGGGATTGGGGGAGATGAGCTGGACTACTATGGAAAATACAAAGCAAAAATAAACAGGGAAGTTGATTATGACTCTAAAGGGAGAAGAGGAAAGCTGGTCATGGTGACCGCTATGACCCCAACTCCTTCAGGCGAAGGGAAAACCCTCACTACCATTGGACTGGCGGATACCCTCAACAGCATGGGTCAAAAAACCACTGCTGCTCTCAGGGAGCCCTCTCTGGGGCCTGTATTCGGTTTGAAAGGAGGAGCTACGGGTGGAGGACACGCCCAAGTGGTTCCTTCGGATGAAATCAACCTGCATTTTACTGGTGACCTTCATGCTGTGACCGCGGCTCATAATCTTCTTGCCGCTATGGTGGATAATCGTCTGCATTTTGATGGCCCTAGTTGTCTTTTGGACTGCCGGCGGGTGACCTGGAAGCGGGTTTTGGATGTTGATGACCGGGTCCTCAGAGAAATCGTGGTGGGAATCGGAGGTCCTCTTAGAGGTATTGCCAGGGAAACAGGTATGGATATTACGGCAGCTTCTGAAGTCATGGCTATACTCTGTCTATCCAAAAACCTTAAGGATTTAAAAGAAAGGCTGGGAAACATCACCATTGGTTATTCTCCGGACAGGGAGCCGGTTTTTGCACGCCAGATTAAAGCTGCGGGATCAATGGCTGCTCTTCTTAAAGAAGCTCTTAAGCCGAATATTGTTCAGACCCTTAAGGGAAATCCTGCCCTAGTGCACGGAGGTCCGTTTGCCAACATTGCCCATGGGACAAATACAGTGATTGCTACCCGGATGGCGCTCCAGCTTTCTGATTATGTGGTTACAGAAACCGGATTTGGCTCTGATTTAGGTGCTGAGAAGTTTTTTAATATTGTGGTGAGGACAGGTCATGTTCCTCCTCCGGATGCTGTGGTGTTGGTAGCTACGGTCAGGGCCCTGAAACATCACGCAGGAGTGAAGCGCGATGAACTTCAGAAGGAAAACCTGGATGCTCTTGAAAAAGGATTTGAGAATCTAAAGAAGCATATTGAGAACATGAAGAGCTTTGGAATGCCTGTAGTAGTGGCCGCGAACCGGTTTTCATCGGATACAGATAAAGAAATAGAGCGAGTCAAAAAGCTTTGTCAAAAAGAAAGTACCAGAGTGGCTGAAAGTCGGCTTTGGGCGGAGGGTAGCAAAGGAGGAAAGGAATTGGGAGAGCAGGTCATAGAGGCAGTTAAAAAAGATGACCATAACTTCAAATTTACCTATGAAAAGGATCTTCCCCTTATAGAAAAAATCGAGAAAGTAGCCGCTAAGATCTACGGGGCCAAGTCAGTAGCTATGGAAGGAAAAACAAGAAGGAAGATTCAACGCATTGAAGACAGAGGGTTTAAGAAGCTTCCCATATGCGTAGCCAAGACGCAGGATTCTCTCTCTGATGACAAGGAGCTTCTGGGAAGGCCCGAGGATTTCACTCTCATAGTCACAGACGTTTCAGCAAGCTCTGGAGCTGGATTTGTAGTGGTGTATTGCGGAGATATAATGACCATGCCCGGGCTTCCAAAGGTCCCGGCTGCTGAACGCGTTGATATCACGGATAAAGGAAAAATTACCGGTCTCATTTAATCCGGAACGTGAACAGTCCAGGTTAAATGTAGCTGTGGAGACCGGCAAGAAGATAGTTTACCCCAAAATAAGTGAACATGGCGGCCAGAAATCCGATCACAGCAATGACAGCAGAGCGTTTCCCCTTCCATCCCATAACCAGGCGTGTGTGAAGATAAAGAGCAAACACGAACCAGGTGATGAGGCTCCAGACTTCTTTGGGGTCCCAGCCCCAGTATCTTCCCCAGGCTTTGTAAGCCCAGATCATTCCGAATACCAGGCCGCCCAGTGTGAATAAGGGAAATCCCACTGCAATGCACTTGTAGGAAATATAGTCTAGCTTTTCAGGGGTGAGTCTTTGTTTCTGCTTGGTTCGGGAAGATTTTTTGGCCTCAGCGATGAGGTACATCACACTGGTCACAAAGGATATAGCAAAAAAAGCTTCTCCCAGAAGAGTCACTGAAACATGAAGCCACAGCCAGTAGCTCTGCAGAGCCGGCATAAGAGGTCTTGCTTCTTTGGGCATTAAAGGGGAGGAGGCAATGGCCATGAGTACGATAATGATTAGAATAAAATAAGGTCCGGCCTGTCTTATTTTGAATTTTCCCTCTACTGAAAGATAAGCAAAGGCTCCGCACCATGCAAGAAAAGAAAGAGATTCATACATGTTGGTAAACGGTGCATGACTGGTTTCCACAGTCCTTAATATGAGTGCAGCTGTGTGTATGATAAATCCAATGAAAAGTATTTTATAACCAGTTTTTGCCCACTTGGTTCTTTCAGTAAAAAGACAAATAAAATAAAAGGCAGATGAAAACAGATATAAAACAAAGGCCGTGTAAAAAAAAGTGCTCTCAGTCACTGGTGTTTCCTTAAAGATTGGATGATTTTATCAAATTCCTCTTTAAAAGCAGGGATTGTTTTTTTCATGGTTCCTCCAGCGCAGATTTCCGTGCCGCTGTTTTCTTTTTTTATCATAATTCTGATTTCTTTGGGAATATAGTAAAAAGCGAGAAAAAGACCCATCATTAAAAAAGAGCATCCAGCCCAGATGAAAGGAGCCCCAGGGTCTTTTGCGATTTGTATGACAGAGTACGGCTCTGCTTTGAAATCTTTAAATCTCAGAGCCAAGCCTGAATCTTTTTTAGAAATTCCGCTTTTAAACTCAGGATATTTCAGGAACAGCCATCCTGAGAAAACATCCTTTCCGTTTTCTGTGGCTTTCACAAAAACAGCTGGATTGTTTGGTTCAAGAGAGCGAGTAGTCACTTTGTTTTCTTCTGTAATCACAAAATCAGGGACAAAATACAAAGCACTTAATTCAATGTTTTTATCTTTAATAAAGGTTTTCTCTCCGACTTTGGTTTGGATTGATTTTGAAAAAGGGTTTGCTTCTTTACTCTCTATCATGATTTCGATTAAAGGATTTCTCCAGTCCCAGCCGTACCCGCTTTGATAGAATCGGTAGCCTTTGTAGGAAAGAGGATGGTTGACTTCAATGGTCTTGGTTAGAACGGTTTGATTTTCTTTAATTATGGAGAGATGGCTTTTCCAGTCTTTGACGCTTCCGTCTTCATAATAAATCGTTTCAAATTGATGGAGTTTTAAGGAAAAATCCGCAGTGGGAACAGGTTTTGTTTCTTCTTCAATAAAAGCTAAATTATCTTTAAAGCCAAAAGCGCCGCTTATAAATCCTCCTATAATTATTATTAAAATTCCCAAATGGACAATATCTGAGCCGAACCACCCCATAAGTTTTTTTCTCCCTTGAAGGAAGACACTTTTCTGTTCAGTTTTTTCTTTAACTTTGTAGCCTCTTGATTTTAAACAATTTTTAAGAGCCTCTTTTGCCTGGGGAACGGATCGGTTTGTGGAGATGACCTTGTTTAAAGTCATGGACTTCAGCTTTTTTTCTTCTGTAGAAATTTTAAAAGTAAAAGTTCTTTTAAATTTTCTCTTGACACGGCTGAGAAAACAGGTGAGCAAATTCAAAGAAAAGAGAAGCAGCAAGGCCAGGTACCAGGGGGATTGGTAGAGATGGGTTATTCCTGATTTCATAAGAAGAGGAGCCCAATCTCCATATTTTTGGGTATAGGCTTCCAGGCTTCTTCCCTGGGGGACAAGAGTTCCCAGGGTTGTAGCCAGGATAATGATGATGAGCAGGAAGACGGCAAGTTTAACCGAGGAAAAGAATTTTATCATTGATCTCATGAGTCTTCACCTGCTTAAATTCCTGGATGAGATTATCATACTCCTGAGTCCTAAGTCAAAGGTTTGAAAGCAGAACCAAAAATAAAGTAAAGACTTTTCAAAATTTTTCTTTTTTCTCTTTTCTTTTTTATTTATCATAAGGATTCATTCATCTTCAACGGATGAGGTCTGAGATTGGCGAAGAAATAAGCAGAGCCTAAAAAAAAGGAAATAAAAAACAATGTTTGATTCTTTCATGAGTTGGTTGATGGCCTTTAATGATTGGCTGAACGGAATTGTTTGGGGTCCTTATATGCTGATATTACTGGTCGGCACAGGGATTTATCTTTCTGTTCGCAGCAACTTTCTCCAGGTGACCAAACTGGGTTATATATTAAAGCAAACCTTAGGGAAAGTAGTGGAAAAGCCCACGGCCGGGGAAGGGGATATCACTCCCTTTCAAGCTTTAACCACTGCCCTGGCTTCCACCGTGGGGACCGGCAACCTTGCTGGAGTAGCTACGGCCATTGCCATAGGAGGCCCGGGCGCTATCTTCTGGATGTGGGTCTCAGGATTTTTCGGTATGATGACCAAATTCGGGGAAGTGGTTTTGTCGGTTCATTTTAGAGAAAAAAAGGCGGATGGAAGTTGGGCTGGGGGGCCTATGTACTATCTTACCAAGGGACTTAAACAGAGATGGCTGGCAGTCCTGTTTGCTTTCTTTGGGGCTTTTGCAGCCCTGGGAATAGGAAATATGGTCCAATCCAATTCTGTGGCAGATGCTCTTAAAACCAATTTTAACATCCCCTATGCCTTCACTGGGATTGCTTTGGTTATTCTGGCCGGCTTGGTCATCATTGGAGGGATCAAACGGATAGCCCAGGTGACTGAAAAGCTGGTTCCGTTTATGGCTGTTTTTTACATCATAGGAGCTGTTTTCATTATATTGACACGGGTTTCAGCCGTACCAGAGGCTTTTGCCTTGATTTTCAAACATGCCTTCACCCCTATTTCTGCTGTGGGAGGATTTGCCGGAGCCGCTGTGATGCAGGTGGTCCGTTTTGGTGTGGCCCGGGGAGTCTTTTCCAATGAGGCCGGGCTGGGGAGTGCTCCTATTGCTCATGCCACAGCCCGAACAGATCACCCTGTGCGCCAGGGCTTCTGGGGGATTTTCGAGGTGTTTATCGATACCATTGTTATCTGCACCTTGACTGCTCTTGCTATTGTGGTCACAGGCGTTTGGAAGATGGTCGACCCCAGTACAGGCGAAGGATTCACCGGAGCTGCACTGACCAGCAAGGCTTATACCCTCGGACTGCCCGGTCCCGGAGGCTACATCATAGCCATTGGGATTATCTTCTTTGCTTATTCCACACTTCTGGGCTGGTCTTTTTACGGAGAGAAATGTTTTGAATATCTAATAGGGAGCCGAAGAGCCAAGCTTTATCGGTATTTCTTTTTGCCTTTTATTTTTTTAGGTGCGGTGGGGGCTCTAGAGCCCATCTGGCTTTTGGCCGACACATTGAACGGGCTGATGGCCATTCCCAACCTGATCGGTGTCCTGGGGATGAGTGGACTCATCATCAAGCTGACCCGAGATTTCTTCAGAAAGAACCGTTCTTAGAAAATGAGAAACTTCTTTTTAATCTTTTTTGGAGAGAGTCTTAAATTAAAAAGGTGGGGTGAATGGGCTATCTATTTTTCAACCGTTCTGATAAAGGAATAACAACACTGAATACCACTGCAAAAAAGAATGAGATTTTCCAATCAACCTGAGCCTCTCCGTGCGCGATCAGGCTCCACAGCAGAGTCACTACAGCCGTGACAACTAAGGTGATTGCAAAAATCATGATAAAACTTAAAAACCAGCTCCTTTTTTTCAATT
>CAYULB010000089.1:0-5699 GCA_964445575.1 uncultured Eubacteriales bacterium
GTAACAGTTGTCCAGCTTATATCACTCTCTCCTAAAATGAAATATCTGGCTTCAAGCGTAAACGCAACACTGGGAGTAAATTGAATATCGAATCCTCCCCCTACATTGAATCCTATGCCGCTTAAGTCTTCCTGGAATTCAATAGAGGGAGCAACATAATCAAAATCCATCCAAGGATCTTCAAATCCAAATCCGACGCGAGTATCAGCTTCTATACTTCCGGTGTAATAAGAAGCCCCTGCTGCAAACCAGGGACAAAACATGCCGGCTTGATATTTGTAGATGAAATTCAGACTCAGCACCATCATTTTGGCTGAACCTTGGATATCCCAGTCATCGCTTTCACTGATATCCGCCCAGTACCAATAGTCAAATCCGGTCTCATTATAAGTGCTGACACCGGTAATGTCTGAAGTGGAATTGGAATCCAGGGCAAACTGAACCCCGATGCCCATTTTGGTGATCAAACTGATATTACCGCCAAAAGACAGGGGTGTGCTCAGCTCAGGAGTAATATCCCCGCTTTCAGAATCAATTTCAAACCAATATGATTCCCAAGCACCATAATTATAAGAACTTCCTGTGATGCTGTATCCAAGTGTTGAACCAAAATTGATGCCTACTTCGATTTTAAACGGTTTGCTGGGTCTCTGGATCTGGGCAGAGAGCATGCCAGAAAAACAGAATATCAAAACAGCAATTCCTAATGCCTTGAAAACTCTTTTCATACTTATTCTCCCTTCAATGAGATAATTTCACGCTGATTCTAATCCTGAATTTTGATTAAGTCAAGTAAAATATTTCTGGATCAATCCTGAATTAAAGCAAACTCTTTTTTATCATTTGATTTCAATTCATGCACATCACCGTTTACCCCGATTTTTATGGGAGGAAGAGAGGACTTGAAAGTTGTGAGGCTCAGCTTTTTGGGTGTGATCACCACCTTAATGGAATGGCTTAGGAACCGGATTTTCATCTCCAGCCGGGCCAAATGTTCAGGAAGATTGGGATTGAACCACAGGATGCCTTTCCGGACACCTATACCCGAATAACACCTCTGCAGCAGGTCAATGGTTCCAGCCATAGCACCCAGATGAATCCCTTCGGGCGTG
Source organism: uncultured Eubacteriales bacterium (assembly GCA_964445575.1). Taxonomy (GTDB): domain Bacteria; phylum Acidobacteriota; class Aminicenantia; order Aminicenantales; family Aminicenantaceae; genus WJMT01. The sequence goes on from CAYULB010000089.1 coordinate 1,113, forward strand.
GTCCCACCCTGAATGTCTGCCACATCGCTCTCCAAGGCTTCATTGAACAGCTCCCAAGACTTGGTCCTGTTTGACCGAGACAAAACCCAGGAATGAACCACTCTGCTCAAGGTTGACCCATGAGAAGTCCTTTGAAGATAATAATCGATATTCCGGGGAATGGTCCCATAATTGAATTCATATCCCAGCTGCCTGAACAGAGCGTCAAGCTCTTCAGATGAAAAAAGATAAAACAGCATCAGTACATCCGCCTGCTTGGAGGCTTTGTAGCGGTTGGGGGTGTCGTTTTCTGCCTCTAAAATGCGGTCAAGCCTCTGGATATCGCCGTATTTTTTTCGGTAGGCTTCCCAGTCAAACTCCTTCAGTTTCTCATAACCTTCAAACTGGCTTATGATGCCGTTATCATGGAAAGGGACCTTCATCCGGCGCCGGATTTGGTTCCATTTCTCCACTTCTTCTGGTTCTAAACCGATTCTTTCTCTCAGGCTCTGGAGGTGGTCTTCGGCCATCAGGTCCAAAAGGTCTACAGCCCGGTTCAGCACCCATACCACCATAAGATTGGTGTAAGCGTTGTTGTGTAAACCGGGTTCATCTGAATCCGGGTAGCTGTCATGATACTCATCCGGACCCATCACATTGTGGATCTCATAACGAGCTTCTTTCTGGTTATAATTGGTCAGGTCAGCTAAGAAACGAGCAATTTCCAAAAACATCTCCGCTCCGAAAAAAGTTAAAAACTCCAAGTCATTGGTGACCTGATAGTACTGCCAAATATTGTAGGCAATAGCCACATTCACATGACGCTGAAGGCGGGAGTTATCCGGTATCCATCTGCCGGAACGAGGATTGAGATGAATTTTTTGACTCTCCTCTCTTCCATTGCTCCCGCTCTGCCAGGGAAACATAGCACCCTTATAACCTTCTTTCTTGGCTGCTCTTCGGGCCTGCTTCAAGCGTCGGTACCGGTACATCAGAAGAGCTCGGGTAATTTCAGGGACCCTGAGATTGAGTATGGGAAAAATGAACAGTTCATCCCAAAATATGTGACCCCGGTAGGCCTCCCCGTGCCATCCTCTGGCAGGGACTCCCACATCTAAATCTCGAGTATAGGGAGAAACCGTCTGGAGAAGATGAAAAATATAAAGATGAACAATCAGTTCCTGACGGCTCTCTTCCCTGGCTTCAGAAAGGTCAATATCAAACCCAAAATGTCTCCACAGGCTTTCCCAGGCAGTGATATGGCTCTCTTTAAGCTGATCAAAAGAATCAGTCACTTCTAATTCATCCAGAGATTCCAATCCCGGCTCTGAAACCGCACAGTCCCGGGAAGTAAAAAGAGTGGCTACTTTCTCTATAGAAACTTCCTGGTTCTTTTTTATTCCAAATTGAATGTTTTGGGCAATGTATCCCGGCTCCTGTTTGGTGTTTCTTTGGCAGGAAAGGGGCTTTCCTTTTTCATGTATGGAGGTTTGAGCGGACTGGGCGATAAGGATTTTAGACTGATTGGTCCTCACTATCAGATGAATGACATCTCCTTTTTCTCTGGTTTCTACCGGCTCCAAATGTTGGCTTTTCAGATCTCTGTACCTATCCACTCCGGAATTGATCACTTTTCCGTCCAGAGCAGATAAAATTTCGATTTTTCCGGACCAATTTTCTGCAGTCAATTGTGTTCTCAATGCTGCCCTGTGGATATTTCTCATATGAACAAGGCGCTGGCTGGACATTTTTGTCCGCCGGCCCTGTTTGTCTTCAAAATGCACTTTCCTTAAAAGCATCCCTTTTTTTAAATCCAGGCTTTGAGTGTAAGAGAGAATCTTAACTTTCCTTAAATCAAACCACTCCCCGTCATCAATGCGGAAATTCAAACAAAGCCAGTTAGGCAAATTGACCAGGTCTTCGTTTTCAATGACCTTCCCCTTTATTTCTGATTTTAACCGGTTGTATCCACCGGCAAGATAAGTGCCGGGATAATGCACTTCATCTGCTGAGCTCTCTGGGGCTGCTCCCCGGGTTGCAAAATATCCATTTCCCATAGTACAGAGAGCCTCTCTCAGCTTTTCCTGTTTTGGATTGAATCCTTTATGCACAAATGACCAGATATTCACGATCCTTCTTCCTTTTCTTTTGAAATTAGAAGTTTGAAAAACCTTTGAACTTCCTGAGTATCGTTAAGACGAAATCGAGCGTGAGTCATGCGGGAATCCTCTCCCACCACAATTCCGATTCCTCTTGAAATGAGGACCCGGAATGCATCTTCGTCTGTGGTATCATCCCCGATATAAAGCGGAATCATCTGAGGATCGTCCAATCCCATTTTCCTAAGAAGCCACAGAAGAGCCTTTCCTTTATCCCAATCAATTCGGGGGCTCAATTCAAACACTTTCTTCCCTGACGAAAGTCGCAGTCGGGAATATTTTTTATCCGCACAAAGAACAGCTTCTTCGACTTTCTTAACATCCTCTTCTTCCACCTGTCTGTAATGCACTGCTATGGAATATTTCTTCCTCTCAACAAGACTTCCTTTGATTCCTTTTATTTTCTCTTTGAGATAACTTTCTGCTTCATCTAAAACTGACAAAAATTCCTTTCCATGCTCGTACTGCAAATCCGGTCCCTTAATATCAAACCCATGGCTTCCTGCATAATAAATCTCAGGAAGTCCTACCAGACTTTTAACATCTTGTCTGTCTCTTCCGCTTATCACCGCAACGGGAAAGAAACAGGCTAATTCCTGAATTGTTTTTCTCATAGAAGATGACAGCACCGCATCCTCTGGCCTCTGAACAATAGGAGTGAGCGTGCCGTCGTAATCCAAAAAAACAGCCAATCTTTTCCCGGAAATCATCTTAAAAATGATCTCTTTCTTTTCCATTGCTGAGGGAACTTTGTGGATAGGCTTTTCATTGGGGATTTTATTCTTTTTTTCTTTTTTTAGCTCCTCAAGGTCAAAGACCACTTTGTCTGCACCGCTTTTCTTTAACAATAAGCCATCTCCTTTATTCCGGGCAACTCCCACCACCCATCCAAACCCGCCTCTTTTCCCGGCTTCGACTCCGGCTAATGAATCCTCGACCACCGCACTTTTTTCGGGGTTCACCTCCAGACGGCGGGCTGCTTCCAGGAATATATCCGGATGAGGCTTTCCCTTGAGCTTCAGCTCTTCTGAAACCACTCCATCTACCTGCACTTTGAAAAGTTCTTTCACTCCAGCCGCTTCCAGTATAGCACTGCAGTTTTTACTGGCTGATATGACCGCGGTCTTAATGGCTTCCTTTTTAAGCTCTTTGATTAGCTCTACAGAAGATGAATAGACCTCCGCCCCATTTCTCTCTATCAGTTTAAGAAACATCAAATTCTTCCTGTTTCCTAAGCCGCAAATAGTATTTTTTTGGGGAGGATCAGAAGGACTTCCATAGGGGAGATGGATGCCCCTGGCTTCAAGAAAGCTATTGACTCCATCATACCGGGGCTTTCCATCGACATACTTTTTGTAATCAGATTTGATATCAAAAGGTCTTTTGCTCTTATCTGGAAAACTTTCAGCCAGAAAATCATCAAACATCTTTTTCCAGGCTTGGGCGTGGACTCGGGCGGTTTGAGTGATAACCCCATCCATATCAAAAATGACAGCCTCAAAAGAAAAAATAGATTTTTTGTCTTCAGCTTGCATGGATATCAGGTCTTCTGGTTTTATTCAGGCTCATGAATGGTTAGGACCGGAGACTCAGCGGAACGGACCACTTTCTCAGCCACGGAACCGAAGACAAGGTGCCTCCACCCTGTTTCCCCATGAGTAGCAATGACAATCAGGTCTATATTTTCTTCTTTAGAAATTTTAACAATCTCATCCGGTGCTCTTCCCATGACAATGCGGGAGTGACTTTTTATTTTCTTGCTTATTTTACTGCGGACAATCTTTTTTAAGGATTCCTTGGAACTCTCTTTGAGCTGTTCCTGATAAACGCTCACATCAAAACCGGCCGGACCGTCCGGGCTGGATACAGCCGGCACAGGAGTAATGACATGAAGGACAAACAGCTCTGCTGAAAAATGCTCAGCCAGCTCCTGAGCTGTTTTCAAGGCTTCATAAGAGGGTTCACTGAAATCTGTGGGCCATAAAATTCTCTTAATTGGTAGCATGTTATCTCCTTTTTTTGTCTTATTATACAATGAAGTTTAACAAAAACCGAAATCAATTTCACCTTAAGTCTATGACAACTCCATAATTCTATCAAAAAAAAGAGACCCTTTCACAGAAAGTTGAGTGGTGGAGCTGAGGGGACTTGAACCCCCGACCTCTTGACTGCCAGTCAAGCGTTCTCCCAACTGAACTACAGCCCCACAAAAGGCCTTCCCATCATAATAAAAGAGGACTTCTCAGTCAAGGGCTTAAAAATAATTCAGCCGCGGTTGAAGCGACTATGAAAATACGGTGAATTGTGAATGGTAAGTGGTGAGTGGTGAATATAAGTGGTGAGTTGTGAGTGGTGAGTGGTGAAAGTCGTGGTCCTTCACTGCGAATGCCCTGTAACGAAGCAGATGCAGTGAGATCGGCTCGCCTGTAAGGGAAAATAGGTATGCACT
>CAYULB010000090.1:0-5662 GCA_964445575.1 uncultured Eubacteriales bacterium
TTAAAGGTCTTGATTTTTGCGCGTCAGGGCCTTCCCTTTTTGAGCATAATCCCTGCTTTTGGCCTGTTCACCCAGACGGTTATAAAGGTCAGCAAGGAGAAAATAAGCGAGGGGCAGATTTTCTTCTTGTGGTTTTAGCTCAATACCTTTTTTGACCAGCTCAACCGCTTCTTTATATTTTTCACCCCTTTGGAGATAAATCCGGGCCAGGTAGAAATAACTCATGGGAAAATTTGGATTGGACTCAATTGTTTTCTTAAGATACTCTTCTTCTTTGTTTAGTTGGTTCCGGGACCTGTAGATGCGGGAAAGGTTGAAACTGGCTCCATAATTATGAGGTGAATTTTCCAGCTCGATGAGATATTCTTCTAAGGCTTTTTCTATATTACCTCTGGCTTCAGCTAGCTGTGCCAGATTGAAATGAAGGTTGGGCAGTTGAGGGTTGAGTTCTTTTGCTTTGTTCAAATACTCTTCACTTTCATCTAATTTTTCTTGAAGTAAAAAAAGCTTTCCCAGCGCGTTGTTAGCAGAAACAGAAGTGGGATTCAGCCGAAGACATTCGCGGTAATATTTTTCTGCTTCGTCATATTTATCTTTTAATTTGTATATGTTCCCGAGAATAAAATTAATCTGTGAATCCGGAGGCAGTGAAGGAAGAACAGACAGAATGAAGGTTTCTGCCTCATTCAATTCTCCCATATTTATATGGGTGTTGGCAATATTGATGACCGTAAAAGGGTCGTTGGGTCTTTTCTCAAAGGCTTTTTTAAAGCTTTCCAGGGCAGGATCAAATTTTTTCCATTTGAAATAAACATTTCCCAGAGCAAAGTAAGCATCGATGACCTCAGGGTCATCTGTTAATATATTTTTTAGTATACTGACCGATTCCTCAAATTCTCCCTGCATTCCCAGCTCCCTGGCTTCTGAGAGTTGGTTAAAAATAGTGATTTTATCTTTAGGGTCTCCCAGTTCTCCTGATTTTTCTTTTATTTCTGTAAATGTGCCAATATAGCCCAAAGCTGATAACTTTTGCCTTGTTTCCTCGTCCATATGAGTGTAATCCAGGTCATAAGAATTCTCTCCCGTCTTTTCTATAAACTCGTCAATGAGCTTTTTTAGCCGCCTACCCTCCTGGGGCTTATAGTCAATGATGTTGGCGGATTCTTCTGGGTCATTCACAAGGTCATAAAGTTCCAGCCGGGGTGCCACAATCAGTTTATACTGGCTGTCCTGGATAGTAGTGAGCTCGCTCCACCCATAATGAAGGCGGGGATAAAATGTCTCTGCATAAGAAAAGTTTTCGAACCCTTTTTTATCATTCTGGAAAAGAGGGAGAAGGCTTTTTCCCTGGACTTCAAAGGGAACATCCATTCCAGCCAGATCTAAAATCGTGGGCATGATATCTACCAAGGAGACCACAGAAGAACAGGTGATTCCTTTAAATTTTTCAAAAGGGGTGACAAAAATCAAAGGGACATGAATCCCTTCCTGATAAACAAAAAATCCATGGGTGCTTTCTTGGTGTTCTCCCAGACTTTCTCCATGGTCAGAGGCAAAAATCAGGACTGTATCCTCAGTCAAATTGTTCTCATTGAGATATCCCCACAGCTCTGCCATAAGGGAGTCTGTGTACGCGATTTCACCCAAATAGGGCCTTCCTGGATATTGTTCTTTATAGGGAGAAGGGGGTTCATAGGGTGTGTGAGGGTCATACAGATGAACCCAGGTAAAGAATTTATTTTTCTTATGTTCTTCAAGCCAGGGGATGACCTGGCCGATCACTTCATCTCCTCTTCTTTGAACATTGCCTAGAGAGATTGTCTTATATTTACTTAAATCAAAGTCATCAAAATAATAATCGAATCCTTGGTCAAGATCCCACTTGGAATCTAAAACATAAGAAGCCACAAAAGCTGCTGTATCATAATCTTCTTTTTTAAAAAGCTCGGCTAATGTGGTTAGCTGTTCAGGAACAAGAAACCCTCCATTATCTCTAACTCCGTGATAAGTGGGAAAGGTTCCGGTCATCAGAGAGGTGTGCGACGGCAAGGTCAGGGGAGACGGGGCAATGCAGCGGTCAAATTTTATTCCCTGTCTGGAAAAAGAATCTATGGTCGGGGTTTTTATTTTTGAGAAGCCATAGCAGCCCAATTTGTCTGCTCTTAAAGTATCCACAGTGATTAAAACATAGTTTAATCCTTTTCCGCTTGGGATTGGAGATAAAAGACTTTTTAGAATCAGCACTAAAAAGACAACGGCTGCCGCTGTGATTAAAAAAGAAGTTATATAAAGGAATAATTTTTTCTTATTCATATTACAAAGTCATTTTAATACATTGAGGCTTCTTTTGGAAGTCAATGCTTAGGGATTATTGGGATATTTTTTAAAAGATAAGCTAGAAAAAGAAGGGCAGCGGTAAAATCCGCTGCCCTTCAGATTCGTTTTTTCCTGGTTAAAAAGTAAAACGTAGACCTATTCTGAACTGCCGCGCCCGCTGGAAGCTGTACAGATAATGTCCTTCTGTGCTGGTGTATCCACCTAAATCAGGATAGTAATTTTCAGGGAAGTATGATTCTCCTAAAACTGTTCCCCAGTTGGTAATGGTGTCATCATTAAATACATTGAAGATGTCTGCCATAATCCCGATACGATATTTTTGAGCAATGGTAAAGGTTTTTTCCAATCTCATATCCAGAATCGGAGCAATAGGATAGTGATGAGAGCCTTGTTGTTCTGCATTAAATGTGATTCGTCCCTGATTAAACCTGGGGCTGCGTTTGACAGCCTGCCATGAGTCACCAGTGATGGCATGGAAGTGCATGGTGAGATTGAAGTCGTAGGGTAGGACATAGGACCCTTGGATTTTGACCATGTGGGTGTTGTCATTGGTACAGTGTCCTTCTCTATTAATCCAGTAGTTGGGGCTTTCTGTGTCTCCACCCCAGCCTATGTCATCACCAAAGCCGTTATCCCTTGTACCGTAGGCTCTTCCGTAAACATACGAAGCTAAAAGCTGCCATCTGTTAGAAAATCTCTTATGGAAAAGCAGCTCCAACCCGATATAATTTCTGTATACGTCTACATCGATCCAGGGATCGCCTTTATTGATGTTTGTGATGATATAAGCTCTGTCACTGGGATTTAAACGGTTGTACAAAGTGAAAGTTTCACCTGTTTCAGGAACTGTATAACTCGCTTCCTCATACTGAGCCGTAGGTTCAATGGTCCCCACAAAGTTTTTCCAGTCCCTGTAGATCAAAGTTGCGCTGACCGATGTGTCCCTGAAAAGTTCTCGTTCAAGACTGACTACGAACTGGTCCATATGGGGATGTTTGGTTTTGTCATCCATGGTGTAAAGACCTTCGTGTTCTATCCTGAAAAACTCCATCCAACTGTCTGTTCCTTGGTCCCAATAAAGACCAACATAATCGCTGAAATTCTCTGCAGGATTCAAGCTGCTGTGGTAGGCAGCCAGCATGGCTTCAGTAAACTGTCCGTAATGAGCTTTGAAGATGGTGGTCTTATCGCCAAGAAGGTCATAGGTAAACCCTAATCTTGGTGCGATTCTGAAATTAGAGTACACAGAGCCGCTTACGTTTTTGACAAAACCCCAGACATGGGTAAACCGAAGACCCAGGTTTAGATTCAGCCGGTCCGATACTCTCCAGGAATCCTGGATAAACTCTTCTAATCTGGCATAAGTTGTCTTGGTGTCATAACCTTCGTACTGATAGGCGAGATAGTTTCCAGTGTAGCCATAACCCACAAAATCAACATAGAACCGGTTGTTTGGGCCTGTGTATCCGAAACGATTCCTTACTCCACTGTACTCAAATTCGGCTCCGACCTTAAAATCATGGTCTCCTGCTAAGAAGTCTTCTGCATAATGAGTCAAGCCAGCATTAGCTTGGTATCTGCTCCTGTCTGCGTAGAAAAACCAGCCCGCACTATCATACATATAGTTGTCATTGATACTGTAGTGTCCGGAGACATCACCCGCTGCAGGGTCTAAATAGTAGTAACCGATGAAAAAGGATCCTTTAATGTTGAAGAAAGTATTCTTGTTAAGAATATGGGTCAGGCTGAAGTTACCGACTTGATCCGGGGAATCCTGAGTGACCGTAGCTATGGGGTCCACGTTTGCTCCAGCTCCCCTGTTTTCACCGTTATACGCGTCATATTCATAGAAAGCATTGATATTAGTAGATGCAGTAGCCTGTGAGGTGAGTTTGAGAAAAAAGCGGGGCTGTTTGTAGTCTACTGCTTCAGAAAAACCAGCTGGATACCACATGGATCTGTAGTACTGGGCCCCAACAAAAAACCAGAGTTTATCCTTGATAATGGGCCCGCCCAGGTTAGCTGAGAAATCCTGGACCGCTTCCATGGGCGAAGGCATTTCACCACCATAGTCATCGATGTAGGCCTGATTATTCTCTGCACTCCATAATCCTTGAGGACTGTCGTCTTTTTTCCCCTGGTAAACAGCTTTTATGGCTCCTGAGAGCTGGTTTCCGCCTGATTTTGTAACCTGATTAAAAATAACTCCTGTAAAGTTGCCGTATTCTGCAGGAAGACCCACACCCATTATTTTAGCGTCTTGTATGATGTTGGGGTCGTTAAAAACCCAGGCAGATCCTCCTTCAGGATCCGATACATCCACACCGTCAATCTGATAAGCGACCCCAGTACTGGCAGATGAACCATAGGCTGTATTCCCGCTGACTCCCGGAGCCAAATTGACAATATCCATAGCAAAATTACTGTAGGGGATGCTCTCCAGAAGTTCCGTAGTCAGGGTGACAGATGCTGTTTCTGTAGACTTGACATCAACGGTCGGAGAAACAGCAATGACAGTTATTTCTTCCTCCTGAACTGCTTGGGACATGGTAAGGTCAAGCGTTACTGTAGAAGTGATTGTTAATTGGATGTTCTCTTGGAGAATGGTGTTGAAACCCTCAAGTTCTGCTCTTACCGTATATCTTCCGGGGGGAAGCGCAGGAAATCTAAAATACCCACCTTGATCTGTAAAAACAGTCCGGCTGCCCATCAGACTTGGACCCGAGAGAGTTAAAGCTACTCCGGGGAGTTTCTCTCCTTCATTGTCTTTTATGGTGCCTTCTATAGCACCTGTTTCTCTGGATTGGGCAGTGAGCAGGGGAGAGATGACGAGAGCAACAACCATGAAGGCTAAGATTGCTTTGATTTTCATGTTCCCTCCTTTTTTTAATATTTGATTTTTGATGAACATATAACTTAATTTAGCTTTAAGTACCACCTCCTTTTATTTCAAATTTCCGCAAATCTATACCCCAAGATTTATCAGAAGAACAGATTCGTCGGACGGAAATCCTTTGAGCCGAGCATAAATGAGTTTATCAACCCGCATTTTTTTGTGGTTTCTCTCTGCTAATGTTCCTCTGTATAAATTACTAAATAAAGGAGAAGAGTGTCAAGAAAAATTTAATTCCACATAAAAATAACCTATTTAGCCTGACCTGTTCATAAAAAGTGGCGATGTTTTCATTATTAATTTATTTTCAGCGATAGATAAGATTTTTTCAGAAAGCAATAAATTGTGAGTTGTATTTCATTTAAAAAACTAAATTTATTTCAATTTACCATTCACCACTTACCATTAACCATTCACAATTCACCGTATTCA
>CAYULB010000091.1:0-5539 GCA_964445575.1 uncultured Eubacteriales bacterium
ACTCACCATTAACCATTTACTGCTTTTCGACCAGTTCCATGCCTATGTCCAGCGCTTTTTTATTCAGGGGAACCAGATGGTGATATCTTTCGGGAAGGGTTTCTTTTAAAGCTGTGAATACAGAATCTTTTTTTATCACCTGACTTATTTTTACCAGAGCGCCCATAGCCACCATATTCATCACTTTGGTGTTTTTTAATTTCTCTGAAGCGATCTTAATGGCCGGCACCGCGTAGGCATGGATATCCTTCCGGGCAGGTCCTTTTTTAATGGTGCTGCTCTCCCAGATGAGAATGCCGTCTTTTTTAACTTTGGGCTCGAATTTTTCCAAAGAAGGCTTGTTGAATACCACAGCAATATCAAATTCTGTATCAATGGGGGATGATATTTTTTCATCGCTGATATTGACCATGCAGTTGGCTGTGCCGCCTCTCATCTCAGGCCCATAGGAAGGGAACCAGCTCACTTCTTTTCCTTCTTTCATAGCCGCATAAGCGACCAGGGTTCCCATAGAAAGCACTCCTTGTCCTCCGAATCCGGCAAATACCATTTCCTTTAACATCTGTCTATTCCTCCTTTTTCCCGGGCTTCTTAAACACTTTGAGCGGATAATAGGGAAAGACTTTTTCTTCAAGCCATTTTAAAGATTCTTCAGGAGTCATTTTCCATCCTGAAGGGCAGTTGGACGCCACTTCAATAAAAGTGGTCCCCAGTTTTTTTCCTTGGTATTCCAAAGCGTTTCGAAGAGCTTTTTTGGCTTTTCTGGCGTTGGCAGGAGTGTTGCAGCTCACTCTTTCCACATAAGCCACTCGTTCGAATTGAGAGACAATCTCAGCCATTTTTAGAGGAAAGCCTATTTTCTCTGGATCTCTCCCGTAAGGAGAAGTGGTGGTCTTTTGTCCTTCCAGGGTGGTGGGCGCCATCTGGCCTCCGGTCATGCCGTAGATGCCGTTGTTGATAAAAATAAAGGTAAAGTTTTCACCCCGGTTGCAGGCATGAAGGGTCTCAGCGGTTCCAATGGCAGCCAGGTCGCCGTCTCCCTGGTAAGAGAAAACGTATCTGTCGGGAAGCATTCGTTTGATTCCTGTGGCCACAGCTGCGGCTCTGCCGTGAGCTGCTTCCTGCATATCCACATCCATGTAGTCATAAGCAAAAACCGAACAACCTACCGGGCATACTCCCACTGTTTTTTCCTGGATGCCCATCTCTTGGACCACTTCCATGAGAAGCTTGTGGATGGTGGAGTGAAAGCAGCCGGGACAGTAATGCATTCTCTTATCAGTCAGGGTTTCAGGTATTTTATATGTGAGTTTATATCCTTTTTTCATGACATCACTCCTTTTTGCTTAACTTCTTGATGTGTTCGTAGACTTCATCTGGCTCCGGAACAATTCCTCCCATGCGGCCGTAGAAATGAACTGGTTTTTTGCCGCACACGGCCAGCTTCACGTCTTCAACCATTTGGCCGGCATTCATCTCGACTGAGATAAAAAATTTAATTTTCTTTTTGTCAGCCAGATTTGATAATTTATCCCAGGGGAAAGGCCACAGGGTTTGAGGTCTGAAAAGACCCACTTTCATGCCTTTCTCCCGGCCGATATCCACGGATTTTCTGGTAACGCGGGAGGTGAGTCCAAAGGATACGATGATGATTTCTGCGTCTTCGGTTTGGTACTCTTCAAACCGGACTTCATTCTTTTTGATTTGATCATATTTTTTTTGGAGATGCTGGTTCTTTTTTTCCATATCCTCTGATTGGATGTAAAGGGAAGTCAGGATGTTGCGCTCTCTGTCTTTTGTTTTTCCAGTGGTGGTCCAGGGTTTATCAGGCTTGTATTCAATGGGGTCAGGAAGCTCCACTTTTTCCATCATTTGTCCGATGGCCCCGTCAGAAAGCATAATCACAGGGGTTCTGTATTTGTCAGCCAGTTCAAATCCCAGGTACACAAAATCCACTGTCTCCTGGACAGAATTGGGTGCCAGCACTATAGGATGGTAGTCGCCGTGGCCCCCGCCTTTAGTGGACTGGAAGTAATCGCTCTGGCTGGGCTGAATCGTCCCCAGACCTGGTCCTCCGCGCACCACATTGCAGAAAAGGCACGGGATCTCAGCACTAGCAATGTAAGAGATCCCTTCCTGCATTAAAGAGAATCCTGGAGAAGATGTGGTGGTCAGGACACGGCCTCCAGCTCCTCCTGCTCCGTACATCATATTGACTGCAGCCACTTCGCTTTCTGCCTGAAGCAGAACATAATCATGTTTCGGTTCCTGCTGGGCCAGATATTCTATCACTTCTGACTGAGGTGTTATCGGATACCCAAAATAGCCCTGAAGACCAGCCCGGATAGCGGCTTCTCCCAGGGCTTCATTACCTTTCATAAGTCTGAGTTCACCCATTTTTCCTCCTCTGCTTTGATGGGTCTTCTTTTCTATAAACAGTGATGGCTCCGTCCGGGCATATGACCGAACAGTTCATGCAGGCGATGCAGTCCTTTTCTTTTTCAAGGTAAGCGTAATGAAGACCATAACTGTTGGTATCAGATGTGTTTAAGGCCAGACAGTCCGTGGGGCAGCTGGGGACACAGAGATTGCATCCTTTACATCTTTCCGTATCGATTTCAACATAACCTTTAGCAGGCATATTGTCCTCCAAACATAATATTGAGTTTAATGATAATGATAAAAATTTTAAGGAAACAGCAGGAAATCAAAAGCTGCTTGCTCCCGGCTGTTCTCTGTTTTACACCCATTTATTTTGTGATTTCCAGTCACTCTGGAGTTGAATTCCCCATTCACAGCTCAAAGGAAATCACTCTGTGGGAATGGCACTGAACATTGACCGCGGCTGGCATCGAAGCAATGTGACAGGGGAATGCTTCCACATGAACAGCAAGAGAAGTGATTCTTCCTCCCATTCCTTGGGGACCGATTCCCAGATCATTGATTTTTTTGAGCAGTCTTTTTTCCATGTCTGCATAGAATGGGTCTGGATTGTGAGAACCAAGAGGTTTTCTCAGCAGAGCTTTTTTTGCCAGAAGGGCTGAGTATTCGAAGTTTCCTCCCAGGCCCACTCCGACGATGGTGGGAGGACAGGGATTGGAGCCCCCCTGTTCTATGGTTTCCACCACAAAATCTTCGATTCCTTCTTTGCCTGCGGCCGGGGCAAACATTCTCACCTGGCTCATGTTCTCTGCACCTCCGCCTTTGGCCACAAACTGGACTTTGAAATGTTCACCTTTATCCAGTTCCCAATGAATAAACACAGGCGTGTTGTTGCCGGTGTTTTTTCTGCGGATGGGGTCAGCCACCACTGATTTTCTCAAGTATCCTTCTTCATATCCTTGGATGGTGCCTTGGGTAAAAGCATCGCGCAGGCTTTCCAGCCCGTCATCTCTATTGAAACGAACGTCTTCACCCAGTTCCACAAAAAATACAGCCAGCCCTGTGTCCTGACAGAGACCTAACTTTTCTTGTTTGGCGATCTCAGTATTTTGTTTGATTTGCTCAAACACTGCTTTTCCAGCAGGGGATTCTTCCTGTTCTTCCATCTTCTTAATCACGTCCATCACATCCTTCTCAAGCTCAAAATTAGCTTTCTGAACAATGTCTTTGACCTTGTCTCTTATCTCAGACAGATTAATGGTTTTCATATAATACCTCCTGGTCAAATATTATATTATAAATATTTATATTGTTAATTATGTTAACTATATAACTGTTTGCGCCTGCATTCTTTATGGTAGAGCTTTGACTGGTGTTAATTGCTTTGTTGTCATTAATTTTACTTAAGTCTTTCGGCATGAAATATCAGTTTATGACTCTACAAAAAACCTGTCAAGTAAAAACCAGAATACAGAAACAAGCAGAATATTGATAGGGCTGCTCTTTTCTCTTATTTTATATCTTTTATATCTTCAGATTCAGGGCCATGAGCTTCATTTCAGTCATCTCCTCAATGGCGTACTTCACACCCTCTCTTCCAAATCCGCTCTCTTTGATCCCTCCGTACGGCATGTGGTCGATCCGAAAAGTGGGGATGTCATTGACAATCACTCCGCCCACATCCAGCACTTCATAAGCCCGGAACGCTTTGTTCAAGTCACTGGTAAACACGCCGGCCTGAAGCCCGTAGATGGAATTATTGACTTCCTTCAGCGCTTCCTCAAATTCTTTATACCTGTAGACCACAGCCACCGGCGCAAACGCCTCCAGCCACGAAATTCTTAAACCCGGCCTGCATTCTGTGATGACCGTGGGCTCAAACATGGCGCCGTCTCTTTTTCCTCCGCATACAATGCGGGCTCCGCTGTTTAGAGCTTCTTCCAGCCATTCTTCAGTCTGTGCAGCCGCCTCCGCATTGATCATGGGTCCCACATCTGTACTCTCTTTCATGGGGTCTCCCATTTTCAAATTTTTCACCGAATCTATAAAATCCGACATAAACCTCTCATATATCTTTTCATGCAAATAAATCCTTTGAATGGAGATGCAGATCTGCCCGGAATAAGCATAAGCGCCCAATACAGTGCGCGGCAGCGCAAAATCCAGATTCGCATCCGGCTCGATCACCACCGCTGCATTGCCGCCCAGCTCTAAGGTCACGATCTTCTTGTGCGCCCGCTTCTTAAGCTCCCATCCGATATCCGGACTTCCAGTGAAGGTAATCATTTTGACTTTTTTGTCTTCAATCAAGGCATCGGCAGCCTTATAGCTGCAGGGGACGGCGTTGAAACCCCCTTTTGGATAAGCCGTATTGTTTATGATATCAGCCAGGATCATATCTGTAATCGAGACCTGGCTGGCTGGTCGTGACACAAAGCTGTTTCCCGAAGCCAAAGCCGGCGCCACTTTATGAGCCACCAAATTCAAAGGAAAATTAAACGGAGTGATGCCTGCAATCACCCCAATGGGAAAACGCCTCACAAATCCCCAGCGCTTTTCAGTCTGGGGAATCAGATCAAGCGGAATGATCTCTCCCTCTATCCTCTTGGCTTCTTCTGCAGCGATTTTAAAGGTATTCACAGCCCGCGAAACTTCTACCCGGGATGACTTTATGGGCTTTCCAGCACCCAGAGCGATGGACTCAGCCAGCTCTTTTTGCCGCTTTTCTATTTCGCTGGAAATTTTCTCAAGCACTTCAGCCCTCTCTCCGCTGGATAGTTCTTTGGTTTTTTCAAAGGCTTTGTGAGCCGTCTCAACTGCATTTTCTACCTGGGATTTATCCGCGAAATGGACTTTAGCCACTGCTTTTCCGTCATAGGGAGATTTGATCTCCCTTGTCTCAGCTCCCTTTTTCCATTCTCCGTTTATCAGCAGTTTATATTCTTTCATTTTCTTTTCCCTCCTTAATATCCTTGATCCTTAACCCTCTTTACCGGTCTCTTCCAGCCGAACCCCTTTATCCACCCTCTATCCACTGCCTTCCAGCCGATCCCAATTCAGTCCCGAAAGTATCCTGACAGTTGATAAGAATCGATAATAAAAAGTATAATGCTTCCAAAGAAAAGTTCAAACAAAAAGATGTGCCCGCAAAAAACAG
>CAYULB010000092.1:0-5512 GCA_964445575.1 uncultured Eubacteriales bacterium
TGTTCATTGTCTTTTAAAAAAAAATAGGTGAACAGGTATCACGGTACTGTATTTAAAAGGGGATTATAATTTGTGGAAGCGCCTTGAGACCAGAAGCCGGATAAACAGAGGGCCTCCGATCACAGCAGTGATGATGCCCACGGGAAGTTCTGTGGGGGCGATAAGGGTTCTTGCGACCACATCGCAAACACACAGAGCGGTTCCTCCCAAAAAAAAGGAACAAGGGAGCACGGTCCTCTAAGGAGGCCTGCAAGGATGAGTACGGGCTGAACCGCTGTTGTGAGGTCCTGAAGCTCTCCAAGGGAACCTGGCATAACCGGATCAATCGAGAGCCTGAGATGATCTCAGAGGCAGATGAACGGCTCATCCATAAAAGCTCACACTGTCGGGAGAGAGAAAGATTGGGATTTTTCAATTCCACTTCTTTCCTCTTTCTCAAGAGAGGAGCTTCAGAGATTTTTTTTTAAGCCAATCCAGTTCTACTTTCAACTGGCCAATCTGACGGTAAAGCTCCTCATCTCTTTTGAGTTTATGGCAGGTCACTTTTACACCTTATTGCATTGTCCAGGTTTTGGGGAGTAGTTCAGGCCTTGATGAAATAAGTTTGACCTTTCAGGAATGTTTTTTCCCTCCACTTTAGGCATAGGAAAATAAAGTATATTTAAATAAACCGGCATTCTTAGAATGGCTACCCATTTAGGTCTGGATACGGAAGACTTTTATAGAACTTTATTTGTTTGTATTTTCTGTTTCCTTAATGTAACGGCTGATTTGGCGGCAGAATTCCTGCAAATCGGCAATATGATTTTGAACAATACCGAATAGCTCTTCATCTGATACCATATGGTAAAGATGCACTAATCTATTACGGTATCCGGCCATTTCTACTAGAGTTTTCGACAGCTCACCAGAAACAACTTTTTTTTCACTCAATCCTAAAGCAATGCTTTTATATTCTTTGGCAAGGTCCAAATGACCGATCTTGGCCAGAATATGACGGCCGATATCGAAAACAGCTTCCAAAGAACGCCGTAAAAAGCTTTCCGCCGCAGCGCTATTTCTCTTCTCTAAAAATTTTTCCTTCGGCAACTCTTTAAGCAATTCCAGCTCTCTGCAGTATGTTGCAATCATACTTAGCCTTTGCTTGATCAGTATCCGATCTATCATGGCAAAACTTCTTCCAGGTATTCATTCAGGTGTCTTTCCAAAAAAGGAAAGAAGTCGGACGCTCTTCGCATAATATTCTCTTCGTATTCACTTTGTAAGTTTTTATCTTCTGCATATACACAAATACCGGTTACGGCGTTGGCTTGAAAAACGGAGTGTTGTTCTTGCAGAAAAACAAGATCCAGCTTAAGGGGTAAAAATAAATCTGCCAGGCTGTTATACAGGTCGGCATATATCCGGGGCAGCTCATTTGGAGGCGGTAAAATATTACGAAAAACAACGCCCAGGTCAATGTCAGTCAGAGGATCTTTCGGGGAAACAACTTTTCCATTGAGGATCTTCTGTCCAACTTCAGCTTGTGAGCCGAATATGTACGCCAGGGCAACAGATTTCTCCTTGCATATGCTTGCCAGCTTTTCCTTACGATCCATTTTTGGTTTTGCTCCCAGGTTTATTCTTGAAACTCAATATAGCACAGGTTGTAAAAATCACGATAAGAATTTTCACGATAAGAATTTGGTTTTTTTGTTGCTGTTGATTTTCATTTCTCTTCACAAAATTCCCATCCTCTAAGCGACATCATCATTAATAATACACACAAAAAACACGTCCGGTCAACAAGAAACTCACAAAAAGAAGAGAATTTCAGAAAATCAGTAGAATAAAGGATTACAAAGAACAGAGATCTCCCTTTATCCCTGAACTAAAGGATTAGAGAGTTTCACATGTATTCTGATAGTTCCCCAGCCGCCATAGAGAGCTGAGCTTGAGGAGGCGGAGGTCGGACAGCCTTAAAGGTCAGATTAAGATGTTTGATGATCTTGTCTATGACCTTACTGTGCACATTGAAGCCTGTATGACGCCAGTGAAGAATTTTTTGGACAAGGTCTTTATTGATCAACTGCTTACGGAGAAGAAGAGAGAAGACCTCAAGTGTGAAAAACCGACAGAGCAGAGAGTCGTTAAAATGAGGGACCCTGCGGAACTGTCCTTTTTTATCTGTCCCTCCCTCTGTGACCAGAAACCGGAGTGATATGTTTATGCTTTGGATTGCCGCAGTCTAGGTATTTTTCTATCACTTCCTGAACAATAGGACGCAGGCGACCAAAGTGTCTTTCAAACCGGTTTTCATATTCAAGAAGAAATGTCTCAAAATAATGGAAAAGGATACGGTAAAATATGGTATGCTCCGGATGACGTGGGCGGTAGACCCTGCTCATGGCACGGATAGAAGTATGGTTCACAAGACCGAAGGAAAATAGAATGATAAAAGAACAAATTAAAAAATTTGCTTGCATCGCTCCATCATAGAGGTGAACAGGTATCACGGTACTGTATTTAAAAGGGGATTATAATTTGTGGAAGCGCCTTGAGACCAGAAGCCGGATAAACAGAGGGCCTCCGATCACAGCAGTGATGATGCCCACGGGAAGTTCTGTGGGGGCGATAAGGGTTCTTGCGACCACATCGCAAACACACAGAGCGGTTCCTCCCAAAAAAAAGGAACAAGGGAGCACGGTCCTCTGGTCAAATCCACTGAGGCGCCTTACGGCATGGGGGACAATAAGTCCCACAAATCCAATGGGGCCCACCACAGAGACTACCGCAGCAGCAGCCAATCCCGCTCCGATGAACACGTTTCTTCGAACTTTATTTATATCCACGCCGTGCCCTAATGCCATTCCATCGTTTAAAGCCATATGGTTGAGCTCCTTGGAATGAACAAACAGCACTGCTGCGGCTGGAAGGAGAAGCGGAGATATAGAGAACAGGCTGTGGTATCCGATGACATCGATTCCGCCCATCATCCAGTGCTGGAAGACCACCAGTGAGTGGGGGTCTGACAAATAGGTTAGCAGAAGAATAGCGCCGCTGCAGATGATGCTGATAGTGACTCCGGCCAGGAGAAGAGTGTATATGGAAATGCCTTCAGGCCGGCTGGATAAAGTGTAGATGAGAAGAAGACAGACTCCGGCTCCCAGCGCTGCAAAAATTTGGACAGAACTGAACGGCCCCCATTTTACCCAGAGGGAAGGATACAAAATGGTGACGAAGGCTCCGAGTGCAGAACTCCCGCTTATTCCAAGAGTAAAGGGCTCTACTAAAGGATTTCGAAACAGGACCTGAAACGCAGCCCCGGTCAAAGCAAGAGTCCCTCCGGCGATAAGAGCCAGCAGTACTCTGGGGATTCTTTGAAACCAAAAAATTTCTTTGGCTGGGGACGAGAGAGATGGCCCTGGGCCGAATACCTCAGAGAAGTTTATAGGTTCCGGTCCTATCCAAGGAGTGATGACAGCGGCAGTGCAGAAAATCAGGGCGTAAATAAGGACTGCTTTTTTATTCATTTTATTTTTTTAACCAAAAGTCTTGGTAAAAGATAAGGTTTGTCTGTTTCCGGATGCCTTCCTAAAAGCACATCCTCTCCATAGACTTCACGGATAGTTTGGTTTGAGATCACGGCTTCAGGCTTTCCCCTGGAAACCAGTTTTCCATCTGACAAGAAGGTCAGTTTCTCGCAGAATAATGAAGCAAAGTTCATGTCATGAGTGACCACAGCCACACCCATCCCTTTTTTAGCCAGGCCCAGCAGCAGGTGAAAAAACTGAACCTGTCTGTGTATATCCAAAGAACCGGTGGGTTCATCCAGAAGCAGCATGTCAGGACTCTGAGCCAGTACTGAAGCCAGAAAAGCTCTTTTTCTCTCGCCTCCTGAAAGCTGAGAAAGTCTTCTTTTGGACATCTTCTCCATTTCTGTGGACATCAGACATTCCCGGATTATGTGAAGGTCCAGAGGACCCAGAACCCCAAAGGTCCCGGTGTGGGGATACCTTCCCATGCGGACCAGTTCTTCTACGGTGAAGTCATACTCGCTTCCTGTTTCTTGAGGTAAAAAGCCTATTTTTTTAGCGATCTCTTTTCGCTTGATTTTATGGATGTCCTTTCCAAATAACTGAACGGTTCCCTTTAAGGGCTTTAAAATTCCGGCTGAAATTCGAAGCAGGGTGCTTTTTCCCGAACCATTAGGTCCTATGATCCCCACTATTTCTGAGGTGCGGATGGAAAAGTCCGGAATGTTAAGCTCCCATTTTGAACCGGGGAATCGATGGATGATATTTTTGAGTTCAATCATATTCGAGGTTGACCTCAGAGTGTATGGTCTGGATAAATTTCTTGAGAATCAGACTTACCCGGACTCCGGGAATCAAGAGATAATCATCCGTAAGAAAGTGAATGCGGCTGCTTTTTACAGCGGGGAGAACAGAGAGACGGTCCCAGTCTTTTCGAAGCATCAGCTGCTGGTTCAAATTCAACCCTTTGGCGTAAACTTCAATAATAATCTCAGGCTGCCGCATGATGAGTGATTCCTTGGAAATCCGGGGATAACGTTTTCTTGTATCAGAGAATATATTGATCCCTCCAGCCATCTCAATGATCTCATTAAGAAAAGTCCCTCTTCCAGTAGTCATCAATCCAGTGAGGTCTCCCGGCGTATGGCTGAGGCAGAGGAAGACCTTTTTTTTAGGCAGAAATTCGGTTTTGGATGAAAGAGCAGCCAGTTCTTTTTTTATTCTCTGGTTCAGGCTTTTTGCTTCCTTTTCCACTTTCAAAATGCGGCCAAGTTCATTTACAGCCTTATAAATATCTTTGACGCTTTCAATTTTTAAAGAGATGAATTCTATTTTTTGTTTTTGGCACAGTTCAGCCAGTGATTCGTGCTTTCCCTGTGTTATCACCAAATCCGGTCTTAAAGCCGTGATCCTTTCTTTGCTGGGATTGATGAGCCCCCCGATGCTTTTTTTGTTTTTTGCTTCAGGAGGAAACACGGTGAAATGGCTGACTCCCACCACTTTTTCTCCCTTTCCAAGGGCAAAGACTATTTCTGTTACACTGGGAGCCGCACAGATGATTCTCTGGTATTCATCAGAGGGGGGACCCATGGTGAGAGCTGATTCCTGTTCATCATGAGATCCATCAAGGGAATACTCCATCCCAAAAACTAAAAGAAAAATCACTAAAGTAGCGATAATATAAATATACCAGGAATAAGGTTTTTTGTTTGTTTTAGTCACTGATTTTCAGGGTACTCTTTTATGATTCTGTTTGCACACACATAAGAGAAGATTGTTCAGCAAGTCAAAGCGATAAATATTTTTGCTTTTTTAAAGAGGGTTTGTCAAGCGGCAAAACAGAAAGCTTCCTGATGAGAACATCCACTAACAAACTGAAAAAAAATATTTTAAGTCGATTATATTATTTGATATTATCTAACCTGGATTATTCATGAGTCACGATTGCGGCAGATGCGAGGCGTCAGGGCATGAAGTCGTGGTCCTTCACTACGAAT
>CAYULB010000093.1:0-5231 GCA_964445575.1 uncultured Eubacteriales bacterium
TTAAATGGTTGATGATTTCATGGATAGACTTTTGGACTGGGGGGCTCAATTGAGTTCCTCTGCTTACAGAAGCAGGTTGAATTCCTACCACATAGGCGTTTTTAAGTACTTTGGGGTTTCCCGTGCTGGATAAAAAGGGTATGAATTTGTGGCTGATGGAGGACTGGCTAAGAATAAATTCTAAGGGAAGGACTGTTATCTTCCCTGCTTTTTCATTGAAATCCACGGCATCAAAGAAAATCAGAGTCTGATGTTCATTGTACTTATTGAGTTTCTGGTCTCTTATTATTTCTTCCTCCAGCCAGACATCTTTAAACTGGAGGCTGCGGAGCTTTTGTGCGATTTCTATGCCGCAGGCGTCATCACTGTGGTCCAGCTTTCCAGCTCCGATAAATACCGGAGCGTTTTTTTCTGTGATTTCTTTTAATTTGTTTTTCCAATCCTCTTGAGGAGCGTGCTTGACTTCTGCCATATGAGCTGAGCAGCTGATGCAGGGGTCAAACGCTCGGACCACCAGCTCCATTCTTTCCTTGATTTTATCTTCCTTGCCTGAATCGAGAAGTTTTTGTGCTGCTGTGTGGCAGTACTTCTCAATATCCTCTGCGTTTTGAGCTGTGGGAGTCACTATATCCACATAGGATATCCGTCCGTCCTTGATTTCATGATGATGGATCAACAATCCTCTCGGAGCTTCCACCAGCCCGGTCCCTTTCCCATTTTTAGCGGAATACTTGACAGGTTCGGGGTCTTCCTTGAATTTAAGGATTTCATCGACCAGTTCAACAATCCTTTCAAAACAGTAGCTTATCTCTAAGGCTTGAGCAGCATTGTGAAACAGGGGATTGACTTTCCAACGTTTGTTGAAATATTTTTTGTACATCTCTTCTGTTTCACCCTTAAGCCTTTCTCCTAAATTATTGACTCTGGCTAAAGCCCCCACAGAATAGGGCTCTTCTTTGTACCGACTGCGTTTGCAGTAGGAATGGGAAACAATAAACTCATTGGTTAGTTTTTGATAGTCATCTCTGAAAAACTTTTCTCCTGTAGACAGCAGTATTTCATCGCCCCAAAATCCATAGTTATTGTTCCCGGGTTCGCAACAGGCATAAACCGTTTCTTGTTCTGGAATATCAGGATAATCAAGTTCACAGAACAGTTCTACGGTCTTTTTTACAAAAGGCATGAATTGGACAGCCCTGTTTTTTAGGAATAAGAGTTCTTCTTTAGAGGGGAACTTTCCAAATCCGCCTATTATGGGATTTTCCCCGTGAATATAACGTCCGCTCAGCAGCTTCATGATATGGTTGCCAAAATGTTTCATTTCTAGGGCAATTTTGACTTCTAATTCAAAGTCTGATGCCATGGCAATGGCATTTGGAAATCCAAGATAGTCGGGAAGAGCAAGGTAATATATATGGAGGGAATGACTTTCTATCATTTCTCCCATGTGCATGAGCTCCCGGCACAAGTAGGATTTGGGATGTATTTTAACCTTGAGTGCATTTTCAAGGGAACGGAGAACCGCATTTTTATGAGAAAGAGTGCAGATCGCACATATCCGGGGGGAGAGGCTCACATCCTCTTCTGGTGTGAGTCCTAAGGTCAATTTTTCAATAAGGCGAGGTCCTTCGTAAATGGTGAATTTGACATCTGATACCACTTTTCCGTCAATAGTGGCTGATATACCCCCATTTCCCTCAACTCTGGCAAGGTGGTCTACACTTATCTTTTTCATTTTGACTCCTTTTTTAGTTGGTTAAAAAATTCGACCAGTTTTGTGCCTGAATAATTTGCCATGCGCTTTTTTATGGATTCTATGTCAAATCCCTTCTCTTGCAGCAGGTAGTATTCAGAGGTAAAATTAGCCCCTTCCACAGGCCCCCAGCATCCAAAGCACGGGACATTGTGATTCGGACAGATAGAACCGCATCCGTCTGCAGTTAAAGGCCCTAAGCAGGGAATTCCTCTGTTTAAAAGACAGTCATTTTCATTGTATTTGCAGGTCACGCACACAGGCTGGAGGTATTTCTCGGGAAGTGTTCCTTTGACCACTCGATTGAAGAGATTTAAAAACTGGTCTTTTCCAATAGGGCAGCCAGGAAGATAATAATCGACTTTTATGTAGGCGTCAATGGGCGTGGATTGAACGGCTTTTGTATGGGTCATCTCAGTGTCTCCATAGACTTCCTGGTATTTTTCCCCCCATTTTTTTGGATCAGTGAATCTTGCTTGGATTCCTCCTAGGGTGGCGCAAATTCCGATGGCAACCACTATTTCTGCTCTTTCTCTAATATCTTTAAGCTCTTGGACTTCTCGTTCTGTAGTCACAGAGCCTTCAACCAGGGCAATATCAAGGCGGCCGTCTTTATTATCACTGCTTGCCATGAGGAATGACTGGATATCGACCGCTTCGAATATATCAAGCAGTTCTTTTTCGCAGTCCAAAATCAGAAGTGCATCTCCGGCACATCCTGTTAATTCATAAATTCCGATTTTCAATTTATCTTTCTTCATCATTTCCCCCTTAAATGAGCTCTCTCATATGAATGACATCCCAATAAGTGAATACAGGTCCATCCAGACAGGTATAAATATAATCGATGGCACAGTGCCCGCATTTTCCGACTCCACATTTCATCCGCCTTTCGAGTGTCATCAGGATCTGGTCTTTGGGGATCTTGAGTTTTAAGAGTTCTTCAAGAACAAATTTATACATAACCGGGGGGCCGCATATAAGAGCGTAAGTTGTGGAGGAATTGAGGTCTTTTATTTTTGGGAAAAGAGTGGTCACAACTCCGGTGTTTTCAGACCATTTTCCCGTGTCATCTTTGTCAACAGAAAGGAAGCATTCCAGGTCTTCCCTTTGTTTCAGTGAAAAAAATTCTTCCCTTAAAAGCATTTCAGCTGGTCTTTTAGCTCCATGAAGCAGAATGACCCTGTTAAATAGGTCCCGGTTATCAAGACAGTAAAGCAGTACTGAACGAAGGGGAGCGGCTCCAAGGCCGCCCATTATGATCAGTATGTCATTTCCTTTCATCCTTTCTACGGGAAAACCATTTCCGTAAGGCCCTCTGATTCCGATCATATCGTTTTCTTTAAGTCTAAAAATAGCATCTGTGACTATTCCAGTTTTCCGGATACAGAATTCAAGGAGTCCGGGCCGGGATGGAGTGGAAGAGATTGAAAAAGGAGCTTCTCCAGCCCCCAGTACTGAGATCATGGCGAACTGGCCTATTTTATATCTAAAGGAGAGTGCTTTTTCCATATCTGCTATCCGGACTTGAAAAAACTTTACGTCTTCAGTCAGGTGATAGGTGCGGACTATTCTCGCTGGTTCAGGGAGAAACGGGTTTTTTAACAAGCTGACTTTATTTTCACTCTTCATTTTGTCACCTCTTTATCTAATCGATTCCAGAAGGAATCTACTTTTTCTCCATCCAGAGATTTTCCTACTGTTTTTACATTAATATCAACAGGACAGGTCGCTATACACCTTCCACAGCCCACACATCCTGGGTTGCCGTACTCTGTGATGTAAACTTGAAATTTATGGGTGTACCACAGTTTGAGTCTGTCCTCTCTTTTCTCTCTGAAGTTTTCACCTCCGGCAACTTCAGAATAATTTTCCAGTGTGCAGGCATCCCAGCATCGGGATATTTGAGAATAGTTTTTGCCAAGAACAGGATTATCTTGCATATTATAGCAGTTGCAGGTGGGGCACACATTGGTGCAGGAACCGCACGCTAAACAGGCATTTCCTATTTTTTCCCATAAAGGCTCATGGTACTTGAGTTCCATTAAGTCTCTTAGAGAATCAAAGTTGATTTGGGTTTTAAAAGCTTTGTTCCTTCTGTCACCCCATTCAGTGTATTCTTTAATGTCTTTGTCTGAGAGGTCTTCTTCAAATAAATCTGCCTTTGTCCTGACTAAGTCATCTCCTCTGCTGGATCCCACCCAGACTATATATCTGTCATTGATTTTGGAAAAAAACAGGTCATATCCTTCTTTAATGATGTGGGTTCGGGTTGATTTGCACAGGCAGTTTTCATCAGGCCAGCAGGAGTGTCCCAATAAAAGGGTGTTTTTTCTGGATTCCATATAATAAGGGTCATAATACTCATGGGTGAAAAAGTTATCCATTATCAGAAGAGCGTGTATATCGCAGGGATGGATTCCAAAAATGATTTTTTTTGATACATGAGAAAAATCTTCTTTATACTCTTTTTCAGAAGCCTGAAACATATTGATAGAAGGGGGCAGGATGATTTTTCTGGGAGGGAGGATGGTTCGAGTGTACTCAATATCGATCTGGTTCAGGTCATCGATCATTTGGAACCTGTGTCTATCAGATCCAACTTTTACCGGGGCCCAAAGGCCTGCTTCCTTAGATATTTCTTCTAAGAAAGGAAATAAGTTTTCTTTCTTCAGTTTTACGATTTTCATTTAAGATGTCCTTTGATTTTTATAGAATTTCTTACCTGTCTCGTTGATAAACATATAAACGTCAATCACTATATTATGCAAGTTATGTGCCTACTGGGCGAGATAAAGCATATATTTTTCTGACTTTATAACTTATTGAATCAATTCAAGATACATTCATTGGAAGAAAGTCAGGTGAAATCAGTGGATGAAAAATCATAAATGTGTAGAGAAATTCCACATTAGGTGTTTAGATATGACATACTTACCTGACCTATTCATAAAAAAATGGCGATGTTTTCGTTATTAATTTCATTTCAACGATATTCAAGATTTTTTCCAAGAACAATGATTTGAGTATTTTTCATGTTTTTGTTTTTATTTTAATCGCCATTTTTTTACCATTAAGGCGAGCCGATCTCACTGCATCTGCTTCGTTGCAGGGCATTCGCAGTGAAGGACCACGACTTCATGCCCTGGCGCCTCGCATCTGCAGCAATCTCGACTCGTGAATAGTTCATGTAAACCTGACCTATTCATAAAAAAATGGCGATGTTTTCGTTATTAATTTCATTTCAACGATATTCAAGATTTTTTCCAAGAACAATGATTTGAGTATTTTTCATGTTTTTGTTTTTATTTTAATCGCCATTTTTTTACCATTAAGGCGAGCCGATCTCACTGCATCTGCTTCGTTGCAGGGCATTCGCAGTGAAGGACCACGACTTCATGCCCTGGCGCCTCGCATCTGCAGCAATCTCGACTCGTGAATAGTTCATGTAAACCTGACCTATTCATAAAAAAATGGC
>CAYULB010000094.1:0-2858 GCA_964445575.1 uncultured Eubacteriales bacterium
ATTACTTCCTGCAAACTAGATTCTATTAAGAATTTTTAGTCTTGTCAATGAAAAAAATGATTGGCATTGGAATTGATTTATGAACTTGTATTTTTTATAATCTTCTCATATGGATGTAAGTTTTGACTTTGATTATCTTTGTGTTTCTACCCATCTTAGATTATCAAAAAAGGAAAAAAGAAAACTTTTGCCGCAGTTAAAAAAAATTGTGGAATGGATTATCGAGCTTGAAAAGCCAGGACAAATAAAGGAGGGCATATTCTTCCATGACTCACTATCTTTATCCTGCCCTCTCAGAAAAGACAAGGCAGTTGAGTCTTTTTCTAATAAAAGGGCTTTTTTAAATTCTCCGGAAACACAAAAGAATTATTTCTGTGTACCTAAGGTCATAAAATCCAAATCCAAATGAATATTAGAGAACTGAGCATTACTGAAATCCAGGAGAAAATATCTAAAAAAGAAATCAAAGCCGAAGAGGTAGTCCTAAGTTATATTAAAAGGATACAGGAAAAAGAGGAAGCCATAAAAGCATTCATCACTCCTATGTGCGACTATGCTTTAAAAAAAGCAAAGGAAATTGATAACAAAAAGACAAAAGGGAAACTGGCAGGGATCCCCCTTGCAATAAAAGACAATATATTAGTAAAGGATTTTCCTGCGACCTGCGGTTCCAGAATGCTGCAAAACTTTATTTCACCCTACCACGCTCATGTAGTCGAAAAGCTGTTGTCTGAGGATTCAGTCATTATTGGAAAAACAAACATGGATGAGTTTGCCATGGGTTCTTCTACAGAAAACTCAGCATTTTTTGTTACCAAAAATCCTTGGGATTTAAATGCGGTTCCGGGAGGTTCCAGCGGAGGGTCGGCTGCAGCCGTGGCAGCCGGAGAAGCTTGGGCTTCGCTGGGCTCTGACTCCGGAGGCTCTGTGAGACAGCCAGCTTCATTCTGTGGACTGGTTGGGATGAAGCCGACCTATGGCCGTGTTTCTCGTTATGGTCTGGTTGCTTTTGCCTCATCTTTAGATCAGATAGGTCCCTTGACTCATTCTGTTGCTGACTGTGCTGTTTTGACCCAGGTCATTGCTGGTCCTGATTCTAGAGATTCCACTGCTTCTTCGATGATGGTTCCTGATTATGAGGAAAGAATGAAAAAGAATGACAGGTCCCTAAAAGCAGGATATTTCAAGGGAAAATTGTTAAACGGTATTGAGCCTGCTATCAGAGAAAAATACAACTGGATCCTGAGTCTATTAGAGGAAAGCGGAGCCGAGCTCTATGAAATGGAATTTCCGTCATGGGATTACGCTCTTATGTGCTACTATATCTTAGCTCCCTCTGAGGCAAGCTCCAACCTTGCCCGGTTTGATGGTGTGCGCTATGGATACAGAGGTCCTTATAAAAACGGACTGGAAGATATGTATATGAATTCAAGAACTTTGGGATTTGGAGAAGAGGTAAAAAGACGGATCTTGCTGGGTTCATTTGCCTTGAGTTCTGGAAAATATGAATCATTTTATTTAAAAGCCGAACAGGTCAGGATGTCTTTACAAAAAGAATTTAAAAAAGTTCTGGAAAAGGTGGATTGTATACTGACTCCTACCACTCCTGAAGCTGCCTTTCCCATCGGATCAAAGAAAGATCCGCTTAAAATGTACCATAGTGATTTCTATACGGCTCCTGTCAGCTTGGCTGGCCTGCCTGCTATTTCTATACCGATAGGAGTTGATCAGAAGGGGTTGCCTCTGGGGATTCAGATAATAGGAAATTTTTTTCAGGAATCAAACCTTTTAAAACTTGCTTTTTCACTTGAAAAAAAAGTAAAATTTAGAAAAATAAGAAGGAAGGAGGAAATATGAATAAAAAAATTCTCTGTTACTTAGGGATCGTGCTTATTATGTTTGTTATCCACAGTTGTTCCTCTAGTCCAGAAAAAGCCATATTAGAAAGATATTTTCATGCTTTATCCCTTAATGACTTGAATACTCTTTCGACCATGGCCATTGAGCCGGCCCATTTTGAGTTTGATTCCAAGAAGATTGTTGAAGTTACTGAAGAATATACAGATTCGTTTGAACTGCCAGAAATGGATAAAAAAGAAAAGGGGCTCAAGGAAAAAGTTGATGACTTAACCATAGAGACTCTCAACGCCAGGGATGAGATGGATACAGCGAAGTTTGAGATGGAAAGACGGCGAACGCGGGCAAATATCAATGAATTCAACGAAGCGGAGGAAAAATATAATGAACTCCGCGATAGGCACAAAGAACTTCAAAAGCAGTATAACGAAGCAAAGCTGGCTGCAGAGGAAGAGGAAGAAACAGCACTTTTTTCCCTAGGAGGAGATTTTCCGAGAATAAGGCAGTTTGAAGGAGATATTAGTAAGAAGGAAGTTGAAGTAAAAGTCTTCCGGAATGGGGAGGAAGTGAATTATAGGGTTTATATGAGGCAGTACCAGCTTAAGGATCCAGAAAACAATATCCCTCACAATGGGAGATGGATTATCATTAGATTTGAGAGACTTAACTGATTAGCCTCTGATTTTTCAACTGAACATTGACTCTTTTTGAATTTTCCTTTATAAATACATAACTATTTTTTAAATGAGCCGTTAGCTCAGGGGTAGAGCACCGGCCTTTTAAGCCGGGTGTCGCTGGTTCAAATCCAGCACGGCTCACCAAATACAATGCGCTCCTGTCGTCTAGCCTGGCCTAGGACACCGCCCTTTCAAGGCGGCGACACGGGTTCAAATCCCGTCGGGAGCGTTTTTTTATTTCCCCTTAAACACACACTTTTCCTTTAAATAGGAGTGAATAGGAGGGATATAGGAAATAGGAGAATAGGAGAGAATAGGAGGGGA
>CAYULB010000094.1:2958-4984 GCA_964445575.1 uncultured Eubacteriales bacterium
AATAGGAGGGGACGGGCCCGGGCATTTCTATTCTTTTCATAAAGTTAACCTGGTTTTTCCACAAATATTGTCCCCTTAAATAAAGATTTTTGAGGCCAAAAATCATCTTTTTCTCCTAATCTTTTTCTCATTATCCTCAGCGTCCTGGTTCTTTATGGAGGAACTTCATATATTTTAGGAGGAGAGTTATCAACCCCTTAAATTTATCAATGGCTTAATTTAACTAAGTTTTACTTGAGCTTTTCCTTTTGTTTTTTATACAGCCAAAACAAAAGAACAGCGGGAGCTTCATAAAAGGCGATGATAATGGGAGAGAGTATAAGCCAGTATATATTAAAATCGGGGAGAAATAGAATAAAGAAACCAACTATTCCCCCTGCGGCTGCTGTAACAGACCCTATGAGCAGCAGATTGACATAAAGTTTCTTCATAGCCTCTCCGTTTGATTGAATTTAGAATCATTCAAAGCTAAAGTCTTCTCTGGCACATACTTTAATAGCGGCTTCAGATGCTTTTTTATCATATAGCTTCCCCTTATTTTTTTTGATTTCAGTCAAAGCGTCTTCAAGAGTCAAGGCTTCTCTATAAGGGCGGTGGGATGCCATAGCTTCTATCACATCAGCGACAGCTAGCACCTTTGCTTCAATCATTATTTTATCTCCAGATAGCCCGTTTGGATAACCGCTTCCATCGATCCGCTCATGATGCTGCCTGACAATATCTGAAACAGGCCAGGGAAATTCGATAGACTTCAGGATATCGGCACCTACTTTGGGATGGGTTTTTATGATATTGTACTCCGCTTCTGATATTATTCCTGGTTTGCTGAGAATTTCTGCGGGTATGTAAATTTTTCCGATATCATGGAGAGTCCCGGCCATGCGGATTCCTTCGATTTTACCCTCTTCCAGACCCATCTCTTCGGCAATTTTTACTGCCAGTTTGGTGACACGGCGCTGATGGCCCGCAGTATAAGGGTCTCTTGTTTCTATGGTATGGGCCATGGCTTCCACAGCTCCTTCCATGGCTTTTTTCTGATTCTCCCAGATCTCTTTTATTTGTTTTTCCGCTTTTTTGCGCATAGTGATATCTGAAAAAGTGACGACCAAACCGGTTATCCTTCCTCCTTCGTCCAAAGTGGGATTGAGATTTTGGTTGATATAGATTTTGGCTCCGGACTTGGATCGAAGGACCACATCATGATGGATCCGGGTCCTTTTTCCTGTGAGCAGCTTTTCAGTAGGGATATTTAACCGCTTTCCGGTTTTTTCGTTTTGTGTGGGATATACCTCATTTAGGTCTTTGTTGAGAGCGTCGTTGGATGTCCATCCAGT
Source organism: uncultured Eubacteriales bacterium (assembly GCA_964445575.1). Taxonomy (GTDB): domain Bacteria; phylum Acidobacteriota; class Aminicenantia; order Aminicenantales; family Aminicenantaceae; genus WJMT01. The sequence continues at coordinate 4,293 of CAYULB010000094.1, forward strand.
TATATTTTCGCCTTGCTTATTTATGAAAGTAACGGCCCCTTTCTCATCTGTAACAATGACTCCGTCCCCGATGTTGGTGAGAATAGTCGAGAGCCATTTCTCTCTTCTTTTGAGTTTCATTTCTATTTCAGATTTATAGAGAGCGATTTCAATTGTAGTCTTAAGGTCACGTTCTTCAAAAGGTTTTAAAAGGTAACCAAAGGGCTCTGTTTTTTTGGCTTTTTGGATGATAGTTTCATCAGAATAAGAAGTCAGATAAATAATAGGTATATTGAGATTTGTATAGATATAGTCAGCAGCTTCTACCCCGTTTAGTCTTCCCTCAAGCATTATATCCATAAGAACAATATGAGGAGACTCTTTTTCAGCTGTTTTTATAGCTTCTTCTGAATTGGAACTCACACTGATTGATTTGTACCCTAGGCTTTGAAGCATGTTGCATATATCTCTGGCCACTATGATTTCATCTTCAACCACCAGCACTTTTATTTTTGCTGAGCTGTGCTTCTTATTCTTCTCTTGTTTCATCGGGATTCTAAATTATTTATATTATTATAAATACATATAAATACACATAATGTCAATCTAACTTATAAGTTTGATAGTATAACCTGACCTATTCATAAAAAAATGGCAATGAAATTGAGGTGTGGCTTGTGCTCCCTTCAGATTTTTAACGCCATTCTTCTTCA
>CAYULB010000095.1:0-4936 GCA_964445575.1 uncultured Eubacteriales bacterium
TAAACAGGTAAGACGGTACTGTTTTTTTACTGTTTTTTTTGGGGGGGGTTAATTTCCACTTCTTCGTAGGAAGATATGTATAAAACAGGATTTTCAATATTAAAACTCGACCTAAAAATGGAACTATTAGCAATGCCGTCCATGTCTTTACCCAAAGGCAGGCCTAAATAATGAAGGAAAGTGGGAGTCATGTCCACGATTTTCATGTCTTCAATGTTTTTACCTGGAGATATGCCTCTTCCATAAAAAAACACCACTCCTCTGGGTGCATTTTCATGAAAAGCTGAGATTTTTGGGTTTCCCAGAACCAGCTCTACCATCCGTTTCCAAAGAGGAAGATAGTCCATGCCGTGAGGCGAATACACCACCAGAAGTTCATTGTCTTTTTTGGCAGCGAGATACTTTCCAATGACCTCATCATAAAATCGATAGTATCTTTGTAAAATTGGACCATATTGATTGATTTCTTCTTGACTGACTTCTTCAAAGATCTCGGGGAAGGCATATTTATAAAAGTATTTTTCAACCTCATTCAGCCCTCTGAGCAGTATGTAGAGAACATCAGGTTTTGTTTTTTTTATTTCTCTCTCCACTGACTCAAGGAAAATTGCATCTGAAATAAATGCATTTTTTGCAATCTCCAGGATTTCATCAGAGTCAAATTCAATGTCCTTAAAAAAGCGGTTCACCAGGCTTTTTGCATTCGAAGACAATTCCATGTTCTCATGGAGGAGATATTCTTGGTCCATTCTTAAGTAAGGTGTCTGGTTGTTTTTGAGGATGTCCCATATTTCTTTAGTCTTTTTCGGAGCTTGATAGGGTATGCTTTTGATAAGTCTGATTCTTTCCATCTGTTTGAAAAAAATAAACCGGGGAATGACGTATATTTCCCTGTTCAGAGGTATTATATGGCATTTCTCTCGGGAGACCTGTCCGTGTTTGTAGGGAAATTTACCTGTATTGAATGATTTGTTTAATATGATAAGCTCATTGGGAGTGAAATTTTCGAGTTTTCCCCAGCTTCCTTCTTCCATGAGCCATGAAAAATTGGGAAGTTTTTGTTCATTGATAAGGGGTATGATAACATCAAAGCTCAGCCCCTCCATCCCGATAATGGTTAAATTTTTATCCAAGGGTTTGGCATCCAGCTGAGCTATTTTTTTTGGTTTTTCGGGCTGAGGGAAAGTGCTTCTCAGATAGAAACAGTATCCCAGGCCTAAAAGCAGCAGCAGGAAATAGACAGCGGGAAAAAAGTATTTTTTCTTGTAAATCATAAAAAACACAAGAGAAACTGTGCCGATAAGAACAGCCAAGATGAGGATCATTATTTGGTCCTGAATGAGCTTTGATGTTTCTGGACTTAACAGACTTCTGAAAAGTCTGTAGTTAGCTCTGGATAAAAGAATAAAAACAAAAACCAATATTAGGGAGCTCCAGAGAAGAAAAGAGGGAGATACAAAGGAGATATCCAATTTTCTTCCGGCAAAAAACTGAATGATAAAAAAGAAAACCAGGCAGGCCAGACTGACTATTATCCCATAGGTCAGGAACAGAAACAGGTTGAAATAAAGAACTGAAGATGCTTTAAAAGCCATGCTTGTGTTTAAGTTGTAGGTCAGCAGTGTCAGTAGAGAAGAAAACAGGAAGCCGCTGATAAGCGAATTTATGAGGACTTTCAAAAATTTCATGCTTAAAAAAGTTAGCATTATTTAAAGGATTCGTCAATAATCCAGGAAAGCCCCCCACTTTATGTATTGACCGAAAAAGCAGAATGCAATAATATAAAAAAAATGGATCAACCCATTATTGCGATTATCACTGATTTTGGTGACCAGGATTTCTTCACCGCCTCTATGAAGGGAGTTATCGCCCAAATAAATCCGGATGCAAGAGCCATCGATATCACCAACAACACCCCTCATTTTGATATCCTGGCAGGAGCTTTCATCCTTAAAGCCAGCTACCGGTATTTTCCCTCAGGCACTATTTTTGTGGCAGTAGTAGACCCTGGAGTGGGCACCTCCCGAAGAATCCTTATTGCTGAATCCACAGATTACTATTTTATTGCCCCGGATAACGGTGTTTTAAGCTGGGTTAGGGAAGAAAACAAAGAGATGACAGTCAGAGAAGTCAATTCAGAACACTATTTTATTCCAAGGAAGGGAAGGTCTTTTGAAGGAAGAGACCGCATGGCTCCTCTGGCGGCGTGGCTGTCAAGGGGAATCAATACGGAAAACTTTGGCCCTGTTATTGATGACTACAAAAGAGTCTCCATTGACAGGCCCAAAAGAGAGGAAAACAAAATTTGGGGAAAAGTCATTTATCAGGATGGTTTTGGAAATCTGATCACGAATATTTCCGAGAAAGAATACCTCGAGATGGTAAAAGATAAAGAAGCAGGCCGTTTCTTTATGAGCCTGCAAGAGAAAAAGATTCCCATAAAGGAAAGCTACGGTTCCGTTGAAAAAGGGGAGCTGGTATGCCTTTTAAACGGACAGGGATTTTTGGAGATAGCAAAGAGAGAGGGTTCAGCAGCAGCACAGACCCGAGCAAAGTCAGGAGACCCGGTGATGTTAGCTGAAGAAGGAGAGTAGGCATTGAATTTGGCGTCAAAATGGATTACTTAGAGGGCTCAATCGATTCTATCGTTTATTACACCCCTGATAATGGATATACTGTCTGCCGGTTTTCTCTGGAAGGAAAGGAGCTCATTACCATGGTGGGTTATTTTCCGCCTCTGTCTCCCGGAGAAAGGCTTAAAATCAGCGGAAGATGGGAAATCAATCCCCGCTTCGGAAAACAGTTTCGGGTGGATAATTATATTCCTGTGCTCCCCTCATCTGTCAAAGGAGTTGAAAAATTTCTTTCCTCAGGAATGATTTCTGGTGTGGGACCGGTTCTGGCGAGGAGGATCATCCAGCAGTTTGGCAAGAAAACAATGGAGATTCTTTCCCATGACCCGGATAAGCTTAAGTTAGTGGAAGGAATTGGGGATAAAAAACTTAAAGAGATTAAAAAGTCATGGATGGAGCACGAAGACATCAGGGAACTGATTATATTTTTACAGGAACACAATGTTTCAACCACTCTGGCGGCCAAGCTGTACAAACAGTACGGGAAAAGAGCTTTTCATGTCTTAAAGACCAACCCTTATCAGGCAAGTCATGACATCTGGGGGATAGGGTTTAAAACAGCTGACAGCATGGCTCTCAAGCTGGGCATAGAAGCAGATTCTCCAGAAAGGATCAAAGCCTATATTCATTATTTGTTAGAGAAGCACAGTGAGGAGGGACATGTATTTGCCTTTAAATCAGAGCTTTTAAAAGAGTGCTGTGAACAGTTGGAAATTGAGAAGAATGATTTCTTGAATGCCCTCCACTCTTTAGATAAGCAGGAATTAGTGGTTATGGAAAGACTTAACAGCGATACGGCTGTTTACCTGCCCTTTTTTCATGAAGCTGAACAGGAAGTGGCCAATTCTCTTTTAGAGCTGGTGTCTTATCCGGTTTTAAAACCTTCCTTGGATGTTGAAAAAGTCTTAAAACAGATAGAAGCCAGCTCTCATATAGATTTTACCTATGAGCAGAAGCAGGCAGTCAAAGAAAGCCTTTTTGAAAAAATCCTGGTCATCACAGGAGGACCAGGAACCGGAAAGACCACTATTGTCAGAGCCATGGTCAGGATTTTTGAAACATGGGAAAAAAAGATCCTGCTCGCCGCTCCTACAGGAAGAGCCGCCAAAAGGCTTTCTGAGTCTACTGGCAAGCATGCCAAGACCATCCACCGGACTTTGGAGTATCTTTCCAAAACCGGAAAGTTTCGGAGAGATGAGAACCATCCTCTGGAAGGGGATGCACTTCTTGTGGATGAGTTTTCCATGGTAGATCTGCCTTTGATGTATTTTCTCTTAAAGGCTGTTCCCAGGCACATGCGCTTGATTTTAGTGGGAGACAAGGATCAGCTTCCTTCAGTAGGTCCGGGAACCTTATTAAAAGACATCATTGATTCCGGAGTAGGGAAGGTGGTTGTGCTGAATAAAATATTCCGACAGGAAAAACACAGCCTTATTGTCCGGAATGCCCACAGAGTCAATCAGGGCAAATCCATTATGAAACCAGAAAAAGGGGATGAGGATTCTGATTTTTATTTCATTTACAATGAGGATGAGCAGAAAGTATTTCAGCTCATCATGAATATGTGTGCACGCAACATTCCGGATAAGCTTGGTCTTCCCCCTCTTTCAACTCAAATCCAGGTTATCAGTCCCATGTACAGAGGGCTGGTGGGAGTGGATAATTTAAACAACGAGTTGCAGAAGCTGCTGAATCCGGGAAGCGAAGGACTGAAATTTGGAAAACGTGAGATCCGAATAAGAGACAAAGTGATGCAGATCCGGAATAATTATGACAAAGATGTTTTTAATGGGGACATAGGAAGAGTCAAGGATATTGACAAAAAAAGGTATAGTGTATGGGTAGACTTTGACGGAAAAGAAGTGCTTTATTCCAGAGAAGAAGTTAATGAAATCGTGAATGCTTACGCTATATCTGTTCATAAATCACAGGGAAGTGAGTATCTGGCTGTGGTCATGCCTCTGCTGACTCAGCATTACATCATGCTGCAGAGGAATCTGTTCTACACAGCACTGACCCGGGCAAAAAAGCTGAGCTGCATCATCGGCTCCTATAAGGCTCTGTATATTGCCATAAAGAACAACAAGCCTATACAAAGGAACTGCCTTTTGAAAAAAAAATTGATGAGACTGCAGAGTCAGGAAAAGTGGAATAGGGAAGTGAAATAGCTGCCTTGACCCGTCTCAGATTTTCCGATATAAAGAATGAAGCATGGGAGCTTGATTTTGTACGCCTGTAGCTCAGCAGGATAGAGCGATGGATTCCTAATCCGTAGGTCGCCGGTTCGAATCCGGCCAGGCGTA
>CAYULB010000096.1:0-4575 GCA_964445575.1 uncultured Eubacteriales bacterium
TGGATCACCTGAAAGGCCATGGGCGCTTTGAGCTTTTCTTTGAAATAAGGCAAGCTGCGGATTTTCTTTTAATAAATATTTTATTTTTTTTCATTGAGTTTGCCTACTATGAAAAGTTCTATATCTGAATGTCAAGAAATTTGTTTAGAAATATTGTTCATTTTTCATAAACAAAAAGTTCATAATATATGAACTAATGAATAAAAGAAACAGTTTTCGGTTATTTGTGAAGTGATAGAAATAGGTGAACAGATATAACAGTATCTTTTTTTGACTATCTTTATCTTAGGCTTCTTTTCATAAGAGAGTGGAAAAGTTCTCCCATGTTTTTTTGGCGGCGGTTTTGAAGCTGGTATTTTTCGGATGCTTCCCAGTTTATGACAAAGCAGCGCCAGTCTTTTCCTTTTAACATGGGAGCGTGTTTGCCAAAAAAGGCATGAATTTCCTCATCTTTTAGCCCTTTGTTATTTCCGTCAAGCACCTTAAGATGAGGAGTTTGATCCAAGTATTCTCTTCCAATGAACATATAGGCAAGCATAGAATGATGACCGTCGAATAAGACCCACTCATTGTTTAGGGATTTAACTAATTTTATATTGGGCAGGCCTTCTGGAGTCATGATAGCTTTTCCTGAGATGAGTTTCTCTGTCATTTCTTTGATTTGGCCTTGCTCACTAATCCCATCCGTGTTGTGAAGGTTAATGGTTGAGTTTAGAGGGATTCTATTTTTGGGGTATTCTAAAATTAAATTCTTCTGTATCAATAGTTTGTCAATAAAAATTTTATCTCTAAAAATATCGACTATATCATAAACATTCTTTTCTTTTGAAGTTGTGATTTTTGAAGTGAAGCTTTTAACACAGTTTTTTCCCTGCTTTTTGAAGGCTGTATCAGTTGGATAGAAAATCTTAACTATCCTATCTTTTTTTTCAGCTGAAAAGTCATTCATTTTACAATTATTTTTACTCTATATTAACTCTATTTTTTATTATTTTAAACCAAATTAGCCCATTATTTTTTTATGATCAATTTCAAAAAAAAAAATAGGATGGCAGCCGTCCTTAAAGTCGATTAAAAAGACTGATTTTTCAGTTAAAAATCCCTGTTGAATTTGATTGACCAATAATTTTTTTCAATATATCATTATCCTTAAAAAATAAGATAAAGACTAGAAAATAATATCAGAAGGGAAAAGAACACATGAACCAAAAAAATCATATAGGCAGAGGGAGCCGAAATTTATTTCACCGATACAAAGGAAACCCTTTACTTACAGTGAATGACTGGCCTTATCCAGCAAATGCTGTGTTTAATCCAGGGGCTACAACCATAAATGAGGAAACTCTTCTCTTGGTAAGAGTAGAGGATTACCGGGGATTTTCCCATCTCACCACAGCTCGAAGCAGAGACGGGGTGACAAACTGGCAGATTGACCTATCTCCCACTTTAACCAGATCCCCTGACTATCATGAAGAGAAGTGGGGATTAGAAGATCCTAGAATTGTTTTTCTTTCTGAAGAAAAGCAATATGCCATAACTTATACATCCTTTTCAGCAGGAGGCCCTCAGGTCTCATTAATTTTAACTAAAGATTTTAAGAACTTTGAACGAAAGGGAACATTGGTTCCTCCAGAAGATAAAGACGCGGCTCTCTTCCCCAAAAAATTTAGTGATCGATATGTATTGATTCACAGACCTATGGTTAAAGGAGAAGGTCATATCTGGATGTCATTTTCTCCGGATTTGACTCACTGGGGAGAGCACCGCATCTTGATTCCCACCAGAGGAGGATGGTGGGATTCTCACAGAGTAGGCTTAGGGACCCAGCCCATCGAGACTTCCGAGGGCTGGTTAATCATTTATCACGGAGTGAGGACAACAGCGGCAGGAAGATTGTACAGAGTAGGACTGGCTCTTCTGGATTTAGAAGAGCCGTGGAAACTCAAAAAACGAAGTGAAGAGTGGGTGATGGGTCCCAGAGAAGAGTATGAATACATTGGTGATGTGCCTGGAGTTGTGTTTCCCACGGGAGCGGTAGTCGATAAAGAAACCAATGAAGTCAGGATATATTACGGAGCCGCTGATACATCGATTGGACTGGCAACAGCTCAGTTGAATGAAATTTTGGGTTATTTAAAATTCGTTTAATGATAAAAATAGATATAATCTATATTAATTAATAATTAATCTCAGGAGCCATTTCAATGAAGGAATCAAGTCAAATATACAGAAAAATACCTGTTTCGTTTTTAGCCACTTATCCACCCAGACGCTGCGGCATAGGAACCTATACTCGGGATCTTGCCTTAGCCGCAGCTAAACTTCAAGGAGAAATATTGATCGAGAACAGCCTTTTTCAGGTGGTGGCTGTGAATGATAGGCCCGAAGGATATTCCTATGGAGATGAAGTGATTTTTGAGATAAACGCCCAAAATAGAATCGATTATCAGAAAGCTGCTGAATATCTCAACCTCTCCTTTTCTCAGGTGGTGTGCATCCAGCATGAGTTTGGTATTTTCGGAGGACCAGATGGAGAGCATCTTATATCCCTGTTAGAGCGCTTAAAGAAACCTGTTGTCACAAACCTGCATACAGTGATGGATAAGCCCTCCACACATCAGAAAGAGGTGTTAAAGGAAATATGCTCTTACTCAAATATGGTGGTCGTTTTAGCAGATAAAGCCGTTGATATGCTCAATCGTATTTACGGAGTCAATAAAAATAAAATACGAAAAGTTCATCATGGAGCTCCTGATGTCCCTTTTTTGGATACCAGTTACTACAAAGATCAAATTGATGCTGAGGGGAAATTGGTGTTGTTGACTTTCGGTCTGATAAGTCCAAATAAAGGGATAGAATACGCCCTTGAAGCCATTTCCGAGGTGGTGAAAAAATATCCCCACATATTTTATATTATTTTAGGAGCCACTCATCCTAATGTTAAGAAGAACCAAGGAGAAGAATACAGAATTTCCTTAGAGCAGCTGGTTAAAAAGAAAGGACTTGAAAAAAATGTGGCGTTCCATAATAGGTATGTATCTCTGGATGAGCTCATAAAATACTTGGTTACAGCTGATATTTATATCACACCTTATTTGTCCAAAGAACAGATAGCTTCCGGAACACTGTCTTACGCCGTTGCCTGTGGAAAGGCAATCATTTCCACTCCTTACTGGCACGCACAAGAACTTCTTTCCAATAACAGAGGGATCCTTGTGCCTTTTAGGGATTCAAAAGCTTTGAAAGAAGCTGTCTTGGAATTAGTTGAGGATGAAGTCAGCAGACAAAAAATGCGAAAAAAAGCCTATGATTTTGGACGTTCAATGATTTGGCGGCAGGCTGCCTCTTCTTTTATCCAGATTTTTGAAACAGCCGTTGATCAGTACAAAGAACGTGATAAGGGAGTGAGCGTCTCGAAGCGAGACAGGGAAGAGATAAAAAAGCTTCAGATCGGGCTTCCTGAAGTTGATTTAAGATACCTTCAAAGTCTTACAGATGATACAGGAGTTTTAGAGCATGCCACCTACACCATCCCAAATAGGAAACACGGCTACACCACAGATGATAACTCAAGAGCTTTGATTGTATCATTAAAAAACTGGAAACTTTTTAAGGATGATTCTGTCTTGCCTTTAATTCAGGTTTATACTTCGTTTTTACTGCATTCTTTAGATAAAGAAAATAAGAGAGTCAGAAATAGGTTGTCCTATGATAGACACTGGATTGAAGGAAGCGAATCCGAAGACTGCTGTGGAAGAGTGATTTGGGCGGCAGGCCAGTTAGGGCTTGAAGCTCCAAATGATTCTCTAGCCAATCTAGGAATAGAGATGTTTCACCAAGCTTTTAATCTCGCTCATGATTTCACTTCTCCCAGAGCTTGGGCTTTCGCCATTTTAGGCGCTGTTTCTTATTTAAAGCAGTTCAGCGGGGACAGAAACGCGAAGTTGACTTGTAAAAAATTAGGAGAGAAACTTTTAGAACTTTTTAAGAATAACATGGCAGATAACTGGGTCTGGGGTGAAGACATTGTAAGCTATGAGAATGCCAGGCTTCCTCAGGCGCTGATCACATTTGGACAATTTTATGATAATGAACAAGCCGCATCCATAGGACTTAGGTCTTTGAGATGGCTTTTAAAAGTTCAAACCGCTCCTGGAGAGAGCCACCTCACTATCATAGGAAACGATGGCTGGTATACAAGAGACGGTAAAAGGGCAAGATACGACCAACAGCCTGTTGAAGCCGCGGCCTTGATCGATGCCTTACACGAAGCTTATTTAGCCACAGAAAACAGTTACTTCATCAGAAAAATAGACTGGGTTTACAACTGGTTTTTAGGAAGTAATGACCTGGGAGCCAAACTTTATGACTTTAAAACAGGAGGCTGCAGAGACGGCCTGCACTCGTTCGGTCTCAATAAAAACGAAGGCGCTGAATCCCTGCTGTCCTGGTTAATGGCCTCGCATAAAATGTATGATATTTCAAGGAAAATCCCCTACAAATCCAGGAGAAAGGTTGGATCCAATTAAATTTTAGATATGTTTTAGATATGGATATGTGTGTGTATTGATATGG
>CAYULB010000097.1:0-4408 GCA_964445575.1 uncultured Eubacteriales bacterium
TCGTCCAGCTTCGCTGGATTCCCTCGAAAAACTCATCAGAAGGCTAAATCTTCAATGTCGCTTCAGCCACACCTGAATTTCGTAAGGTTCAGGATAATGCATTATCTGTTTTGAATTTCTTGGCTCTCTCAATATTCACGCCTTTTTCGCTTCACTTCAGACCAAAAAGACAAGATTGAGAAAATATTATGCAAACAGATATGGCGATACTGTTTTTTTAAGCACAAGACATCCCCGAATTTCATCTGAAATTCGGATTTTATTTTATTCCAGATTTCTTATCTGTTGACGAATACTCTCCAGCTCGCCCTTTATGGCCAGACATCTCTTGACTATTTCTATTTCCTGGCTCTTGGAACTTATGGTGTTGGTTTCTCTTAGAATTTCCTGAGAGGCAAAATCAAGTTTCTTCCCTACAGGTTCCTTTTGGGGGTCTTTAAAAAGATAACTAAAATATTGGAGATGAGATTTAAGCCTCTCGATTTCCTCATCCAGGTCAAACTTCTGGGCATAGAGAGCTGTTTCTTCAGCTATTTTTTCATCTGAAATCTCGACTTCACCTTTTAATCTTTTAATTCTCTCTAAAAATTTCTTTCTTATCATGAGAGGTTGTTTTTCAGCTGCTTTCTCAATTTGCGCCACCTCTTCTTTTATCACATTCAAATGCTTTTCTATCTCTCCTTGAAGACGCTCCCCTTCTTTTTTCCTCTCCTTTAATAATTTTTCTAGGGTGCTTTTAAAAGCATTCTCTATAAACTTGATTTCCTTATCTGAAAAATCCCGGGACTTCAACTCAATCAAATGGGGAATATTGAACAGGTTCTCCAGGCTTATATTCATCCTATTTTTTATATCCTCATCAATATCCTTTAGTGACTCTTTGATTTTTCTCAACAGGGTTTTATTAAAATAAAGCTCAAACATTGAAGAATCCAAAAAATTGATATCCAGGAACACATCCACCTTTCCTCTGTGTATACTGCTTTTGGTTATTTTTCTCAGCCGGTCTTCCAAATCACCTATTCCCACTCCATGGTAACTCCAATCAAAATACCGATGGTTCAGAGTCTTAATGGTGATATGTGCAGAGAAATGTTTGTGTTCCACTCTTTTCTCTGCAAAACCGGTCATGGAAGTGATCAAGAAATCTCCTCCTGGGACTCAGGAAACTGCAGCTCATAAAGTTTTTTATAAATGCCGTTTTTTCGACACAGCTGGTCATGAGTTCCTTCTTCCGCTATTTTTCCTCTGTCTAAAACCAGTATCTTATCTGCATTTCTGATGGTAGAAAGTCTGTGGGCAATGATAAAAGTGGTCCTGTCCTTCATCACATTTGATAAAGCCTGCTGAACCAGCCGCTCAGACTTTGAATCTAAGGCTGAAGTAGCTTCATCCAGGATCAAAACAGGAGGATCTTTTAAAAGCGCTCTTGCTATGGCGATCCTCTGCTGCTGTCCGCTGGAAAGCAAACCTCCTTTCTCTCCTATAAAAGTCTCGTATCCTTTAGAAAGCTTCATGATAAATCCATGGGCTTCAGCTAATTTTGCGGCTGAAATCACCTGTTCTAAGGAAATGTTTTCCAATCCATACGCAATATTATTTCTGACCGTATCATTGAATAATATCAGCTCTTGAGTAACAAGGCCTATTTGGGAACGTAGCGATGACAAGGTGACTTCTTTAATATTCACCCCATCCATTAAAACCCTTCCGGAAGTGGGGTCATAAAACCGGGAGATCAGATTGACTATAGTTGTTTTTCCAGCACCGCTGAATCCCACTAGAGCCGCTTTCTTGGTTGGTTTAATGCTGAAGCTGATATTCTCCAGAACTGGCCCGGATTCATTGTAACTGAAAGAAACCCGGTCAAACTCTATTTTCCCTTTCACAGAGGGAAGATGAAAAGCTTTTTTGTTTTCTGTCACAGAAGGTTTTCTATCCAGGACTTCCTGTACTCTTTCATGACAAACTACGCCGCGCTGAATGACATTATTAGCCCGGCTTATTCTTTTAATGGGTGTGTACATCATAAACACAGCCATAACAAACGCACCAAAATCTCCCGCACTGATCTGTCCAGTAGCTATCCTCTCTGAACCGACCAGCAGAATAAAAGCGCCGACAACCCCACCGATGAATTCCATAAAAGGCGATGACATGCTGCTGATCCAGGCGGACCTCAAGCCCACTCTGAGGAACTCCCTGGTTTTTTTCATGAACTTCTTAAATTCAAATTTTTCCATAGTGAATGCTTTGACAATCTTATTGCCGGTTATGGCTTCATGCAGAAGGCTGTATATTTCTGCCATCTTAACCTGATTGATTCTTCCTATCTTCTTGAGCTTACGGCTAAAAATAATCAGAGGAACAAGTGCGATGGGAGTAATAATCAAAGAAGCCAATGCCAGCCTCCAATCAATGATGAAAATTCCCACGAGAAGCGCAAAAAGGATAAACACCTCCTGAATCATGTCTTTGGCACTTCCTGAAAGCGCCTCCTGAATCTTATCGACATCATTGGTGAGCCGGGACAGCAGCTCCCCAGTTGATTTCTGGTCAAAATAATCAGAAGATTGATAAATCAGATGATGGAACAGGTCATTTCTCATCTCCCGCGTGACTTTTAATCCAATGGAATTCATAAAAAAAGCAGAAAGAAAGGTAAACAATCCTTTTCCTAGAATAACAATGACCAGAATGAGAGGGAGGTAAGGGACCAGCTGATCTATTGAAATTCCACATAGGCTGCACAGAACATCAATAAACCGTTTTTTTTCAGGTATCCCGCTGGGAGACATCCTGAACATGTAGTCCATAATAGGCTGAACCAGATTGACAAAAGCATAAGTGAATAAGGCGACAAAAAAAGTGAACAGGAAAGTAAGAGTAATTCTTTTCTTTTCAGTAAAAACAAGTCTTAAAAGCTGGTATATTTGTTTCATGTGCTGGTTTCTCTGTGTGATATCATAGTGAGCGCTATTTCATAAGCATTTAAGGCAGAACCCACTGTTAAATTGTCCGCAGCAGCCCATATCCAAAAGCTATTGGGAAAAACTGCATCTTTTTTCACCTGCCCTATTAAAATCTTTTCTTTTCCCGCAGTCAGGGCTGGAGAAACAGGACATTCCAGTGAAGGTGAAAAATACTCAAAAAAGCTTGATTCTTTGTAAATTTCTTCAAAGGAAGGGGTATCAGCTTGCTTGTCTAGTTCTAAATAGGTCATTATGGAATAACCATGAAAAACAGGTGTCAGGACAAGAGAAAGGCTCAGTTTGTGCTCTTTTAGAATCCTTCTTAACTCCGCCAGCATTCGTTTTTCCACACTGGAAAATCCAGACCCGTCCACTTTTTCAGACTGGGATAAAAGATTAAATGCGATCTGAGCCTTGAATATTTTTTTTCTGCTGGAACCTTTGTTTAATATATCCGCACTCTGCCCTGCCAACTCCTCTACCCCTGAGGGTCCAAAAGCTGACACAGGCTGCAAAACAAAAGATACTGCCTTTAAGACTCCAAATTTGTTCACTGCTTCTCCCAGAAGGCGGGACAGCATAATGGTTACCGGATGAGGATTCGCGATTAAATTCTTTTTGTTCTTCCGGATTACCTCATCATTGATTCCTTTTACCACCAGAGGAACCTCTTCCTTATCCCAAAAAGCCCCGCTCATATCAACGGCAAACACCTTTTGTTTTTCTGCTTGAGCCCCGATTTTTTTATTCACCTCTTTGTCGCTCGCCAAAAAAACTAAATTGAAATCCCCCAGAACCAACTGATCTATGGAATGGACAACTCTGGGTTCACCTTTAAATTGAGTCAATTTACTGTATTCTTCCGTTACTCCCGGATCAAAAAATTCAGCTTCTCTTAAGGGGAACTCTTTTTTACTCAGGACATCCATAATTTCCTTTCCAGGCATAGAATCTATTCCCACCACAGCGATTTTCGGTTTTTGATTTCCGGGCATGCTGAACCTTCAATGAGAATTTCTATATTCAGAGATCATCTTATACATCCTATCTTTTAAAGAAAGCTTCTTCTTTTTCAGCTCTTTTTCCCTGACTTCCTCCTCAGTAGAAAGCCAGTTTTTTCTTTTTAGTTCATCCAGCTCTTTTTCACATTTGGTATGGAGCTCGGCTATCTTTCTGAAATCCTGGTTTTCTTTCATCAAGATTTCTTTAATTTCCTTTTCATTCATCAGTTTTTTCTCCAGAAAAAGAATATCACAATGGTTATATGATTTCAATCGCACAAAATCCAGCAAAAGGATTGACTTTAGACTCCAAGAAAACTATACTTAATTATCCATTTTTGGCGAGGTAGCTCAGACGGTAGAGCGAGTGACTGAAAATCACTGCGTCGGCGGTTCAATTCCGTCCCTCGCCATATTTTGTTTCTCAAATAAATG
>CAYULB010000098.1:0-4268 GCA_964445575.1 uncultured Eubacteriales bacterium
TTCATGCCCTAACGCCTCGCATCTGCAGCAATCTTGACTCGTGAATAAATCAGGTTTATATATACGAAAAAAAAATAAACTATTGTTGCGGATTATTTCAAATCACTAATGTAGGGACCGATTTTCCAGCCTGTGCGCTTCTCAATAAGAGCCTTCCTTTTCAGTCTCATATCCCCAATTTCCAGTAAAACAATATATTCTTCTGGATCCTGCAATTCTCCTCTGGCCCATCTCCCGTACCTTTGCTTTTGTTCTTCAGAAGGCTCGGCTCTCATATCCCATTCCACTTTATTTATTCCTTGTTCTGCGGACCCTTTCAGCTCACACAATAAATTTCCAGAACTGTCAGATATTTTGATAACTGCTTTTCCAGAATCTTTGTCTCTCAAATAATAATAGACAGCCAACACATTGGGTTCATTAGGCGTGGAATGATGCCGGTCTCCGTAAAGCTGGTAAGCCCCCCAGGAGCGGGTCACTCTCTGTACACCAGGTTCAACTTGAAAAAGATATGCCTCTTCTTTTAACACATCCTGAGTGAGTTCCTGAAGAGGGGATACATTTGTGATGAAAATCCCTCTTCCATAAGTGGCAGCCACCAGGTCATTTTCTCTAGGATGGACCAGCAAGTCTGTCACAGCAATGGTGGGCATATTGTTTCTCATATAAAACCATTCTCTTCCTTGGTCAAGACTCACATACACGCCCTTATCATTTCCCACAAAAAGAAGTTCTTCATTCTTTCTGTCTTCAAAAACCACATTAATGGGTTTGGCAGGCAGACTACTGGAGATATCGCTCCAGGTTCTGCCAAAATCATCGGTCCGGTATAAAAATGCCCTGAAATCATCCCTTCTGAATCCGGTTTTAGAGACATAGGCTCTCCCTTTTTTATGATGGGAAGCAAAAACGCGGCTGACCCAGTAGTTTTCTGGAGCACCCACTTCAACCAGATTTTTTGTCCGGTCATTCCAATCAGCCCCGTTGTTTTCAGTAACCCAGGCTTTTCCGTCATCTGTTCCCACCCATATCAATCCAGGCATGAGGGGAGATTCAGAAATTGTAGTGATGGTGCAGTACTGGATGTGGCCCTTCCCAGCTATTTTTACCTGATCATTGGAAGTGAGGTCAGGAGAGATTTCCTGCCAGTTTTCACCCCGGTGCATGGAGCGCAGAACAACCTGAGTGCCAGCATAGATCACATCGCTGTTGTGGGGTGAGATCAAAAGAGGAGGACACCAGTTGAATCGGTAGGAAGGCCTGCCTTCTCCTCTCTTCGGCTCAATATTTGTTCTTATTCCCATTTTCTGGTCTATCCGGTGATGGCCTCCAAACTGAATGGTGTTGTACACAAAGCGGCTGTCTTCAGGTGAGACCACATTGTACATGCCGTCACCAAGTCCCAGGGGTATCATATCCTCAAGACTCACCTCCCCTGACCAGCTGTTAGTGGGCACCTTCCATGAATCATGACACTGCAGTCCCCCATAGACATTGTACGGATCTTCCCCATCAACACATATGTCATAGTACTGAGCCATAGGAAGATTATCATAAAAATCACAGGTCTCTCCCCCATCGTAAGTGATAAATACCCCTCCGTCACTGCCCATCATCATCCGGTCTGAATTCTCCGGGTCTATCCATAAAGTCCGTACATCCCCAAAAGCTGAAGAAAACATCTTTCTTGGGGGCCAGTTGATATCATGCCATGTTTTCCCTCCGTCATCAGAACTAGCAAGACAGATGCTGGTCACATAGATTTTTTGGTCATCATTGGGGTCAATCCTTATCTGGTTGAACGAATAAGCGGCTTTTCCCCCCACATTATCCTTTAAAGAATTCATTTTTTTCCAGGTCTCTCCGCCATTGTCGCTTCTGTAGACTTCTCCTCCTATTTCTCTCTCTTCTGGTTCAAGACCTCTTTCCCGGTCTCTTTGGGCTTCTTCCTCAGTGGGAGGTCTTTTATTAAGGTTTTCTACCACAGCATAGACAATGTCAGGCTGGCTTCGATAAATATCCAGTCCGATCCGCCCTATTTTTCCTTGCGGAAGACCTTGGGAAAGCTTTCTCCATGACTTTCCTCCATCTTCCGTCTTATAGATTCCGCTTTTTTCTCCTCCTGCTTCAAAGTGCCAAGGATATCTCTCTTTTTCATAGGCAGCTGCATACAGCACCTCAGGATTCTGCCTGTTCATGACTAGATCTATAACTCCCACTTTTTCATTGATATAAAGAACTTTTTTCCAGGTTTTCCCTCCGTCTTGGGTATTATAAACGCCTCTTTCCTCATTGGCAGAGAACAAATGTCCCATAGCTGCTATGTAGACGACTTCTGGATTCTCAGGATGGATGACGACTCTCCCAATATGATGGGTTTCTTTGAGTCCCATGTGTTTCCATGTCTTCCCTCCATCTTCTGATTTATAAACACCGTCTCCCCAGTAGGCGCTTCGAGCATTGGTGTGTTCTCCTGTTCCAACCCATAAAACATCCGGATCTGAGGGTGCCAGCGCAGTATCTCCTATAGAAAACACATCCTGGTCATCAAAAATAGGTTTAAAAGTGGTTCCGTTATTGGTTGTTTTCCAAAGCCCTCCGTTTCTTCCAGCCACATAAAAAGTATACAGATGCTCTTTCTGAGGAAATTCAGGTACCGCAAAATCAGTTATCCAGGCTCCACTTCGAAAAGGCCCTATATTCCGGTATTGGAATGGCTTCAGCCACCTTTCATTAAAATTATTTTCCCCTGCTTTTGAAGGATGAAGTGAAAAAAATATCCCTATGATGAAAATCACAATTAAATGAAATTCTTTTTTGTAAAGCATGGTTACTCCCTATGTCTATGAATTGAAACGCATCTAACAATCACACATTATCATATAAAATCCCAGCTTCCTCAACCTTAAATTAGGCTTTTTTTCTGAATCATATTTTATTGCGAAAGATGTGGATTTGCCTTACACTTAGAGAATAAATGATTCTAAATATGAGGAGTGAATCATGAAAAAAAATAACTTGATTATCCCGGTGGGTGTTATGTTTCTAGCACTCCTATTCATTTTTTCAGCATGCCAAAGAATAAAAGAAAACCAATTCCAGGAAAATTTGGAGAAAGGAAAAATGTCTATGACCCTTGAAAAAAAAGAATTCGGCACCATGCCAGACGGCCAGAAAATCGACCTGTATATTTTATCCATTACCAATGGGATAAAAGCCAAAATCACCAATTATGGAGCTATATTAGTCTCTCTGGAAGTGCCGGATAAGAACGGAGTCCCTGCTGACATCACGCTTGGATATGATCATTTACACGGATATCTAGACGAGACTCCTTATTTTGGCGCCACCATAGGACGCTATGCCAACCGCATCAAAGACGGCAAATTCACCCTCAATGGAAAGGAATTCAAGCTGGCCAAAAACAACAACGGCAATCACCTCCACGGCGGCATCAAGGGATTTGATAAAAGGGTCTGGAAGGCAGAGCCATTTAAAAATGAGGAGTCCGCTGGAGTTAAACTCAGTTATCTAAGCCCTGATGGCGAAGAAGGATACCCTGGAAATCTTTCATGCACAGTGACTTACACTCTCACGAAAAACAATGAACTCAAGATAGACTATGAAGCCCAAACAGACAAAGCCACTCCTGTAAATCTGACCCATCACAGTTATTTCAACCTGAAAGGGCAGGGAAGCGGAGACATTCTGGACCATGTCCTTTATATAAATGCTGAAAAATATACTCCTGTGGACAGCGAGCTCATACCCACCGGAGAAATCCTTTCGGTCAAGGACACTCCTTTTGATTTCAATTCCCCCACTGCAGTTGGGAAGCGCATCCACCAGGTCCAAGGAGGATATGACCATAACTTTGTTCTCAACGGAGAGGAAGGGGCCCTCAAACTCGCGGCCAGAGTCTCGGAGCCAGAAGCCGGACGAATTATGGAAATCTTAACTACAGATCCTGGGCTTCAATTCTATTCAGGTAACTTTCTTGACGGGACTATCCAGGGAAAATCAGGAAAGACTTATGAAAAACACTATGGATTCTGCCTGGAACCCCAGCATTTTCCAGACTCACCCAACCATCCAGAATTTCCCTCCACAATTCTGAAACCCGGTAAAAAATATACCAAAACCACAGTGTTCCGCTTCTCCACAATACAGGATAATCCTTAAGAAATAATTATTATTTGAATTTATTTATTATTTAGGGGACAGACCTAGGTATATTATTGATAATAAATAAATTAGTTAAAAATAAA
>CAYULB010000099.1:0-4083 GCA_964445575.1 uncultured Eubacteriales bacterium
AAGGACCACGACTTCATGCCCTGCGCCTCGCATCTGCAGCAATCTTGACGCGTGAATAGTCCAGGTTTACCTGACTTATTCATAAAAAAATGGCAGTGTTTTGATTATTATTTTCTTTTCTGCGATATGCAAGACTTTTTTTAAAACAAGTGAATTACGAATGGAACTTTCATTGTTTATAATCGTATAATTAGGTAAAGAGAAAAGACAAGTCATATATAAGGAGAGACTGATGAAAAGGATATTATCTTTTTGTGTGTTAACCGCATTTATACTGACCTTGTCCTCTATGACTTTACTGTGCCAAGAGGATGGTATTACAGGAATATGGGTAGGGAAAACATATGTTCCGGATCAAGGTGAGGATGGGTTGACTCTGGTAATAGAGAAAGTTGAGAATGAATTTAAGGTGACTATTTCAGATGACTTTGGATTGGTTCCTGGAGTGGAAGCCGCTGATGTGAGTTATGAAGATGGGAGTTTGAGCTTTAATTTTTCGATCTTTGATGGATATGAAGACATGATGGTATGGATAACCCTGGAAGTCAGCGGCGATAACATGAATGGATATTGGGAAACAGCAGACGGGAGCCAAGATACCATTTGTTTGGAAAAGAAATAAATAACTACCTACCTTTCTTTTCAGTAAAAAAATCCGTCCTTTTCCTAAAAGGAGTCGTGTTCCATGATCAAAAAATATGTCAAAATAGCCTTCCGAAAAATGGCTCCAGGGCTATGCCTACCGGACAAGCCTTGATATGATTATCTTTGTTTCAGCTTTGGTGCTGACCCTTGGGGTGGGGATATTATAAGTAAGTGTGAAGGCCGTAAGAGCAGCCCTGGCAAATCCTTCAGAATTTCTCAGTTATGAGTAATCCTAACGATCTTGGATCGTAAATATCCAGGCCGCAAGTCAAATCTTAGACTGAATTCTCAAGGGTAAAATCGATTATCTTTTTCATCATTTTCACAGCCTCTACCGGGTGTTTGCCCACAGCTGTCTCTCCGGACAGCATGACATAATCCGAACCGTCTAGGACCGCATTGGCTACATCAGAGACTTCTGCTCGAGTGGGCCTGAGGCGCTGGGTCATGGATTCAAGCATTTGAGTGGCTGTGATGTCGATTTTTTGGCGCTGGTTGCAGAGCCGGATGATACGTTTCTGCATCACCGGTACTTCATAGATGGGGATGGAAACCCCCAAATCTCCTCTGGCGATCAGGATCCCTTCTGATTCATCCAGAATGCTTTCCAGATTGTTCAGTCCTTCCTGGTTTTCAATTTTAGCAATCAGTTTGCAGTTATAATTATGCTGGCTGGTGAATTCTCTGAGAAGGATCATATCTTTTTGATGACGGACAAAAGATTGAGCCATGTAATCAACTTTGTGTTTTATTCCGAATAGAATGTCTTTTTTATCTTTTTCTTTTAAAACATCAGAGTCGATATTCAGCTCCGGAATATTAATCCCCATATGGCTTTTTACAGTCCCAGGAATGACTGCCCGGGCTTTTATCTGGTTTTGAGAACAGGCTTCAGCTTTAAGCAGGATATTTCCGTCATTAAGATAGATATTAAAACCAGGTCTAATGCGACTTAATTCCTCCTGGTACACAAAAGGAATAACAGCTTTATCTGCAGATTTGCAGTCACTGGAAACAGGAATGAGCATGATTTTTTGATTCTCTTTTAATTTTAGCGGCCTGTTTCTGAAAAGCTTTCCTACTCGAATGCGGAATCCTTCCAGGTCTTGGAGCAGTTTGATATTGGTCCCTCTTTTTTCATTCAGCTCTTTGATATTTTTTATGACTTCTCTGTGCTGGGAATGAGAGCCGTGTGAAAAATTAAGCCGTGCTACAGTCATCCCGTTTTGGGCCAATTGGTACAGGACTTTCTTTTCTTTGCTTTGAGGTCCTATGGTGCATATGATTTTTGTCATGAGCTGGCTCGACAGACTCTATTATACCAAAAAATAAGGGAGGTTTTAATTTTTGAGAGTTTGATTTTTCTCATATAATCAATTGCAATAATGGGCTGATTTATATGATAATTGTTAAAAGTTATTAAAAGGAGGGATCATGCCTGAAAATAAATTGATTGAGATCTTAAAAGGAGCCCTGCTTCTAGAGCATAAAGGAAGAGCTCTTTATAAGTCAGTGATTGATTCAACTAAAGTAAAAGGAGTGAAAGACCTATTCAGCCTGCTGGCTAGAGAAGAGGAAAAACACATCCATATGCTCAACAAGCAGTTCTCACGGCTCTCAAAGGGCGGGGGATTTGACATAACTGATATCAAAGATTCCCATGCAGAAACGGCAGAAGCAGTTTTAACAGATATCATAAAAGAAAATGTTTCTGGCGCTGGATATGAAGCCGCGGTCATTTCAGCGGCCTTAGAATTTGAGAAAAATTCTGTCAGATACTATTCAGACCATGCTGAGTCCGCCCGCTCAGAAGATGAAAAGAAACTCTTTGAATGGCTCAGAGATTGGGAGAAGGGTCATATGATGATGCTGGCCCGGATTGATAATGACCTTAAGGAAAAAATTTGGTTTGACCATCAATTCTGGCCACTAGATTGAGCTTGAATTGAATCTTTAAATAGCCTATCCTATACAGAAATATCTATATTTTTTGTAGAGGTTTACTATGAATAAATCTTTGACCCTGAATGGAGTGAACGGGAAGCGGGTTCTGAGCTTTTTTTCAGGGCTTGGTATGGCAGTAGCATCAGTTTTGACTATCCAGCACTTTTTTTTGGCTAATTATCCTGAGTCTATATTTGAAGGTTCTTTTTGTGACATAAATGCTTTCTTTAACTGCGACAGCTCTGCCTTTTCTTCTCTGGCACAGGTGATGGGAGTCCCCATAGGTCTTTTTGGTTTTATCATTGGTTCTCTGGTTATGCTGGGAGCTGTTTTTCCTTCCGAAAAGTTTGAGCGGACCAATTCCTTTATATCCCTTGTTAATTTAGCTGGAGTGATTTTTCTTTTCCTCTATTCTGTTTTTATAAATAGAACCCTCTGTCTTCTATGCCTGGGTTATTATGTATTTTCTTTAATGAATTTCATTCTGTTTTTTATGTTTTCCCTGAAAGAGCCAAAGAGTCTGTTCTCCCGGTTTCTCAGGCCTTCATTTAAGATGCTGTTTACCTTTGGTTTGATAACGCTCTTAGCTTCCTATGGGATGTTTGAATACCACAAAGTCCGAAAGGAGGCTCAGGAAGCAGTGGCTGTAAAAGTAGTGAAACAGTTTTATGAGCTCCCGGTGGTGGGGAATCCCAGTTTTATTTCACCTTACTGGACTGTCCGTTCCACGGAGGGGTTTGAAGAAGCGCCTATACATATTGTGGAATATGCTGATTTTCTCTGTTCAGATTGTGTATACCTGGAACAGCAGCTCATCCAATTGAAGGAGGAATTCGCTGGAAAAATCAACATTGCTTTCCAGTTTTTCCCGCTGGAGGGAGAGTGCAACAGTGTGGTTGATAAAGATATCTATCCAGGTGCCTGTGAACTGACCTATTATGCGGCTGCAGACCCAGATCAGTTTATGGCCATACATGATGAAATCTTTGCCAACTTCAATACAGCCCGCTCCAGCCCTGAGTGGCGGGAGGAGCTGGCTCATCGATATGGAGTTTATGAATTGGCACAGGAGCCTTTTGTGCGTGAGATGGTTGATATCATTATAAATACAGGCAGGGAGTACGAAAAAACTTCAGATAAGTATGACTATGGAATCCGTTCCACTCCCACCATGATCATTAACGGACGGATGGTCATCGGCACTTTGCCCTATGAACAGATGCGGGCTATCTTTCAAGCTTTGGTCGAGGAACATGAAGAGGGAAAAAAATTCATTGAGCACTGGGTACCGGTCAAACCTCCCAAGAAATAGGTTGTTGTATTAATTTTCTATGATTTTGTATTCATAGAACTTTGTTCCTCGTTCTTTGTCGAGGAGAAATAAGCGGTCATTTAAGATATTCCAATGTCGAAATTAAGGTTCGTAATTAAGTTTAATTAAGGTTAATTAAGGGGTCGGGCCCGGCCATTTATTTTATTATCAAATATTTAGTT
>CAYULB010000100.1:0-3777 GCA_964445575.1 uncultured Eubacteriales bacterium
ATAACCCATGTTCACATGACCTATTCATAAAAAAATGGCGATATCTTCATTATTATATTATTTAAGTTATTTAAGCACTATTCACTCTCCTTGCCCTGGTTCACTTTTTCCATGGTAATTCCGGTATACCCGAAAAATATTGAGATCAGGGGCACTGCAAGATTGAGAAAAGCATAAGGAAGATAAAAAAGAGGATTCACCCCGAGTGTGGCCCCCATAAAGGCCCCACAGCTGTTCCAGGGTATCAAAGGAGAAGTCATGGTCCCAGAGTTTTCCAGTACCCGGGAAAGGTTTTTAGGGTGGAGTCCTTTGGCATCAAAAGCATTCTTAAACATCCTTCCGGGTACTACAATAGCAATATACTGGTCTGCAGCAATGATATTCATTCCGATGCAGCTGAAAACAGTGGTAGCAACCAGAGAGCCGACTCTCCGAACTCTTTTTAAAAGTGCTGATGCCAGGGCTTCCAGCATTCCCGTCTTTTCCATGATCCCGCCAAAAGACAGGGCGCATATGATGAGTGCCACTGTCTCCATCATGCTCATAAGCCCTCCTCGA
This sequence comes from uncultured Eubacteriales bacterium, assembly GCA_964445575.1. GTDB lineage: Bacteria > Acidobacteriota > Aminicenantia > Aminicenantales > Aminicenantaceae > WJMT01. Next base: position 559 of record CAYULB010000100.1, read on the forward strand.
GTGAGAAGGTCATCCACCAAGGCCACTCCAGAATTTGAAACATATCCAGAATGGGCAGCCTGGACAACATCAGCCAAAGACCTTGATTGAGTGAAAACCGCAAACAAAGCCCCCAGAAGCGTTCCTCCTAGAAGAGCAGGAAGAGGAGGTATTTTAAGCACCACCAGAATGATAACAATCACAGGGGGGAGAAGAAGCAGGGGATGTATGAAAAACTGCGATTTTATAGTGGTGAACATGGTTTCAATGTTTTGAGACTCCAGCACTCCTCCTGAAAACCGAGTCCCCAAAAAAGCATACAATCCTAGGGCAATGATATAGCCGGGAACCACTGTGTAGACCATATGTCTTATATGAGAAAAAAGGTCGGTTCCTGCAACCGCAGGAGCCAGATTAGTGGTGTCTGAGAGAGGAGACATTTTATCTCCAAAATAGGCCCCAGAGATAATGGCACCAGCAACCATAGCCCCAGGAACTCCCAGGCCTTGTCCCACTCCAATAAGCGCCACTCCCACTGTGCCGGCTGTTGACCAGGAAGAACCTGTCCCCAATGAAATAATCGAACAAATAATCATGGTTGCCCCTAGGAAAATACCCGGAGACAGGACTTTCAATCCATAATAGATCATGGTGGGGACAATCCCCCCGGAGATCCAGGTCCCAATCATAAGGCCTACCACCATGAGTATCAAAATCGCTCCCATGGCCAGGTTGATTCCATCTATCATTCCATTTTGAATCTCTTTCCAGGAGTAATTCAGGTAAACCGCCACACCTGCCGCTACAGCGGCAGCCATAATCAAAGGGATATGAGCTGGCTTATCCAGCATAACAATGGTTATGAACAAGGCAAGGACTAAGAAAACAACCGGTATGAGCGCTAATCCCAAGCTGGGCCTTTTTTCTTCTTCTCTCATAGTTTTTTCAAGAATAAAGAAATGAAATCTTATGTCAAAATTTCGTCTCTAGTTAGAAGGGAAACAAAAGCATACCCTGCCTTCTCCAGATTTTCTCTGCCTCCCTCCTGCCGGTCCACTATGGTTAAAGCAAGGGCGACTTTTCCCCCGGCTTTTTCCACAGCTCGACATGCTTTCAAAGTTGAGCCTCCTGTAGTCACAACATCATCCACGACCACCACTCTCCAGCCGCGCTTAAACGGACCTTCAATCATCTTCATTTCTCCATGCTTTTTAGACTCTTTTCTCACAATAAAGGCAGGCAGAGGTTGTTTGGTCTGGAAACTCAGCACAGCAACCGCACTGACTATGGGATCCGCACCTAAAGTGTATCCTCCAATAGCATCCACTTTATAGGGCTTGATTTTTTCTAAAACAAGCCTGGCTACCAAGTCAGCTCCCTCAGGGTCAAGAGTGGTCATTTTAGCATCAATGTAATAGCTGCTTTTTCTCCCCGAGGCGAGAACTCTATCAACATTTCTTTGAAGAGATTTTTCTTTAATTATCTGAATAAGCCTTGATTTGTATTGGTCTTGTTTCAAATCAATTCTCCTTTTTTATGAAAATTTTATTCATAATAAGCTGTTTTTTCAATCCAATAACATGTCAGCTGATTATTCTTCATGATTACTGTGGTCAGCAACAAAATGATTGAAATAACGCCTTCGAAAGGCCAGATTAGCCCCTATGTACAGATGACAGTTGGCTGGGCTTCTCTTCCACGGCTTAACCCCAAAAAATCTTTTGATTATGGAACCCGTTGAATAAAAATGTTTTCCGAGTCTTCTCATTCCATCTTTAAATTCCTCTACGGTCATGTTTTTCGGTCGGAAAAGCGGGACTCTTGGCCTCCCCTCTTCCAGCCACCAAGCTGATGAAAACAGGCGGTTTTCATTCAAAAGCTTTTGATGCAATCGAGTCCCAGGGAAAGGAATCACCGGCCTTAGTTGAGCCAGCTCTATTCGATTTCTCTGGGCAAACTCAAGGGTAAGGTCAAAAATATCCTTGTTTTCGCAGTCCAAGCCAAAAACAAAGGCACCCAGCACAGAAATTCCTTCTCCATGAAAACGCTTCATCGCCTCTGAATAATCAATGGTTAATTTTTTTGTTTTGAGCATACTTTCCTGAGTGCTTTTTTGAACAGATTCAAATCCTATTAGAAGCGCCTGACATCCGGAACGCTTCATCAACCTTAAAAGCTCAATATCTTCGGCCAGGGAAACCCCTCCTTCCCCCACCCACCTCCGCTTGAGCGGAATCATTTTAGAAAAAAGCTCTTTTCCCTTTTTGTGATTGAGTGAGAGATTATCATCAACAAAAAATATATTCGATGTGCTGATTTTTTCTATTTCTTCAATCACTTCATCGACAGGCCGAACTCTGTATTCGTGACCCATAACCAGTCCCACTGAACAGAATTCACAGTTAAAGGGACATCCACGGGAAGTTTCCACCCCCACTGCAAAAGGAGTATACCCCCTAATAGAGGCTTTAGGATAAAGGTCAAAACGAGGAACAGGCCTTCCTCTCAGCTCAACTTTTTCTTTGGCACAGTATATCTTTTTTAAGTTATTTTGCTCTGCATCATAAAGAACTCGGGCCCAAACTCCCTCGCCTTCTCCCATTATCACGGCATCAGCATGCTTGAGTGCTTCTTCAGGAACAGCAGAAGGGTGGACCCCCCCCATAACCACTTTAACTCCCCGCTTCCGGTAATCATCGGCAATACGGTAGGCTCTCCGGGCCAGTTGGGTCATGACCGTGATGCCGACCAAATCCACGTCTTCTTCAAAAGAATCCCTTTCAAAGGATTCATCCACAATTTTTACCTTATGCTCTGGAGGAGTGTAAGCCGCCAAAAGCGGAAGATTGACCTGCTTGATTTTAAAAGTCATCGCACTCGAGTCATTCTTTGCAATCTGTTCGTCTGGTTTGATTAATTTAATGTTCATAATTCTCCTTAGACGGACATCTCTGGATAATGCTCTTCGAATGTGCTTCTGGAAAAGCTTAAAGGATAATGATAAACGGAAAGAAACTCTCAATCAATAAGTAACTTGAAATATTTAAAAAAAATGGCGATGTTTTCGTATTCAATTTCACTTCAGCGATATGCTAGGTTTTATCTAGCACATTGACTTGAACATTTTTCATGTTTGTATTTTTTATTTTAATCGCCATTTTTTTACCATTAAGGAGAGCCCCTATGAAATTGAGGTGTGGCTGAAGCGACTTTGAAGATGGTGAATTGTGAATGGTAAGT
>CAYULB010000101.1:0-3569 GCA_964445575.1 uncultured Eubacteriales bacterium
AAATTCCTTTAATCGACATTATAGGAGTGGCTACTTTTTACAGTGCTTTCAGTCTTGAACCAAAAGGAGAACATACTATTAAAGTTTGTATGGGAACAGCTTGTCATGTTCGAGGAGGGCCAAAAATCCTGAATGAATTTCAAAAAAAATTAGGAATCAAACCGGGTCATACTACCGAAGACATGCAATTCAGTTTAGATACGGTTGCTTGTTTGGGATGCTGTGCTATAGGCCCTGTAGTTGTGGTTGATGATGACTATCACGCCCAAACATCCATAAGAAAAGTTGATTCCATCATAAATAAGTACAAGAAAAAAGAGAACAAAAATGAAGAACACTAACAAAATTAAATCCACAAGTGAATTAAAAAAAATAATCAAAAAACAGAAAGAAATATCTAAATCAGATGATAAGACCAAACTCATTGTTTCAGCAGGGACCTGTGGACAAGCTAGAGGCTCCATGGAGGTTATAGATTCTCTAAACCAAATCATAAAAAAAGAAAATCTTGAAGATAAAATCCAGGTGAAAGTCACAGGATGTCACGGTTTCTGTGAAGCAGAACCAAATATCATTTTGCAGCCTCATGACATTTTTTATCAGCATGTCCAACCAGAGGGAGCTGAAGCAATCATCAAAGAAACAGCTATAAATAACAAAGTCATAGACCATCTCCTCTTCACAGACCCTTCTACAGAAGAAAAACCAAAAAGCGAAGAAAATATTTCCTTTTACAAAAAACAGAAAAGACTTGTTATGGGAGATAATGTCAAAATAGAACCAACGGAAATCGATGATTACTTTTCCATCGGAGGATATGCTTCTCTTGCTAAGGTTCTTGATACCTTGTCTCCTGAGGATGTTATTGAAATTGTAAAATCCTCTCAAATCAGAGGGAGAGGAGGAGCTGGTTTTCCAACTGGAGTGAAATGGGGATTTACAAGAAAAGCCAAAGGAGATGAAAAGTACATTATTTGCAACGCTGATGAAGGAGATCCTGGAGCCTATATGGATCGGAGTCTTATGGAAGGAAATCCTCATAGAGTTTTAGAAGGAATGATCATCGGAGCCTATGCCATAGGAGCCCATGAGGGTTATATTTATATCCGTGAAGAATATCCTCTTGCTTTAAATAACATTAAGCTGGCTATTGATGAAGCCAAAAAACTAGGTCTCATCGGCAAAAATATTTTAGGCTCAGGTTTCGACTTGGAAATTAACATTTCCAAAGGCGCCGGAGCCTTTGTTTGTGGTGAAGAAACCGCTCTCATTGCTTCCATCGAGGGAAAAGTAGGAGAACCCCGGCAGAGACCTCCCTTTCCCGCTGTAGAGGGCCTGTTTAGAAAACCGACCAATATCAACAATGTTGAAACATGGGCAAACATCCCACTCATCATAGATAAAGGATCTGAATGGTACTCACAAATCGGAACAAAAAAAAGCAAAGGAACTAAAATATTCTCACTAGTAGGCAAAATCAACAACACTGGATTGGTGGAAGTCCCTATGGGAATCACTCTCCGAGAAATCATCTTTGATATTGGCGGAGGGATTCCCGGCGGGAAAAAGTTTAAAGCTGTTCAAACCGGAGGACCCTCAGGAGGCTGTCTCCCTGCAGAAAAACTTGACCTTCCCATAGACTATGAAAGTTTGACCCAAGCTGGTTCCATAATGGGATCCGGTGGGATGATTGTTATGGACGAAAACACCTGTATGGTAGACATTGCTAAATATTTTTTAAACTTCCTTAGAGACGAATCCTGCGGAAAATGCCTCTCCTGTCGAGAAGGGACTCAACGGATGTGGGAAATTGTCAATAAAATAACTGAAGGAAATGGAGAAATGAGCGACATTAAGCTTCTGGAAGAATTGGCTCATGCTGTAAAGGATGCTTCCATGTGCGGACTGGGCCAAACAGCAGCCAATCCTGTTCTTTCCACACTTAAATACTTCAGAGAAGAATATGAAGAACACATTAAAAAGAAAAGATGTCCGGCCCTGGTATGTAACGAACTTGTTTCAGCCCCTTGTCAATACACCTGTCCTATTGACCAAGAAGCCTCGGTTTATATTGCATTAACTGCCAGAGGTGAATTCAAGAAAGCTGTGGATATCATAAGAAAGGAGAATCCCCTTCCAACAGTTCTAGGCCGAGTGTGTCATCATCCCTGTGAACCAAACTGCAGAGCCGGAGAAATAGGGGAACCCATTGCCATCCGCTCTATCAAAAGATTTCTTACAGATTGGGCTATTGAAAATGACTATAAACCTTCATTTGAAACAAAACCGCATAAAAAGAATTACAAAGTCGCTGTCATAGGAGCAGGACCGGCAGGTTTGACTGTGGGATACTATCTCAATCAAAAAGGAGTTCAGGTCACTATCTTTGAATCATTACCAGTTCCTGGAGGCATGCTGTCTGTAGGAATACCTGAGCACAGACTGCCAAAAGACAAGTTAGAATTCGATATTCAAAACATTTTGAATTCAGGAATAACTTTAAAAACAAATACAGCTTTGGGAAAAGATTTCTCGATTCAAGACCTGTTTGATAAGGATTTCAATGCTGTTTATCTCGCAACCGGGGCCCATAAATCCATGAAAATGGGAATTCAAGGGGAAGACAAACAAGGAGTTTATCAAGGTGTAAAAATACTGAGGCTGGCCAATTTAGGCAGAGAATTACCCCTTGGTGAAAAAGTAGGAATTGTAGGAGGCGGAAACGCAGCTATTGATTCTGCCAGAGTTGCAGTGAGAGATAAAAATACCAAAAAAGTTTATATCCTCTATCGAAGAACAAGAAAAGAAATGCCAGCTTATGAAGATGAAATTGAAAGTGCCCTTGAAGAAGGCATTGATATTCAATATCTAGTCCTTCCTAAAAAAGTGCTATCTAAAAACGGCAAAGTTACGGGTGTTGAATGCATGAAAATGAAGTTAGGAGACTTGGATGAAAGCGGTCGAAGAAGACCTATCCCCATTGAAGACTCAGAATTCACTATTGAACTCGACACCCTTATTTCAGCCATCAGCGAGCAACCAGATACTTCTTATTTAACTCCTGATGATAATATAAAAACCACTAAGTGGGATTCTTTAATAGTGGATGAAAACACTTTCTCAACTGACCAAAAGGGAGTTTTTGCCGGAGGTGATGCTGTAACAGGCCCCAGCACAGTAGTCGAAGCAATGTGTATGGGAAAAAAGGCAGCCCAATCAATTTTTAAATACTTGGAAGGAAAAACCTATTCTCCTGAATATAAAATCAGCCGTCCTTCCATGTATGTGGAACCTGTTGAATTAACCGAAGAAGAAATAGAAGAAGCCAAAAGGCCAGAAATGCCTAAATTAAAAGTAAACAAGAGGCATAAAAATTTCAAAGAAGTCGATTTGGGTTTTAATCAGGAAACAGTCATAAAAGAAGCAAAACGATGTCTTAGATGTGAGTTAGAGACTGAAGACGGGAAAAAAGCCATAGGAGGAGAAAATGATTAATCTCACTATCAATGGATTGGAGGTCAAAGCAGAAGAGGGGTGGACTATCCTGGAAACAGCTAAATTCTATGGAC
>CAYULB010000102.1:0-2753 GCA_964445575.1 uncultured Eubacteriales bacterium
ATGGGCGCTTTGAGCTTTTCTTTGAAATAAGGCAAGTTCCGCACCAGCTGCTTTTCATTTATTTTGCATTCCACTAGAAGATAAGGTTTGTCTTTTTCAGTGATCACAAAATCGACTTCCCGGCCGTCTTTGGTCTTCACATACCTCAGCTGATAATTTCCCTTTCCCCACTCGTTCCAGGCGGAAACAGCCCGCTGCAAATGGACAGCCGTGAAATTTTCAAATCTTTTTCCAGGATCTTCAAGGAGGCCCCAGTCCCAGAAATAATATTTATGCTCTTTAAGGACAGATCTTTTCAATCGGGTCGAATACGGAGCCAAATCAAACACCAAATACACTTTTTTTAAGGCCTCCAGCCAATTTTTCACTGAGGCATGAGCGCAGCCAAGGGTATTCTTTAACTTGTTCAAACTTAAGGGAAACCCCACTCGCTCAGGCAGTAAAAATAAAAGGGTCTGCAGCTTTTGGATTTGGGTTATTTGTGAAAGGTCACGGATATCTTCGGTGGTGATAAGTGAGATATGATCGTTTTTCCAGCGTTCATAAAATTCTTTGGTTCCCGCACTCACAGGCTCAGGAAAACCATTGAGGTCAAATAACGTTGCGGATGCTTCCTGAAATGCCATGTCCGGTTCAGGAAATGGGATCACAGCTTCCTTGGGATGCCAAACAGAATCGCAGTCGAGAACAAAATCAGTAAGGTCATGGGGATGCAGAGGATTCATCTTAAATAGAAAATACCTTCCCACAAGGCTGTCTCCGGACTGGCGGAAATAGTCAAGGCGTGCGCTTCCGATTACCGTGAAAATTAAGCTGTTTTTCCATTCATCATAATATCCTTTAAGGATGTTTTTCCAGCCGGGATATTTGTGTATCTCATCAAAAACCACCCACTGACGGTCTTTGGCAGGCAGTTTTTTCTCAGGGGACAGAGGGAGCGATAAATTCTCAATAAAAAAGAAGGAGTCAGAGGAAAATTCCTGTCTCAGCGATAAACTGTCCCAGTTGTAGTAATTTTCACTCTGATTGATTTTTTTGAGATGATTCCGGACAAGAGTGGTTTTTCCAATCTGACGGGGCCCGCATATGAATGACATTCTGCCGTGAAGGAACTTTTGATTAAGAGCCCATTGTCTCAAAGAGTGATTTATGTTCATAAGACTATTTTGCATGGCTGTGAAAAAAAGTCAAGACTATTTTTCACCCCTATCCAAATTAGTCGAATTTAAATTGGGTCCGGTTTATTCATTTACCTGATTTTTCTCATTTTTTTTTAAAAGAAAAGATTGACAAGATCACAGGGAAATGCTAATTTGGAATCATAAATTCCAAAAATAGAGTAAAAATGGCGGAATCACATCAAAAAAAAATGAAAACATGAAAATAATAAAGCGTTATTTCAAGGATTCACAAAACAGTTATTTTCTTTTCGGCCCGAGGGGAACAGGGAAAACAACCTGGTTAAAGCAGAGATTTGAAAATGAACTGAGAGTTGATCTTTTGGAGCCTGAGGCCTTTCGTTTGTATAAAGCACGGCCAGAGCGTCTCAGTGAGCTTATCAAAGGCAATCCTGATAAAAAAATTGTCATTCTTGATGAAGTGCAAAAAGCTCCTGAATTATTGGATGTGGTGCACTCGCTGATGGAAGATGAGCCTAAGCTCAAGTTTATTCTCACTGGGTCAAGCGCTCGAAAAATAAAACAAAGCGGGGTTGACCTGCTTGGGGGGAGAGCCCTTGTGCGGACTCTCCATCCGTTTATGGCTTCTGAAATAAAGACTGAATTCGATCTGACACAAGCTCTTCAAGTCGGTTTGATTCCTCTTGTGATGTCATCGAAAGAACCCAAAGAAACCCTCAATGCTTATATAACTCTATACATGAAAGAAGAAGTCCAGATGGAAGGATTGGTTAGAAATATCGGAAACTTTGCTCGATTTTTGGAAGCCTTGAGTTTTTCCCACGGAACAGTCCTTAATGTCAGTAATGTGGCCAGGGAATGTGAGGTTAAAAGAAAGACTGTGGAGGGATATATTGATGTGCTTTACGATTTGCTGCTGGGTTTTTCTCTTCCTGTTTTTACAAGAAGAGCCAAACGAGCTGTGATCCAACATCCAAAATTTTACTTTTTTGATACAGGAGTTTTCCGCGCATTAAGACCTAAGGGAGCCCTTGACCAGACCGCTGAAATCGAAGGAGCTGCTCTCGAAGGACTTCTGGCTCAGCATCTTAGAGCCTGGGTCGATTATAGTCGATCTTCCTCCAAGCTCTATTACTGGAGGACCAAAGCCGGCACAGAAGTTGATTTCATTATTTACGGTGATGAATGCTTTTGGGCTGTTGAAGTGAAAAACACTCCAAAGGTGCGCAGAAATGAACTCAAGCCTTTGAAAGCATTTCGTCAGGATTATCCGGAATGTAATCCTGTATTTGTCTATCGGGGGAGTGAAAGGCTTTTGATTGATGATGTGTGGTGTGTTCCATGTGAGGATTTTTTAAAAAGAATCAAACCAAATCAGCCACTGGGTTTTGCCCCTTAGAACCGCCATTTGGGGCCTCATCTGATACCATAAAAGAAAATATCGCGAGCTTGAAGCATTTCTATTCCTACATGAATAAAATAGGCCCGGTTCTCATGTAAAATGGGAATATTTTGTTGGTGGTTCGATTCTGTATTTCAGGTTTTCATTTCGAGGATTTTTTCATGAATTTCCAAATCTCTCCGGCTATACAACACACAAACCGTATCCTCTTG
>CAYULB010000103.1:0-2447 GCA_964445575.1 uncultured Eubacteriales bacterium
CTTGAAAGCAAAACAAAAGATTGAACATCGCCATTTTTTTATGAATAGGTCAGGTAGGTATTAATTAGCATGTACTGTATAAAAAAAGAAAGAAAGGCCTTTCTATATATTTTCTTTTTGTGTCTGGCTTTGTTTTCTTTGTTATTAAATCCAGTTTTCGCCAAAACTAAGGGAAAAGGATGGAATGTTCTTCTCGTCACCATTGATACCCTCCGAACAGACCGGTTGAGCTGCTACAGCATAGAACATGTGGAGACCCCTCATATAGACTCTTTAGCCAGTAAAGGAGTGTTGTTTACTCGTGCTTTTGCTCACACCTGCACCACTCTTCCTTCTCATACCAATATTCTTTTGGGCACCTCTCCTCTGGAACACGGTGTTCACGAGAATTCCAATTTCTTGGTCCAGGAAAAGCACCTGACCCTTGCTGAGTTTTTAAAGGATCAGGGATATGTGACCGGAGCGTTTGTGGGAGCCTATCCTTTGGATTCCCGATTTGGGCTGGACCAGGGATTCCGTGTTTATGATGATGAGTATGGAAGCCAAAGCGCCAGAGGAGATAAATATTATGTGGAAAGAAGGGCCCATGAGGTGGTAGACAGGTCTCTGTCATGGCTGAGAAAACAATCATCCCCTTGGTTTCTGTGGGTGCATTTATTTGATCCCCATACTCCTTATGAACCTCCCCAGCCCTACAGAGATAAATTTAAACAAGACCTTTACAGCGGGGAAGTGGCTTATGTGGATTCTGAGCTGGGTAGACTTTTTTCTTATTTAGAATCAAAAAATCTTTATAAAGATACTTTGATTGTTCTTACAGGAGACCATGGTGAATCTCTGGGTGAGCACGGAGAAGTCACTCACGGCTTTTTTGCTTACAATTCATCCCTATGGATTCCTCTTATAATCTGCATTCCTGGAATTGGATCCGGAGAAGTAACAGATTATGTTGCACATACAGATATTTTCCCTACTCTCTGTGAGGCACTAAGCCTAAAAGAGCCGGATTTCCTTTCCGGGACCTCTTTGATTTCCTCCATAAAGGGAAAAGAGCTTAAACGGGGTCCTATCTACTTCGAATCCCTGTACCCTTTTTACAGCAGGGGATGGCCCCCCCTTCGAGGCTTTATTGAAGACAAAAAAAAGTTTATTGAATCTCCTATTCCTGAGTTTTATGATTTGGAGGAAGATTTTAACGAAAAAACCAATTTGGCTTTGCAAATAGAAACAGACAGGCATAGAAAAAGACTGGATGAAATCATGGAGAAATATTCACCAAAAGAGGAAGTGAATGCCCGGCAAACTCCGGATAAAGAGATCATCCGCAAGTTAAGGAGCCTGGGATATTTTTCCGGGACCTCAATTCAGAAAAAAAGAGAATATGGACCTGAGGATGATGTCAAAAAGATGCTTCCTCTTTACAATAAGTCAATATTTGCCAAACAGGTCTATTTAGAAGGAAAAACCCAACAAGCTATCAGAATGCTCCAGGAAGTGATCACAGAAAGAAAGGATATTGATGTGGCTTATTCCAACCTCGCTACTCTGTATAAGGAAGAAGGGGACCTGAACTCAGGCTTTTTGGTTCTGGAAGAAGGGATGAGGCAGCTTCCTGAAAGCCATGAAATCTTTTCTGCTTATGTCAATTTTTTAACCGAAGCCGGTCAAAGTGACCAAGTTATTTCTCTGTTCAAGGAAACCACTATCCGTGAAATGGATTATGACCCGGAGCTGTGGAATTTTTTGGGGATTGCTTACACCAGAAAGGGAGAATATGCTGAAGCCATAGAAGCCTTGGATGAGGCTATCTCAATCGACAGTGGTTTTGCTATGTCTTACAGTAATAAGGGAAATGCCTATCTTTCTATCTTTTTCGATTCAGAAGATAAACAGGCCTTGCAAAAAGCCCTGAAAAATTTTAAAAAAGCCGTTGAAATCGACCCTGAAGATGCAGTGGCCTACAACGGGATGGGAGTCACTTATCAGCATTGGGGAGATATAAAGAAAGCTATTGAGGCTTGGGAAAAATCCCTTTCTATTGATCCCGATTACGGGCTGCCCCTTTACAATCTGGGTTACACTCATATGAAATTAGGAAATTATATAGTCTCTCTTGAATATTTTGTAAAGTACAGAGACCTGTTCCAGTACAGCCTTCCTCTGGAGAGAAGAAAAAAATTAAATTCATGGATAAATGATATCAAAGTAAGAATAACAGAGGGCAAGAAAAAATAAGGCTCTGCATTCTCTATCAATCCTTTATCAATCAGTCCTGTAATCTCAGCCCTTGCAGAGTGTTCTCTATCTGCTGCGCTGTTTTTTAATTGAACCCCCGTCCAAAAAAAATTAACCTGGATTATTCACGAGTCGAGGTTGCTGCAGATGCGAGGCGTCAGGGCATGATTAGAGTTGATAGAGTTTGTTTCGTTTCTCCAGTTTCTATGGAT
>CAYULB010000104.1:0-2427 GCA_964445575.1 uncultured Eubacteriales bacterium
ATGTTATGGGGGACGGGCCCGGGGATCTTATTCTTTATCAATAAGTTAACACCATTTATCCACAATAATTTACTCCTTAATAGCGCTATTTGGGGGCCCAATTAGTGATTAATAAAAAAATTTAGCTCATGCAAAAAAACCGGCCCTCTAAGAACCTCAATATCCCTGTGACCGGTCCCCTTTGATCGTTCGTGATGACAGGCAATTTCAAACTAATTAGAACGATGAAACTTGTGAGGCTATCTGTATTCCAAGTATCCTGACGCCCTTTTGTGTTTGCATGGACAGATTGGATGGTTCAGCAATGAGGCAATGTTTCTCCTTCAAGCTCAATTTTTCCGAGTTTACTTCAACCATCACTTCTCCGTCCAAAACAACGAAAATAACATATTCTGACATATTGCAGGGCGGCATTTTCCCTCCTGGCGGCAGTTCAATCATCCTGGTTTTGAATTCTTTTGTTTGGAATAAGACGTTCTTTTCCCGTTCCTCGAACGGAAAAGCCTTTATCTTAGAGAGATCGAATACTTTCATTTTTCATGCCTCCTTATTGGGTGTGAACCTGTTTTTGTTTTTTTTGAGACGCAAATTGCTCTATAAGCAGTCCCATTAGGATAACAAAGAAAATGGTTAAAAGAAGCCTTGTTCCCATGAATTTAAATCCCAGGAACTGAAGCTCCACCAGCTCTTGAGGGATTTTAATGCAGGCCCAGGCCGAAATGAAAACAACCACATTAGAAATTCTGGCTCCTTTTTTAATAAGAGCTGAAGCCAGAGGAAAAGCAATGTAGAGTGGACCTGTGGGCAGAGCCCCGAAGAATATGGCTAAAAGCGGCCCTTTAACTCCGGAGGCTTTCCCCAAATATTTAACTACCTGCTCCGTTGAGATAAATACACTGAAAAGCCCCATGATGACCATAACGGCCGGCAGAATTACCATCATTTCCACAAAATAGCTCCAGGCGGTTGCGGCAGCAGCTTCTTTTTTCTCAGGGAATATTAAGAGAAGAAAAAAACCAACAGCCAGAATCGCCCCAAAAATAAGATAGTCTCTGAAGATGTTTTTGGGAGAAGGATTTTGTTTCCTGCTTTTTTCTCTGTCCCGAATGTTCATAGAACCATCCCCATGATGAGAGCGATGAAAACAGCAAGAATGAAACTGAGGACGTTTCGAAGAAGGGTAAGTCTTATCCCGAGTTCTTTAATTTCCAGAGGCATGGTGATAACACCCACCATGGTCAAAGTGGTGATGAAGGCAGCCACTGGGGCGATGGTAGCTCCGCTCTGAAGAAGAGCGGCTGCTAAGGGATAAGAGACCAGGGCCGGGATATGGAGCACTGCGCCAAGGGCTGCAATAGCCAGAATGCCTGACCATCCAGCTTGCGCTCCGATGAACTTCATGATCTCAGAGGGAGGAATGAAAGAGGAGAAAAGTCCAACGATAACGATTATCATGAGAACAAGAGGAAGGATTCGCAGGAAAGACCGGGCAGCAACAATGATTGACCGGCGGGTTTTTTCTCTATCTTTGAAGAAGGCAAAAACCAAACACACTACAGCGAGGGCATTGATCAAAATAACGGCTGATTTCATTCTATTTTTATTGTTTACTTGCCGGACTTTATCCTGTTGAGATGCTCTTCAACGGCCGTGGCTTCCGCCTGAAGGTCTTTGAGGTATTCCTCGAGCCGGGCGATTCGCTCTTGACGGGTTGAAAAACGCCTCTGGAACAAGCCTTCTTGGAACCTGCCAGGTTGACAATAACAGCGGCCGGAACCTTGATGATGAAATTCGTGATGCATACACATTTTTTTATCTCCTTTTGATTAAGTTTCATGCGGTTTAAAGCGGGAGGAGTAAGCTTTTAGAAAGCGTCCCAGCCGTTTCCGGGTATTCCGGATATGCTCAGCCCAGGCATGCAGGAATTCAACGCCGTCTGGGGTGATTTCATAAATCCGCCGGGCCGGGCCGGACCCCTCTGTATCCCATGAAGACTTGACCAGCCTATCCTCCTCGAACTGCCGCAGCGTCCGGTAAAGAAAACCAGGGTCTATGCCTTTGGTGTCTTTATTCTGGTTTAGTTTGTCGGTCAATTGATAGCCGTGGGCTGCTTTTTCCGAAAGAAGCAGAAGCAGCCAGGGCTGAATGAAACCCTGTATTTTGCCAGAAGGGGGACTGCAGCAGCTATGACCGGGATGACCGGGATGACTGGGATCATTGGGATGACACATTCTGCACCTCCGATAAAAATCAAATAAACATTAATATGTTATTGACATTTATATGTTTCACTCATATACTAAATGAAATAATCAATAATGTCAATAGCTTTACATTTTTTATGGCAATTATTTTTAAATCTCGCTGATATTTTCCATGAAATATTATTTAGGTAATGCTATTCTGATTGTCTTTCAGTATAATCCT